>NZ_JBIBJD010000021.1:0-128576 GCF_042958445.1 Streptomyces sp. NPDC007991
GACGCGCACGCCGAGTCCCCGACCACGGCGTTCGCGCTGTCCCGCCTCGCCGACCCGGACACCCTGCACCACACCCCGATCGGTGTCCTGCGCTCGGTCGACCGCCCCGTCTACGACACACAGATGGCCGACCAGCTCGACACGGCCATCGAACAGCACGGCAAGGGCGACCTGGCCGCACTGCTGGCCGGCGGCGACACCTGGACCGTCATCGGCTGACCCACAGAAGCACACCGAAAGAGCCCCGGCCGCGCACTGCGCATGCGGTCGGGGCGGGCTTGGCTTACGCCGCTTCAGCGGAGCGGGCCGCTACTGCGTGGACCGCAAGGCGTCGAGTCGCATGAATCCCGTGAAGCGCACCGCGAACGAGGGTGAGACCTCGTCGTCGAGAGATCCCCGCACGCCCGCCATCACGTCCGCATCGGGCTTTCCGAACACCTCGAAGCGTTCCACCCGGCAGTGCTTCATCACTTCCTGGATGTACGGCTCGGACATCTTCCAGTGTGCACGGACGGAATCCGAGTCCCGGTACATCTGGAAACTGTGCGCGAACAGCTTCTGCTCGTCGATGAACACCTCCACCATGACCTGGGGACCGTGCTGCTCCACGAACCGCACAGCCTTCTCGACGGCTTCCCGGTAGGCATCGAGATGCCCCTCGGTGATGCGCATGGTGTTGCGGAAGAGAAGAATTCCACTGTCCGGTGCGTCCACGTTGTTCACGCCTTCAGCCTCCACGGCGATCGTCTCAGGGCCACGACAATGCACCATGTTCCCCGCTCGGCACCCGCAGACTCGCCCATATCGCGCCCAGCCGGCGGACAGGGCGCGGAATGCGGCGTGACGGAGCCGCAATTGGCGGAAATTCGAGCCCTGGTTGAGTAGCACGCAGAGACGGCTGCGGAGCCAGGAAACCGCATGTGCCGCAACACGAGCGGCACGCAGGTGAACTTCCGGCCGCCCGAGTCAAACGTCTTCTACGACGCCGCCTGCGCCGGGGCCGTGGTCCGGCGGGGTACGAGGGTGGGGGAGAGTACGACCCGCTCCGACGGTCGGTGACGGTCGGCGATCCGGCCGAGCAGGAGGCGCACGGCGCTCCTGCCCATCTCGTGCCCCGCCTGGTCGACGCTGGTCAGTGAGATCGGGCCCAGGGCGGCGAAGGTGGTGTTGTCGTAGCCCGCGACGGCGAGGTCGCCGGGGACGGACAGCCCGGCCTCGGCGACCGCTTGGAGTACGCCCATGGCGACGATGTCCGCTCCGGCGAAGACAGCCGTGGGGCGGTGCGGACGGGCCAGCAGTCGCTTCGCGCCCTCGTAGCCGCCTTCCTGGGTGTAGCTGGTGGAGACCACGTCGGTCCACTCCTCCAGGCCGTGCGCCCGCATGGCCTGCCGGTAACCGTCGGCGCGCCGGGCGTTGGGCATCTCGGCGAGGCGCGCGGGATCGGTTTCGTGGTGCTCGATATGGGCGATCCGGCGATGCCCGAGACCTGCGAGGTGGCCGACGACCAGCGAGGCGCCCTCGATGTCGTCGTCCACCACCGTGTCGTACAGCGCGGAGGTCCCGTGCCGGCCGATGACGACGGTGGGCACGGCGGAGGCGATGTGTTCGAGGCGGGCGCGTGACGAGACGGGGGCGACCAGGACGAGGCCGTCCATGCCGCGGTCGATCATCGCCTCGGTGACCTGGGCCTCCGCCCGCTCGCCGTTGCAGCCCGGCCCGAGGAGCACCTGGTACTCGGTGTCCTCCAGCGCACCCGTGACGCCGTCGAGGATCTCGGGGAAGAACGGGTTGCGGATGTCGGGCAGCATCACGCCGATGGTGTAGGTCTGCCCGCGCAGACCCCGGGCGCCCGCGTGCGGCCGGTAGCCCAGCTCGTCGATCGCCCGGCGCACCTTGGCGCGCATCTCGGGGCTGGCGCCGTAGGCGTTGCGCAGCACCTTGGACACGGCGGTGGTGGACACCTGGGCATGTCGGGCGACGTCGACGATGGTGACTCTGCGACGTGGTGCCGGGGGTTCCATCCGGTCCCCTGCCTCTCCGGGAAACGTGTGCCGCCGAGTGTATGCCGGGCCCCTTGACGCCACTCGGGCCGCTCTCTAGGGTCTGGCCACACCCCTTTGGGAAACGTTACCCAAACCGCTGTTTCTGAATCGATTCAAGAAGAGCCGGCCATGCCCAGCCGGTCATCGCCCTGCCGGCCGGTGACCGGAGAACCGAAAGGAAGCAGGTGTGAGGCGTGAGGAGCGCAGTGCGGACGGCGGCGGCCGGGAGCCCGGCGCGGGAGAGCTTCCCAGCGCGCACAGCACGGCGGTGCCTCGCCGCACCGTGCTCGCCGCGACGGCCGGTGTCGTGTCGGTAGGGGCCGGGGCCACGGGAGGCGGCACGAGCGCGGCGGCGGAGCCGTCCCGCGCCGCGCAAGGCGCCGCGGTGTGGGGGCTGACCGTCGAACACCGCACGGACCCGCTCGGCGTGGACGCGAACAGGCCGCGCTTCGGATGGCGTATGCGGTCGGCGGCGCGCGGCCGGAGCCAGGGGTCGTACCGGATCCTCGTGGCGAGTTCGCCCGACAAACTCTCGACCGCCCGCGCGGATCTCTGGGACAGCGGGCGCGTCAGCTCCTCCGAGTCGGTGGCCGTCCGCTACGAGGGCGAGCCGCTCAGCGCCTCGACCCGCTACCACTGGACCGTCACCGTCTGGGACGCCGAGGACCGTCCGGTCGGCGTCGCATCCCCCGCCACCTTCGAGACCGGCCTGATGAGCACCGACGGCGTGACCGGATGGGACGGCGCGCAATGGATCGGGATGAAGGGGAAGGTCCCCGGTTCGGCAGGCGCTCCCCTGCTGCGCAAAGAGACACCCCTCAGGGCCGACGGCCGGCGGCAGGTGCGCGAGGCGCGGCTGTACGTCTCGGCCCTCGGTGTCTACGACGCCCACGTCAACGCAGAGCACGTCACGGTCCCGCAGGACGGCGGCACCACGATCGAGCTGCTGCCCCCGGGCTGGACCAACTACGACAAGCGCGTCACCTACCTGACCTACGACGTCACGCACCTCGTGACGCGGCGGCGGACCGTCGCCCTCGCCTTCGTCCTGGGCAACGGCTGGTACAACGGCCGTGTCTCCGAGGGCAGTACGTACTACTCGGCGGACGGCAACGCCCTGGCGGTGAAGGCCAAGCTGCTCATCCGGTACACCGACGGCACGGAGCAGACGGTCGTCACCGCCCCGGACGGCGGCTGGAAGGCCACGGACACCGGCCCGTACCGGGCCGATGACATCTACGACGGCCAGACCTACGACGCCCGCAGGGAACTGCCCGGCTGGACGGCGCCCGGATTCGACGACGGCGCGTGGACGGACGTGGAACGCGTCGCCTTCGAGGACAGGTACCCGGACGCGCGGCTCCTCGCCTACCCGGCCGAGACGGCACGCCTGATGCCGCGGTGGGACCGGCGGCCGCGGTCGATCACCGTCGCCACCGGAGTGACCGGCCAGGAGGGGAGCCCGAACGGCAAGGGGCGCATCGTCGTGGACCCCGCCCGGACGGTCACCGACCCGGAGCAGGCGGCCTCCGCCGCCGTCACGATCGGAAGTGGCGAGACGGCCGTCTTCGACCTCGGCCAGAACATGGTCGGCGTCGCCCGCTACGGCCTGCGCGGCCCGGCCGGCACCCGGGTCGAGTTCCGGTTCGGCGAGATGCTCAACGACGACAGCGCCGGCGCGGACGGCCCCGAGGGCTCCGTCTACCGGGCCAACCTCCGCAGCGCCAAGGCCACCAGCACGTACATCCTCAAGGGCGACCGGCACGGCGAGACCCATCAGGACGCCCTGACCTTCTACGGCTTCCGCTACGTCTCCGTCACCGCGACGGACACCGTCACGATCACCGGTCTGACCGGCAAGGTCGCCACGTCCGCGATCCGCGAGACCGGCACCCTCACCACCGACGACCCCGACATCAACCGGCTGATGAGCAACATCCGTTGGGGCCAGCGCGGCAACTACCTCTGGGTGCCGACCGACTGCCCGCAGCGCGACGAACGCCTCGGCTGGACCGGCGACACCCAGGTCTTCGCCAGGACCGGCCTGTTCAACGCTGACGCCGGTGCCTTCCTCAGCCACTTCCAGACCACCGTCGTCGACTCCCAGGCCGTCTACGGCACGGACGGAGCGCAGTTCACCGGCGTGGCCCCCGGCGGCCGGTACAACTTCCCCGGCGGCGGCAGCGGCTGGGCGGACTGCGGGGTGATCGTCCCGTGGACGGTCTGGCAGATGACGGGCGATGCGACCATCATCGAGGACAACTGGCCTGCGATGACCCGCTACCTGGACTGGATCCACGAGCAGACCGGCGACACCTACGCCGGGCAGGGCTCCCTCACCGGCGACTGGCTGGCACCGCAGAAGACCAGCGCGCAGCTCATGAGCGACGT
Source organism: Streptomyces sp. NPDC007991 (assembly GCF_042958445.1). Classification (NCBI taxonomy): domain Bacteria; kingdom Bacillati; phylum Actinomycetota; class Actinomycetes; order Kitasatosporales; family Streptomycetaceae; genus Streptomyces; species Streptomyces sp. NPDC007991. The sequence continues at coordinate 4,434 of NZ_JBIBJD010000021.1, forward strand.
CTACTACGGCTACTCCGCGCGGCTGATGGCCCAGATGGCCAGGGCGACCGGCAGGACGGCGGAGGCAAAGGAGTACCAGCGCCTCTTCGGCCGCATCAGGCAGGCGTTCATCACGACGTACCTGAGCACATCGGACGGCCGGGTCACGGTGAAGTCCAGCCTGGGCGACGCCTCCCCGATCGAGCCGGGCGCCGACCCCGACCAGAAGACGGAGGACAACAGCCAGACAGCGCTGCTGTGGGTCCTCAAGCTCGGGTTCTACGAGACGCAGGCACAACGCCGCGCCCTGCTCGGGCACTTGGCCGACAACATCGGCAACGACGCGGCCTACAAGGCGGCGCACCCGGACAGCAGCCGGGTCCGGTACGCCGAGGACACCCTGTCCGTCGGCTTCCTCGGGGTCAACGTCCTCGCCCCCGTCCTCACCGACGAGGGCCGCGCCGACCTGGCGTACGCACTGCTGCACCAGGACGCCCTGCCGTCCTGGCTGTACTCGGTGCGCAACGGCGCCACGACGGTCTGGGAGCGCTGGAACTCCTACTCCGACGACGCCGGCTTCGGCCCGGTCAGCATGAACTCCTTCAACCACTACGCCTACGGCGCGATCATGGAGTGGATGTACACGCACATGGCCGGCATCGCCCCGGACCCGGACAGCCCCGGCTTCCGGCACTTCCTGCTGCGGCCCCACCTCGATCCCACGGGCAGGATCACGCGGGTGTCGGGCTCGTACGAGTCGCCGTACGGCGAGATCACAAGTGCGTGGGAGGTCGTCGAGGCGGGCCGGACCCTGGTGTACGACGCCGTCGTGCCCCCCAACAGCGAGGCGACCCTGCGCCTTCCGGCGACCTCCGCCGACACCGTCCGCGAGGGGCGCACCCCGCTGGCGGGGGTGCCCGGAGTGCGTTTCCTCTCAGCCGCGGACGGGGTCTGCTCGTACCGCCTGCCGTCCGGACGGTACCGGCTGTCAGCCGCGCTGCGCTGACCGGGCCGGCGGGGCGTTCACCTGCCGCATCCAGTCCCCGTCGGTGTGCCACATGGGGTGGTGGGGCGCGGCGTTGGACGAACTCCGCGGTGTCCTCGCCGACGGCGTCCTCCCGTCCGCGTCTCGCTCCGCGTGCCGCACGCCCCCAAGTGGAGCCCGGCCTCACGGTGTGCTTCGACCGAACTGCTGCTGGTGCTGGACCGGCCCGACGCGGCAGAGCCGGAGGGCGTGGACACCCTCCTGTCCGGACGGACCCCGACGGCACGGTCGTACGCGTCCTCGACGGCCTGACCATCGCCAACGGCCCGGCCTTCACCGCCGACGGCACGACTCTGCACCTCGCCGACACGGCCGAGGGCACGATCGTCCGCTGCCGGGCCGACCCCGTCTCGAGCGACCTCTCCGGCCCGGAGACGTTCACCCGCCTGCGCGAGGCCGAAGGAAGCCCCGACGGGATGACCGTCCCCGCCCCGCACCCCACGTCGGTCTGCCTGCCGTCCTGTCAGTCGGACGCGGCCTCCGTGAACTGGTTGGTGTCGAACAGCCGGTTGATGTGGCCGCCGAGTTCCGACCAGTGCTGGCCCGAGAGCCCGGCCGCCGCGTGGGCGTCGCCGCCGGCGCAGACCTCGACGAGCCGGCCGTGGTGCTCGATGGTGTTGCGGCCGCCGAGGAGAGTGGAGAACTTCCGGTAGAGGATGCGGTGGATCTGCGGGTGGAGCTGCTCGACGATCCGGCTCAGGACGGGGTTGTCCGCCGCCGCGATGGGGACGGCGTGGAAACGGTCGTCGGCGGCGAGGGCGGCGTCGGTGTCGTTGGCGGCGACGGCCCGTTCGAAGTCCCGGTTGGCCTCGCGCATCCGCTGGAGGTCCTGCTCGGTCATGACCGGCACGGCCGTCTCGACGGCGAGCTGGTCCAGGGAGCGCAGCACGGCGAGGGTCTTCTCGACGTCGCGGCGGTTGAGGGTGGTGATGCGCGTGTAGACGCCGGGCTTCGCCTCGACCAGGCCGATGTCCGCGAGCCGGGCGAGCGCCTCGCGCACCGGTGTGCGGCTGAGCCCGAGGCGCTCGGCGAGTTCGCCGTCCTTGACCTTTTCACCGGGGGCGAGTTCTCCGCGCACGATGGAGTCACGCAGGCGGTGAAAGACCTCGTCGCTGAGGAGGCGGCGGGAGACAGGGCTGTCCAGTGACATATTGCGTACAGTACATCGCTCTAGGCGGCCTCTCCGGCGGTGGTTCCTCTTCCGACCCGGCGGACGAGTGCCCGGGCCAGGACGAGCGCGGGGTCGACGAGGGGGACGTCCACGGCGTCGGCGGGCAGGCCGAGAGGGATCTCGGTGCAGCCCGCGATCACGGCCTGAGCGCCCTGTCCGGCCAGGCGCCGCGCGGCGCGCTCCAGGGGAGCGGCCGCATTGTCCCGGTCCCCGGCCTTCACCGCACGGATGCCGGCCATCACCTCCCGGTCCTGGCTGTCGTCGTCGGGCAGCACGAGACGGATTCCGAAGCGGTCCAGCCACTCCTGGTACAGGCCCGCCCGCAGGGTGCCGGTGGTGGCGAGCAGTCCGGCGGTGTGGATACGGGGGCTCACGGTGGTGAGGTACCGGGCCACTTCGCCGATCATGTGGACGATGGGCAGGCCGACGTGGTCGGCGATACGCGGGACGAAGGCGTGCGCGGTGTTGCAGGGGATGGCGATGACGGTGGCGCCGGCCTCGCGCAGGACGCGGCTGCCGTCGAGGAGCCAGGGCGTGGGATCGGGGCCGTCGCCCAGCAGGGCCTCGGTGCGGTCGGGGACGGTGGGGTCGGACCAGATGACCGTACGCAGGTGGTCCTGGTCGCTGCGGCCCGGGGTCATCGACACCAGCTTGGCGTAGAAGTCGGCGGTGGCCGCCGGCCCCATGCCGCCCAGGATGCCGATGATCTCCGAGGTGGGCGTGGTCACTGCGCGGGTTCCTTCGTCAGGGCCGGGGCGCCGGCCTCGGCCGGGCTGCCGGGGGTGTCTTGCCCGCCGCGTTTCGCCTCGCGCCTCTTCTCGGAGCTGTCGACGACGGCGGCGGCGAGCGAGTTGCCGATGACGTTCACGCCGGTGCGGGCCATGTCGACGATGAAGTCCACGCCGAGGAGCAGCGCGATGCCTTCGGCGGGCAGCCCGACGGAGTTGCCGGCGGCGATGAGGACGACGATGGAGGCGGAGGCGACGCCGGCCATGCCCTTGGAGAGGATCACCAGCACGCCCACCATGAGGAGCAGGGCGGGCAGGGACGTGTCGGCGCCGTAGGCGTTGGCGAGGAAGACCAGGGCGGCGGCCTGGTAGAGGACGGAGCCGTCGGTGTTGAAGGAGTAGCCGAGGGGGACGACGAACGAGGTCGTCGAGCGGCTGAGCCCGAACGCCTCCAGCTTGCCCATCAGCGGGGCCAGGACGGACTCGGAGCTGCGGGTGACGAAGGCGATCCCGGCCAGCCCGGCGATCGACTTCATCAGCTCGACGTAGCGGATGCGGTAGAGCGCGGCGATGAGCGGGAACAGCACGCCGACGACGATGGCCAGGCCCGCGTAGACCACGGCGATGAACCCCAGCAGGCTGCGCAGGTTGCCGAAGCCGTAGTGGGCGACGTCGTAGGAGATGAAGCCGAGCACGCCCAGCGGTGCGATGCGGATGACGTAGCCGACGACCTTGAACATCACCGCGGCGACGGACTCCAGGACGGCGGCGAAGGGCTCGGACTTCTCGCCGATCGCGGCCATGGCGACGCCCACGAGGAGGGCGAAGACGATCGCGCCGAGCAGGTTGCCCTCGCTGAACGCGGCGAAGATGTTCTTCGGTACGGCGTGCAGGAGCAGTTCGTGGAAGTCGACGCCCTGGCTCAGGCCGTCCAGGTCCTTGGCGTCGGCCCCGTGGACGGGAGCGCCCTTGCCGATGCCCGTGAGCTTGGCCAGTGCCACCGCGATCAGCAGGATGACGGTGGTGACGAGCTCGAAGTAGAGGATGGCCTTGCCGGCGATCCGGCCGACCTTCTTGACCGACTCCATGCGGGCGATGCCCAGCACGATGAGCGGGAAGACCAGCGGCAGGACCACGACCTGCACCAGGTTCAGGAACACCTCCCCGAGGGTCTTCATCTGCTCTCCCGCCGACGGGGCGAGGGTTCCGATCAGGGCGCCGAGACCGACGGCGATGACCGACTGGACTCCGATCGGCATCCGCAGACAGCGCCGCCAGAAGCCCGGGGGCCGGGTCGCTGGAGTGTCCGTGCTGGTGGGGTGAGGGTGAACGCGGTTCATGATGCTCCTGCCATGCAATATATTGCGTTCTGCGTGTTGGCCGGTAACACTGATGCCGCGAGCAGCGGCCTGTCAAGGGGCCCGCACGGACGAGGAGCATCAGATGGAGCCGACCACACGCGTGGAACACGACCTGGTGGGGGACAAGGAGGTCCCGGCCGACGCCTACTACGGCGTGCACACGGTGCGTGCGGTGGAGAACTTCGCGATCACCGGGTCGACCATCGCGCAGTTCCCCGACCTGATCGCCTCACTGGCAGCCGTCAAGCAGGCGGCCGCCCGGGCCAACCGTGACCTGGGCCTGCTGCCGCCGGACATCGCCCGGGCGATCATCGGTGCCTGTGAGGAGATCGGCTCCGGCCGGCTGCACGAGCAGTTCGTCGTCGACCCCGTGCAAGGTGGCGCCGGCACCTCGACGAACATGAACGCCAACGAGGTCATCGCCAACCGAGCCCTGGAGATCCTCGGCCATCCCCGCGGCCGCTACGACGTCATCCACCCGCTCGACCACGTCAACCTCGGCCAGAGCACCAACGACGTCTACCCCACCGCCGTACGCCTGGCCCTGGTCGCCTCCCTGCGCCGGCTCGGCGTCTCCCTGGGAGGGCTGGCCACGGCCTTCAACGCCAAGGCGACAGAGTTCGCAGACGTCCTGAAGATGGGCCGCACCCAGCTCCAGGACGCCGTCCCCATGACCCTCGGCCAGGAGTTCACCACCTACACCGTCATGATCGAGGAGGACCGTCGGCGCCTGGACGAGGCCGCCGCCCTCCTGCTGGAATCCCACCTCGGCGGCACCGCGATCGGCACCGGCATCAACGGCCACCCCCGTTACGCCGAACTCGCCTGCCGCCATCTCGCCGACATCAGCGGCGAACCCGTCCGGCCCGCCGGCGACTTCATCGAAGCCACCCAGGACTGCGGCGCCTTCGTCCAGCTCTCCGGCGTCCTCAAGCGCGTCGCGGTGAAGCTCTCCAAGACGTGCAACGACCTGCGTCTGATGTCCTCGGGCCCCACCGCCGGGCTCGGCGAGATCAACCTGCCGCCGGTGCAGGCCGGTTCGTCGATCATGCCCGGCAAGGTCAACCCGGTGATCCCCGAAGTCGTCAACCAGGTCGCCTTCGAGGTCATCGGCAACGACCTGACCGTCACCATGGCCGCCGAGGCCGGACAGCTCCAGCTCAACGCCTTCGAACCCGTCATCGCCTACAGCCTGTTGCGCTCCCTGACCCATCTGCGCGCCGCCTGCGGCACGCTCGCCACCCGCTGCGTGCCCGGCATCACCGCCCACCGCGAGCACCTCCACGACACGGTCCACCGCTCCATCGCCCTGGTGACCGCGCTCGCCCCGCACATCGGCTACACCGCCTCCACCACGCTGGCGCGCCAGGCCCTCGCCACGGGACGCGGCATCAAGGAACTGGCCACGGAGGCGGGTCTGCTCACGACGGAGCAACTGGACACGATCCTGCGCCCGGAGAACCTCACCGGCCGGGCACCGCTGCCGGAGGTGCTGACCATGCCGTGAGGGAGGAAGCCGGACAGGGTGAACTGATCGCTGCAGTGGCCGGTATGAGTCCTGGCGCCCAGCTTTCCGACGGTCCCGCAGGCCCACCGCTGCGCAAGGACGCCGAGCACAACCGGGAGCGGATCATCGCCACCGCGCGCTCGGTGTTCGCACGCGACGGCCTGAGCGCCTCGATGGCGTCGGTGGCCCGAGACGCGGGCGTGGGCATCGCCACCATGTTCCGCCGCTTCCCCACGAAGGAGGAGCTGGTCGACGCAGTCTTCTCCAGGACCTTCCGCACTGCCAAGGCCTTGGAGCAGCGCCGCGACGAGGCGTAGGAGGCCATGGTCCGGCTCATCGGCCGCGCCAACCGCCGAGCGGCTGCGCGAGGACTTCGACCCCTCGGACCTGGTGCTGATCCATGGCCAACGCCGGTGTCGTGAACGCCACCGGCGACGCCGCCCCCGACGCCTGGCGGCGTGTCGTCGCCCTGATGATCCAGTCCCTTGAGGCCCCGGCCCCCTGCCCGACCCGCCCGAGCACGACGCCCTCCACCAGGCGATGCTCCGCGCCGGCCCCGAAGGCCCCACCGCGCCGGCCGCCGACGAGGTCGTGCAAGTCCTTGTCGTGGAGGCTGCGCCCGGCCTCGGTGCGCAGGAGGTCGACGGACATGTCGGCGGCGGGTTCCCAGTTCTTGTGGAAGCGGTGGGCGGCGGCGTGGGGTGTACTGCCGGTACACCCTTCACCAGTGGCTTCGCTGCGCGCGCCCTGGGCTGTTTCCCTGGATGTCGTGGCGGTGACGTGACGCGCCCGGCACGGCTCGGCGCCGCGGGCCCGGGCACACGGAAGGCAAGGAGAGTCCCGACGACAGGAGAGGGGACCGACATGGCACTGGTTCTGGTGACGGGGGCGGCCGGCGGGCTCGGGCGCGACACGGCGGACGCGCTGGCCGGCGAAGGGCACGACGTCGTCGTCCACGCCCGCAATCCCGCCCGGCTCGCCGACGCCGACGGCACCGCCCGGTGGAAAGGCGTCGTCACCGGGGACCTGTCCGACCTGGACGAGATCCGCGACGTCGCCCGGCAGGCCGCCGGGTTCGGCCGCTTCGACGCCGTCATCCACAACGCCGGCGTCATGAACCGTCCCGAAGACGTCACCGTCAACACCGTCGCGCCCTACCTGCTGACGGCCCTGATGGACAAACCGGCCCGGCTCGTCTACCTGAGCAGCTCCATGCACCACGGCGGCTCCACCGACCTGCGCCGGCTGGCCGTCGGAGCCGCCTCCTACAGCGACACGAAGCTGTGGGTCACGACCCTCGCGCTGGCCTTCGCCTCCCGCTGGGAGGGAACCTCCAGCCACGCGGTCGACCCCGGGTGGGTCCCCACCCGGATGGGTGGTCGCGGCGCACCGGACGATCTGACCGCCGGGCACGAGACCCAGGCATGGCTCGCCACCCACCATGACGTGACCCCGAGCACCGGCGGCTACTGGTACCACCGCCGGCCCCGGACACCCCACCCCGCCACGCGGGACGAACAGTTCCAGGCGCGGCTCATCGCAGCCCTGGGACGGCATACGGGCGTCGCCCTCGACTGACCCGGCTCCCCCTTTTGCCCCTGTGGGTGACGTGGCGCCGGCGCCGGCGCCACGCGTTCACCAGAGGCTACTTCGCCGCCATCGGCGTGACGGCGAGCCGGTCGATCACCGGTGCGTACGGGGACCGCTGGTCGTACTGGTTGTAGGTGTCGCCGTTGAAGTCGGGGAGTTCCCCGGCGGTGAAGGTGAGCCGGTTCGTGCCCTTCTTCAGGGTGACCGGGACGGTCAGGTCCCAGAAGTTGTTGAAGTGGAAGGTGGTCGGGAACAGCACCCGGCGGGCCGGGCCGCCGTTGACGGAGAGGTCGGCGTGGCGGGCGATCGGGTCGGGGTTGTAGTGGGTGGCGGGCGCCTGCTCGGCGTTGGAGTAGCGGATGGTCAGCGCGTGCCGCCCGGCCCTGGCGGCGACCACGTCGACGGTGAGGGCGTTGGCCTTGCCGTCGCCGATGTCCGTGACGGCCTTGCCGTTCGCGGCGAACGGGTAGGCGTCGGTGACCTTCGCGGCGCCGGTGAGCGTGCCGTTCTCGGCCTGGTAGACGGTGGGCACCAGGGTGCCCTTCGACGGGGCGACCCGCAGCCGGTCGAGGACCAGCTCGTGTGCCGCACCGGTGACGGTGATCTTGTTGAGGCCGCCGGACAGGAACAGCCGGACCGTGTCCGTGCCCTTCCCGGCCCCGCCGACCTTGGGCAGGTCGAGCTGCTCGCCGTTGAGTGCCAGGCTCGCCTGTCCGCCGCCCAAGTGGTCGACCGACACGGTCGATTCACCGTCGGCGGGGGAGTGGACCCAGAACGTCGCGGAGGCGCCCTTCGGCAGCGGAACCGCGCCCGGCCCCGAGGCACCGCCGTAGGTGTAGCGCGGCGCGGTACCGGTGAGGGTGGCGTACTCGGCCTCGTAGAGCGCCGGGGCGGTCACCTGCTCGTCGCGCAGGGACAGGTCGAGCTTGTCGATGATCGCGTCGCCCTTGGTGACCCCGAGGTCGGGGTCCTGGGCGGCCAGCGTGATCCGGTGCTTGCCCGCGGTGAGCTTCACCGTCGTGTCGGTGTGGCCCCACACCACCCACTTGTAGCCCAGCGGCAGCCGCAGTTCCTGTGGCTCCTTGCCGTCGACCCGCAGGAAGACGTTGGTCGGGCCCTGCTCCTTCACCAGGTCGTACAGGTTGTAGGAGTTGGCGAAGACGCTCAGGTCGTAGGTGCCGTCCTGCGGGACCTCGACGTCGAAGGAGAGGACCCCGTCGGAGCCGGTGCGCAGACCGCCCACGTTGTAGGCGCCCGACGTGGCGAACTTGCCGACGTCGGAGGGCGTGCCCTCGGGGCCGTTTTTGGAGTAGCCCTTGCCGGTGTAGGTGGCGTTCTCGGCCTCGTACGTCTTGCGCCAGCTCACGGAAGGCGCCGCCGGCTTCCCGCCGTTGCCGCCGGGGGAGAGGATGACCTGGTAGGCGGACATCTCGTTCATGCCGGTCATCGGCAGTGTCACCGAGCCGTCCGCGCCGACCGTCAGCTCCTGGTCCGCGAGCCGCGACGGCTGGGCGGAGTCGCCGACCTGACCCGTCCACGGGATCTCCTGGACGGTGGCGCGCACGGTCTTCCCGAACAGCTTCGGGTCGATGTGGTCGAAGACGATGTCGGCGTCGCCGCTCTTGCCGCCGAAGAGGGCCCGGGACTGCTTCTTGTCCTCGTCGAGGGTCGCCACGCCCTGGAGGGTGTACTGCTGGTTGGGGTGCGGGGCGGTCACCTGGACGGTGTGGCCGGACATCTGCCCGTAGGCGTTGAACAGCCACCACTGGCCGTTGCCCTTGTTGGCCTCCACCGCCGAGTCGTTGAGATTGCCGTCGATGTTCCAGTACGCCAGGTCGGCGTCGATCTTCGACTCCTCGATGGCGGAGACCCACTGGACGACCTGGCCGGGCACGGACAGGTGGTAGTTGTGCCCGTACTCGTTGACGTTGACCGGCAGCGGCCCGACGCCGACGTCCTTCTCCATCTGCCGGTACTTCGCCACGTTCGTGCGGACCGCGGCGGGTGACGACAGCTCGTGCCAGGTCATCACGTCCGGCACCACGTCGTTGGCCTTGGCGTACTGCAGGAAGCCCTTGACCTGGTTGTAGAGCACGCTGGTGTTGGGGCCGGCGATGCGGGCGTCCGGGTCGAGGCCCTTGATGAGGTGGTAGACCTCCTTCCAGGCCGCGAAGTAGGCTTGCGGGTCGTTCAGCCAGGAGACCTTGTCGTAGCTCCACTCGCCGGTCCCGAACATGTTGCCCTCGGGCTCGTTGAAGGGCACATAGACGACGTGGTCCTTGTACTTCCCCATGGTCAGGACCTGCTGGACCTGCTTCTTGATCTTCGTCTTGAAGTCCGCGAGCCGCTCGGGGCCGTTGGCGCCCGGCCACTGGTACGGGAAGCCGCGGTAGATGTCGGTCATGTAGATGTAGACGTCCTTGCCGCCCGAGTCCACGAACGGCGGCAGCATCTCCAGCGCGTCCGCTCCCGGGTGCTGCGGACCGTCCTGCGCCTTCGTCGACACCGTGCGCAGGTGCATGCCCTCGATGAGGTTGCGGCTCGGCACGCCGTCGCCGTACACGCCGTACAGCGAGCCGGCGGCGCCGCCGTGGAAGGCGCCGGTGTCGGTGGCGAGATCGATGACGAGCCGTTCCCGCTCCGCGGCCCCGGCGGTGCCCGCGGACGGGCCGGCCAGGAGCGTGGCGAGCGCGGCCGTCGCGACGGCTCCGGCCACAGTCGTTCTACTTCGTCGCACTGAGGTCTCCGTGGTTTGCGTACTGCTCGGACGTTGACTGCTCGGACGCTGAATCGGACCCCGAGGGAGTCGAACCGGTTCGACTCGGTGCAGGGGAGTGGGCTGCGATCCGTCCGTCATCCCTTGTGGGACACGGAGGCGGCCGCTCGTCGAACCGGTTCGCAGGAAGCTAGCACCGGCGAAATCTCCCAGCAATACCCCTGTCACAGGGCAAGAAGTTCGTGCGGGGTGTTGACAGCCGCCCGGGCAGTTCTTAGCTTCACTTCACGCGAACCGGTTCGACACTCGCCGGTTCCACAGCCCACGCAAGGAGTCGCCCGTGAACATCGGTGAGATCGCCCGGCGGGCCGGTGTCTCGCGGAGCACCGTGTCCTACGCGCTGAGCGGCAAGCGTCCGGTGTCGGACGAGACCCGCCGGAAGATCCAGGAGGTCATCGACGAGCTGGGCTACCGGCCCAACGCCAGCGCTCGCGCCCTGGCCAACGGCCGCACCAGCACGATCGGCCTGGTCTTCCCGCCCGCCGGGAACCACTACACCGGCATGCAGCTGGACTTCATCGGCAGCGTCGTAGAGGCCGCGGCAGCGTACGACTACGACGTGCTGCTGTCCCCGAGCGGCGTGGACAGCGACCGCTCCTTCCAGCGGCTGCTGGGGGAGCGGCGGGTCGACGGCGCGATCCTGATGGAGATCCGCCTGGAGGACGACCGGGTCGACCACCTGGCCGCCCTGGACTTCCCCTCCGTGGCCATCGGCCGCACCGCTCATCCGGAGAACGGCTGGTGGGTCGGCCTTGACCACACCGCACTGGCGGCGGCGTGCGTCCACCATCTCGCCGACCTCGGTCATCGCCGGGTCGCCTTCGTCAACCGGCCGGAGCAGCTCCTGCGGGCGGGATACGAGTCCGCGCACCGGGGGCTGGACGGCTTCACCAAGGCGGCTGCCGAGCGCGGGCTGACCGTTCGGACGTACTGCTGCGGGGACGACGCCGCCTCCGGCCAGGCGTGCCTGGAACAGATCCTGCACGACGAACCGGCGACGACGGCCCTGGTCACGCTGAACGAGGCCGCCTTGGGCGGCCTGTACCGAGGGCTCTCCCAGGCGGGCCGACATGTGCCGCGCGACTTCTCCGTCACCGGAGTCGTCGCCTGCCGGTGGGCGGAGACGGTGACCCCGCAGCTCACCGCGGCGGACGTACCCGCCGAGGAGATGGGCCGGCGCGCCGTCGACCTGCTCATCGAACGGCTCGACCATCCCGGCGCGCCACCCCGGCACCACCTCCTCGCACCGCCCATCTCGCTGCGGGCCAGCACCGGACCCGCCGGCGGCCCGCCCCCCGCCTGACCCCCGACCCTCCTCGCACGCTCCTCACTTCACGCGGCGCGACGCCGCTCCTCGGCGTGCCCGCACACCCCGCATCACCCGCCCACAGCACCCGTATGCCAAGAACGAAGGACCCGCCATGCACAGCTCCTCCAGACGGCGCCTCGCGGCCGTGGCCCTGTCGACCGTCGTCGCCGTCGTCGGCACCGCCTGTTCCTCCGGCGCCGGCAGCACCGACGCCAAGGACGCCGACAGCGGCACCTACACGATCTGGGACCCGTACCCGCAGTTCGCCAAGGGCTCGGCCTGGACGAAGCTGCTCGACAAGTGCGGCAGCCAGGCCGGCGTGAAGATCCAGCGGACCGGCTACGACACCAGCGACCTGGCCAACAAGACGCTGCTCGCCGCCCAGCAGGGCAACTCCCCGGACGTCCTGATCGTCGACAATCCGGTCGTCTCGACCCTGGCTGAGGCGGGCGTGCTCACCACGACCGACGAGAACAAGCTGGACACCTCCACGGTGGACCCCAACCTGCTCGCGGCCGGTCAGTCGGGCGGCAAGACGTACGGCACACCCATCGGCGCCAACACCCTCGCCCTCTACTACAACAAGAAGGTGCTGAAGGAGGCCGGGGTGGACATCGCCTCGGTCAAGGACTGGACGTCGCTGACGGCGGCGCTGGCGAAGGTGAAGAAGGCGGGCAAGAAGGGCATCACCTTCTCGGCGATCGGCACCGAGGAGGGCAGCTTCCAGTTCCTGCCCTGGTTCTGGGGCTCGGGCGCGCAGCTCACCCAGGTCGACTCGGACAAGGCCGTGTCCGCACTGTCGCTGTGGAAGGGCTGGCTGGACAAGGGCTACGCCCCCAACTCGGTCATCAACAACACCCAGACGACCAGCTGGCAGGAGTTCGCCGGCGGCGACTACGCCTTCGCCGAGAACGGCACCTGGCAGCTCGCGAACGCCGAGAAGGCCGGCTTCGAGTACGGCGTCCTGCCCATCCCGGGCTCCGCCGGAGGCCACGCCGCCGCCCCGACCGGCGGCGAGTTCGTCACCCTCCCGGTCCAGGAGGACACCGGCCGCTACACCACGTCGCAGAAGCTGGCGACCTGCCTGACCAGCACCCGGAACCTGTACGACACCGACACCACCCTGTCCTACGTCGCCCCCACCGGTGAGGTCCAGGACAAGCAGGTGGCGGCGAACCCCGCACTGAAGCCCTGGGTGGAGGCGGTCAAGTCGGCCAAGGGACGCACCAGCGGTGACCTCGGCACCAAGTACCCCAAGATCTCGGAGCAGTTGTGGAAGGCGGTCCAGTCCGCCCTCAGCGGGTCCAAGTCCCCCAAGGACGCACTGGCGTCGGCGCAGGCCGCGGTCAAGTGACATGGGCCCGATGAAGCAGACGGCACACCCGCCCGCCCACCGGCCCGTGCCCACCCCGGCCGGGCCGGCGGCGGCCTCCGCCCCGCCCCCGGCCCGTGCCGGGACACGACGCCGTCCGACCTCCCAGCAGTGGGCCGCCTGGGCCTTCCTCGCCCCGGTGACCCTCTACCTCGTCCTCTTCTACGCCTATCCGCTGTACCGCAACCTCGACCTGAGCCTGCGCGACTACACCGTCCGCTCCTTCGTCCAGGGCAACGCGCCCTTCACGGGCCTGGAGAACTACGCGAAGGTCCTCGACGACCCGACCTTCGCCCCTGCCCTCCTCCACACCGTGGTGTTCACCGCCGTGTGCCTGGTCTTCCAGTACGCCATCGGCCTGGCCCTCGCGGTCTTCTTCCACCAGAACTTCCGGCTGTCGGTGACCCTGCGGGCCCTGTTCCTGGTGCCCTGGCTGCTGCCGCTGATCGTGTCGGCCTCCACCTGGTCCTGGATGCTCAACAGCGACTCCGGCATCGTCAACGCCCTGCTGAGTGCCGCCGGAGCCGACCCGGTGAACTGGCTGACCTCGCCGACCTGGTCGCTGACCTCGGTGATCATCGCCAACATCTGGATCGGCGTCCCCTTCAACCTGGTGGTGCTCCACAGCGGCCTCCAGTCCATCCCCGCCAGCCTGTACGAGGCGGCGGCACTGGACGGGGCGAACGCCTGGCACCGCTTCTGGCGCATCACCTTCCCGCTGCTGCGCCCGGTGTCCGCGATCACCCTGCTCCTGGGCCTCGTCTACACACTGAAGGTCTTCGACATCATCTGGATCATGACCAAGGGCGGCCCGGCCGACTCCTCCACCACCTTCGCCACCTGGTCCTACCAGCTCGGCTTCGGCAACCTGCTGCCCGCCTTCGGCCCCGGAGCGGCCGTCGGCAACCTGCTCGTCGTCGCCGCGCTGGTGTTCGGCCTCGTCTACATCCGGGTCCAGCGAAAGCAGGCGCTGTCATGAACCGAAGCACCGGCCGCGCAGGGTGGAAGACGGCCATCGGTCTGCTGCTGACCGGGATCATGCTGTTCCCGGTCTACTGGATGCTCAACGTCTCCCTCACCCGCGACCAGGACATGCGCAAGAGCCCGCCGGACCTGCTGCCGCTGCACGGCACCCTGGCCGGCTACCGCACCGTCCTGGACGAGCAGTTGCCCTACCTCGCGACCAGCCTGGTCATCGGCCTGGGCACGGTCGTCCTGACCGTGGCACTGGCCGCCCCCGCCGGCTACGCCCTGGCCAAACTCCGCCCGCGCGGCGGCGGCGTGCTCGGCTTCCTCTTCCTGGTCGCCCAGATGATCCCCGGCATCATCATGGCGATGGGCTTCTACGCCATCTACCTCCAGCTCGGCCTGCTCCGGTCCGTGCCCGGCCTGATCGTCGCCGACTCCACCCTGGCCGTCCCGTTCGCGGTGCTCATCTTCACGGCGTTCATGTCCGGCATCCCCGGCGAACTGCTCCAGGCCGCGACGATGGACGGCGCCGGGCCCCTGACCACTTTCCGGTCCATCGTCCTGCCGATGAGCCGCAACGCCGTCGTCACGGTGTCCCTGTTCGCGTTCCTGTGGTCCTGGTCCGACTTCGTCTTCGCCGGCACCCTCGTCAACGGCGGCGCCCACGAGCCGATCACCCTGGGCATCTACCACTACATCGGCAACAACAACCAGGAGTGGAACGCCATCATGGCGACCGCCGTCGTGGCCTCGCTGCCCGCCGCGGTGATCCTCGTCCTGGCCCAGCGTTACGTCGCCGCCGGCGTGACCTCCGGTGCCGTCAAGGACTGACCTCCCGTGGCCCTTCCCTTCCGCCGACGATCCCTGCTCAAGAAACGAGTCACGCCTTCATGACCGCCGCCCCGTCGTCCGGACCGGCCTTCTCGGTCCACGACATCCCGTTCAGCACGTTCGGATCCTGGTTCGGCATCTCACCCGTGGTGGCGGAGAAGACGTACGCCGAGGACCTCCACCTCGTCTCGCACCAGAACGGCATGCACGCCGTCCTGAGCCTCGTCCCCCTGGACCCGGCGACGGGCGAGCGCACCGGCACCCGTGTCGAGGCGACCCCGGGACTGCTCAGCTGGATCGCCCCGGCCGGTCGAATCGACCTCGCCTACGAGTCGCCGGACACCGTGCGCCTGCGGGGCAGCGGCCTGGGCCTCGGCGTCTTCGCGGCCGCGCAGGTCCTGACGCCGTTCAGCGGGACGTACTTCTTCCACGACCCGGCGGCGGACGCACACGTGTTCACGTCGTACGAGACGGGACGCCGCTACCGCGTCACCGTCCTGACCGGCCGTATCGCCCGCGCCGCCGGCGCCCAGGCCCTGGGCGCCGGCGAGCGTGGCCTCGCCCTGGCCGCGGCGGCGGACGGCGGGTGGGAGATCGCCGTCGAGGAACTCGACACCGCGCGCCCGCCGTACACGTCCTCGGCGGCCTTCGGCGAGGTCGCGGCGGCGGCACGCGGAACCTTCGCGGACTTCGTCGACGCGGTGGCCCCCTGGCGCTCGTCCGACACCCCCGCCGCCGAACTCGCCGCCTACGTCCTCTGGTCGGCGACCGTGCGCCCGACCGGACTCGTCACCCGGCCCGCCGTGCTCATGTCCAAGCACTGGATGGACAAGGTCTGGAGCTGGGACCACTGTTTCAACGCCCTGGCCCTGGCCCCGGGCTGTCCCGGACTGGCCGTGGACCAGTTCGCCCTGCCCTTCGACCACCAGGACGGCAGCGGAGCCCTGCCCGACTCGGTCACCCACTCCGAGGTCCTGCACAACTTCGTCAAACCGCCCATCCACGGCTGGGCGTCGGGCCGTCTGCGCCGCCGGCTGCCGGTGCCGCCCGGCCGGGCGGCACTGGCCGAGACGTACGACCGGCTGGCACGCTGGACGGACTTCTGGCTCAGCGCACGACGCGCACCCGGCGCCGCCCTGCCCCACTACCAGCACGGCAACGACAGCGGCTGGGACAACGCCACCACCTTCGACCCCGAACGGGTGGTCGTCACCGCCGACCTGGCCGCCTTCCTCGTCCTCCAGCTCCATGAACTCGCCTGGCTCGCCGTGGAGTTGGACAAGCCCGACGAGGCGAGCCGGTGGACGCGCACGGCACACGAGACCCAGTCGGCGCTGCTGGACGAGCTCTGGACCGGCGAACGGTTCGTCGCCCGGGGAGCCGCCACCGGGCACACCTGGAGCAGCTCCAGCCTCCTCGACCTGATGCCCATCGTGCTGGGCGAGCACCTGCCCGGCGAGATCGGCAGCGCGCTGGCCGACCACATCAAGGCCCATCTGACCCCGTACGGCCTCGCCACCGAACTGCCCACCTCACCGCACTACCTCTCCGACGGCTACTGGCGCGGCCCCGTCTGGGCCCCCGCCACCGTCCTCATCGAGGACGGTCTGCGCCGCGCCGGCCACGACCGGCTCGCCGACGACATCAGCGCCCGCTTCCGCGCCCTGTGCGAGACGCACGGCTTCGCCGAGAACTTCGACGCCCTCACGGGCACGGGTCTGCGCGACCGGGCCTACACCTGGACCGCCGCGAGCTACCTCCTCCTCGCCGAAGCACACGCCCACCGTACCGGCCACTGACCGTGCGTCACCGCAGCGGATGCAGCGCGGTCAGCTCGGCCGCCCGGCGGCCCGTGACGACCGACTCCGCCAGCAGTTTGCCGCTGAGGGGGCCCAGGGCGATGCCCCACATGCCGTGGCCTCCGCAGACGTGGACCCGGGGCGAGCGGGTCGGGCCGACCAGGGGCAGGCCGTCCGCCGTGCACGGGCGGGGGCCGGCCCACTCGTCGGTGCGGCGGGTGAGGTCGGCCGAAGGGAGCAGGTCCCCGACGGCGTTGACGATCGCCTCGATGCGGCGAGGGTCCGCGGGACGGTCGGGCGCCGTGAACTCCATCATGCCCGCCACCCGCACCCGGTCCCCGAGCGGTGTGCACACCACCCGCCGCTCCGCGAAGTACGCGGGCCGGGTCGGCAGCCCGGCCGGAGGAAGCGAGAAACTGTAGCCGCGCCCGGACTGCACCGGGACGCGCACCCCGAAGGGCGCGGCCAGGCGGCCGAGCCAGGCCCCGGGCGCGAGGACGGCAGCGTCGGCCCGCACGGACGTGCCGTCCTGGGCGAGGGCGACGACCCCGGTGCCCACGTCCCGGACGCGGGTGATCTCCACGCCGGTGACGATCTTTCCGCCCCGGTCGCGGACCGCGTCGGCCAGCGCCGTGACGAACGCCCCGGGGTCGAGGTGACGCTGGCCGTGCAGCCGTACGGCCGCGTCGACGCGTGACGAGAGCGCGGGCTCCACCTCGCGCGCCTCGGCCCCCGTGAGCAGGTCGTAGTCGACCTCCTGCCCCGCCGCGCGCACCGCGTCCAGCTCCGCCACGAGCGGGGCACGTCCGGCCGCGGAAGTGAAGGCGATCAGACACGCCTCGTCCGAGCGCGTCGGCTCGGTGACCCCGCCCCGGGCCAGATCGTCGTACGCCGACAGCGCCCCGCGGTTCAGCGCGGCCAGCGCCGCCATCGCCACCTGCCGCCGCCGGTGGGTGCAGTTCCGGGTGAACGCCAGCAGGAAGCGGGCCAGCCGCGGATCAGGACGCGGTGGGATGTAAAGCGGGGAGGCGGGGGAGAGGAGCGTGCGCAACCCCAGCTTCAGGGCTGCCGGTTCGGGCAGCGGCACGGTCAGGGCGGGGGACAGCCAGCCCGCGTTGCCCCAGGACGCGCCGGCCGCGACGCCCCGCCGGTCGACCACGGTGACGTCGACACCGGCCTCCTGGAGGAACCAGGCCGTCGCCAGCCCGGCCATGCCCGCACCCACCACGACGACACTGCGCGGGCTCATGACCGGCCGCCCTCCGCCCTGTCCGTGTTTACCGCGATGTCCGGTCGCCGTTCCCCGAACCGGGTCGCCTGCTCGAACGCGTGTCCCGCCCTCAGCACGGCCGCGTCCCCCCGGTGCGGCCCGACCACCTGGAGCCCGACCGGCAGCCCGGCCGGGGTGAAGCCGGCCGGGACCGACAGGGCCGGGCAGCCGGTCATCGTGATCAGAGAGGCCGAGCGCATCCAGTCCAGATACGTCTCCATGGCGACCCCGTCCACCGACGCCGGGTAAGGGAGACCGACGTCGAAGGGCGCGACCTGGCTCACCGGCAGCAGCAGGACGTCGTACCGGTCGAAGAACGCGCGCACCCGGTGGAACAGCGCGGCCTGGAGCAGCTGGGCGCGGCCCAGGTCCGGGCCGGTGAGCTTGCGGCCCTCCTCGATGTTCCAGACGACGTCCGGGGCCATGCGGTGCCGGTGCTCGTCCAGCAGGGGCCCGTAGGCGAGCTCCATCTGCCAGGCGCGCTGCACGTGGAACGCCTCGTCGGCGCCGGACAGGTCGGGGCAGGCCTCCTCGACCTCGCAGCCCAGCGCCGCGAAGACCCCCACCGCGCCGCGCACCACGTCCCGGACCTCCGCCTCGACGGGCACGCTCCCGCCGAGGTCGGGCGACCAGGCGACCCGCAAGCCGCGCACATCGCCGTCGAGCCGGCCGGCGAAGCGGGAACCCGGCGTCTCCAGAGCGAGCGGGCTGCGCGGGTCCGGCCCGGCCAGCACCGACAGCGTCAGGGCGACGTCCTGCACGGTCCGCGCCATGGGGCCCTTGACCGACAGCTGCGCCCACGGCGCCTTGTCGGGCCAGGAGGGGACCCGGCCGGGGGAGGGGCGCAGGCCGACCACGTTGTTGAAGGAGGCCGGGTTGCGCAGCGAGCCGCCGGTGTCGCTGCCGTCGGCGATCGGCTGCATGCCGCAGGCGAGGGCGGCCCCGGCGCCGCCGCTGCTGCCGCCCGCGCTGCGCGAGAGGTCGTAGGGGTTGCGGGTCGCGCCGAAGACAGGGTTGACGGTGTGCGAACCCATGCCGAGTTCGGGCACGTTGGTCTTGCCGAGCGTGATGGCACCGGCCCGCTTGAGGCGCTCGACGACCAGGTGGTCCCGGGCCGGGACGTGGCCGGCGAGGACCGGTGAGCCGTACGTCGTGCGGATGCCCGCGGTGTCGTGGAGGTCCTTGTGCGCGACGGGCAGCCCGTGCAGCGGACCCAACTCCGCCTGGGAGACGGCCCGTTCGTCAGCCTCGGCCGCCGCCTCCAGGGCCTGGTCGGCGACCAGGGTGACGATCGCGTTCACCGACGGGTTCACCCGGTCGATCCGTTCGAGATGGGCGGTGACGACCTCGCGGGCGGAGATCTCACGGCGGCGCAGGGCCGCGGTGAGCTCGGTCGCGGTGCTGAAGCACAGGTCGGCGGGGTTCACAGTCCTCCCAGGGTTTCCTTGAGCTGGACGACGGCGAGCACCCCGAACAGGACGAAGGAGCCCGACAGCAGCACGTTCGAAAGAGGCTTGTTGCGGTACGGCGCCCGCAGGCCGCGCCGGTTGAGAAGCACCAGCAGCGCCCCGGACAGCAGCGGCAGGACGAGGGAGCCCACGGCGGCGTAGGTGAGCAGCAGGGGCACCGGGCGCCCGGCGAAGGTCACCGCCACGGACGTGGCCGCGCAGTAGAGCACGAACAGACGGAACGGGCGGCTGCGCTGACCCATGTGCCGCTCGGCCTCGGCGTCCGGCACCCCGCGCAGGGTGCGCAGCGAGTCGGCCAGCAGATAGCACAGGGCGTTGAAGCCGCCGACCAGGGCGCTCAGGGTGACGAGGAAGAACGTGCCCAGGAACAGCACCCGGGCCGCCGACCCCAGGTCCGCGCCGAGCGGTTCGGCCAGCGCGGCGAGCCCGTCGTTGCCGGTGATCGTCCGGCCGCTGCCGAACAGCAGGCCGGTGCCCACGATCGAGGTGCACACCACGAAGAGGAACGTGACCGTGTAACTCACCGCGGTGTCCGCCCGCATGACGGGCAGCCAGCTCGTGTGGCGCCAGCGCTTCTCCCGCACCCAGTAGCTGTACGAGGCCACACCGGCCGTGCCGCCCACTCCGCCGACCAGCGCCAGCACGGTGATGACGTCGCCCTGAGGCAGCCGCGGCCGCAGCGAGGCCACCAGTGCGGACGGGTCGTCCATGGTGGCCAGCGTGACCACGGCCAGCACCACCATGCCGACGAACTTGGCCAGCATGAACCCGCTCATCACCCGCTCGAACAGCGTGTACCGGCCCACGTACACGATCCCGGCCGACGCCAGCGCGATCACCAGGGCCAGCGGTCTCACCGGCAGCACGGGGAACAGCGTCGACAGCGCGAGCGACGCCACCGAGCTCAGGGCGGCGCCGTACAGCAGCCCGATGACCAGGACGAATGCGAAGAAGGCGGACGGGAGCCAGCGGGCGGCCGAGCGCAGGCTCGCGATCACCGTCAGCCCGGTCCCCAGATACAGGCGTCCCACCGCCTCGGTCAGCGCGTACTTGAGCACGACACCGATGAGGATGGCCCACAGCAGGGCCATGCCGTAGCCGGCGGCGCCCGCCAGCGACGTCACCATGTCGCCGGCGCCCACGCTGGCGGCCGCCAGGACCAGCCCCGGCCCGAGGACGGCCAGCCGCCCGCGCCGGGTGGTGGGGGCGGGGAAGGACTCGGGGGACGGGGCAGCCGTGGGCGGGTGAGGGGGACTTCCGGGTGTCGCGGTCATGTCGGCCACCTCCGGAGGTAGGGAGAGCGCGGTCCGGCTTCCCGGCAGAGTCGGGGACGTCGACGGATGGGAACAAGAATCCCTGTGAAATCGACGGAATCGGCCATAAGCTCAGGCCGATGGACGCACCGCACACCGGCTTCGTGGCCGATTCGCTGGACCGGCGCATCATCAGCGCCCTGCAGATCGACGGCCGTGCCTCGTGGCACCGCGTCGCGACGGCGCTCGGCGAACCGGAACGCACCGTCGTCCGCCGGGGTACCCGGCTGCTCGACTCCGGGCTGGTACGGATCGGCGCCATGGCGGTGCGCGGGCGCAGCACCGTGATCGCAGTGCGCTGCGCACCCGGCCAGGCCCGGGTGGCCGCCACCGCGCTGGCGCGCCGCCCCGACTGTGTCTTCGCCCATGTCCTGACCGGGACCTGGGACTGCGTCGCCGAGGTGCAGTGCCCCCGCGACCGTCTCGCGGGCCTCGTCATGGACGAACTCCCGGGCGTGCCCGGGGTCGTACGGACGCTGACGCTCCCGGTGCTGCGGCACGTGCGGACGATCCGGGAGTGGCACGCGGGCCTGCTCACCGAGGCCGAGATCGCCGCACTGACCGACGGCACACCGGCTGGCGCCGTCCCCGCCTCGGCGGACGTGTCGCCCCCGTTCGAGGGGGCCGGGGAACTCACCCGCGCCGACCGCCTGCTGGTGCACGCCCTGGCCGAGGACGGACGGTGCACGTTCGACGAACTGGCCCGGGTGGCCGGCGTGTCCGAGGCCACCGCCCGGCGCCGGCTGGGCGCCCTGCGCAGGGAGGGTCGGGTCCGCGTCCGTGCCGTGATCGAACCGCTGCTGGTCGGGCTGCCGGTGGAGGCGGTGCTGTGGGTGCGCACCGCGCCGTCGGAGGTCGGCACGGTGACGGCGGCGCTCGCCGGATCCCCCCACGTCCGGTACGTCAGCTTCGTCACCGGCGAACGCCAGCTGCTGGTCCTGACCGCGTTTGCGGACGAGGCGGCGCTCCACGACTTCGTCACGCGTGCCCCGTGGCTGCGCGAGGCGGTGTCGGTGGATGTGTCGATGGTCCTCGGCTCGCTGAAGCGGGGCGGGATGCTCGCGCCGTGGCTGCGTGACTGACGTCCTGTTCAGAAGGGGGAAGAGGGCTCGCAGGCCGGGCCGGCTGTCACAAGCCCGGGCCCTGTCCTGTCTCTGTGGTGAGTCAACCCCTCAGCGAAACGGAGACAGTCATGAAGATCGTGGTCGTCGGCGGTACCGGACTCATCGGCTCGCAGGTCGTCGCGCTGCTGCGCGACCGGGGGCACGACGCCGTGGCCGCCGCTCCCTCCACGGGGGTCGACACCCTCACAGGCGAGGGACTGGCCGGGGCCCTCAAGGGCGCGGACGTGGTCGTGGACGTGTCGAACTCGCCCTCCTTCGACACCGAGCCGGCGCTGGACTTCTTCACCCGCTCGGCGCGGAACCTGTTCGCCGCCGAGAAGGAGGCGGGCATCCGGCACCACGTCGGGCTCTCCATCGTCGGCGTCGATCAGGTGCCCGGCTACGGCTACTACCAGGCCAAGGTCGCGCAGGAGAACGCCGTGCGCGGCAGTGGCGTGCCCTACAGCATCGTGCGAGCCACGCAGTTCTTCGAGTTCGTCGCCCCGGTGATGGACATGTCCACCCAGGACGGTGAGGTGCGGCTGCCGTCCACGCGGCTGCGGCCGATCGCCTCCGCCGATGTCGCGGCGGCAGTCGCCGAGGCCGCCCAGGGCGAACCGTCGAACGGCATCCGGAACATCGCGGGACCCGAAGTGCACCGGCTCGACCGGCTCGGTGAAATCACCCTGGCGGCGAAGCCGGACGGCCGCACCGTCGTCACCGACGAGACCGCCGGCCTGTTCGCGGGCATGCCCGACGTGCTCACCGGCGACGGCACCGCGCACCTCGCGTCCACCCGCTACGAGGAGTGGGTCAGGCGGAACTGACCGCTGACCGTCGTCGGACAGGACCTACGGGCGGCCGGTGAGCCTGCGCGCCGACCGCTCGTACGCCCTCAGCTTCTGCGGTGCCAGAACCCAGTAGAGCCCGTCGATGCCGCCGGGCCCCACGGTGGCGCTCACCAGGGCGACGGCGGCCTTGTCCCGGACGAGCAGCAGGCTGGGCCGCCCGTTGGCCTCGACGATGCCGTACTCGGCCCCGGGGAAGAACTTCCGGGCGAAAACGGTGACCCTGGCCACGCGCTCGGGGCCCACGATCTCCAGCCGTGCCACGCCGCGCATGCCGTTGCCGTCCGCGTAGGCGACGACGTCGGCCGACAGCACGTTCTCCAGCGCCGCCACGTCACCGTGCCGCGCGGCGGCGACGAAGGCTTCGAGCAGGCGCCGGTGCTGTGCCGAGTCGACCGGTTCACGGCGCTCGGCGGACAGGCGCTTGCGGGCCCGGCTGACGATCTGCCGCGTGTTGGCCTGGCTCAACCGGAGCATGTCCGCGATCTCGTCGTACGCGTAGTCGAACGCCTCCCGCAGCACATAGGCCGCCCGCTCCACGGGGTTCAGCCGCTCCAGGACCAGCAGCACGGCCAGCTCCAGCGCCTCGCCCCGCTCCGCGCCGACCTGCGGATCCACACTGGTGTCCACCGGTTCCGGCAGCCAGGGCCCCACATAGGCCTCACGGCGGACCCGTGCCGACTGGGCCACGTTGATCGCCAGACGTGTGGTGATCTTGGCCAGGAACGCCCCTGCGTCCAGCACGGCGCTCCGGTCCGCGCCCTGCCAGCGCAGCCACACGTCCTGCACCACGTCCTCGGCCTCGGACACGCTGCCCAGAACGCGGTAGGCGATGCCGAACAGCCGGGGACGCAGGTGCTCGAACGCGTCCGCCGCCGCGTTCAGCGCGCCGTCGGTGAGGGGCTGTCCCTGGTCCATGCCGCCGATGCCTCCACGGGTCGACCGTCGTGCCTCAGACAGTACGACCTTCCAGGCCGGCGCACGGGGCGGCGCTCAGTCCACGTAGCGGGGTGTCCACTGCGCCCGAGCGACCGCCCGGCGCAGTTCCTCCTCGGTCGCCTGCGGAGCGACCCCGTCCTCGACGGCGGCGAGAGCCGCCGCCAGGGCGATGGCGCGGGCGGACTCCCGCATCCCGTCCAGGGGCGGCAGTAGCGGCACGGGACCGTCGTCGCCGGGCGCCGCCCGTACCGCGCACTCGGCGACGGCCCTGGCGGCGGCCACCATCATGCGGTCGGTGACGCGCGTGGCCCGGCTCGCCGTCACCGCGAGGCCCATGGCCGGGAAGACGTACACGTTGTTCGACTGCGCCACCGGCACCTCGCGCCCGTCCACCCTCAGTGGCGGGAACGGCGAGCCGGTGGCGATCAGCGCCCGGCCGTCGGTCCAGCGGGTGAGGTCCGCCGGATCGGCCTCGGAGTGGGAGGTGGGGTTGGACAGCGGGAAGATGACGGGCCGTTCGCAGGTCGAACCCATCTGCCGCACGATCTTCTCGGTGAACGCGCCGTGAGCCGTCGACAGCCCGATCAGCGCCGTCGGCTCGACACGGCGCACCACCTCGGCGAGGCCGGTGCCGTCCCAGCCGGTCACCTCACCGTCGTCGCGTGCGAACTCCCGCTGCTGCGGCGTCAGTTCCGTGCGCGAGCGCACCAGCAGGCCGTCGACGTCGAGGATCCAGAACCGTGCCGTCGCCTCGTCCTCGGACAGGCCCTCCTCGGTCATGGCCGTCCGGATCATGCCGGCGACACCGATGGCGGCCGACCCCGCTCCCAGGATCACCAGGCGCTGCTCGGACAGCGGGGTGCCGGACACGTTCGCCGCCGTGGACAGGGCGCCGAGCGTGACGGCCGCCGTGCCCTGGATGTCGTCGTTGAAGGTGAGCAGCCGGTCCCGGTAGCGCGAGAGGATGGGATGGGCGTGGGCGGTGGCGAAGTCCTCCCACTGGAGCAGCGTGCCGGGCAGCTCCGCCTCCACCGCCGAGACGAACGCCTCGATCATCTCGTCGTAGTCGGCGCCGGTCAGCCTGCGGGCCCGCCGGCCGAGGTAGCGCGGGTTGCCGAGCAGGTCCTCGTTGTCGGTGCCGACGTCCAGCAGGACCGGCAGGGTGCGGGCGGGGTGGATGCCGCCGATCGCCGTGTACAGGCTGAGCTTGCCGATCGGGATGCCCATCCCGCCGACGCCCTGGTCGCCCAGGCCGAGGATGCGCTGGCCGTCGGTGACGACGATGACGTCCACGTCCTGGTCGCGGTGCGGGCGGTTGCGCAGGATGTCCCGGAAGCGGTGCCGGTCCTCCCACGTCAGGAACAGCCCGCGCGGCCGCCGGTAGATCTCGCTGAAGCGCTGACATGCCTCACCGACCGTCGGCGTGTAGACGACGGGCAGCAGTTCCTCCAGGTACTCGGTGACCAGACGGTAGAAGAGCACCTCGTTGGTGTCCTGGAGCTGACGCAGGTAGATGTGCCGGTTGAGGGGCTTGTCGTAGCCGTGGAACGCCTCGTAGGCGCGGGCGACCTGCTCGTCCAGGGTCTCCACTGCGGGCGGCAGCAGCCCGTCGATGCCGAGCTCGGCGCGCTCCCGCCGGCTGAAGGCGGTGCCCCTGTTGACGAGCGGGTCGGCCAGGGTGGTGAGGGCGGGGCTGGTGGTCGTGCGGGGGTGCGGGGTCTTCGGCTGGTCCATGGGGTGACGCCTTCCCTGGACTCGCCCGTTCGTGCAGACGACTTGCGCCGGCCCGGCCGAACGGTCGATCCGGCCTCCGGCGCACCGATGAGTTCCGGCGCGTCACCCCGTCTACCTCTCCGTAAGGCGTACCGAGCCCAACACCCGTCAGGAGAAGGCGACATGAACGTGACGATCCCGCAGGCGCGGCCCCGAACCGCCTCCCGGCCCGCCGGCTTCCTTTCCACGCGCCCCGTATGGCTGGTCGCCATCCTGGCGACGCTCGCCGGTGCCGTCGCGACCGAGGCGTTCGCGCTCGTCGCCCGGGCCGCGGGCGTCCCGATGGAGGCGGCCAGTCCCGGCGCCGCGGAGGCCGCGCCCATCCCCGTCGGCGGCTTCGGCGGCGGTGTGGTGTTCTGGTCGGTCGCCGGGATCGCCTTGGCGGTGGTGCTCGCCCGCTGGGCGAAGCAGCCCGCCCGCACGTTCACCGTGACCACCGTCGTCCTCACCGCACTGTCCCTCGCCGGCCCGGCCGTCGCCCCGCACACGGCCACGTCCACCCAGGCCGTCCTAGCCGTGTCACATGGGGTGGCCGCCGCGGTGATCATCCCCCTGGTGGCGCGGCGGCTGTCCCACGTGCGGAGGTGACGCCCTCGACTCCCGCCATCCCGGCACCGGCCCGTCGCGCTCACCGCCGACGGGCCGTCGTCGTGCACCACGCGCCGGCCCCGAACGGCCCAATGGCACTGCGCCGGAGGAGGCGACCGTGGATGAGCGGTGTGACCGTGGTGGAAGGGATGCGTGTGCATCCCTGGATGCGTGTGCACACCCGGACGAGGAGACGCGATGGCGGAGGGACTGGCCGAGGGCTGCACGGCGCGCGCTGCCACGAGAGGCGGCGAGGATCCGCCGGAGTGGCCCCCGGACCCCTTCGAGCAGGTTAGCGCGGTCGCCGACGCCGTCCTCTACGAGGGCTACCTCCTCTACCCCTACCGCCGGTCCTCGGCCAAGAACCGCGTCCGATGGCAGTTCGGGGTGCTGTTCCCGAGGGACTGGGCGGAGGCGGACGGCCCCGTGGTCCCGGGTGTCTCCGGCTCCGCCGACTCCTGGTACCAGCAGACCGAGTGCCTGCTGAGGGTCCGGCAGCCCGGCAGCGCGTCCGTACGTGTGCGGATCCGGCACCTCCAGATGCAGCGCAAGCAGGTGGAGGAGACCCGGGAGGGCCGTCATCACGCCGTCGAGTCGCTGTGCACCGCCGACGGCACGACGCATCTGACCTTCGACGAGGCCGTACCGCGTGAACGCGAGGTCGAGGTCCCGCTCGCCGAGCTCCTCCAGGGCGGACGCACCATCCCCGTGGTCGCACCGGCCGGCATGGACGTCGAGCCGCTGCCCGCCCACGCCGGGCGGGTGGTGCGGCGCCGCGACGAGGTACGGGCCGACGTCACCGTCACCGCCGAGCGCCTCGCGGACGACCTCTGCCGGCTCCGTGTACGCACCACGAACACCGGGCACGCGCCCGAACCGGGGACGGCTCGTGACGAGGCACTGCGCCGCGCCCTCATCGCCACGCACACCCTCATCGGCGGCGACGGCGTGGAGTTCGTCTCCCTGATCGACCCGCCGACGGACCTGAGCGCACTCGCCCGCTCGTGCCGGAACGAGTTCACCTTCCCCGTCCTCGGCGGCGACGACGGCCACGTCCTGCTCTCCGCGCCCATCATCCTGCCCGACCACCCCCGGGTGGCCCCCGAAAGCCCCGGCGACCTGCACGACGCCGCCGAGATCGACGAGATCCTCACGCTGCGCACGATGCTGCTGACCGACGAGGAGAAGCGCGAGGCGCGGGCCACCGACCCGCGGGCGGCCGCGATCCTCGACCGCGTCGACACGATGCCGCAGGAGATCTTCGAACGCCTCCACGGCGCCGTCCGCTCTTTGACACCGGCGACGCCCGCGACGGTCACGCCCGTGACGCCCGCGCCTGCGACAGCGGCGGCTGCGGCTGCGGCTGCCGCGCCAGGGTTTTCGGGGACTGGGGTTGCCGCGTCCGGGGCGGCTGTGTGCGGGACTTCGGCGTCCGGGGTTGCCGCACCCGCGACCGCGGCGCCTGTGACGGCCGCGCCTGCGACTTCGGCGGCCGGGGCTGTCGCGCCCATGACTGCCACGCCCGCGGCCCCGGGGCCCGGGGCTCGCGCCCTCCGGACGCCCGCGTCCACGACCCCGGCGCCTGGGACGGCCGTGTCCGTGACCCCGCCGCCTGCGGCTTCCGGGCCTCGGCCGCCGGCGTCTGGGATCGGCGCGCCTGTGACTCCGAGGCCTGGGACCGCCGTCCCCATGACCCCGGCGGCCGAGGCCCCCGCCCCCGCGAGTGCCGCGCCCGCGACCGACGCGCCCCCCACCCCCACCGACCGTCCCGCCTGGTGGCAGGAAGGCGTCGACGACGGGCTCTCCCCGGTCACCGACACCGTGCTCGTCGACGGTGTTCCGCTCGGCGGTGGCAGCCGCGTGCGGCTGCGGCCGCGCGGGCGTGGTGCCGATGCTCAGGACATGTTCCTGGCCGGCCGCACCGCCGAGGTCGCCGCCGTCTTCCACGACGTCGACGGCAGCGTGCACCTCGCCGTCACCCTCGACGACGATCCCGCGGCCGAACTCCACGCCTGGTACGGCCGCTTCCACTACTTCCGGCCCGATGAGCTCGAACCCCTCGAACCCGCCGGATCCCGGGACGAGCCGTCGGCACCGGCTCCCGCCGCGGCCCCCTCGCGGCACACGACCGACTCCGAGACCCCCGCAGCGGAGGCCGAGTGATGACCACGCACAGCAGTACCACCGACGTCAGCAAGGAACCCGACCGGACCGAGGAACGGCAGGGCATGGAGGAGATCCACATCCTCTGGATCTCCGAAGGCATGAGCTGCGACGGCGACACCGTCTCCCTCACCGCCGCGGGCCAGCCCTCCATCGAGGACCTCGTGCTCGGGCTGATCCCGGGCCTGCCCAAGGTGAACCTCGTCAACAAGGTGCTCTCCCCGAGCCTCGGGGGCGAGGACTTCCTCGCCCCCTACCGGGCGGCCGTACGCGGCGAACTGGGCCCGTTCATCCTCGTCATCGAGGGCTCGGTCCCCAACCAGAACATCATCGAGGGCGACGGCTACTGGACGTCCTTCGGCAACGACCCGGAGACCGGCGAGCCGCAGACCCTCAACTGGTGGATCGACCAACTGGCCCCCAAGGCCTGGGCGGTGGTCGCCGCCGGCACCTGCGCCACCTTCGGCGGCATCCACGCCATGTCCGGCAACCCCACCGGCTGCATGGGCCTGGCCGACTACCTGGGCTGGGACTTCACCTCCCAGGGCGGCCTGCCGATCGTCAACGTGCCCGGCTGCCCCATCCAGCCCGAGAACTTCATGGAGACCCTGATCTGGGTCCTCTATCACGCGGCCGGCTCCGCACCCCCGCCCCCGCTGGACCACATGCTGCGCCCGCAGTGGCTGTTCGGGAAGACGGTCCACGAGGGCTGCGACCGCGGCGCGTACTACGAGCAGGCCAGCTTCGCCATGGACTACAACTCACCCAAGTGCCTGGTGAAGACGGGCTGCTGGGGTCCGGTCGTCAACTGCAACGTGCCCAAGCGCGGCTGGATGGCCGGCATCGGCGGCTGCCCCAACGTCGGCGGCATCTGCATCGGCTGCACGATGCCCGGCTTCCCCGACGCGTTCATGCCGTTCATGGACGAACCCCCCGGCGGAACCCTGTCGTCCCTGGCCATCAAGCCGTACGGGGCCGTCATCCGCCGTCTGCGCGGCATGACCAACGAACTGGTCAACCACGAGCCCAGATGGCGCCACAACAAGCGCAAGCTGACCAGCGGCTACGACCCGCACTGGCGCCCCTGACGAGACCCGCGACCCATCCCACCACCGACAGCGAGGGGCAGTACCGCAGATGACCACCACCGAGGCCCGGCCCACCGAGCGCAAACCGCCACAGCTCGTGGACATGTCCTGGGATCCCATCACCCGGATCATCGGGAACCTGGGCATCTACACGAAGATCGACTTCGCCAACCGGGAAGTCGTGGAATGCCACAGCACCTCGTCGCTCTTCCGCGGCTACTCGGTGTTCATGAAGGGCAAGGACCCGCGCGACGCGGGCTTCATCACGTCCCGGATCTGCGGCATCTGCGGCGACAACCACACCACCTGCTCCGACTACGCCCAGCAGATGGCCTACGGCGTCAAGCCGCCCCCGCTGGCCGAGCACATCGTCAACCTCGGCGAAGCCGCCGAGTACATGTTCGACCACACGATCTTCCAGGACAACCTGGTGTTCGTGGACTTCTGCGAGGCGATGGTCAAGGCCACCAACCCCGGTGTCCTGGCCCGCGCCGAACGCACCGACGCGCCCCGCGGAGACATCCACGGCTACCGCACCATCGCCGACATCATGAAGGCCTTCAACCCCTTCGAGGGCGAGGTCTACAAGGAGGCCCTGAAGGTCAGCCGCGTCACCCGCGAGATGTTCTGCCTGATGGAGGGGCGGCACGTCCACCCGTCCACGCTGTACCCGGGCGGCGTCGGCACGATGCCGCAACCGACCACCTTCACCGACTACCTCAGCCGGCTCATGCGGGTCATCGACTTCGTGAAGAAGGCCGTCGCCATGAACGACGACGTCTTCGACTTCTTCTACGAGGCGCTCCCCGGCTACGAGGAGGTCGGCCGCCGCCGCGTCCTGCTGGGCTGCTGGGGCGCCTTCCAGGACCCCAAGGTCGTCGACTACCGCTACGAGTCGATGAACACCTGGGGCAAGGCGATGTACGTCACCCCCGGCATCATCGTCGACGGCGAACTGGTCACCAACAACCTCGTCGACATCAACCTCGGCCTGCGCATCATGCTCGGCAGCTCCTACTACGAGGACTGGGTGAACGAGGAGCCCTTCGTCACGCACGACCCGCTCGGCAACCCCGTCGACATGCGCCACCCGTGGAACCAGACGACCGTCCCGGTGCCGCAGAAGCGCGACTTCGACGACAAGTACAGCTGGGTGATGAGCCCCCGCTGGTTCGACCAGCGCACCGGCGACCACCTCGCCCTCGACACCGGCGGCGGCCCGCTGGCCCGCTTGTGGTCGACGGCGCTGAGCGGCCTGGTCGACACCCCGTACGTCAAGTCCACCGGCCACAGCGTGCGCATCTCCCTGCCCAAGGGCGAGTCGCTGCCGGAGACCACCCTGGAGTGGCGCATCCCGCGGTGGAGCAACACCATCGAACGCGACCGCGCCCGGCCCTACTTCGTCGCGTACGCCGCCGCCATGGCCCTGCAGTTCCTCGAAGAGGCCATGGGCATGGTGCGCGCGGGCGAGACCAAGGTGTTCGAGAACTACGAGGTGCCCGACGAGGCGATCGGCTGCGGCTTCCACGAGGCGGTGCGCGGCGTCCTCTCCCACCATCTGGTGATCAAGGACAAGAAGATCGCCAACTACCACCCGTACCCGCCCACCCCGTGGAACGCCAGCCCCCGCGACAAGTTCGGCACCCCCGGCCCCTACGAGGACGCCGTCCAGGGCCAGCCCATCTTCGAGGAGAACGGGCCCGACGACTTCAAGGGCGTCGACATCATGCGCACGGTCCGCAGCTTCGACCCCTGTCTGCCGTGCGGTGTGCACATGTACGTCGGCAAGGGAAGGACGCTCACCACCCTGCACTCGCCCACCTACGGGGCGAACCATGGCTGAGGCTCCCGGCACCCGGCTGGCCGACCCGGACGTCGAGGCCCGGCTCGCCCGGCTGGACGAGGTGCTGGAAGCCCTCGAACCCCTTCCCGGCGCGGCCACGGAGGCGGTCCGGCTGCTGACCGAGGTCTACGGCGAGGCCCTGGCCCGCGTCCTGGACGAGGCGGACGAGCAGTTGACCGAACGCCTCGCCGACGACGAACTGCTGGGCCACCTGCTCGTGCTGCACGACATCCACCCCGAGCCCGCCGAGCGCCGGGCGGCCCGCGCCGTCGAACGGCTGCGGCCCGCCGTACGGGAACGGGGCGGCGACGTGGAATGGGCCGGTGTGGAAGGCCAGGTCGCCCGGGTGCGTCTGACCACGGGCGGCTGCGGATCCGGCTGCGGCGGTGGCGGCTCCGACGTCACCGACGCGGTCCGGGAGGCGGTGCTCGCCGTCGCTCCCGAGCTGACGGCGGTGGAGCCGGTGCCAAGCACACCGGCTCCGGCGTTCGTCCCCCTGACCACGCTGACACACCGGGGCGCACGGTGACCACCGACGGGGCACTGGCCCGCCTCATCCGCTCCTCGGCCGACCGTACGGCGGCGGCCGAGGTGGAGAAGTGCGAGCTGTGTGCCGCGCCGGTCGCCGACGAGCACGCCCACCTGTACGACACCGGCCAGGAGGAGGTGCGCTGCGTCTGCGGCGCCTGTTCGGTGCTGTTCGCCGGGGCCGGGGCGGGCGACGGCCACTACCGGCTCGTGCCGCGCCGCCGGGCCCGGCTGCCCCACGTCGACACGGCCGTGCTGGGCGTACCCGTGGGTCTGGTCTTCTTCGTGCCCCGGGCGGACGGCACGGTCACGGCGGAGGGCCCGAGCCCGGCGGGGGCGATGCGGTGGGAGGTGGACGCGGCGGCCTGGCAGGCACTGGCCGGGACGTGTCCGCAGCTCGCCGGCGTGGAACCCGACGTGGAGGCCCTCCTGGTGAACACCGTCCACGGCCTCGACCACCACTGGATCGTGCCGGTCGACGACTGCTACCGGATGGTCGCCCTCGTCCGCCGGGAATGGCGCGGCCTGTCCGGCGGCGGCCGGGTCTGGCCGGCCGTCGAGCGGTTCTTCGAGGAGCTCACCGAGCGGCCGTGAACACGTCTCCGCAGGCCGGAGGCGAGGAAGGAGAACACCCCATGGGCAACATCAGAGTGGGCCGTGCCCAGGCTAGGCCCGACACGCCGGGGCACGTCGCCGGCATGCACCAGGGCAACAAGGGACGGTACGACGAGCAGAAGGGACACCACGAGGACGGCACCGCCGACGCGCGCCGCTCCACGGGGATCCACTGGAAGCGGCATGACGCCCTCGTGGAGACCATGCCGAACATCCCGCCGGGATGAGAGCCGTGATGAGAGAGCAGGGAGTCACCGCAATGAAGGTCAGACGAGCATGCAGACCCGTCGCCCGCAGGCGGGGCGGGATGAGCGGACAACGGGTGCTGAAGGCCGAGGCCGCCCTGGTCGGCGGTGTGGCCCTGGCCCTGCTGTGCCGGGAGTTGCCCAGCCTGAGGCGCGAGATGCGGATCTGGCGGATGTCCGGCGGTTTCCGCGCCGGCCACCGCTACCCCTGAGCCGGCCGTGCACGAGCTGTCGATCGCGACCGCGATCATCGAGCGGGCCGGCGAGCTGGCCCAGGCGGACGGGACGGACGCCGTCTCGGCGGTGACCGTCCGGGTCGGCGAGCTGGCGGGCGTCGTCCCCGACGCCCTCGACTTCGCCTTCGAGGTGGCCCGTGACGGCACGGCCCTGGCCGGGGCCCGGCTCGTGGTCGAGCAGGTCCCCGCGCAGGCCTGGTGCGGCCCGTGCGCCGAGGAGTTCCCGGTGGGCATGCCCCCGTTCTTCTGGTGCCCGCACTGCGACCAGCCCTCCAACGACCTGCGCAGCGGCCGCGAACTGGAGATCACCGGGATCGAGCCGTCACCGGCCCCGGCCTAGGCAAAGGGCCCCGCCGATCCGCCGGCGGGGCCCTTTCGCGCGCTTCAGCAGATTCGCGGCAACTGCTCCCCGAGCGGCAGATCCACCACCCGCGTCCCGCCCAGGCCGGTGGCGGCCACCACCATCCCGGGGTGTTCGGCGACGCACTCGCCGATCAGCGTGGCCCCGGCGCCGTGCGGGTGGGCACGCATCGCGGCGAGCACCTGCTCCGCCTCCGCCGGCGGCACGAAGGCGACCAGCCTGCCCTCGTTCGCGACGTAGAGGGGATCGAGTCCCAGGAACCCGCACGCGTTCGCCACCGCGTCCGGCACCGGAATGGCGCGGTCCTGAAGCCGGACGCCGGTCCCCGAGGCGCGGGCGATCTCGTTGAGCGACGCCGCCAGGCCGCCCCGGGTGGGGTCGCGCAGCACATGGATGTCGGAGGTGACGGCCAGCATCGCCGCCACCAGATCCGCCAGCGGCGCGGTGTCGCTGGCGATCTCCACCCCGAACTCCAGCCCCTCCCGGACACTCATGATCGCCACCCCGTGCAGGCCGATCGGCCCGCTGACGATCACGGCGTCCCCGGGCCGCGCCCGCTGGGGGCGGATGTCCACCCCGTGCGGGACGAGCCCGACACCGGCGGTGGTGACGTACACCCCGTCGCCGTGCCCGGACTCCACGACCTTGGTGTCGCCCGTGGCGATGGTGACCGAGGCGGTCTCGGCCGCCGCACCCATCGCGCGGGCGATCCGCTCCACGACGGTCAGCTCGACGCCTTCCTCCAGCACGAACGCGGCGGAGAGATACGCGGGCCGCGCACCGCTCATCGCCAGGTCGTTCACGGTGCCGTTGACCGCGAGGTCGCCCAGGCTGCCGCCGGGGAAGAACAGCGGCCGGACGACGTAGGAGTCGGTGGAGAAGGCCAGCCGCGCGCCGCCCAGTTCGAGGACGGCGGAGTCGGCGAGACCGGCGAGGGTGGCGTTGCCGTAGGCGGGCGTGAAGACCTGCTCCATCAGCTCCGCCGACAGGGCTCCGCCTCCGCCGTGGCCCATCACCACGACACCCTGGTCGCGCAGCGGGGCGGGGCAGGTCCAGGCGGCCGGATCGACCACCTCGGAGAGTCGCTCAGGCAACGGGAGCCACCCCTTCCTGCGTGGACCGGCCGGCGTGCGGCGTCGGGGCGTTCATCCGGCGGTACAGGTAGTAGGCCGCGCAGGCGCCCTCGCTGGAGACCATGGTGGCGCCGAGCGGGGTGCGCGGGGTGCAGGTGGTGCCGAACGCGGCGCACTCGGTCGGCTTGATCAGCCCCTGGAGCACCTCACCGCTGCGGCATTCCGCGGGCTCCTCGGTACGGATCCCGGTGACGTCGAAGCGGTGCTCGGCGTCGTACGCGCGGAAGGTGTCGCGCAACCGCCAGCCACTGGCAGGGATCCGGCCGATACCGCGCCAGGACCGGTCGGTGACCTCGAACACCTCCTCGATCATGCGCACGGCGGCCGGATTGCCCTCCTCGCGCACGGCACGCGGATACGCGTTCTCCACCCGGTGCTCGCCACGCTCCAGCTGGCGGACCGCCCGGCGGATGCCCTCCAGGATGTCCAGCGGCTCGAACCCGGTCACCACCATCGGCACACCGAACCGCTCGGCGAGCTCCGGGTACTCCGCCGTGCCCATCACGCTGCACACGTGCCCGGCGGCCAGGAAGCCCTGTACCCGGCAGGCCGGAGCCGTCATGATCGCCTCGACGGCCGGGGGCACCCGCACGTGCGACACCAGCAGGCTGAAGTTGCCCAGACCCAGCCTGCGCGCCTGGTGCACGGCCATCGCGTTGGCCGGGGCCGTGGTCTCGAAGCCGATCGCGAAGAACACCACCTCCCGGTCGGGGTGGCGGCGGGCCAGCTCCAGGGCGTCGAGCGGCGAGTAGACCACGCGGACGTCGCCGCCCTCGCCCTTGACCCGGAAGAGGTCGCGGCCGGTACCCGGCACCCGGAGCATGTCGCCGAAGGAGCAGAAGATCACTTCGGGCCGGGAGGCGATCTCCAGCGCCTTGTCGATGACCTCCAGCGGCGTGACACAGACGGGGCAGCCCGGGCCGTGGATCAACTCGACCTGCTCGGGGAGCAGTTGGTCGATGCCGTGCCGGATGATCGAGTGGGTCTGCCCGCCGCACACCTCCATCAGGGCCCACGGCCGGGTCGCGGTGGCCCGGATCTCGTCCAGCAGCCGCCGGGCCAGCTCCGGGTCGTTGAACTCGTCGATGTACTTCACGCCGTTCCCGCCTCCTTCGCCGCCTGCTCCCAGGCGTCACCGAACTCTTCCTCCAGCAGCCCCAGTTCCTCGAACAGCTTCAGCGAGGCCAGGGCCGACTCCTCGTCCAGGCGCTGGAGCGCGAAGCCGACGTGCACGATGACGTACTCGCCCACCCGCACCTCGGGCACGTACTCCAGACACGCCCGTTTCTGCACTCCGCCGAAGTCGATCAGCCCGGTGAGCGGATCCGCGCTGTCGTCGATGGCCACGACCTTGCCGGGCACTGCCAAACACATGGGTCACTCCTCCTGTCGTAGGTGCGCCGCGACCACCAGCTGGCCGAGGGCCAATCCACCGTCGTTCGGGGGGACTTCGCCGTGGCGGAGCACCACGAATCCGTCGCCGTCCAGCAGTCGTGCGCACTCCTCCTCCAGCAGCGCGTTGGCGAAGACCCCGCCGCTGAGGGCGACGGTGGCCAGGCCGGTGTCCCGGCGCGCCCGCCGGCAGATCTCCGCGACGGCGCGCGCCACCGCGCGGTGGAAGCGGGCGGCGAGCACGGGGGCCGGGGTGCCGCGCCGCAGATCGGCGACCAGGGCGCTGAGCACGGGCGCCGGGTCGAGATCGCCGGCGAAGGCGTACGCCGAGGTGCCGGCGTCCCAGGCCGAAGCGGCCGCCGCCTCCAGTTCCAGGGCGGCCTGGGCCTCGTACCCCGCCCGATGGCACACGCCGACGAGCGACGACACGGCGTCGAAGAGCCGGCCCATGCTGGAGGTCGTCACACAGGCCACACCGCGCGCCAACTGCTGCCGCAGGACGGCCAGTTCGTCGCCCCCACAGGCGGTCACGCAGGGCAGGCCCGCATCCCACGGCAGTCCCGCCGCCCACAGCCGGGCCAGCGCCAGGCGGCAGGGGTTGGCCACGCCCGCGTCGCCGCCGGGCAGCGGGGCGGGGGCGAGGCGGGCGTAGCGCCGGAAGCCGCTGTAGCCGGTGAGCAGGATCTCGCCACCCCAGACGGTGCCGTCGTCGCCGTAGCCCGTGCCGTCGAAGGCGACGCCGATCACGCGTGCGGTGCCGTCGAGACCGTGCTCGGCCATCGCGGAGGCGATGTGCGCGTGATGGTGCTGGACCAGCACCGGGGCGTGCCCGGCCAGCCGGGCCGCCCACCTCGCCGAGTGGTATCCGGGGTGCCGGTCCGCGGCGACGACATCGGGGGCGACGCCGGTCAGGCACCGCAGGTGCCCCTCGGCGCGCCGGGCCGCCTCCAGAGTGGTCAGATCGCCCATGTCCCCGATGTGCGGGCCGAACCAGGCGTGGTCGCCCTCGCCCAGGCACAGGGCGTTCTTCAGATCGCCGCCCACGGCGAGCGCGGGCCGCACCGGGACCGGCAGCCGCAGCGGGCGGGGCACGTACCCCCGGGAGCGGCGCAGCACCTGCTCGGTGCCGTCGGGGCGCACCCGCAGCAGGGAGTCGTCACAGGGCGAGGCGATGGGCCGGTCGTGGGCGAGCCACGCGTCGGCCAGCCCGGCGAGCCGGGTCAGAGCCTCGTCGTCGTCCGTGACGATCGGTTCCCCCGAGCGGTTGCCGCTCGTCATGACCAGCACGCGCGGTCCTGGCGGATCGCCGGGCAGACCGAACAGCAGGGTGTGCATGGGCGTGTAGGGCAGCATGACGCCCAGGTGGGGGCTGCCGGGGCAGACGCCGGGCGCGAGGCCCGACTGTTCCGTCCGCCGGCGCAGCAGGACGATGGGGCGCCGGGGGCCGGTGAGGGCGGCCCGTTCGGGTGGGGAGAGCACGGCGATCCGCCGTACGGTGTCCAGGCCCGCGCACATCACCGCGAACGGCTTGCCGCCGCGCGCCTTGCGGCTGCGCAGCGTCTCCACGGCCCGTGCGTCGGTCGCGTCGCACGCCAGGTGGTAGCCGCCGAGGCCCTTGACGGCGACGATCCGCCCGGCGGCCAGCAGCGCCCGGGCCGCCCGCAACGCGTCGGCGTCGCACGCCGGGCGGACCTCGCTGCCGGCGGCGGGCACCAGGCGCAGCCGGGGACCGCAGCCGGGGCAGGCCACGGGCTGGGCGTGGAAGCGGCGGTCGAGGGGATCGCCGTACTCCCGGGCGCAGTCCGCGCACATCGGGAAGCCGGCCATGGTGGTGACCGCCCGGTCGTACGGCATGCCCGTCGCGATGGTGAAGCGTGGCCCGCAGTGGGTGCAGGTGACGAACGGGTGCCGGTACCGGCGGTCGGCCGGATCGGCCAGTTCCCGCAGACAGTCGGCGCAGGTCGCGGTGTCGGGCGGGAGATGGGTGCGGCCGGGGGAGTGGTCGGTGGCATGGATGGCGAAAGTGTCCTCGGCGCCGGTGACCGGCAGGTCCTCGACCCCGACACCGGTGACGGCGGCCAACGGCGGCGGCCGGTTGGCCAGCCGGTCGCAGAAGTCGGCGACCCGTTCCTGCGGGCCCTCCACCTCGATGAGGACTCCGTTCG
Organism: Streptomyces sp. NPDC007991; assembly: GCF_042958445.1. NCBI lineage: Bacteria > Bacillati > Actinomycetota > Actinomycetes > Kitasatosporales > Streptomycetaceae > Streptomyces > Streptomyces sp. NPDC007991. The sequence continues at coordinate 41,943 of NZ_JBIBJD010000021.1, forward strand.
CCGTGTTGCTCACGAACCCCGCGAGCGAGAGATCGGTGGCCAGGCGGTGCACGAAGGGGCGGAACCCCACGCCCTGCACGGTGCCGCGCACGGTGACGCGGCGGCGCACCGCCCGGGTGGCGGGCGCTGTCACGAGACGAGACCGGCTTCGGCGTCCTCAGGGGTGTGGGTGTGCGGGCGGGGCGCCAGCGGCGGCCGGTGCGCCGGGGCCCCGTCCCGTACGGCGAGGACCCGCTCCACAAGAGCGTCGACGCCGGCGCCGGTGCGGGCGCAGGACCGCAGCACCTCCACCCCGGGGTTGACCCGCTGGACATGGGCGGCGAAGGCGGTCTCGTCGAACCCGGCGGGTTCGGCCAGGTCGGTCTTGGTCAGCACCACCAGATGGGCGGAGCCGAAGGCGGTGGGGTATTTCAGCGGCTTGTCCTCGCCCTCCGTGACCGCCATGAGCACGATCCGCAGACGCTCGCCGAGGTCGTAGGACGCCGGGCAGACGAGGTTGCCGACGTTCTCCACGAACAGCAGCGAGGTGTCCTCCGGCAGCCAGCCCTCCACATGGCCGCGCAGCTGCCGCGCCTCCAGGTGGCACAGCCCGTCCGTCAGCAGCTGCTTCACGGGGGCTCCCGAACGGGCCAGCCGGTGGGCGTCGTTCTCGGTCGCCAGGTCGGCGGTGAGCGCGGCCACCGGAAGGCCCTGTTCCACCGCCCGGGCGAGCACCCGCCCGAGCAGCTCCGTCTTGCCGCTGCCCGGGCTGGACAGCAGATTGACCACGCTCACTCCGCGGCGGGCCAGTGTCTCGCGCAGGCCCGCGGCCAGACCGTCGTTCTTCGCCAGGACGGCTTGGGTGACCTCGTCCACGGAATCGCACATGGGCGCCGCTCCTCGCGGTCGGTGGGGAAATCGGTCCGCCACCGATCCTCGGGGCCGTCGCTCACGGTGCCCGGCAGCCCTGCGGGGACAGGGCGGGGGATTCGTCCGGGCGGCTCAACGGGGGCGTGGCCGCCGGGTCGGCCAGCAGCACCGGGACCATGGCGTGCAGGGCCGCGACGGCCCGCCCGACCGCTTCGCGTACCGTCGCGCTGATCCCCGGGGCGATGTCCTCGTCGGCGGGTGCCCGCAGTTCCGGCTCGCAGGCCAGGACGAGGACGCGCGGGAGCGGCTCGTCACCCAGGTGGGCGGCCAGGGCGAGGACCTTCGCCGGGTCCATGCCGTGCGCCTCGGGCGGGGCACCGGCCGTGGCGCGGCCGGGCAGGTCCGGCTCGATCAGCGACAGGGTGCCCGGCTCGTGCCCCCGTACGGCGGCGTCGACCAGGACGGCCGTGTCGTAGCCGTCGAGCAGCGCGTAGGCGAGGTCCATGCCGCGGATGCCGAAGTCCCGGACCCGCACCTCGGGCGGCAGCGGACGGCGGCCCAGGGCGCGGATCACCTCGGGGCCGAAGGCGTCGTCCGCGAGGAAGATGTTGCCGACGCCCGCCACGAGCAGCCGCGTCCTCATTCCGCGCCCGCGGGGGCCAGCGGCCGGGCGGAGCCGGTCGGGTTCTTGCGGACGAAGGCGGACCGCAGCTCGTGGTACGGGGCCTCGGGATCGAAGAAGACGGCGCGCATGCGGGCGAGTTCGCTGCGCCGGTATTCGGCGAGGGGGCGCTGGAGCTCGTCCGCGTGCCGTGAGGTGGCCTTGGCGGTGATCCGGCGTGCGAGATCCGGGTCGGCGGCCACCTCGGCGGCCAGGCGCTCGACCTCCGCGGCGAACTCCCGGGGAGGAACCGGCACCAGACGGTCCACCAGCCCGAACCGCTCGGCCGTCGCGGCGCTCACCGGCACCGCCTCGCTCGTCAGCCGCTCGGCCGTCTCGGCTCCCACGCGCCGCGGCAGCGAGTACGTCCAGTACTCCGATCCGTACAGGCCCATGTTCCGGTAGTGCGGGTTGAGGACGCTGCCCGTGCGGCACCAGACCTCGTCGGCGGCCAGGGCCAGCATGACGCCGCCGGCCGCCGCGTTGCCGCCGAGCGCCGCCACCACCAGCCGGTCGGTGGTGCGCAGCACGGCCTCGACCACGTCGTTCATGGCGATGAGGTTGGACCAGGACTCGCCCGCCGGGTCGCTCGACGCCTCGATGACGTTCAGATGGATGCCGTTGGAGAAGAAGTCGCGGGCGCCGCCGAGCACCAGGACCGAGGTGGAGCGGGTGAGTGCGTACCGGTAGGCGGCGAGCAGCCTGCGGCAGTGCGTGGTGCTCATCGCCCCGCCCGGGAACGAGAAGGACAGAAAGCCGATGCCGTCCCGCTGCCGGTAGCGGATGTCGGACCAGGTGGTGCGCTTCGGCGGCAGTTCGAGCGGGGCGGCGATCTCCGGCAGCCAGTACGGGCGGTCGTTCGAACCCGGCATGCCCGGGCCGCTGCCGGGCGGCGCCGGGAAGGAGGCGAGGACCGAGGCCGCCGGGCGGCGGAAGGGGGCGGGGTCGCCGGAGCTCTTGCGGGGGCGCAGTTCCGGGATCCACACCGCGCCGTCCCGGGTGGCCCGGCACAGGGCGCCGGACCGGGTCGCGAGCAGTTCGCCCGGCCGGCCGCGCAGCCGGTCCTCCAGATGCCCGCCGTGCAGGAACACCTCCCGGCCGCAGAGTTCGTCCAGGACGCCCGGCTGCGAGTCGGCCCCGCGGAGCTTGCGCACCACGGTGTCCGTGCTGTCGTTCTCCCAGTCGATCCGCCGCTGCTCCTGGCGGAAGAAGTCCCGCCACACCACACGGATCCCGGGGTCGCTCTGCGGCCGCGGCTTGAACGATCCGTCGGCGTACCGCCGCACGGCCAGCAGTACGGCGGCCACGGCGGCGTCGGACAACTCGTTGCGGTACACGTCGCTCTTGCCGGCCGGCGGCACTTCGAAGGCCCCGTCCGCCCAGATGTCTCCCGCGTCCATGGCCGCCTCGGCCTGGAGCACCGTCACCCCCCACTCGGGCGCCTCCTCGGCGAGCGCCCAGTCCAGCGACGACGGGCCACGGTCGCCGGGCGGCCCCGGGTGCACGATCAGACAGGTGTGCTCCTGCCACACGTCCTCCGGCAGGGCGGACTTGAGCATCGGGGCGACGATCAGTTCCGGGCGCACCTCGCGGACGGCGGCCCGGACCGCGTCGGGCCCGTGCGAGGCGAGGACGACGTCCACGCGGTGCCCGTGGTCCGACAGTTCCGCGTACACACGCTGGGACAGGCTGTTGAACGCGCTGGCGACGAGCAAGATGTCCATGACATCGCATGGTCGCCGGTCCGGGCAGGCCCGCGAAGGACCACGGCGGCGTTTCGCCTGTCTTCGCGGGCCTCTTGCTCCATCCGGATCGCCCGCTGTCCGTTCTCGACGTCCGGCCAGGCTCTTCTCCGGTGGGCTAGGCTGCGGCCATGTATACCGGGACGGCTTCGCGCCACACACTGATCGGTGACCCGGTGCTCTCCTGAGCGCCGTACGGGCCGGTGCGGGCCCGGGTTCTGATCGAGAGTCCCGCGCCGCCGCGCGGGCTCCGCCTCCGTCGTGTTGATCACAGGCTCGGCACATCAACCACGACAGGAGAACAGAACATGCCCATCACGGCGCTGCGGATTCCCACCACGGACGGCCAGGCCGACGCCTTCGCCGCCTTCCCCGACGACGGCGAGCGGCACCCGGGGGTGCTGATGTACGCGGACGGCTTCGGCATCCGGCCCGTGCTGCGGGAGATGGCCCGCGACCTGGCCGGACACGGGTACTACGTGCTGGTCCCCAACCTCTTCTACCGGCACGGCCCGGCACCGGTGACCGGCCTGCCCGAGCACATCGGGGAAGAGGCGCGGCCCGCGCTCATGGCCCAGGTGATGCCCTTGATCGAGGCGCACACCGCCGAACGTGCTCTGAGCGACGCCGACGCCTACCTCAGGTTCCTCACCGCCCGGCCGGAGGTCGCCGCCGGACCGGTCGCGGTGACCGGTTACTGCATAGGTGGTCTCCTCGCGACGCGCACCGCCGCGGCCCACCCCGGCCAGGTGGCCGCCCTCGCCGCATTCCATGCCCCCGTGGGCGCGGACGGGCCCGGCGCCCTCGCCGGGATCACCGCCCAGGTCCACTTCGGCCACGCCGCGAGCGACCTCACGCCCGAGGCCCTCGGCGAGCTCGACCGGGCCCTGGACGCCGCCGGTGTCCGCCACACCTCCGAGATCTACCCCGGCACCGTCCACGGCTTCACCATGTCCGACACCGACGCCTTCGACCCCGCCGGACTGCAGCGTCACTGGGACCGCCTGCTCCCCCTCCTCGACCGCGCCCTGCCAGGCAGTTGAGCTCCGGCTCGGGGACCACCGCGTCCCGGTGGCCGGACTCCCCCCGTGATCAGCTGCCGGACAGCCGTTCAGGGGTGCCGGCGGCCCGGAAGGTGCGCCGGTACGCCGCCGGAGTCGTGGCCAGCGCCCGGTGAAAGTGCTGGCGCAAGCTGTCCGCGCTGCCCAGCCCGCTCCGCTCCGCCACCGTGTCCACTCCCAGATCCGTCGTCTCCAGCAACTCCCGGGCCCGCGCCAGCCGCTGCTGGTTGAGCCACTTGAGCGGGGTGATGCCCACCTCCGCGGCGAAGCGGCGGCCGAACGTCCGGGTGCTCATCCCCGCCCGCGACGCCAGCTCGGCGATCGTCAGCGGCCGGTGGAGCCGGGTCAGCGCCCAGTCCAGCACCGGCCCGAGGCCCTCCGCCTGCGGGGGGACAGGGGCCGGCGGCAGTGCGTACTGGGTCTGGTCGCCCTCCCGGTGCGGGGCCACGACCATCCGGCGGCCGACCTCGGCCGCCGCTGCCGTGCCGTAGTCGCCGCGCACGATGTGCAGACACAGATCGATGGCCGCGGCCGTGCCCGCACTCGTGAGGATCGAGCCGTCGTCGACGTACAGGGAGCGGTCGTCGACGCGTACGTACGGATGACGGCGGCGCAGTTCCTCCGCGTACATCCAGTGGGTCGCCGCCGGTCGCCCGTCCAGCAGCCCGGCCGCGGCCAGCACGAACGCCCCCGAACACAGGGAGGCGATCCGCGTCCCGCGGGCATGCGCCTCGCGCAGCGCGTCGAGCAGGGCGGCCGGCGGTTCGTAGCCCTCCATCATGCAGGCCGGGACCACGATCAGATCCGCCTCGCGCAGCGACTCGAGGCCGTGCTCGGCCTCCAGGCGCAGACCGCCGGGGGCGCGCTGGGCGCCTCCCGGGGCGGTGGCGCACAGCGTCAGCTCGTACCCCTCGCCCGCGAACACCGCGCACGGCACGGCGAGTTCGAACAGCGAGGTCTCCTCCAGCAGGGTCACCACCACACGAAGTACCATGGCGTAAATCTAAGGCAAGCTGACGTTTTCGCCAATGGTGTGGCGGAGACGCCGGTCGGAGGGTGGGTGCATGGCATCGAACTCACCACTGACCGCGCCCGCTCACAGGCTGGCCCTCGCCGGGATCTCGGCGATCGGCGTGACCTTCGGTTTCGCGCGGTACGGATACGGGCTCTTCCTCCCCGAGCTGCGCGAGGAGTTCGGGCTCTCCGTCTCGCTCGTCGGGCTGCTCGGCAGCGCCACCTACGTCGGCTATCTGGCCGCGCTGCTGATGGTCGGTGCCCTCATCGCGCGCTTCGGGCCGCGCCCGCTCGTCCTCGTCGGCGGACTCTGTGCCGCCGTAGGGATGGGACTTGTGGCGCTCGCTCAGGGGCCGGGTCTGCTCATCACCGGGCTGACTCTCGCCGGTACGAGCTCAGGCTGGGCCTGGGCCCCCTACTCCGACGCGGTCGACCGGATGGTGCCGGCCGGGCGGCGCGAGCAGGTCTTGGGCACCATCGCCAGCGGCACCGCCTTCGCCGTCGTGGTCGCGGGCCCGCTGGCGCTGCTCGCCCGGGGCGGGGGATGGCGATACCCCTGGCTGGCCTTCGCACTGGCGGCGCTGGCATCGACCGCGTACAACGCCCGTGTGCTGCCCGGGGCTCCTGGCCGGCCGAAACAGAGCAGCGGCCGGCCGGCGTACCGCCGCGGCGCACTGCCGCTCCTGCTCAGCGCCGTCGTCTACGGCCTCGTCGGCGCCGTCTACTGGTCCTTCGCCGTGGAAGCGATCACCGACGCCGCCGGCACCGGTTCCGCGACCGCGCCCCTCTTCTGGTCCCTGATGGGCGCGGCGGGCACGGCGGGCGCGCTGACCGGCCACTGCGTCGCGCGCTACGGGCTGCGCCGCGTCCACGCCGGCCTCTTCTCCGGCATCGCCGTCGCGGTCGCCCTGCTCGGCCTCGCCCCCGGCTCGCTCCCCGCCGTCGCCCTCTCCGCCCTGCTCTACGGCCCGTGCTTCATGGCTGGATCCGGGGCGCTCGCGGTGTGGAGCTACCGCGTCTTTCCCGAGCGGCCCTCCGCCGGCTTCAGCGTCACCGTCTCCTTCCTGGCGGTGGGCACGATCGCGGGGCCCGCGCTGCTGGGGGGGTACGCCGAACTCCATGGCCTGCGGGCCGCGTTCCTCCTCACGGCGGGCGTCGCGGCCCTTGCCTTGTTGTGTGCTCCGAGCCGCGGCGCGGACGAGCGGCGGTCCCCGAGCGCCCGGGCTACTCGCCCGATGGCGCCGTCAGCGGGACACCCAGGCCGACCGGCGTGCCGAAGTTCGGCGTTCCGTCGGCGTTCCAGGTGAACTTCTGTGCCCTGGTCGAGCGGTTCATGTCGCAGCCACCGCTCGCCGAACGGTTCGCGTGGTACACCATCCAGTCCTCCGTGCCGTCGGGCGACTTGAAGAAGCCGTTGTGGCCGGGGCCGTACACACCGTTGGCATCGGACCGCTGGAAGACCGGGTTCGGCGACTTGCTCCAGGAGGAGGAGCTGAGCGGGTCGCCGCCGTTGTACGTGAGCATGCCCAGCTTGTAGTCGGGCGTGGAGCAGTGGCTGGCGGAGTAGACGATGAACGTCTTCCCGTTGCGCTGGAGCACCTCGGCGCCCTCGTTGACCGCGCCGCCGACCGTCTCCCAGCTGTAGGTGGGGGTGGACAGGATCCGGCGGGTGCCGCTCGCGGTCCACGGGTTCGACAGCGGCCGGATGAACATCGGCTGCGAGCCGTTGTAGAACGTGCCGAGCAGGTAGAGCCTGCCGTTCAGCTGGAGGATGCCGGGGTCCAGCTCCCAGGTGTCGTCCTGGGCGGGGTCGAGCAGGTCGGCCTTGAAGGTGTACGGCCCCATCGGGTCCAGGCCGGCGCTCTCCAGGACGTGGATCCGCTGCGTGCCCAGGTCGAACGGCTCGCGCCCGGCGGTGTAGTAGAAGTACCACCGCTTGCCGTTCGGACCGTCCAGCAGATGGAACTCGGGCGCCCACATCGTGCCCGCCCCATTGGGCCGGGTCAGGCGGAAGACCACCTGCTCGGTGGCCGTGGCCAGCCCCGCGAGGGTGCGGGACTTGCGCATGGTGACGGTCGAGTTCCAGGTCGTGGTGGCGAGGTAGTAGTAGCCGTCGTGGTAGGTCATCCAGGGGTCGGGGCCGCGCTGGGCGATCGGGTTGGTGAAGGTGTTCGGGTTCGTGCCGCCGCCGGTGAAGCCGGGCAGCCGCCACACCCTGCCGTTCGCCGTGGAGCACGGCAGTTGCACCAGGCCGGTGCCCGACGCGGGCGAACCTCCGCTGGGCGTGACGCACTTGCCCGAGTGCGCGGAGACCAGGTTGAAGGTTTTGTCCCCGCCGCCGGCCGGCACGAGCCGCCACCGCTGGTTGGTGCCGCCGTGGCAGGGCCACTGGATGATCGTCGCGTTGTCCGCCGTGGAGGCGCCGTGGACGTCGACGCATCGACCGGACCGGGTCGTGATCGTGTACGTGTCGCTCGTCCCCGGGACGGGGCCGAAGCCGAGGCTCTGGTTCGCACCGGAGTCGCACGCGAAGGCACGCAGCTGCGTCCCGTCGGCCGTCGAACCGCCGGGCAGGTCGAGGCAGTTGCCGCCGTTCTGGTTCACCCCCGTCGAGGTGAACGCGACGGCGGCGGCAGCGGGCGGCGGCGCGGCCAGGAAGGCGATGGCCAGGGTGAGTGAGGCGAGGAGCGCGGACAGGTATCGGGAACGGGTCACGGGCCGTACACCTTTGCTTCGAGGAGGCCGACGGAGTGGGAGCCGTTGCTGGTGAGCTGCATGCGCAGGCGCGTGGTGTCCGTCGCGGTGAACGTGACGGTGTTGTACCGGTTCTTGGCGACCGGGTAGCCGCTCGCCCCGGGCACGTCGACGTAGGCGCTGCCGTTCCAGTACTGGAGCTGCCACGAGGCGGGCAGGTCGATGCCCTGGTCGTCGTCGAAGAAGTACACCTCGGCCTTGTTCAGCGTCTTCGCCGACGGCCAGCTCAGCTCCGCCCACTGCTGCCCGCTCTGCGGCCAGGTGCCCCAGCGCGGGTTCACGGTGTCGTCGGACGCGGGCGGGTCGACCCCGTCGTTGACGGCGGTGACGCTCTCCCAGGGGGAGGTGTAGGAGGCGGACGCCGTCGCCGACGGTGCCAGGTTGGCGGACGGCCGGGTGCCGCCCCGGTGGTGGACCTTGATCTCGGTCAGGCCCGTCTTCGCCCCGGAGACGTGGGTGAACAGGACCCGGACGCGCTGGGCGCTGATCGCCGGGAACCGCACCAGGTTGTAGTTGGCCCTGGGCACGTCCGGACTCTTCGTCTGCTCGGGCACGTTCACCCAGGAACTGCCGTTGTGGTACTGGACCGTGTACGCGGACGGAGCCCGGTAGGTCGTGCTCGCCGGGCGGCTGTCCTTGAAGTACAGGCGTATCTCGTTCAGCGTCCGGGCAGTGCCGAAGTTCAGTTCGTACCAGTCCTGGCTGCTCGTGGAGCCGCCCGCGCCCCAGAACGGCTCGTTGACGGGATAGCCGTCGACGGCGCCGGAGACCGTGCTGCCCGGTCCGGTGTGGGAGGCGGACGCGGTCGCCCCGGAGGCGAGGTTCGCCAGGTCGGCGGTCAGGTCGACACCGGCCTTTGCGAGCATGTCGACCATCCGGGGGCTGTCCTGCACGACCTGCGTGGGCGCCTTCAGCCCGGGGACGGCCGTGTGGTGGGTGACCGTGCCGCCGGTGGTGACCTCGCCGGTGGCCGGGTCCCAGGTGAAGGGCACCAGGGAGCTGACGGTGGCGACCCGGTCGCCGTTGACGTAGATCGAGTAGCCCTCCGGGATGCCGGGATAGCGCGTCACGCCGTCGGCCGGGTCGTCCCAGACGATGGACAGGTCGGCGCCCCGGTAGCGGAGGTTGTTGACGGTGAAGTGGGACCAGCCGATGTCGATGGGGGAGAGCTCGACCTTCGCGTCGTTGCGTGGCCGCAGTCCCGCCACGTCCTCGATCACGGTCCAGTTGCCGCTGCCCAGGATGTTGTGGTGGATCCAGGAGCGGTAGGTGATCGAGCTGCCGTTCCAGTCGGACCAGAACTCGTTCGCGTCCGGCCACTGGGTGTTGCCGCCGACGTACTGCGCCCAGGTGTTCCAGTAGAGGAGCTTCTTGTAGTCGGTGGCGTTCATCCAGGAGTTGGGGTAGTCGCGCAGCACCGAGGAGTAGAGCCGGAACTGGACGGTGGAGTTGATGGTGGAGAAGTTGTTGGAGCCCGGGTTCCCGGCGTCGGCCGCCGCCTTCTTGTCGGCCTGGTTGGCCGTGTAGAAGGGGAAGACCGGGTACTGGGCCGGGTCGTCGAAGAGCCGCAGGGCCTGCTTGTAGGTCGCGGTGTCGGGGACGGCTCCGACCGAGAACGGGTAGTAGTTGTTGATCTCCTTCCAGGGCACCCACTCGTTCGTCGACTTCAGCCGGTGCTCGAACAGCTGCCGGCTGGGGTTCCACAGCACATTGACGATGGCGTCCTTGATCTGGCCGGCCAGGGTGCGCATCTCGCTCGCCTTGGCCGTGTTGCCGGTCGCCTCGTACGCCTGCGCGGCGGCCAGCGCCCCGCTGTACTGGTAGGCGGACTCGGCGCGGTCCATGTTCCCGGGCTTCCAGTGGAAGGAGACCGCGTCGGCGTCGTTGCCCGTCAGGGCGCCCCAGTCGTACTCGATGAGCTTGTTGCCGTCGTGGTCGTAGTGGGCGAGCTGGCCCTTGACGTCGCCCTCGGCGTACCGGGCGAGGTTCGCGGCGATCGCCGGCTGGCCCCCGTGGATCTGGTAGCTCTTCCAGGCCGCCTCGGCGATGTACTGGGTGTAGCTGTTGGACCAGTTCTCCGGGTCGCCCGGGTTGTCCAGGAACCGGCCGCCCTTGGAGGTCTGGCCGACACTGAGCCAGTCGCCGTAGGCGTAGGACGGGTCGCGCAGGTACTTCAGGTCGTCGATGTGCATCGGCTGGGTGAGCGCGATGGCGTTGTTGTAGCCGAGGACGCCTTCGGTGGAGGTCGGGAACTGGAAGGTCTGCCCCGGGATGTCGGCGTCGAGGTGGTTGAAGCGCATCAGCCACCAGCGGTAGTAGATGTTCTTCTTGATCGCGGGCTCGGGCACATCGATGTAGGGCACGTTCTGCGCCCACCACCGGTTGTAGGCCCTGACGTGGGTCGCGAACGCGGCGGCGGCCGAATAGCCCGCGTAGGCCTGGTACTCCGAGCGGGACTCGGGGATCTCGTCGGTGACGAAGCCCATGACCACCTTGGCGGTGACGGTGGCCCCGGCCGCGACCGTCACCGACCGGTCCAGGCCGCCGCCGGAGGCCGTGAACCCGTCACCGGTGAGCCGCGGGCGGATGGTCGTGAGGTTGTTGTAGGCGTTCACCTGCCCGGTCAGCTCACTGCCGCTGCCCGTGGTGGCGTAGGGCGAGGTCGCCCGTAACCGGAGCGTGGTGGAGGCGGAGCCGTTGTTCCTGATCGACAGGTTGGTCACGGCCACGTTGTTCTCCGTGATGAACTTCGTCTGGTCGACCGTGACCGAGCCGCTGGTGTGCACGCTCTTCCAGTGGCTCGGCGTCTGCCGGCGCTGCGCGACCTGTTCGGTGAAGGTGCCCGGGGACACCGCGACGGTGTAGGCGCTGTCGCCTGTGATGCTCTCCCAGTAGGCGACCTTGCCGCCGAAGCCGAACCGGGCGGGGTCGTGCTCCTTCATGAAGAGGGCGCGTCCCCTGCTCATCAGCCAGGGGCCGGCCGGGTCGTTGCCCGAGCGGGCCAGCAGGCGGTCCATCCAGAAGTCGGTCCCCGAACTCTCCGCGTCGTAGATCGCCCGCATCATGTCGCCCGGCGTGTGGGCGACGGGCGGGGCGGGGATCGAGGGGCCGCTGAACGTGGGGAACCCGATGGTCTGCGCCGCCGCGGCCGGACCGGCCGGGACGAGGCAACAGACACCGAGCACGAGCGCGGCCAGCAGTACCAGCGGTCTTCTCATCGGATGCTCCCTGTCCGGACCGGGACGAGCACGGAAACGACCTAAAAGGTTTTCGCAACGTAGGAGCGGGCTGATGAAGTGTCAATAGCGTTGAGAGCGGCCTGAGTTGCCCGATCCGGCGATGAGCTGCCTCCGGAAGGGATGGGTGCGAAGCGGCACGAAAACCTTCGGAAAACCTTTCAGGCCGGCCTTGCTCCGCTTGCACGGCCCGTTTTCCTTGACGCGGCGCGTTTCACTGCGTACGTATGACTGCGCAGTCCGGCAGGACATCAGGACCCAGGGAGAGAAGCATGACGCGAGGGGAAGGACGGGCCGGCGGCCCCGCGCCGCGCAGCGTGGACGTGGCCCGCCTGGCCGGCGTCTCGCAGAAGACGGTGTCGAGGGTCCTCAACGGGGAGCGGTACGTCTCCGACGAGGTGCGCCGGCGGGTGCTGGAGGCGGCCGGGGAGCTCGGCTACCGGCTGAACAGCGCGGCCCGGGCGCTGGCCTCCGGGCGGACCCGCTCGATCGGCGTGGTCGCGCTCGGGACCGCCCTCTACGGGCCCGCGTCGCTCCTGATCGGCGTCGAGCGGGCGGCGCGCGACGCGGGATACGCGCTCCGGGTGGTCAACACCCTGGAGGGCGACCCCGGAGGTGTCGTCGGCGCCGTGGAGTCGCTGCTGGAGCAGGGCGTGGACGGCATCGTCGTCTCCGAGCCCATCGACGAGGGAGCGGTCTCCCTGAGTGTCGACGTGCCGGTCCTCGTCCTCGGAGCGCCGGCCGCGTTCGGCGGCACCCGGACCGTCGCCACGGGCGTCGGCGCCGAGCTCCTCGCGCGCACGGCCACCGAACACCTGCTGGACCTCGGCCACAGGACGGTCCACCACGTCGCGGGACCCGAACGGTGGTTCGCCGCCCGGGACCGCCTGGAGGGCTGGCGCAGCGCCCTCGCCGCGCGGGGCGCAGAGCGTCCGGCCGTGCTCGTCGGCGACTGGTCGGCCGCGTCGGGCCACGAGGCGGGCCGCGCGCTCGCCGCCGACGGCGACGTCACCGCCGTGTTCGCCGCCAACGACGACATGGCCATCGGCGTGATCCGCGCCCTGACGGAGGCCGGGCGGCGCGTGCCGGACGACGTCAGCGTGGTCGGCTTCGACGACATCCCGGTCGCCGCGTACGTGACCCCGCCGCTGACCACGGTGCGCCAGCCGTTCGACGCCGTGGCGCGTGAGGGGCTCCGGCTCCTGGTGCGGGCCATCGAGACGCCCGGCGCGCAGCCGGCACCGGCGAACGACCCCCCGGTCGAACTCGTGGTCCGGGCCTCGACCGCACCTCCGCCGTCCCGGTAGCCGAAGGGGCGGCAGGGGGCTCGTCCGTGCCCGGCACCCGCCGTACCCTGGTCCCATGGGTGCGCAAGACGGCCCTACGCTCATCAGCTCCGTCCAGCGGGCCATGCGGCTGCTGGAGGCGGTGAGCGCGCACCAGAACGGCGCGCCGGCCAAGCAACTGGCGCGTGAGACCGGGCTGCCTCTGGCCACCGCCTATCACCTGCTGCGGACGCTGGTGCACGACGGCTACGTGCGGAAGCTGGACGACGGCGGGTTCGTCCTCGGCGACAAGGTGCAAAACCTCCGGACCACGGGCCGTGCGCAGACACTGCTCAGCCGCGTCCGGCCCACGCTCGCCGCGCTGCGGGACGAGCTCGCGACCCCCGCCTACCTCACCTTCTACGAGGACGGCGAGATCCGGGTCACCGAGATCGTCGACGGCCCCGGGGCGCCCCGCGTCGATCTCTGGGTGGGCTTCGAGGACGCGGGACACGCCACCGCCCTCGGCAAGTCCGTGCTCAGGGAACTGGACGAGGAGGCCCGCAAGGACTACCTCTCCCGCCACCACCTCGCCGACCTCACCCCGCGGACGATCACCAGCCCGCCGGAACTGCTCCGGCGGCTGGAGACCTCGCCCCTGGCCCCGGCCGTCACGGACCTGGAGGAGTACGCCCTCGGCACGGTCTGCGTCGCCGTCCCGGTCTACAGCGGGGACACCCTCGGCTCGCTCGGCGTCTCCCTGCCGGCGCACCGGCTCTCCCGGCTGCCGGAGATCAGCGAGCGGCTGCTTCCGACCGCGAGCCGCGTGACGCGGAGCCTCTCGCTCACTATCTGAAAATCCGCTCCTTGCCGGTGCCCCGGCTCACCCCGTTTTCTGAATGAAACGGACATTTCAGCGGCGCTTCCCCAGGCCTGCTCGGCCTCGTAGGCCTCCTCCAGGGGGCGCCGCTCACAGGTGAGGACCACGGATACCGACATGAGTCACACCCGCGACCTTGGTGACGACCACTGGGCCGTACGGCCGGTCAGCAACCGAGTGGCCGGTGCCGGGGGCTCGGCGCGCAGACGTGTCGTCGCACAGCTGGCCGCCGGTACGCCCGTCCTGCCGGTCCTGCTCGTCACCGTCATCGTGCTCGTCGACCTCGTCGGCTGTGCCGGGATGATCTGGCTGCCCCTGCTCGCGGCCGGCCCTGCCCTCGCCGCCACGACCAACGGCCCGCGCGGAGTCCTCTGGATCGGCCTGCTCGCCTTCGCGTCCGGGGTGGCGCTCGGCATCCGGGACGGTATACCGGGCCGGGAGCTGGCCGCCGTGCTGTCGGCCCTGACGGCCGTCACCCTGGCCAGCGGCCTGGCCGGCGTGCTGCGGGTGCGCCGGGAGCGGGTGCTCGCGGCCGTCCGCTCGGTCGCGGAGACCGCCCAGCACGCGCTGCTCAAGCCCGTGCCGTCGACCGTCGGGCCGTTCCAGGCGGCCGTCCGCTACAGCGCCGCGGCGGCCGAGGCCCGGATCGGCGGGGATCTCTACGCCCTGATACCCACCCCGCACGGGGTACGGCTGATCGTCGGCGATGTGCGCGGCAAGGGGCTGCCCGCCGTGGGGACCGCCGCGCTGGTGCTCGGTGTCTTCCGCGAGGCCGCCCACGACGAGCCCGACCTCCTCGCCGTGGTCGACCGGATCGAGCGGAGTCTGGCGCGCAACCTCGGTCACGACGACTTCGTCACCGCCGTGGTCGCCGGATATCCGCGGGACGGGCACCTGGAGGTGGTGAACTGCGGGCATGCGCCGCCACTGCTGGTGCGCTCCTGCAAAAGCGTCACGCCGGTGGAGCCCGCTCATCCGTCTCCGCCCCTCGGACTGCGCGCCCTCGCCGGTCACGGGCCCGGCCTCCATGAGCTCCCCTTCGCCGACGGTGACCAGCTGCTCCTCTACACCGACGGCGTCACCGAGGCCCGGGACCAGGGGCGGGCCTTCTATCAGCTCGCCGAAGGACTTCAGCGGCACGTGTCCCACGAGCCGGCCCGCACCCTCGGCGCGCTCCACGACGAGCTGCTGGCCCATGTGGGCGGCCGGCTGCACGACGACGCGGCCCTGCTCCTGATCCGCAAACCGGCCGCGTCCGAAGCGGGCACGCCCGAGAAGGAGCCCGCTCCCGAGGCGCGGTGCCGCCTGTGAGGGCAGGGCTGTGGCTCCCCCCTCGCAGGGTTACGGCTTGCCCCGCAGGTCCTTGACCCGGCGGAGTTTGCCGAGGGAGCGCTCCAGGGTCTCCGGTTCGACGACCGCCACGTCGGCGGAGACGCCGACTCGGTCCTTGACGTCCTTCGCGATCGCGCGGGCGGCGGCGTCCCGCAGGCCGGCGGGCGTGCCCGGGCGGGTTTCGACGCGCACGGTCATGTGGTCCATCCGGCCGCGCCGGGACAGCTCGATCTGGAAGTGCGGGGCGACGCCGGGCGTGCGCAGCACGATCTCCTCGATCTGACTGGGGAAGACGTTCACCCCGCGCAGGATGATCATGTCGTCGCAGCGGCCGGTGATCTTCTCGATGCGGCGGAAGGCGGGCCGGGCCGTGCCGGGCAGCAGCCGGGTCAGGTCGCGGGTGCGGTAGCGGACGACCGGCAGGGCCTCCTTGGTCAGGGACGTGAAGACCAGTTCGCCCTCCTCGCCGTCGGGCAGCACCTCGCCCGTGAGGGGGTCGACGACCTCGGGGTAGAAGTGGTCCTCCCACACGTGCAGGCCGTCCTTGGTCTCCACGCACTCCTGGGCGACCCCCGGGCCGATGACCTCGGACAGGCCGTATATGTCGACGGCGTGGAGGTCCAGGCGCTCCTCGATCTCGCGGCGCATCTCCTCCGTCCACGGCTCGGCACCGAAGATCCCGGCCTTCAGCGAGGTGGAGCGGGGGTCGATGCCCTGACGCTCGAACTCGTCGAGGAGCGTGAGCATGTAGGAGGGGGTGACCATGATGATCTCGGGCCGGAAGTCCTGGATGATCTGCACCTGGCGTGCGGTCATGCCTCCGGAGGCGGGGATGACGGTGCACCCGGCCCGCTCGGCCCCGTAGTGCGCGCCGAGGCCCCCGGTGAACAGTCCGTAGCCGTAGGAGATGTGCACCTTGTGCCCGGGGCGCCCGCCGGCGGCGCGGATCGAGCGGGCGACCAGGTCCGCCCACATCGACAGGTCGTTCTCCGTGTAGCCGACGACTGTGGGGCGGCCGGTGGTGCCGCTGGAGGCGTGGACGCGGCGCACCTGCTCCATGGGGACGGCGAACATGCCGAACGGGTAGGTGTCGCGCAGATCCGCCTTGGTCGTGAAGGGGAAGCGGGACAGGTCCGCCAGGGTCCGGCAGTCGTCGGGTCCGACTCCGGCCTCGTCGAACTTCCTGCGGTACGTCTCCACGTGGTCGTAGGCGTGGCGCAGGCTCCGGCGCAGCCGGTCGAGCTGGAGCTCGCGCAGCTCCTCGCGCGTCAGGCGCTCGGCGTCGTCCAGCAGGTCGTGGGGGAGGGGCTCGCCCCGCCGCTGCCCGGCCGCCGGGGTCGTCGTCTCACTGGTCATCCCGATTCCTTCGACGTCGTGCTCCGGATACTGCGGCTGCGGCCCCGGAACTCCGCGATCACCTCGTCACCCCGCAGCACGGTCACGTCGTAGAGGCCGCTGCGGCCGTACCGGGTGCGTTCCTCGGCGCGCGCCACGAGGACATCGCCCGCGTACGCCGGCGCCACGAAGGTGATGTCGGCCCCGGCCGCGACGGTCGCCGGGCCATGGCTGTTGCAGGCACAGGCGAAGGCGGTGTCGGCGAGCAGGAAGACGTAGCCGCCGTGGGCGATGCCGTGGCCGTTCACCATCGCCGGGGTCACGGTCATCCGGAGGGCAGCGGTCCCCTCACCGTGCTCCAGCAGCTCGACGCCCAGGCCGCGGGAGGCCTGGTCCGCGGCGAACATCGCCTCCGCGGCCGGCGTCACGCCAGCGGCATGGGTCACTTCTCGCACCACCCTCGAGTCCGATCGCATCCTGCGGCCCGACCGACCATTCGGTTAGCTTCGGCGTTGCCCAGTAATCCAGCCGCCTCGGACCTTGTCAAGAGCCGGCGGGGTCTTACCAAGGCGTGCGGGCTCGTTCTATGATGGACCGAACGAATGGTCGGTTGGGAAGTGGGACGGATGGACACGACACACTCCAGCCCCCCGGGGGCGGGCGGCGCCGAGCCGGTGCTCCAGGAGCACTTCGACGCGACGATCGCGCGGGACCAGCGGATCGAGCCGCGTGACTGGATGCCGGAGGGCTACCGCAAGACGCTGGTGCGGCAGATCGCGCAGCACGCCCACTCGGAGATCATCGGCATGCAGCCGGAAGGCGAGTGGATCACACGCGCGCCGTCACTGCGCCGCAAGGCCATCCTGTTCGCGAAGGTGCAGGACGAGGCCGGGCACGGACTGTATCTGTACGCGGCGGCGGAGACGCTGGGAGCCGACCGTGCGGACCTGACCGAGCGGCTGATCGAGGGCCGCCAGAAGTACTCGTCGATCTTCAACTACCCCACGCTGTCCTTCGCGGACGTGGGGGTGATCGGCTGGTTCGTGGACGGGGCGGCGATCTGCAACCAGGTGCCGCTGTGCCGGTCGTCGTACGGGCCGTACGCGCGGGCGATGGTGCGGATCTGCAAGGAGGAGTCGTTCCACCAGCGCCAGGGCTACGAGCTGCTGATGACGATGATGCGGGGCACCGAGGCGCAGCGGGAGATGGTGCAGGACGCGGTGGACCGCTGGTGGTGGCCGTCGCTGATGATGTTCGGCCCGCCGGACGAGGCCTCGCCCAACTCGGCGCAGTCGATGGCCTGGAAGATCAAGCGGCACAGCAACGACGAACTGCGTCAGCGGTTCGTCGACATGACCGTCCCGCAGGCCGAGAAGCTCGGCGTGACACTGCCCGACCCGGAGCTGCGCTGGAACGAGGAGCGCGGACACCACGACTTCGGCACCCCCGACTGGGACGAGCTGACGCGGGTCATCAAGGGCGACGGCCCGTGCAACGCCCAGCGGATGGAGCGGCGCCGCACCGCTCACGAGGAGGGCGCCTGGGTGCGCGAGGCGGCCACCGCCCACGCCGCCAAACAGGCCGCCCGCGCGCGGAAGGGAGCGGCGGCATGACCGACGGGAAGCAGAACTGGCCGCTGTACGAGGTGTTCGTGCGCGGCAAGCGCGGCCTGAACCACGTCCACGTGGGCTCGCTGCACGCCGCCGACGACCGCATGGCGCTCACCCACGCCCGCGACCTGTACACGCGGCGCAACGAGGGCGTGAGCATCTGGGTCGTGCGCTCCGAGCACATCACCGCCTCGACCCGCGAC
Source organism: Streptomyces sp. NPDC007991 (assembly GCF_042958445.1). NCBI lineage: Bacteria > Bacillati > Actinomycetota > Actinomycetes > Kitasatosporales > Streptomycetaceae > Streptomyces > Streptomyces sp. NPDC007991. The sequence continues at coordinate 59,885 of NZ_JBIBJD010000021.1, forward strand.
GAGAAGGACCCGTTCTTCGAGCCCAGCGCGGACAAGGTCTACCGGCATCCGACCTTCTACGACATCCCCGACGACGTCCCGCACATCTGAGGAGAGGGCATGAGCGACGACCACGTCTACATGACCCTCGCCGAGGGGCACGACGACGACACCCGCTGGGCCTACGGCACCGGCTTCGAGGACCCCCTGCACGGCGTGGACACGGCCGTCCCCGACGGTGTGGACGCCGGGGAACTGGCCGCTCTGTGCGTCGCCCTGGCCGACGACGCCCTGGTCTCGGCCCAGCGGCTGGCCGAGTGGACCACCCGGGCGCCGGAGCTGGAGGAGGAGGTGGCGCTGGCCAACATCGGGCTCGATCTGCTCGGCCAGGCCCGCCTGCTGTACTCCCGCGCCGGCCAGGTCGACGGGACCGGCCGCGACGAGGACGCCTACGCCTACTTCCGTGACGCCGGCGAGTTCCGCAACGTACGTCTGGCCGAAATACCCAACGGCGACTTCGCGTTCTCGATCGTGCGGCTGCTGGTGTTCGCCGCCTGGCGTCTCGCGCACTTCGAGCGGCTCACCGCCCACCGCGACCCGGTGCTCGCGGCGATCGCCGCCAAGGGTGTGAAGGAACTGGCCTACCACCGGCAGTACGCGGCCGAGTGGGCGGTGCGGCTGGGCGACGGCACCGAGGAGTCCCGCCGCCGCACGCGCCGGGCGCTGGAGCAGGTGGCGCCCTGTCTGGGCGAGTTGTTCACGGCGTACGACGTACGGGACGAGGTCGTCGCGGTCCTGCGCCAGGTCACCGAGGCGGCCGGGCTGCCCATGCCCGTCTACCGGCCGCTGCCCGGCTCGGGCCGCACCGGGGAGCACACGGAGCATCTCGCCCCGCTGCTGGCCGAGTTGCAGGGCGTGGCCCGAGCCCACCCGGAGGCGACATGGTGACGGCGGCCCTGGACGCGCGACGGGCCCGGCGCATCGCCGAGCAGGTGCCCGACCCCGAACTGCCCATGCTCACGCTGGCCGACCTGGGGGTGCTGCGCGAGGTGTCCCTGGAGCCGGACGGGACGGTCCTCGCGAGCCTGACCCCGACCTACTCGGGCTGCCCGGCCATGGCGGAGATGCGTGCCGGCGTGGCCGCCCGGCTCCAGGACGCCGGCTACCCGCGCGTGGAGATCCGCACCGTCCTCGACCCGCCGTGGACCAGCGACTGGATCACGCCGGAAGGCCGCCGCAAGCTCGCCGAGCACGGCATCGCCCCGCCCGGCGCCGCGCCCGCGCGTGTCACCGGACCGGTGCCGCTCGTGCTGTCGCCGACCCGCCGCTCGGTCCCCTGCCCCCGGTGCGGCCACCCCGACACCGAGGAGACCTCCCGCTTCGGCGCCACGTCCTGCAAGGCGCTGTGGCGCTGCCTCGCCTGCCGCGAGCCGTTCGAGTACGTCAAGGAGATCTGATGGAGGACCTGATGGAGCCGGCCCCCGCCCCGGCGGCCCGCGCGCGAGCCCGCCGCCGTCCGGTCTTCCACCCCCTGCGGGTCGCCGCCGTGCAGCCTTTGTGCGAGGACGCGGCGGCCGTCAGCTTCGACATCCCGCCCGAGCTGGCCGAGGAGTTCGCCTTCGCTCCCGGTCAGTCGCTCACGCTGCGGCGCGAGATCGACGGCCGCGACGAGCGCCGCTCCTACTCCATCTGCTCACCCGCCGGCACGGCACCGCGCATCGGCGTCCGGGTCGTACCCGGCGGGCTGTTTTCCTCCTGGCTGGTGCACGAGGTGCGCCCCGGCGACCGCGTCGAGGTGATGGCCCCCACCGGCGCCTTCACCCCCGACCTCACCGCCCCCGGCCACCACGTCCTGATCGCGGCCGGCTCCGGCATCACGCCCATGGTCTCCATCGCCGAGTCCGTCCTGGCCGCCGACTCCCGCTCGACGGTCACCCTCCTCTACGGCAACCGCCGCACGGGCACGGTGATGTTCGCCGACGAGCTGGCCGATCTGAAGGACCTCTACCCGGCGCGGTTCCAGCTCGCCCACGTCCTCTCGCGTGAGCCCCGCGAGGCGGAGGTGCTCTCCGGCCGCCTCGACGCCGAGCGGCTCGCGGCGCTCGTCGACGCGCTGGTCGACGTGGAGTCCGCCGACCACTGGTGGCTGTGCGGCCCGCACGGCATGGTCCGCGCCGCCCAGGAGGTCTTGGCCGGCCTCGGCGTCCCCGGCGACCGCGTCCACCAGGAGCTGTTCTACGCCGACGACGAACCCGTACGCGAGATCCGGCACGCCGAGACCGGCCCGTCCGGCCCGGTCAGCCAGGTCACCGTCACCCTCGACGGCCGCTCCACCACCTCCGCCCTGCCCCGCGAGCGGACCATCCTCGAAGGCGCCCAGCAGACCCGCCCCGACCTGCCGTTCGCCTGCAAGGGCGGCGTCTGCGGCACCTGCCGCGCCCTGGTCACCGACGGCAAGGCCGACATGCGCCGCAACTTCGCCCTCGAACCGGCCGAGGTCGACGCGGGCTACGTCCTCACCTGCCAGTCGTTCCCGGCCTCCGACGCCCTGACGGTGGACTTCGACACCTGAGCCGGCGTCAAGCAGCCCAGCGACACCTTCATCCGCCGGATCGCGCCGGGGTCTTGACCGCGGCGCGAGAGCGCCCACAGACTCCCCTCTGACTGCGCAGTCATACGACGACGCCGACGGTGGAGGGACCATGTACGGAGGACGACCGGCCAAGGTGCTGGGCAGCTTCATCGCGGCGACCGCGATGCTGGCGGTACCCATGGCCACCGCACAGGCCTACAACCCGACCGGCGGCATCATGTACCGGCTCGGGGACGAGCCGTGCCTGAAGGGCCGGGGCAACTGCGCCGTCTACCCGAAGTCGGCCCAACTGCCGGGCGGACGGCTGGTCGCGTCGTTCGAGAAGGCCACCGTCGTACCGACGACGGGCAGCGCCGACGGGGAGACGCTGCCGGTCTACAAGAGCGACGACCACGGGACCTCCTGGCAGCCGCTGTCGGAGGTCAAGGCTCCGGCGTACCTCTCCCGGGATCCCCGGTACGCCAAGTACACGAGCAACTGGACCAATCCGTACCTCTACGTGCTCCCCCAGACGGTCGGGAAGCTGAAGAAGGGCACGCTGCTCCTCGCGAGCGTCGTGTCGGGCGACGATCAGTACTACCTGGAGCACAAGGCGGCCGATCCCGACTGGACGCCGTCCAACGACGGGGACCGCGAGGACCTGGCGATCGCCCTGTACTCCAGCACGGACGAGGGCAGGTCCTGGAAGGTCGTCAACGTCATCGCGACGGGCGGCCGGCAGGGCGGCAGCGCGGGCGCGATCGGCAGGAACGTCGCGAACGCCAACACGTACAAGCAGGTGGACCCCCTCTGGGAGCCGTACCTGATGGTCTACAAGGGCCGGCTCGTCTGCTACTACTCCGACGAGAACGACTACCTCGGCTTTGACCCGGTCACCGGTGTGCCGATACCGGACCCGGCGAACGACACCGCCCCGGACTCGCACGGCCAGATCCTCGTGCACAAGACCTGGGACGGACGCGGCAAGCAGTGGAGCGAGCCCGTCGTGGACGTCGCGGGACTCACCCAGGACATGGGCGGCGGCAAGACGGAGATCGGCGGCGGCCGTCCCGGCATGACGAACGTCGTGCGGACCTCGGACGGCAAGTGGCTGCTCACCTTCGAGTACTGGGCCGGCGGAGCCAACACCCGGTACGTGCTCGCCGAAGACCCGTTGAAGTTCTACCGCGGCTCTGCGGGCAACTCGGTCACCTCGCTGCCGGTCGACGCCGGTTCCCGTCCGCTCGCCACCGGCGGCAGCCCGGTCGTCATCCGGCTCCCCGACGGGCGGCTGGTCTACAACGCCGCCGGCAGCGGCAACGTCTGGGTCAACGACAGCGGACGCAGCGACGGCGCGTGGACGGAGTACCAGACGACCTCGCGGGCCGGCTACAGCCGCAACCTGCAGTACGTCGAGGGCACCGGCCGCATCGCGATCCTCAACAACCAGGACACCTCGGCGATCGCCCACGCCGAGGTCGACCTCGGCCACTCGGACGGCGCCTACTACCGGCTCGTCAACCGCAAGACCGGCCAGGTCATCGGCACCGGCGGCAAGACCAACGACGCGAACATCGGCAACGGTGACGTCCCCGACGTCCGCCTGGAGGACGCCGGAGCGACCGCGGACCAGGACACCCAGTACTGGCACGTGGTGACCCGGCCGCAGGGCGGTACGACCCTGCTGAACAAGTCGGGCGGCCGGGCGGCGGCGATCTGGACCGGGACCGCTACCGCCGGGCAGCGCATCGGCCAATGGGTCGACGACAACACCACCGGCAGCTGGAACGTCATCAGGACCGACGACGGCTCCTACCGGTTCCAGGCGGTGAAGAACCCGGACCTGTACCTGACCGGCGCGAGCCGGGGGGCGCCGCTCACCCTCCAGCGCGAGGCCGCGGACGGCTCACAGCAATGGCGGCTGGTCCGGCAGCCGGGGCCTCGGCCCGAGTGACGCTCACTCGGCGCGCAGGACGCGCAACGCCGTCAGCGCCACGTGGAGTTCGGTGCGCCGCTCACCGGATTCCAGGTCGGTGTCCAGGAGGCGTTCGATGGTGCGCAGACGCTGGTACATGGTCTCCCTGGACAGGCCGCCGCGGCGGGCCGCGGTGGTCTTGTTGCCGGCGGCGTCGAGGTAGTGGCCCAGCGTCGTCAGCAGATCCGTGCCGTGCCGGGTGTCATGGTCGATGAGCCGGCCGAGCCGCCGTTCGGTGTAGTCCTGGACGCGGGTGTCCTCGCGCAGGGCGTACAGCAGGCGGCGCAGGTCGATGTCCGGCAGTTCGTGGAAGGAACGGTCCGCGGGGAGGGGCTGGCCGGGCGGGGTGGCCTCGGTGACCCGGGCCGCCTCCCGGAAGGAGCGCGCGGTGTCGGCGAATTCCGCCACCTCCGAGCCGACGCTCACGATCGCCTCCGGCACCAGGCTCAGCGCGGCGCGGCTCAGGCGTTCGGCCACGGGGCGCCACGGCTGCGAGGGGCGCAGGGCCAGCAGCACGCCGAGCCGGCCCGGGGAGAGCTCCCCGACCAGCGCCGGGACCCCCGCCGCTCGCAGCTCCCCGTACAGCCGGCTCTCGGGCTCGCTCCCCCCGGCACCGGTGCCCAGGTCGACGAGGAGCGCCAGGAAACTGCTGTCCCGGGTGGGCAGGCCGAGGGCGGCGCACCGGGCGCGGGCGTCCTCGGGGGAGTGGTGGCGCTGCTCCACCAGCTCCCGCAGGGCGGAGCGGTGGGCCGTGTGCTCCCAGGGCGTGGCGTGGATGAGCCGGGCGACGGTCAGGGCCATCGCCGTTCTCTCCAGGACGGTGACGTGCTCCGGCCCAAAGGACCGCCCCTCGCCCGGGGGCGGCAGCATGGCCAGGCGACCCCAGCGTTCCCCCTGGTAGGAGACCGGTGCCGTGAGCCAGCCTTCCTCGCCGCCCACCTCCGTGTGGTCGCCGGGCGCGGTGGCCCGGGAGCGCTGCTCCCAGCCGGTGAGCGCCTCCTCCACCGTGCTCCCCGACGGTTCGCAGATCAGGGCCTGGTGCACCAGGTTCTCCAGGACGACCGTCCGGCCGCTCATCTCCGCCGCCGCGCGCACCACGTCCTCCGGGCCCGCGCCGCGCAGCGTCAGGGCCGTGAACGCCTCGTGGACACGCTGTGTTCGGCGCATCGCGTCGGCCTGGCTGCCGAGGATGAGGGCGTGGACGACCTGGGTGACCTCCAGGAAATTGACGTCCCGGGCCAGGCTCACCAGGGGCAGCCCCCGGGCCCGGCAGGCCTGGACGAGGGCGTCGGGCGGACGGTGGTAGCGCCGTACCAGCTCGATGACCAGCGCGGCCGCTCCCACCTCCGTGAGCTCGTCGACGTAGCGGCGGACCCCTGCGGCGTCCTCGGGCAGCGGCATGCCCGTGGTCAGGACCAGCTCGCCGCCCTTGAGGAAGGAGGCCGGGTCCGTCAGCTCGGTGATGTGCACCCAGCGCACCGGCCGGTCCAGCTGGGCCAGCCCGGTGACGACCTGAGGCTGTCCGGCCGCCAGGACGGGCAGGGCAAGGATGTCGGCGACGGTCGGCGCGCGACCGGCCGGTGCCGTCGGGTGGTTCTCGCTCACGCTGTCTCCCTGCTCGCCCGGTCACTCTGACAAGCGGCACTGACCTGCGCAAGAGCGGCCCACAGGTGGGGCGGGCGGGACCCGAGGGATCCGGCGGTTGACACAACGTCCGAACAACGCGTTCCGGCTGGACAGATCACGCGTTGTGGCGTTTCGCGGCGGCTTGGATGCTCGGATACCGGAGCTGAGCAACCCATCAGACCTCGACGCACGGCCGGGAGACGAAATGACCGCACTGTCGCCGCACCTTCGCCAGGCCACGCCCGTGGTGGCGGCCCGGGGCGAGGGCGTCCACCTCTACGGTGAGGACGGCCGCCGCTACCTCGACTTCACCGCCGGCATCGGCGTCACCAGCACCGGGCACTGCCACCCCAAGGTCGTGGCGGCGGCGCAGGAGCAGGTGGGCACGCTGATCCACGGCCAGTACACGACCGTCATGCACCAGCCGCTGCGCCGTCTCGTCGACAAGCTGGGCGAGGTGCTGCCGGCCGGCCTCGACAGCCTGTTCTTCACCAACTCCGGCAGCGAGGCCGTCGAGGCGGCACTGCGGCTGGCCCGCCAGGCCACCGGCCGGCCCAACGTCATCGTCTGCCACGGCGGCTTCCACGGCCGTACCGTCGCCGCCGCATCCATGACCACCTCCGGGACCCGCTTCCGGTCCGGTTTCTCCCCGCTGATGAGCGGTGTGGTCGTCACCCCGTTCCCGACGGCCTTCCGCTACGGCTGGGACGAGGAGACCGCCACCCGCTTCGCGCTGAAGGAGCTCGACTACACGCTCCAGACGATCTCGTCCCCCGCCGACACGGCGGCCATCATCGTCGAGCCGGTGCTCGGCGAGGGCGGGTACGTGCCCGCGAACAGCGCCTTCATGGAGGGGCTGCGGGAGCGGGCCGACCGGCACGGCTTCCTGCTGATCCTCGACGAGGTGCAGACCGGCGTGGGCCGCACCGGGCGCTTCTGGGGCCACGACCACTTCGGCGTCACCCCGGACATCCTCGTCACCGCCAAGGGTCTGGCCAGCGGCTTCCCGATCTCCGGCATCGCCGCCTCCGAGGAACTGATGACCAAGGCCTGGCCCGGATCGCAGGGCGGCACCTACGGCGCCAACGCCGTCGCCTGCGCCGCGGCCTGCGCGACCCTCGACGTCGTCCGCGACGAGAAGCTCGTCGAGAACGCCGAGGCGATGGGCAAGCGGCTGCGCCACGGCCTGGAGGCGGTGGCCGACCGGACCCCGGGCATCGGCGACGTCCGCGGCCTCGGCCTGATGCTCGCCACCGAGTTCGTCACCGAGGACGGCGCCCCCGACCCGGAGACCGCCGCCCGGGTGCAGCGCGCCGCCGTCGACGAGGGCCTGCTCCTGCTGCTGTGCGGCGCGTGGAACCAGGTCGTCCGCATGATCCCCGCGCTCGTGATCGACGAGGCGGGCGTGGACGAGGGCCTCCAGGCCTGGGCGAACGCCGTCGAGGCCGGCACCTCGGGAGCGGCGGGCCGATGACCACCACCCGCGGCCTGGCGGGTCTGGCGGCCCGCATCGCCGAGATCGCGCCCGGCCTGCGGGTGGAGACCGGACCGGGGGCGACGGGCCCCTACGCCTACGACGCCTCCAACTACCGTGTGCCGCCCCGGGCCGTGGCCTTCCCGCGCACCACCGACGACGTGGTCGCGGTGGTGCGGGCCTGCCGCGAGGCCGGCGTCCCGGTCACCGCCCGGGGCGGCGGCACCAGCATGGCCGGCAACGCCGTCGGCCCCGGGATCGTCCTGGACCTCTCCCGGTACATGAACCGGATCCTGGACATCGACGTCGAGGCGCGTACCGCGCGCGTCGAGGCCGGTGTCGTCCTCGACGCCCTGCGCGGCGCGACCGCCCCGCACGGGCTCGACTTCGGGCCCGACCCGTCCTCGCACAGCCGCTGCACCCTCGGCGGCATGATCGGCAACGACGCGTGCGGCAACCGGTCGGTGCGCGACGGGCGGACCAGCGGCCATGTGGAGGCCCTGGAGATCGTGACGGCCGACGGCGTGCGGGCCGTCGCCGACCACACCGGGCTGCACCCGGTGGACCCTCGCGACGCCGGTCCCATCGCCCGCCTGGAGTCGGACCTGCGACGCCTGGTCGACGAGAACCTGGCGCCGCTCCGCACCGAACTGGGCCGCATCCCGCGCCAGGTCTCCGGCTACCAGCTGCACCACCTGCTGCCCGAGAACGGCTTCGACCTGGCCCGCGCCCTCGTGGGCACCGAAGGCACCTGTGCGGTCGTCACCGCCGCGACGGTCCGCCTGGTGGCGACCGCACAGGCATCAGCGCTGCTGACCCTCGGCTACGCCGATGTCGTCGACGCCGCCGAGGACGTACCGGAGATCCTGCGCTGGTCGCCCAGCGCCGTGGAGGGCATGGACGAGGCGATCGTCGCCACCATGCGCGCCCGCCGCGGCCCGGACTCCGTCACCGGCCTGCCCGAGGGGCGGGCCTGGCTGTACGTCGAGCTCGAAGGCGACGACCGGGCAGCGGTGAACGCCCGCGCCGCTGAGCTGCTCGACGCTCTCCAGGCCCGGGGGCGGATGACCGACGGCCGGGTCGTCGAGACCCCGGCCGAGCGGCGCTCGCTGTGGCGGGTCCGTGAGGACGGGGCCGGGCTCGCCGCCCGCCTCGTCGATGGCGGGGAGTCCTGGCCCGGCTGGGAGGACGCGGCCGTCGCGCCCGAGAACCTCGCCGCCTACCTGCGCGGCTTCCGCAAGCTGCTGACCACCCACGATCTGACCGGTGTGCTCTACGGGCACTTCGGCGCGGGCTGCGTGCACGTGCGGATCGACTTCGACCCGGCCACCGAGGCCGGCCGGGCGGTCATGCGCCGCTTCCTGACCGAGGCCGCCGCCCTGGTCGTCGAGCACGGCGGCACCCTGTCGGGTGAGCACGGCGACGGGCGGGCCCGCAGCGAACTGCTGGAGGTCATGTACAGCCACCGCATGATCCGCGCGTTCGCCGCGTTCAAGCAGATCTTCGACCCCGACGGGCTGCTCAACCCCGGTGTCATCGTCGACCCGGCCCCGCTCGACACCGACCTCGCCCTGCGCGAACTCCCGCTCGTGGACACGACGTTCACCTTCCCGCACGACGAGGACGGTTTCGCGGGCGCCGTACGCCGCTGCGTCGGTGTCGGACGCTGCCGCAGTGACGCGGGCGGGGTGATGTGCCCGAGCTACCGGGCCACCGGCGAGGAGAACGCCTCCACCCGCGGCCGGGCCCGGCTGCTCCAGGAGATGGTGCGCGGCGAGGCCGTCCGGGACGGCTGGCGCTCGACCGAGGTGCGCGACGCCCTCGACCTGTGCCTTTCCTGCAAGGCCTGCTCCAGCGACTGCCCGGTCGGTGTCGACATGGCGACGTACAAGGCGGAGTTCCTGCACCAGCACTACAAGGGCCGCCTGCGTCCCCGTTCCCACTACTCACTGGGCTGGCTGCCCAGGACCTCCGCCCTCGCCGGATACGCCGCCCGGCCGATCAACGCACTGCTGCGCGGGCCGGTCGGGCGGTTGCTCGCCCGTCTCGGCGGTGTCACGACGAAGCGCAGGATCCCCGCCTTCGCTTCCCGTCGCGCCCTGCGCAAGACCCTGCGCGCGGCCGAGACGCCAGGGCCCGCGAAGGCCGTGTTCTTCGTCGACAGCTTCACCCGTGCGTTCCGTCCCGGGGTCGCGGGCGCGGTGAGCCGCGTGCTCGCCGAAGCGGGCGTTCCCAGCACACCGCGGGAGGGACTGTGCTGCGGGCTGACCTGGGTCAGCACCGGACAGCTGGACATCGCCCGCAAGATCATGACCCGCACGGTCGCCGCACTCGACGACGGTGACGACCGGCCGGTCATCGTGGCCGAGCCGAGCTGCGCGGCCGCGTTGAAACGTGACGTCCCCGAACTGCTCGGCACCGAGGCCGCCCAGCGCGTGGCGGGCCGCGTCCACACCTTCACCGGGGCCCTGACCGACCTCGCCGACCAGGACTGGACGCCGCCTGCGCTGCCCGAGAACGTCGTGCTCCAGACGCACTGCCACGAGTACGCCACCTTCAAGGGCCGCCGCCCCGCCGACCTGCTGCGCCGACTCGGCGTACGCGGCGTCGACGAGGCCGAGGGCTGCTGCGGACTCGCCGGGAACTTCGGCTTCGAGGCAGAGCACTACGACACCTCGATGGCCGTCGCCGATCTCGCCCTCAAACCCCGCATCGACCACCTCGACGGACGCACCGTCGTGGCCGACGGCTTCAGCTGCGCCACTCAGATCGACCATCTCGCCGGAGACCGGGGCGTGCGCGCCCTGCACCTCGCGGAACTCCTCGACCCCGCCGCCGACCGACCAGGAGAGACGACATGACCGAGGTACTGACCCAGTTGTTCATCGGCGGTGCCTGGGTGGACGCCGCGGACGGCGCCACCATGCCCGTCGACGACCCCGCGACCGGCGAGATCCTCTGCCACGTCGCCGACGCCGGCCCCAAGGACGCCCGGCTGGCCGAGGAGGCAGCCGTCCAGGCCCAGGCCGAGTGGGCCCGTACCGCACCCCGGGCCCGCAGCGAGATCCTGCGCCGCGCCTACGAGCTCATCCTGGAGCGCACCGACGAGCTCGCCCACCTGATGACGTCGGAGATGGGCAAGCCGCTCGCCGAGGCCAGGGGAGAGGTGGCGTACGCCGCCGAGTTCTTCCGCTGGTTCTCCGAGGAGGCCGTCCGCATCGACGGCGGGTGCGGCACGCTGCCCGACGGGCGCAACCGCATGCTGCTCTCCCGCCGCCCGGTCGGGCCCTGCCTGCTGATCACGCCGTGGAACTTCCCGCTGGCGATGGGCACCCGCAAGATCGGCCCGGCGATCGCGGCGGGCTGCACGATGATCCTCAAGCCGGCCCCGCAGACCCCGCTCTCCAGCCTCGCGCTGGCCGGCATCCTCAGGGAGGCCGGCCTGCCGGACGGCGTGCTGAACGTCGTCACCACCTCCCGCGCCGGCGAGGTCTGCGAACCTCTGCTGCGCGGCGGCCGGATCCGCAAGCTGTCCTTCACCGGCTCCACCGCCGTCGGCCGCATCCTGCTCGCCCAGTGCGCCGACACGGTCGTGCGCACCTCGATGGAGCTGGGCGGCAACGCGCCCTTCATCGTCTTCGACGACGCCGATCTGGACGTGGCCGTGGACGGCGCGATGGTCGCCAAGATGCGCAACATGGGGGAGGCCTGCACGGCCGCCAACCGCTTCTTCGTCCACCGGTCGGTGGCAGCGGAGTTCGGGCGGCGGCTCGCCGAGCGGATGGGCGCGCTCGTGGTCGGTCCCGGCACCCGGGACGGTGTCGACGTCGGACCGCTGATCGACGCCGCCGGACGTGCCAAGGTCGCGGAGCTGGTCGCCGACGCCGTCGAGCGCGGCGCCCGGGTGCTCGTCGGCGGCCGTACGCCGGAAGGGCCGGGCTGCTTCTATCCGCCGACCGTGCTCGCCGACGTCGACCCCGGCAGCCGCCTGATGGACACGGAGATCTTCGGCCCCGTGGCGGCGATCCTCACCTTCGACGACGAGGACGAGGTCCTGCGGCGGGCGAACGACACGCCCTGGGGTCTGGTCGGTTACGTCTTCACCCAGGGTCTGGACCGCGGGCTGCGCGTCAGCGAGGGTCTGGACGTGGGCATGGTGGGTCTGAACACCGGCCTCGTCTCCAACCCGGCCGCGCCCTTCGGCGGTGTCAAGCAGTCCGGGCTCGGACGTGAGGGCGGCCGGGTCGGCATCGAGGAGTTCCTGGAGTACCAGTACGTCGCGGTGCCCGTGCGATGACGGGGTTCAGGCCCTGACACGTCCCCTCGCGCACCGCGGGGCAGCCGCCGCATACCCGGCCGCTCCTCCCGGGGCCCACGCGGGTCGCCCCGGCCCGGCCTCTCCCGGGCCGGGCCGGGGCGTACGGCCGACACGCCCGGCGAAGGCACCCACATGGGCCGCGCGGTCGCCGAGATGAGGGACGGCCGCCCGGAGGCCTACCCGCTGCGCGGCCTCGGCTTCCCGACCCCCGTGAACTGATGACTCGTCAGTAGACCATCGGCCACGGGCTCTTGACTCGCGACGCGGCAGTTGGTCATCCTCGGTCGCACCTTGGATGAGGTCATGACAACCCGGCCGTCGTTCCCGGGCCTTCGGGGCCTCGGGCGCCCGGACGTCGACCCCGCCATCCCGCCGACCGAGGACGTGGGCCGTGACCAGTGCAGGACGCCCGTACCGCCGACGCAAGAACGTCACCGTCGTGTCGCTCCTCCTGCTCGTGCTGGCCGTCGCGCTGGGCCCGACGCCGAGTTCGGCGGCCGGTTCCGGCTGGTGGAACCCGACCGCACGGCCCGCGCCGGACTCCGGGATCGACGTCACGGGCGAGCCCTTCACCGGCACCGATGCCAAAGGCGACGTGCGCGGCTTTGTCGACGCGCACGACCACATTTTCGCCAACGAGGGCTTCGGCGGCCGTCTGATCTGCGGAAAGCCGTTCTCCGAGCAGGGCGTCGCCGACGCGCTCAAGGACTGTCCCGAGCACTACCCGGACGGCTCGCTCGCGGTCTTCGACTTCATCACCAACGGGGGTGACGGCAGGCACGACCCGGTCGGCTGGCCCACCTTCAAGGACTGGCCGGCCCACGACTCGCTGACTCACCAGCAGAACTACTACGCCTGGCTGGAGCGGGCCTGGCGCGGCGGTCAGCGGGTGCTGGTCAACGACCTCGTCACCAACGGCGTCATCTGCTCCGTGTACTTCTTCAAGGACCGCGGCTGCGACGAGATGACGTCCATCCGGCTCCAGGCGAAACTGACGTACGACATGCAGTCCTTCGTGGACAAGATGTACGGCGGGCCCGGCAAGGGCTGGTTCCGGATCGTCACCGACAGCGCGCAGGCCCGTGAGGTGATCGAGCAGGGCAAGCTGGCCGTCGTCCTCGGTGTCGAGACCTCCGAACCCTTCGGCTGCAAGCAGGTCCTCGACATCCCGCAGTGCAGCAGGGCCGACATCGACAAGGGCCTGGACGAGCTGTACGCGCTCGGCGTGCGCAGCATGTTCCTGTGCCACAAGTTCGACAACGCGCTGTGCGGTGTCCGCTTCGACTCGGGCGGTCTCGGAACGGCCATCAACGTCGGCCAGTTCCTGTCGACCGGCACCTTCTGGAAGACGGAGACGTGCAAGGGCCCGCAGCACGACAACCCCATCGGCGACGCGCCGGCGGCCGCGGCCGAGAAGAAGCTCCCGGCGGGCGTGCGGGTCCCCTCGTACAAGGCGGACGCCCAGTGCAACGTCCGAGGGCTCACCGGACTCGGCGAATACGCCGTCCGCGGCATGATGCGACGCGGGATGATGCTGGAGATCGACCACATGAGCGTCAAGGCCACCGGCCGGGTGCTCGACATCTTCGAGGCCGAGTCCTACCCCGGCGTGCTCTCCTCGCACAGCTGGATGGACCTGGACTGGACCGAACGGGTCTACGGCCTCGGCGGCTTCATCGCCCAGTACATGCACGGTTCCGAGGACTTCGTCGCGGAGGCGAAGCGCACCACGGCCCTGCGCGACACGTACGGCGTGGGCTACGGATACGGCACCGACATGAACGGCGTCGGCGGCTGGCCGGCCCCGCGCGGCGCGGACGCCCCCGACAAGGTCACCTACCCCTTCAGAAGCGTCGACGGCGGCTCCGTCATCGACCGGCAGGCCACCGGCGAGCGCACCTGGGACCTGAACACCGACGGCGCCGCCCACTACGGCCTCGTCCCGGACTGGATCGAGGACATCCGCAGGGTCGGCGGCAAGGACGTCGTGGACGACCTGTTCCGCGGCGCCGAGTCCTACCTCGACACATGGGGGGCCGCCGAGAACCACTGAACCCGGGGGACGATCCGGCATCAATGAAGACATGAATCAGTCTTCATGCGTTCCTGTACGGTGGTGAGGCACGCGCCCCCGCCTGAAGGACTCCTGATGACCTCCACCCTCACGCCGCGCCCGGTCGACCGGGCGGATCCCGCGCGCACCGGGACCGCGCCCAGGCGGCGTACCCGTGTCCTCGCGCTCCCCGAGGCGCGCTGGGCCGCGGCGGCCACCGCCCTCTTCCTGCTCGCGCTGCCCTTGCAGCTGACCGGCGCACCCGCCTGGACCTGGGGCCCGCTCTACGCCCTGTCGTACGTCACGGGCGGCTGGGAGCCGGGCTGGGAAGGGCTCAAGGCGCTCAAGGAGCGCACGCTCGACGTCGACCTGCTGATGGTCGTCGCCGCCCTGGGCGCGGCGGCGATCGGGCAGGTCATGGACGGCGCCCTGCTCATCGTCATCTTCGCCACCTCCGGCGCGCTGGAGGCGCTGGCCACCGCCCGCACCGCCGACTCCGTCCGCGGCCTGCTCGACCTCGCCCCCGCCACGGCCACCCGGCTGACCCCGGACGGCGGCGAACAGACCGTGCCCGTCGAGGAGCTGGCCGTCGGCGACACCGTCCTGGTTCGCCCAGGTGAGAGCGTCGGCGCCGACGGCCGTGTGCTGGACGGGGCGAGCGACGTGGACCAGGCGACCATCACCGGCGAGCCGCTCCCCGTGGCGAAGGAGCAGGGCGACGAGGTCTTCGCCGGCACCCTCAACGGCACCGGCGCCCTCCGGATCCGGGTCGAGCGCGACGCGTCCGACTCGGTGATCGCCCGGATCGTCCGGATGGTGGAAGAGGCATCCGAGACCAAGGCGCCCACCCAGCTGTTCATCGAGAAGGTCGAACAGCGTTACTCGCTGGGCATGGTGGCCGCGACCCTGGCCGTCTTCCTGGTGCCCCTCGCCTTCGGCGAGCAGCTCACCGACGCGCTGCTGCGCGCCATGACGTTCATGATCGTGGCCTCGCCGTGCGCGGTCGTGCTGGCGACCATGCCGCCCCTGCTGTCGGCCATCGCCAACGCCGGACGGCACGGCGTGCTGGTGAAGTCGGCCGTGGTGATGGAGCGGATCGGCCAGATCGACGCGGTCGCGCTGGACAAGACCGGCACGCTGACCGAGGGCAGCCCGCGCGTCACCGATGTCCGGCCGCTGCCCGGATCCGGCCTGGACGAGGGGGAGCTGCTGACACTGGCGGCAGCCGCCGAGCGGCCCAGTGAGCATCCGCTGGCCCGGGCGGTCGTGGACGCGGCCCGCGAGCGGGGCCTCGACCTGCCCGATGCGCGGGACTTCACCTCCGCGCCCGGCGTGGGAGTGACCGCCGTGGTGAACGGCTCGGCCCTCGCCGTCGGCGCCCCGTCCCGGCTCCTGGACGGCACCGGCAGCACGGTCGCCGCCGTCGCCGGGGAACTGGAGGAGTCCGGCCGCACCGCCGTCCTGGTCCTCGTCGACGGCGCCCCCGCCGGGCTGCTCGGCATCGCCGACCGGCTGCGCCCGGACGCCGCCGCCACCGTCGCCGCGCTCACCAGGCTCACCGGCACGGCTCCGGCGCTCCTCACCGGCGACAACCCCCGGGCCGCCGCGCGCCTCGCGGCCGAGGCCGGCCTCGACGACGTGCGCGCCGGACTGCTGCCCCAGGACAAGCTGGCTGCCGTCCAGGAGATGGAACGCGCGGGCCGCAAGGTGCTGGTCGTCGGGGACGGCGTCAACGACGCGCCCGCCCTGGCCGCCGCCCACACCGGGATCGCCATGGGCCGGGCGGGCTCCGACCTCGCCCTGGAGACCGCCGACGCCGTGATCGTGCGCGACGAACTCGCGGCGGTCCCCACCACCGTCGCCCTCTCGCGCCGCGCGCGCCGGCTGGTCGTGCAGAACCTCGTCATCGCCGGGGTGTTCATCGCCGGCCTCGTCGTCTGGGACCTGGCCGGAGACCTGCCGCTGCCGCTGGGCGTCGCGGGCCACGAGGGCTCCACGGTCCTGGTCGGCCTGAACGGCCTGCGTCTGCTGCGGGAGACGGCCTGGCGGCGGGCCTGCGCCGAGACAAGCGGCTGACGTGCGCCGTCAGCCCACCGGCGGCGGGCCGGTACTGCCCCGCACCACGAGATCCACGGGGACGAGCGTGTCGACGCGAGGCAGGTCCCCGGGTCCGTCGATGCGGTCCAGGAGAAGCCGCAGGGAACGGGTGCCGATCTCGGCGAAGTCGGTGCGGACGGTGGTCAGCGGCGGCAGAAGGTGCGCGGCCTCGGGGATGTCGTCATAGCCGACGACGCTGACGTCCCCGGGGACGGACCGCCCGGACTCGTGCAGGGCGTGCAGCAGGCCCAGCGCCATCTGGTCGTTCGAGACGAACACCGCCGTCACCTCCGGGCGCCGGGCCAGCCGGCGTCCCAGGTCGTAACCGGAGTCGGCGCTCCAGTCCCCGGCGAGCGGGGCGGGGACGTCGGCACCGGCCGCCCGGAGCGTCTCCTGCCAGCTCGCCAGCCGGTGGTCGGCGGACGTCCAGCCGCCGGGGCCCGCGATGTGCCAGACCGTGCGGTGCCCGAGGCCGAGGAGATGCCCGGTGGCCTTGCGGGCACCGGTGCGGGAGTCGCCGGTGACCGGGGGCGTGCTGTCGTCGAGGGCGCTCTCCAGGACCACGAGGGGAGTTCCGAGGTCGGTCTGCGCCAGGGTCCGGCCGACCCACAGCTGCGGGGCGATCGCGATCACGCCGTCCGCGCCCTCGGCCGACAGCCGGTTCACGGCCTCGACGACGGTGTCGTGGTCGGCCGTGTCGAGCGCGATGGAGCTCACCAGGTAACCGGCCTCCTGGGCCGCGGTGTTGATGGCGGTCAGGATGGACGCGGGCCCGTACCGGGCGGCGTCGAAGGAGATGACCCCGAGCATCCGGGTCCGGCCGCTGGCCAGCGACCGCGCGCTGCGGCTGGGCCGGTAGCCGAGGGTGCGCATGGCGTCCAGGACCGCCTCGCGCGTCTCGGGGCGGACGGCCGGATGGTCGTTGAGCACCCGTGAGACGGTCTGCTTGGAGACGCCGGCCAGCCGGGCCACGTCGGCCATCACCGGCCGCGCACCCGCGAAGTTGCGCCGGCTGCGGCCCTTGGGAACGGGGCTGTCGTTGGCGCTCGGTGTCATGGCGGGTGATTCCTCGACGTCGGTTGCGGCGGTCCTGACCCCGCCCGGCAGGAGCACAGCATAGGCCGGGCGGGGCCCGCGGGCGTTTCAGCCGGCCCGCACCGTCCACGTGCGCGTGACCACCCACTCGGCGTGCCGTATCCCGGCCGCCCGCCAGTCGTCACCCACCTGGCCGGGCGCATGCACCGCGGCGTCCGCGGCCAGCGGCAGGACCCTCAGCCGCAGGCCCCGCGCCCGCACCTCCTCGACCGGCAGCCGGCCGAGGCCGATGTCCCAGACCCGGCCCGAGAAGAACTGGTCGGCGACCAGGACGTCCCCCACATAGGCCCGGGCCAGGTCACCCGTCCAGCGCAGCCGCAGCAGGACACCGGCGGGCGCCCGCAGCAGATCCTCCGGTACGTCGACGCGGTACTCGGCGGCCACCGTCTCGACGTCCTTGTCCGCCGGCACACTCGCCCGGCCCTGCACACCGGTCACCGGCTCGGGCGCCGGGCCGGCGGGCCTGACCAGGGTGACGGGCACCGTGCTGTCCGGGAGGGGGGCGGCCTCGATCGTGTAGCGGGTGAACACGCCGTCCGCCGCTTCCCGCACCCGTGTCCCCGCCACCACGGGGGCGGAATCCGGCGCGGGCAGCACCGCGAACGACGGCTCGGCGGCCGGGCTGTGCACTCGTACCTCACCACCGTCGAAGACGACACCGTCCCCGCACAGCACCAGCCGCTCGGCTCCCCAGGCGTCACCCCGGTAGACGGTACGTGCCGTCGCCGCGTCCAGGACCAGCAGCCCGACGCGTGAACCGTCGGCGGCGTCCACCTCGACCAGGGCGTCGGTGCCCGGCCGCACCGCGCTGACCAGGATCCGGCCGGCGACCGGCGTGACGTCCCCGGACGGTGTGGCGACGGACGCCACCGTGTCCGCGTCCAGGGCCAGTTCGGGCGCGATGCCCTCGGTCGCGGCCAGCACCAGGACCGTTCGGCCGCCCGCCTCGACGGTGCACACCGGCTGCGCGGTCGCCCACTCCAGCCGCAGCCCGGCCACGTCCAGCCGCAGCGGCCAGCAGAAGTACGCGCCGGAGGGCACGGTCACGGGAGTGCTCGGCAGGGTCAGCGGCGGTGCGTCCGGGAAACCGACCGTGAAGGCCGTGTCCGCGTGGTCGGGCAGCGGCTCGTGCGGCTGGTGGTTGGTCACGAACAGGAAGCCCGACGTGCCGTCCGTACGGACCGCCCAGCGCAGCGTCTCCCGGTCGTGCTGTCCCGCAGGCAGCCGCTCGGGCAGCACGGACTCCATGGGAGCGATCCGGTCTCCGAAGCACGCCAGCAGCAGGTGCTGGAGCCGCAGTTCGTGGTACGAGGGCCGCACCTGGCCGTACTCGCCGAGCGGGGCCTGGAAGTCGTAGGTCAGGGCCGGCAGGTCGTTGGGGTAGCCGGTGGCGTGCGACTCCTGAAGGGTCGTCAGCTCGCCGGGCGGGTTCGTGCCGCCGTGGAACATGTAATAGCCCTGCCACACGGAACCGCAGCCGATCTTGGTGAGCGCCGGCGCGGCCACGTCGGCGGCCTCCACCCGGGGACGCCGGTGGTAGGCCACCGCCATACCGCCGCCCAGCTCGCAGGTGGCCCAGGGGAAGCGGTCCGCCGGTACCGGTTCGGCGCCGCGCACGGTCGTGGGCCGCAGGTCGGCGCCGATGCCCTCGTCGTCGCGCTCGTGGGTGAAGAAGAAGTGCTTGCGGCAGGTGTCGGGCCAGCCGCCGTCCGCCTCCGTCCAGAACGCCTCCGGATAGCCGCCGTACAGCGGCAGCAGTTCGTCACCCGGGAGCTGGACCCCGCCCCAGGCGGTCGACGTCCACAGTGGCGCGCTCAGTCCGGCCTCCTGGGCCAGGCGTTTCAGGGTGCGCAGATGGCCGGGCTGGTCGTAGAGCTCGTTCTCGATCTGGATCGCGACGATCGGGCCGCCGTGCGCCCGGTCCAGACCGCGCAGTTGCTCCGCGACGGCCGCGAACCAGGCGCGTACGGGCTCCAGATAGGCCGGATCGTCGGTGCGCGGCGTGCCGGGGCGGGCGAGCAGCCAGTCCGGCAGGCCGCCGTTGCGCACCTCCGCGTGGCACCACGGGCCGATCCGCGGGACGAAGTCCAGGCCGTGGCGGGCGCACAGCTCGGCGAAGCGGCGCAGGTCGCGGCCGCCGTCGAAGCGGATCCGCCCCTCGATCTCCTCGTGGTGGATCCAGATGACGTAGGAGGCGACGGCACTCACCCCGCCCGCCTTCATCTTCAGCAGCTCCTCCTCCCACTCCCGGGCCGGGTAGCGGGAGTAGTGGAACTCGCCGGAGACCGGGAACCAGGGCCGGCCGCCACGGGTGAGCCAGCGGCCGATGACCTCGATCGGGTCGGGCACGCCCGGCGCGTCCGCGAAGGGCAGATGACCGGTCGGCGGGGGAGCGGAGGGCGTGGGCACACGCAGCCGGTGCGGGGTCACCAGGTGTTCTCCGGGCCGAGGTCGGGTGTGTCGGTCAGCTGGGCGCGGGTGGCCGCGGTGCCGTGCAGCTCCAGCAGGACCAGCTCGTTGGCGCCCGGCCGCAGTACCGGCGCGGGGACGTAGAGCGTGTGCTGCGGGCCGCGGTTCCAGTAGCGGCCCAGGTGGAAGCCGTTGACCCAGGCCTGCCCCTTCGTCCAGCCGGGCAGGGCGAGGAAGGCGTCGGCGGGCGTGTCCACCTCGAACGTGCCGCGGTGGAAGGCGGGCACGGTGACCGCCGCCCCGTCGCCCGGGGTGAACGGCACCGCCTCCAGGCCGTCCAGCGGCAGCGCGTGGCAGTCCCAGCCGCGCAGGGCGGCGCCGTTGAAGGAGACGGGACCGAGCAGGCCCTTCGGGGCGCCGATGCGGGGCCCGTAGTTGACGCCGCCCATGTTCTCGACGAGCACGTCGAGCCTGGCGCCCGGGTGCGGGACACGCACCGGCAGTGTCTCGTCGTGGCGTTCACGCTCCAGCACACCGACGGGTGCGCCGTCGACGAAGACCTGAGCGCGGTCGCCGACACCGCCGGCGAAGTGCAGCAGGCCGTCACCGGAGGCGGGCAGGACGGTGCTGTAGAGCGCGTAGCCGGTGTGCTGCCCGAGCTCGCCCATGGTCACCGGGTCGTCGGTGCGGACGGGAGCGGTGAGCGCGCCGGCGAGGGGAAGCAGAGGCGCCCGGCCGTCCAACTCCACTTCGATGGGCGGCAGTTTGGGGCCGGGTGCCGGGGCGGGCTCGTCGGGGGCGCCGACATGGCGGGCGATGACCTCGCGGAAGGCGTGGTACTTCGGGCCGGGGTCGCCGCACTCGGTGAGCGCGGCGTCGTAGTCGTACGACGTGACGGTGGGCTCGTAGGCGTGCTTGTGGTTGGCGCCGTTGGTGAAGCCGAAGTTGGTGCCGCCGTGGAACATGTAGAGGTTGACGGACGCCCCGGCGGACAGCAGCCGGTCCAGATCGGCGGCGGCGTCGGCCGCGTCCCGGACGTGATGCGGCCCGCCCCAGTGGTCGAACCAGCCGATCCAGAACTCCGCGCAGAACAGCGGGCCTTCGGTCTGGTACTCGCGCAGCCGCCCGAGGCACTGCTCGACCCGGCTGCCGAAGGTACTGGCGGTCAGCACGCCCGGCAGGCTCCCGGCGGCCAGATGCTCGGGGTCGGCCTGGTCGCAGGTGAACAGCAACTCCTCGACGCCCCGGGAACGGAACGCGTCGGCCAGGTGCTTGAGGTAGGCGCTGTCGTCGCCGTATGCCCCGTACTCGTTCTCCACCTGCACGGCGATGACGGGGCCGCCCGCCGCGGCCAGATGCGGCCGGAGCACGGGCAGCAGCAGGTCCAGGTAGCGGTCGACGGCCCCGGTGAACCGCGGATCGCTGGACCGCAGCCGGATGTCCGGGTCCGAGGTCAGCCAGTCGGGCAGCCCGCCGCCGTCCCACTCGGCGCAGATGAACGGTCCGGGACGCAGCAGCACGTGCAGCCCCTCGTCCTGGGCGAGTTCGAGGAACCGGGGCAGGTCCAGGAAGCCGTCGAGCACGAGCGGGCCCTCGGGGCCGGGCTGGTGGTGGTTCCACGGGATGTACGTCTCCACCGTGTTGAGGCCCATCAGCCGGGCCTTGCGCAGCCGGTCGGACCACAGGCCGGGGTGGACGCGGAAGTAGTGCAGGGCGCCGGAGATGATCCGGAACGGCTCGCCGTGCAGCAGGAATCCGTCGGACGTCGTCGTCAGGGCGGGCATACGGGCTTCCCTTCGGGGGGCGGGCAGAGGTCGGTGGGAGTCGACGGGAGTTTCAGTGAGAACGGGTGACGCGGATCAGCCAGAGCGTGGCGCCCAGGCACACCGCCGAGACACCGCACAGCAGGAGGGGCACCGCGCGGACCCCCGACCACTCGATGGCCTTGCCCAGCGCCGGCCCGGCCGCGACACCGCCCACCATGGACGCGGCGATGACCAGGGCACCGGCTCTGCGGGCGCGCGGGGCCACCCGGTTCAGCCAGGGCAGACCGGTGGGGAAGATCGGCGCGATGAACAGACCGACGCCGGCGTACGCGTACGGGGCCAGCGCCGGCACGGACGCGGCCAGCAGACACACCGTCATTCCCGCGCAGGAGACGACGATGATCGCCTGGGCGGAGAAACGCAGCGCGAGCGGCGCGACCAGGAAGCGGCCGACGGTCATCATCAGCCAGTACACGGAGGTGGCGGTGGCGGCGACGCCCGCGCCGTAGCCGACGGTCTCCAGATGCGTGGGCTCCCAGCCGCCGACACCGGACTCGATGCCCACGTGCAGGACGTAGAGCGCGACGAAGACGCCGAGCACCGAGGCGAGGCTCCGCCGGAGGACCCCGCCACCGCCCGGCTCGTCCCCGGCCGGGACGGGCGCGTCGTTGCGCACGCCCTTCAGGCACAGCAGCAACGGCAGGTTGGCGAGGGCGAAACCGAGGAAGACGGCCGGGTAGTGCTCGGAGCCGACCACGCCGATGAGGGCGGGGCTGAGGATGGCGCCGATGCCGAAGTGGGCGTGGAGGATGTTCAGCATCGCGGTCGAACGGTGGCCGAAGCCCACGGCGAACAGCTGGTTGAGCCCGTAGTCGATGCCGCCGAAACCGAGCCCGGCGAGCAGGGCCGCCGCGAGGGCGGCCGGCCAGCCGGGCGCCAGCGCGAAGCCCGCCGCGCCGAGCGCCATCAGCAGGTAGGAGCTGCCGAGGAGGTGCCGGTTGCCGACCCGCCCGTAGAGCCGGTCGAACAGCAGCACACCCGCCACGCCACCGACGAAGTGCGCACTGAGCCCCAGCCCGGCGGCGGACGGCGATAGCCCGAACTCCGCACGGAAGCCGGGGATCGCGGGCCCGTACAGGGCCTGCAACGCACCCATGAGCACGAAGCCCGCACAGGACGCCACCACGGCGGCCCCGCTGAACACCGGGGCCGGCGGCGCGGGGGAGAGGCTGGCCGCGGGCTGCGCGGTGGGCTGGTCGGTCACGCGGACTCCGGGGGACGGCCGGCCGGGCGGCGGCGGGCGGGGATCAGGTCGCGTACGGCTCGAAGCGAGGGCGGACGAGAGGGATGTTACCGGTAACATCATCCTCGCCGACACCCCTTGGCGGCACGAAGAAGAAGCCCGCGCAAGCTCGGTGCCGCTCCGCCCCTCCCGGTAATCGCGTGGTCAAGGCGATGCGTCGGCTGATCTAATGCGCGCGTGGGCCCCGCGCCCTCGGGCCGGCACATCGGACGGAAGGAAACCCTCGGCATGGCCGTCATCCACCGCACCACGGTCACACCGACCAAACTGGAACTGCTCACCTCCTGGCTGCCGTCCCGCCCGTGGTACCGCGGTGGCGCCGACGGACCGCGGCTGGCCAAGGCAGGCGGATTCCGGCTGGACGACCCGCAGGGCGAGGTCGGGATCGAGTTCATGATCGTCACCGACACCTCCGGCCCTCAGCCCGTCACCTACCAGGTGCCGCTCACCTATCGCGGTGCCGCGCTCGACGGGACGGAGCACGCCCTCGTGGGCACCATGGAGCACGGCGTGCTCGGGCGGCGCTGGGCCTACGACGGTTGCCACGACCCCGTGCTGGTCGCCCAGTTGGCCGCCTTGATCGAGGGGCGGGCACAGGCCCAGGCGCAAAGCGTGAGCGATGCCCCCGACCGGGAGGTCGCCGCCTCCCACACCGGCGAAGGCCCGCTCCCCACGGCCTTCGTCGCCACCGACGACCAGGACGGCACCCGGCTGACCGCCCCGCACGGCACGACCCTCCACCTGCACCGGGTCCTGCGACCCGCCCCGGACGGCCCGCCGCCCTCCCAGGGAGCGACCGGCCAGGTCACCGGCTCCTGGCAGCTCCCGGACGGCACCCGTGCCCGCGGCGTCTTCGCCGATGTGTACACCGGCCGGCGGATCCAGTAGTCAGGGGAGAGGGGCAAGGCGACGATGCAGACGTCCGAGGCCCGGCGGGCGGTGGCCGCGGCGCTGTCGACCGCCTCCTCACTCGGCCTGCGAGCCGACGACGCGCGTGTTCTGCACGACTCGAACAAGCTCACTCTGCGTCTGCTGCCGTGCGACGTTCTGGCCCGCGTGGCGCCCGCAGCGCATCAGATCGCACCGTTCGAAGTCGAGCTCGCCCAGCGGCTCGCCGAAGCCGGGTGCCCTGTGGCTGCTCTCGATCCTCGGGTGGAGCCACGCGTCCATGAGCGTGACGGCTTCGTGATCACGCTGTGGACCTACTACGAATCCGCGGCACCTGGCGAGATCCCACCGGCCGGCTACGCCACCGCGCTGAAGCTGCTGCACACCGGCATGCGCGAACTCGGCGTTCCCACACCGCACTTCACGGACCGTATCGAGCAGGCTCAGCAACTCGTGGCGGACCACGCCCGCACTCCGGCGCTCGCCGACGCGGACCGGGAGCTGCTCAGGGACACGCTGCGGAACCTGAGACGAGCGATCGGCGAGCGCGCCGGCGCCGAGCAACTGCTCCACGGCGAGCCGCACCCGGGCAACGTACTCACCACGAGGAACGGTCTGCTGTTCATCGACCTCGAGACGTGTTGCCGCGGGCCCGTCGAGTTCGACCTCGCCCATGCGCCCGAAGAGGTCGGCGAGCACTACCCGGGTGCCGACCAGGACCTGCTGCGCGAGTGCCGGATCCTCGTACTGGCGATGATCACGACATGGCGCTGGGACCGAGACGACCAACTCCCCGACGGGCGCCGGCTGGCGGGGGAGTGGCTCAGCCGGATCCGGGCGGCACTCGATCGGGGCGGTCTGGGATACGACGGTTGATCGCGCAATCCGGAAGCACGGGCCCGATCACCCGCACCCGTCCAGGAAGGCTCAGCCATGACCCACGACCCCCCGCGGCGCATCGCCCTCCTCGGCGGCGGGTTCTCCACCGACGGCGACGGCCTTCTCGACGACTGGGTGCTGGCCCAGTCACGCGCCACCCGTCCCAGGGTGTGCTTCGTACCCACGGCCAGCGGAGACGCACCGGCCTACGTCGAACAGTTCCGTGCGGCGTTCGGGAGCCGCCGCGCCTGCGAATCCTCCGTGCTGCACTTGTTCCGCCGCGAGCTGGACGACGACGCACTGCGCTCCTTCCTGCTCGCCCAGGACGTCATCTACGTGGGCGGCGGCAACACGGCCAACCTCCTCGCCGTGTGGCGAACCCACGGCGTGGACCGGCTGCTACGGGAGGCATACGGCCGTGGCACGTTGCTGTGCGGTATCAGCGTCGGTGCCAACTGCTGGGCCGAGGGCTCGCACACCGACTCCTTCGGGCCGCTGACGTACCTCCCCGACGGGCTGGGGCTGCTGCCCGGCTCCGTCTGCCCGCACTACGACAGTGAACCGGGCCGTCGCCCCTCCTACCGCGCGGCCGTGGCGACGGGGCGGTTGCCGGCGGGCTGGGCGGTGGAGGACGGGGCCGCGGCGTTGTTCACGGGCGGTGTGCCGACGCAGGCCGTCACCCGGGCGAGGGGAGCCGGGGTGCACCGGGTGGAGCCGGCCGAGGGGGGTGGCGTGAGCGAGCGTGCACTGCCGTGCCGGTTGCTCGGCGCCGACCTCGCTTGACCGCATGGCCACAGATCCCCCGAAACTCCGTCCCCTCACATCCCCAGAACCTCAAAGATCAACCAGGATTGCCCCGGGCGCGATCGGGTACGCGAGCAGCACCGCGTCCGGGGCGGACCATGCTCCGGGCAGGCCGCACGACCGCCGCTACCAGGGAATCTGCCATGGAGACACCCGCAAACGACCCCACGCCCACGCCCGCCCAGCGGGCTCTGGACGTCCTCAACGAGAACACCGAGGACGCGGCGGCTCTGGACGCGCTCGCCAACAGCGACGTGCTCATCCCCGTGCCCGACGACGCCAACGACGCCGACACCGCCAACCCCTCTGCGGTGGCGCTGCCGGTGCTGGAGCAGCCCGGCGGCGAGCCGGTGGTGCCCGTGTTCACCTCCGAGGTGGAGATGGCCGGGCTGCTGCCGTTCGTCTCCCGCTACCGCCTGGTGCCGCTAGGCGCCCTGGCCGCCCAGTGGCCGGCCGACGACCTGTCGCTCACCATAGACGGCAGCTCGGAGCACCGTCTGACGCTCACCTCGGAGGGGGTACGCACCCTGCTGGCACGTCCGTAGGACCGAGTACCCCCATAGGACCGAATGCGCCGAGCCCGGGCCCGGGCGGGTTACTCGCCCAGGGACCGGGCCAGCGCGGCCCGCTGCAGCGGCAGTGCCTCCGCGTGCAGGTCGCGGCCCTTGGAGGTCAGGGCCACCCACACGCCGCGCCGGTCCTCCACGCACACCGAACGCGTCACCAGCCCGTCCTTCTCCAGCCGGGCGATGAGCCGGGACAGCGCGCTCTGGCTGAGATGGACCCGTCCGACCAGGTTCTGCACCCGGCACTGATCTCCCTCCTCGGGCGCGGCCGTGGCGAGGATGTCCAGGACCTCGAAGTCGGACGCGCCGAGGCCGTGCGGATGCAGGACCCGGTCGATCTCGCACATCGTGCGCGCGTGCGCCGACAGGATGTCCCGCCACCGTTCCTCAAGCCGCGCACCAGCCGTTTTCGACGCCATATGTGAACGGTAACACCGGTGCGGCATTCGATGAGCGTGCATGCAGTGCCCGCGGTGCACGCTGGTGCACGCCCCCTCACCGGACGGCCGGAGCTACGTCGACTCCCTTTTGACCAGCTCCGTCGGAAGGATCACCGCCGCCGGGTCCTCGCCCCCGATCTGCGCGAGCAGCACCCGCACCATCTCGGCGCTGATGCGGTCCCACGGCTGCCGGATGGTGGTGAGCTCCGGGCTGGAGGCCACGGCGGCCGGGGAGTCGTCGAAACCGCCGACCGCCACGTCCTGCGGCACGCGCCGTCCCGCCCGGTGGAGGGCCGCCAGCACGCCCTGCGCCATGAGGTCCGAGGCGACGAACACCGCGTCCATGTCCGGGGCCTGATCCAGCAGCCGCTCGGCGCCCGCCTCGCCGCTGGCCCGGCTGTAGTCGCCGGAGACGACGAGGCGCTCGTCGAAGTCACAGCCCGCCTCCGCGAGCACCTCCTGGTAGCCGGCGAGCCGCTCGACGCCGCCCGGCGTGTCCGGCGGCCCGGTCACCATGCCCACCCGGCGCCGCCCGAGGGACAGCAGATGGCGCACCATGTCGCGGGCGCCGTCGCGGTCGTCGGCGGCCACGTAACTCACCTTCGAGCCCAGCCCGATCGGCTTCCCGCACGCCACCAGCGGCACTCCTGCCTCGCGCAACTGCTCGGCGACGGGGTCACCGGAGTGGTTGGAGACCAGCAGCACCCCGTCGACATGCCCCGCGGTGATGTACCGGGTGAGGCGGCGCCGTTCGTCCTCGGTGCCCGCCAGCATCAGCAGCAGCGGGATGTCGTGCGCGGCGAGCGCCTGGGTGCAGCCGCGCAGCAGGACGTTGAAGTTGGGGTCCTCGAAGAACCGCTCCTGCGGTTCGGTGAGCAGGAAGCCGATCGAGTCGGACCGCCCGGTGATCAGGGAGCGGGCGTGCCGGTTGACGACGTAACCCGTTCTGCGGATGGCCGCGTTGACCGCTTCCTGGGCGGCCGGGCTGACGTAGTGCCCGCCGTTGAGTACACGCGAGACCGTGCCGCGCGAGACCCCCGCCTCGCGCGCCACGTCGTGGATCGTGGGCGGCCTGCGCCTGCCCCCCGCAGCGTTCATGGTCATGACTTTACGGCTCCGGACAGCAGATCCAGACTCCAGAACCGCTGGATGACCAGGAACAGGGCGATGAGCGGGAGCACGGCGAGGAACGCACCCGTGATCACCAGGGTGTAGAGCGCCGGGGTGTTGGCGCCCTGCTCCAGCAAGGTGAACAGGCCGAGGGTGATCGGGAACTTCTCGTCGTCGCTGAGCATGATGTACGGCAGCAGGAAGTTGTTCCAGATCGCCACGAACTGGAACAGGAACACCGTCACCATGCCGGGGATCATCATCGGCAGCGCGATCCGCGTGAAGATCCGCCACTCGCTCGCCCCGTCCATCCGGCCGGCCTCGACCACGTCGGCGGGCACCGCGGCGGCGGCGTAGATCCGCGCGAGGTAGACGCCGTACGGCGACAGGATCTGCGGCAGCAGGACGGACAGGTAGGAGTCCGTGAGGTCGGCCTTCGCCAGCAGCAGGTACTGCGGGATGGCCAGGATCACCGGCGGCATCAGCACACCCGCGAGCAGCACGTTGAACATCGTCTCGCGGCCGCGGAAGCGGTAGATCGCCAGTGCGTAGCCGCTGAACGCCGACACGCACGTCGACAGCAGGGCGCCCAGACCGGCGTACAGGGCGGAGTTGCCCATCCACTCCCAGTAGACGCCGTCGCGGTAGGCGCTCAGATCGTGGAAGTTGTCGGCGAAGCCCGTGCCCGGCAGGAACGTGAACGTGGAGAACAGCTCACTGCCGGACTTCGTGGCCGCGATGACCACCCAGGCCACCGGCAGCAGGCAGTAGACCGCCCCCAGGAGCAGCGTGGCCGTCGGGATCAGGGCGATGCGGCGGCGCAGCGGCGGGCGGCCCTGGGTGGTTCCGGGCGTGGTGCCCGTCACCGGCTCGGTCGGGGAAACGGCGAGGGAACTCATCGGGCTGCCACCTGCTTCTGACGACGGTTCGCGGCCCGCAGGAAGCCGAAGGACAGCAGGAGCGTGGCGAACGCGATGATCACGGCCTGCGCCGCGGCCCCGTAGATGTCACCCTCGCCGAACGCGTCGCGGTACACCTTCATCAGCGGACTCCACGTCGTGGACACGGAGTTGGTGAGCGGCTTGAGGGTGGTGGGCTCGTTGAACACCTGCAGCGTCGCGATGATCGAGAAGAAGAAGGTCAGCACCAGCGAGGGCGCCACCATCGGGATCTTGATCCGCAGCGCGATCTGCGCCGGGGTGGCGCCGTCCAGCTTCGCCGCCTCGTACACCTCCGCCGGGATCGACTGGAGCGAGGTGTAGATGACGATCATGTTGAAGCCGGTGCCGCCCCAGACCGCGATGTTCGACAGGGCCAGGTACAGCGGCCCGCCGTCCAGCAGGTCCGGCTGCGGCAGCCCCAGCTTGCCGAGCACGAAGTAGAAGGGGCTGACGTCCGGCAGGTACAGGAACCCCCACAGCAGCGCCGCCACCACGCCGGGGATGGCGTACGGCAGGAAGATCGCGAGCCGGGTGAAGGGGGCCAGCCGCACCTTCTCGGAGTCCAGCATCAGCGCGAACAGCAGGGCGAGGCCGAGCATGACGGGGACGACGATGCAGCCGTAGCCCAGCACGCGCAGGGCGCCGTTCACCAGCTCGCTGTCGGTGAGGGCGTCGGTGTAGTTCTCCAGGCCGGCCCAGACCTCCTTGCGGGCGCCGGAGCCCAGGCCCAGGCCCGAGACCTTGACCTTGCGCAGGCTCAGCCAGAGCGCGTAACCGATCGGCAGTGCGAAGAACAGTGCGAACAGGATCGTCGCGGGGACAAGGAAGGCGTACGGGGCCCCCTTGACCCCGTACGACCGCCGGCGTGCCGTGCTTTTCACTCGGCGACCTCGAAGCCCTGCTTCTTCATGTCGGCGACGGTGTCGGCCTGCATCTTCTCCAGCGCGGCGCCGAAGTCCGACTTGTTCTTCGCGGCGGCGCCGAAGGCGTCCTTGAAGGTGGTGTAGGCGACGTTCACGTTGGGGCCCCAGGCGGACGGTGCCGTGGTCTCCGCGATGTCGGCGGCCTTGCTGTAGAAGTCGGCCTGGTGGGAGAAGTAGGCCGGCGGCTTGAGGAAGGCGCCGCTGGTCTGGGCGTTCTTGGCGGCCGGGTAGATGCCGCTCTCCTTGGCCAGCGCGTTCAGGGCGTCGCCGTCGGTGTTCAGCCAGGTGGCGAACTCGGCGGCGGCCTCCTGGTGCTTGGAGTCCGTGGTGACGGCGGTGGAGGAGCCGCCCCAGCTGCCCGTGCGGTTCTCGTCCGCGGACCACTGGGGGAGCGGGGCCATGGCCCACTTGCCCTTGGTGGCGGGGGCGGCCGTGGTCAGCGTGCCCGGTGCCCACACGGCGCTGACCCAGGCGATCTGCTTGCCGGTGTTGAGCGCCTTGTTCCAGGCGGGGGTGTACATCGGCTGGTTGTCGATGGCGCCCTCCTTGACCAGGCCGCCCCAGAACTTCGCGACCTTCTGTGTCGCCGCGTCGTCGATGGAGACCTTCCACTGGTCGCCGGAGGTCGTCCACCACTTGGCGCCCGCCTGCTGGGCGAGGCCCGCGAAGAGGCCGGAGTCGTTGGCGGAGAAGGTGGTGAGGTCCTTGTCGGGGGCGGCCTTCTTGAGCTTGCGGGCCGTCTCGGCGAATTCGTCCCAGGTCGTCGGGACCGTCAGGCCGTACTCCTTGAACAGGTCCTCGCGGTAGTAGAACATCATCGGCCCGATGTCCTGCGGGACGGCGTAGACCGCGTCCGTGCCCAGCGTCGTCTGCTGCCAGACGCCGTCGGCGAAGCTGTCCTTGGCGTCGCCCACGTTCTTCGATATGTCCGCCAGGGCGTCGTTGCTGACCAGCGTGGGCAGCGCCTGGTACTCCGCCTGCACCAGGTCGGGCGCCTTGCCCGCCTTGTGCGCGGTGAGGATCTTGGTGACGAGCGTGTCACCGGACGCCTGCTTCTTCACCGTGACGGTGATCCGGTCCTTCTTGCCCGGCCCCTTGTTCCACAGGTCCACGACCTTGTCCATGCCGGGTGTCCAGGTCCAGTACGTCAGCGAGACCGGCCCCGACTCGGTGTCGCTGTCCCCGGATTCCGAGCCGCAGGCGGCGAGGGCGGTGGCGCCGAGCGCGAGGGCGACGGCGGATGTCACGAGGCGGCGGCGCGTCGTGTACGGCATGGATCTCTCCCCTGACCTGGGGTTCTCGCCTGGTGCGAGAACCTGCCATGCTTCTGTGAGCGTTCACAGTAGAGAAACATCCCGGACCCTTGTCAATGGTTGTTGCTGTGCGGTTATGTTGGGCTCAGCACCGCGTCCTTGTGTGTGCACGTTCCCAATTGATCGATCGACCGGGAGACCATCCATGCCGGAGACCACCCCCAGGGGCCTCACCAGGCTCGCCTTCGGTGGGGACTACAACCCCGAGCAGTGGCCGGAGAGCGTCTGGCAGGAGGACGTCCGGCTGATGCGGGAGGCCGGCGTCACCATGGTGAGCGTCGGGATCTTCTCCTGGGCGCTGCTGGAGCCCTCACCCGGCACCTACGACTTCGGCTGGCTCGACCGGCTCCTGGACCTGCTCCACGAGCACGGCATCCGCGTCGACCTCGGCACCCCCACCGTCGTCCCGCCCGTCTGGTTCTACCGGGCCCACCCCGACGCCCTGCCGGTCACCCGCGAGGGCGTGCGCTACGAGTTCGGCTCCCGCGCGGCGATCTGCCACAGCAACGCCGACTACCGCGCGGCCGCATCAACCATCACCACGCGGCTGGCCGAGCGCTACGGCGACCACCCGGCGCTGGCGATGTGGCACGTGCACAACGAGTACGGCGTCCCCGTCTCGGCGTGCTACTGCGACTCGTGCGCCGCGCACTTCCGCCGCTGGCTGGCGACGACGTACGGCACGGTCGACGCGGTCAACGAGGCCTGGGGCACGGCCTTCTGGGGCCAGCGCTACACGGACTTCGACCAGATCAACCCGCCCCGGCTCACGCCCGCGGCCGTCAACCCGAGCCAGGCGCTGGACTACAAGCGGTTCGCCGACGCGACCATGCGCGAGAACTTCGTGGCGGAGCGGGACATCCTGCACCGCCTCTCCCCGGGCGTCCCGGTCACCACCAACTTCATGACGGCGCTGAGCCAGTGCGACTCCGTCGACTACTGGGCCTGGGGTCGCGAGGTCGACATCGTCACCAACGACCACTACCTGATCACCGACGGCCGCCGCACCCACGTCAACCTGGCGATGGCCGCCGACCTCACCCGCTCCGTCGCGGGCGGCGCGCCCTGGCTGCTGCTGGAGCACTCCACCTCGGGCGTCAACTGGCAGCTCCGCAACCCGGCCAAGGCCCCCGGCCAGATGGCCCGCAACTCCCTCACGCACGTGGCGCGCGGCTCCGACGGCGCCATGTTCTTCCAGTGGCGCCAGTCCCGGCGTGGCGCCGAGAAGTTCCATTCGGCGATGGTCCCGCACGGCGGCACCGACACCCGCGTGTGGCGCGAGGTCGTCGAACTCGGCTCGGCCGTTGACGCGTTGAACGAGATCCGCGGCACCCGCACCGCGGCCGACGTGGCCGTGCTGTGGGACTGGCACTCCTGGTGGGCGCAGAACCTCGAATGGCGCCCCAGCGCCGACCACGACGCCCGCGAGCGCGCCGACGCCTTCTACGAGGCGCTCTACGACCGCCACCTCACCGTCGACTTCGCCCACCCGGAAGCCGACTTGTCGAGGTATCGCCTTGTCGTCGTACCGGCCCTGTATCTGATGACACAGGCGGCCGGGACCAACCTCACGGCCTACGTCGAGAACGGCGGCACGCTGGTCGTCTCCTACTTCTCCGGCATCGTCGACGAGCACGACACCGTCCACGAGGGCGCCTACCCGGGCCCGCTGCGGGACGTCCTCGGCCTCACCGTCGAGGAGTTCTCGCCGCTGCTGCCCGGCGAACGGGTGCGCGTCACCGGCCCCGACGGATCCGAGCTGGGCGCCGACGTGTGGACGGAGTTCGTGGTACCGCGCGGCGCCGAGACCGTCCTGACGTACGCCGACGGCCTCGCCGCCGGGCGGCCCGCCGTCACCCGGCACCGCCGCGGCGAGGGCACCGCCTGGTACGTCTCCACCCGGCTGGGATCCGACGGCCTGGACGCGCTGCTCGGCTGGGCGGTCGAGGACGCGCGGCTCGCCCCGCGCGCCGATCTGCCCCGGGACGTCGAAGTGGTCCGCCGCACCGGCGAGTCGGGCACCTACCTGTTCGCCGTCAACCACACCGGCTCGGACACCAAGGTGCCGCTGGAGGCCCCCGGCACCGAGCTGCTGACCGGTGAACGCGCCGTGGGCCGGCTGCCGGTCCCGGCCGGAGCCGTCCGGGTCGTCCGGCTCGACGGCTGAACCGACTCCCCTCCGCCCGTGCGAGCCGCAGGAGCCGCGGGCGGAGGGGCTCTCTCGCCTCACCTCCGGGCGAGGGGCACCCCAACCCCCACGTCGAAGGGACGACGGACGACGATGTTCCATCCCAGACGCACGCTCAAAGCCCTGCTGCTCCCCCTCGCGGCGGGCCTCGCCCTCACCGCCCTGCCCGCCACCG
Source organism: Streptomyces sp. NPDC007991 (assembly GCF_042958445.1). Taxonomy (NCBI): domain Bacteria; kingdom Bacillati; phylum Actinomycetota; class Actinomycetes; order Kitasatosporales; family Streptomycetaceae; genus Streptomyces; species Streptomyces sp. NPDC007991. Next base: position 92,779 of record NZ_JBIBJD010000021.1, read on the forward strand.
CCGCCCACGCCGCGAGCACCCTGGCCAACGGCGGCTTCGAGGCCGACGGCGCGGGCGCGGCCACACCGAGCGGCTGGTCCGAGTACGGCGACACCGGTGCCTCGTTCACCGAGTCCGGCGGCCACGGCGGCAGCTACCGCCTGAGCCACTGGGCCTCCACCGCCTACAAGGTGGAGACGTACCAGTACCTGTCCGGACTCACCAACGGCGCCTACAAGCTCACCGCCTGGGTGCGCTCCGGCGGCGGGCAGAAGTCCGCGTACATAGCGCTGAAGAACTGCGGCGGCGCCGAGCAGCGCACCGACCTGCCGGTCTCGGCCAGTGGGTGGATCCGGATCGTCGTGCCCGTCAATGTGACCAGCAACCAGTGCACGATCAGCGTCAACAGTGACGCGAACGCGGGCAACTGGATCAATGTTGACGACCTGACCTTCACCTCGGGCACGTCCGGCACGTCGATCAAGGGTGCCGACATCTCGTCCCTGGCCAAGAGCGAGGCCAAGGGCGGCGTCTACCGGAACAGCTCCGGCACGGCCGGCGACCCCCTGGCGATCCTCAAGTCGTCCGGCATGAACTACGCGCGCCTCAAGGTCTGGGTGAACCCGGCCGACGGCTACAACAACAAGGCGCGCGTCCTCGCCACGGCCAAGCGCGTCAAGGCGCAGGGCATGAAGCTGCTGGTCGACTTCCACTACTCGGACTTCTGGGCCGACCCCGGCCGCCAGGACAAGCCCGCCGCCTGGGCCGGACACTCCTACAGTCAACTCAAGACCGACGTGTACAACCACACGTACGACGTGTTGAACGCCTTGAAGGCGCAGGGCACCACCGCCGACATGGTCCAGGTCGGCAATGAGATCAACGGCGGCATGCTGTGGAACGAGGGATCGACCTCCAACTGGACGCAGCTGGCCGGTCTGCTCAACTCCGGCTACGACGCCGTCAAGGCGGTCAACGCCGGCACGACCGTCGCCCTGCACCTCGCCAAGGGCGGTGACCTCGCCGGCACCCGCTGGTGGTTCGACAGCGCGCGCTCCAACGGCGTGAAGTTCGACGCCATCGGCCTGTCGTACTACGGCTACTGGCACGGCACGCTGGCCGACTTCCAGACCACCCTCGACGACGCGGCCTCCCGTTACGGCAAGCCGGTCTTCGTCGCCGAGACCGCCTACCCGTTCCGCCTGGACAGCGAGGACGCGCACCAGAACATCATCGACACCAGTGCCGAACTGGTCTCCGGCTACCCGGCGACCGTCGCCGGCCAGACCCGGTGGATGAACGACGTGGCGAGCATCGTGGAGGCCGTCCCGAACGGCCGAGGCCTCGGCATCTTCTACTGGGAGGCGACCTGGACCGCGGTGAACGGCAACGGCTGGGACCCGACCGACCCGTCCTCCGGCAACGCCTGGGAGAACCAGGCGCTGTTCGGCTACGACGACCGGGCCCTGTCGTCGACGTCCTGGTTCCGTCACCGCTGACCCGCGGGGGAGGGGGCCCGGCCGCACACCCGCGGCCGGGCCCTCGCCCGTTCCCGAACTCACCTGTGGCGTACGGCAGTCCGGTATCGGTCAAGAATGCCGAGGCCGGGGGCGCGGTGGCTTCGACTGCGAGACAGTGGGAAGACGCGGTAAGAGGACCAGAGCCGCGAGGCAGGGGCACTACATGCTGAGGACTCCCACCGACGACACGCGCCTGCGCATCCTGGCCTGGCTGAAGGAACCCGGGCCCGCCGCACACGGCGTCACCGCGGACGCCGTCGCCGAGAGGTTCTCGATGCCCCGCCCGGTCGCCGTCACTCACCTCCGGCTGCTCCAGGCCACCGGCATGCTGCGCACCAGCCGGTCCGCGGGCCGCGTGCACTACCACCGCGACGAGATGCGGATCGCCGAGGTCGCCCGGATGTTTGAAAAGGGCTGGTAGGCGACCCGGACGGTGAAGGACACGCACGCGATGGAGCGTCCCACGGCACTCGTCCCACGCCACTACGTCGCGGTGGGCCACGGCCCCGAGGACGTGGTCGCCGACCCGCGCGGCCGGGTGCTGACCGGACTGGCGGACGGCCGCATCCTGCGCCTGGACGGCCTGGGAGATCCGGCGACGGCCCGGACCGAGGTGATCGCCCAGACCGGCGGCAGGCCGCTCGGGCTCGAACTCCTCCCGGACGGTGACCTGCTGGTGTGCGACGCCGAACGCGGACTGCTGCGCGTGGGCACCGGCGACGGCACGGTACGCGTCCTCGCCGAATCGGTGGCGGGGGAGCGGCTGCGGTTCGCCAGCAACGTCGTCTCCCTCTCCGACGGCAGCGTCTACTTCACCGTCTCCAGCCGCCGCCACCCCCTGGACCACTGGATCGGCGACATCGTCGAGCACACCGGGACGGGACGCCTGCTGCGCCTCGCCCCCGGCGCGGACACCCCCGAGGTCGTGCTGGACGGCCTGCGGTTCGCCAACGGGCTCGCCGCCGGGGCCGACGAGTCGTTCCTCGTCGTCGCCGAGACCGGCGCCCGCCGGCTCATCCGCTACCGGCTCACCGGACCCCGCGCCGGCCGGAGCGAGCCCTTCGCCGAGAACCTCCCGGGCATGCCCGACAACCTGTGGCGCGGAGCCCTGGACGGACCGGTCTGGGTCGCGCTGGCCGGGCCCCGCGTCCCCACCCTCGACCTGGTCCACCGCAGCGCGCCCGCGGTCCGCCGCGCCGCCGCCCGGGTGGCCGTACGCGCCCCCTTCCGTCCCACCGGCACGATCGCCGTCCTGGCCTTCGACGACACGGGCCGCGTCGTCCACCACCTCGCCCGCCGCCACTCCGGGTACCGCATGGTCACCAGCGTGTGCGAGGCGGGCGGGCACCTCGTGCTGGGCAGCCTCTGGGAACGGGGCGTGGCGGTCTGCGAACGACCCGGCCCGACGTGACGCCGGTTCGCCACCGGGGTTAACCTGAACCCCGGCCGCGCCACCTCTCGCGGCGCGGCGGTGGGGCCCGCCGTACCCGAACCGCGGCACGGACGCCGCCAACGGTCCCTACTTGCGACGGCACGCGCCTGCACGATCCCGGGCCCCGGCGAGTAGGAGACGTACGACCATGACGGCCCCCGAGACGGAAAGCCTCCGCATCCGGCCCGCAGCCCCGCACCCGCCCGCCTGGCGCGCCCAGGCGCCGGTCGTCGCGGCGGTGGCGCTCGGCGGGGGAGCGGGGGCCGCCGCCCGCTACGCGGCGTCCCTGTGGTGGCCCTCCCACACGGGCGGCTTCCCCTGGACGATCCTCTGGGTCAACGTCGCCGGCTGTGCCGTGATCGGCGTGTTCATGGTGGTCATCACCGAGTTCCGGGCCGCCCACCGCCTGGTCCGCCCCTTTTTCGGCACCGGCGTGCTCGGGGGGTTCACGACCTTCTCGACCTACGCTGTCGACATCCAGAAACTGGCCGACGGCGGTCACCTCCGCACCGGCCTGACCTACCTCGCCGCGACCCCGCTCGCGGCGCTCACGGCGGTGTGGCTCGCGGCCTGGTCGACCCGCCGTGCCCTGAAGTGGAGGCAGTCATGACACGGCTGACCGGCAGGGCCCTGCGCCTGACCGTCGTCGTCGGCGAGAACGACACCTGGCACCACAAGCCCCTCTACTCGGAGATCGTCCACCGGGCCCACGCGGCGGGCCTCGCGGGAGCCAGCGTCTTCCGGGGTGTCGAGGGTTTCGGCGCCTCCTCGCTGATCCACACCTCGCGGCTGCTGTCCCTGAGCGAGGACCTGCCGGTCGCCGTCGTGATCGTCGATACCGAGCCACGCGTACGGGCCTTCCTGCCCCAGCTCGACGAACTCGTCACCGAGGGCCTGATGACCCTCGACGACTGCGAGGTCATCGGGGGCACCCCCACCACCGACCAGGCGGACACTCCGGGCGAAACGGACGCGAAGGGTAAGAAGTCGTTGTGAACTGGCTGCTGGTCGTCGGGGGCGCCATGGTCGGCGCCCCGCTGCGCTACCTCACCGACCGCGCGGTCCAGTCCCGGCACGACTCCGTCTTCCCCTGGGGCACCTTCGCCGTGAACGTCACCGGCTGCCTGGTCCTCGGCCTGCTCACCGGCGTCGCCGGACACGTCCAACTGCTGCTCGGCACGGGTCTGTGCGGGGCCCTGACGACGTACTCGACGTTCTCCTACGAGACGCTGCGGCTGGTGGAGACGGGGGCCCGCGGCTACGCCGTCCTCAATGTGACGGCGAGCCTGGCGGCCGGTCTCGGGGCGGCGTTCACGGGGGTGGCACTCGCGCGTCTGTGAGACCCGTTCTCGCCCGCGTGTAGTAAGACGGTCCTCTCCGCGCCGTCTCGCCCCCGCACAGAACTGGATCCCATGAGCGTCATCAACGTCGGTCAGGCCGTCGTCCTCGGAGCCGTCGAGGGGGTGACCGAGTTCCTGCCCGTCTCCTCCACCGGCCATCTGAAGATCGCCGAAGGGCTCATGGGCATCCCCGTCGACGACCACGCCGTGGTCGGGTTCTCGGCCGTCATCCAGGTCGGCGCGATCGCCGCGGTGCTGGTGTACTTCTTCAAGGACATCGTGCGGATCGTCTCCGCGTGGGGGCGGGGCCTGCGCGACCGCGAGGAGCGGTACCACCACGACTACAAGTTCGCCTGGTGGGTCATCTACGCGACCATCCCGATCGTCGCCGTCGGACTCGCCGCCAAGCCGCTCATCGAGGGCCCGCTCGCCTCGCTGTGGGTGGTGGCCGGCTCGCTGATCGTCGGCAGCGGGGTGATGTGGGCGGCGGACCAGATGGGCCGGCACAAGCGCGGCGAGGACGACACCTCCTTCAAGGACGCCATGCTCGTCGGCAGCTCCCAGATCCTCGCCCTGCTCTTCCCCGGCTTCTCCCGCTCCGGCGCCACCATGTCCACGGCGCTGATCCTCGACCTGGACCGGGTCGCCGCCACCCGGCTCTCCTTCTTCCTCGGCATCCCCGCCCTGACAGGCGCCGGCCTCTACGAACTCAAGGACGCCCTGGGCGCCGGCGTGGGCGCGGCCCCGCTCGCCGTCGGCACGATCGTGTCCTTCGTGGTGGCCTACGGCTCCATCGCCTGGCTGCTGAAGTTCGTCGCCAAGCACTCCTTCAACGCCTTCGTGATCTACCGGATCGTCGTGGGGGTGTTGCTGTTCGGCCTGCTCGGGACGGGTGTGCTCACCGGCTGAGCGGTCATGGCGGGCGAGGGGCCGGGATCCTGAACGCGGGCTTCCGGCCCCCTGAACGTTTCGTTGCCACCCCTTGACAGGCGCCTGTCGCGACCCCCAGGATCGCCAACGTGAACCTGTCAGACAGCCGGACAGCCGGACAGCCCGTGCGGCGCGTCAGCGCCATGGAGGCGGTGCTGGAGTATCTGCGCGGCGCCATCGAGCGCGGCGACTACGCCATCGGCGACAAGCTCCCCTCCGAAGCGGAGCTGTGCCGCACCCTGGAGGTCTCGCGGCCCGTGCTGCGCGAGGCGCTGCGGGCCCTGCAGACCATGGGCCTGACCGTCTCCAGGACCGGCAAGGGCACCTTCGTCGTCGCCAGCACCGTCGAGGACCCCACCTTCGGCGACTACTCGGCCAGCGACCTGCTGGAGGTGCGCCGCCACGTCGAGATCCCGGTCGCCGGGTACGCGGCACGGCGCCGCACCCCGGAGAACCTCGACCACCTGGCCCACCTCCTGGACCGGATGGAACGGGAGACGGACACCACCGCCTGGGTCGCGATGGACACGCTGTTCCACCTCGCCGTGGCCGAGGCCGCCCAGAACCCGGTCTTCCGCCGGGTCATCGAGGAGATCCGGGACGCGCTGGCCCGCCAGTCCGCCTTCCTCAACGAGCTGGGCGGCCGTCGCGAGCAGTCCAACCGCGAGCACCGGGCGATCGTCGAGGCGCTGATCGACGGTTCCGACAGCGACGCGGTGGAGGCCATGGCCCACCACCTCGACCGCGTCGAGACCACCCTCACCGACATCGTGCGCCCCGCGCGCACGGACATCCCCACGGAAGGCGGACCCGAGGCGTGAGCGAGCAGTCCCTGCACGAAGGCGTGCAGAAACGTTCCGGCCATGTCGATGCCGGAGACGCCGGCTACAGCAAGTCCCTGAAATCCCGGCACGTCAACATGATCGCCATCGGCGGCGCCATCGGCACCGGCCTCTTCCTCGGCGCGGGCGGCCGCCTCGCCGACGCCGGCCCCTCCCTCTTCATCGCCTACGCGGTCTGCGGCCTGTTCGCCTTCCTCGTCGTGCGCGCCCTCGGCGAACTCGTGCTGTACCGGCCCTCCTCCGGCGCCTTCGTGTCGTACGCCCGCGAGTTCATGGGGGAGAAGGGCGCCTACACCGCCGGCTGGATGTACTTCCTCAACTGGGCGACCACCGGCATCGCCGACATCACCGCCGTGGCCACGTACACCCACTACTGGGGCATGTTCTCCGACATCCCGCAGTGGGTGATCGCGCTCATCGCACTCGCGGTCGTGCTCACCGTGAACCTGATCTCGGTGAAGATCTTCGGCGAGCTGGAGTTCTGGTTCGCCATCGTCAAGGTCGGCGCGCTCGTCGTCTTCATGTGCATAGGCATCTTCCTGCTGGTCACCCAGCACCCCGTCGACGGCCACAGCCCCGGCCCGTCCCTCATCAGCGACAGCGGCGGAATCTTCCCGCACGGCCTGCTGCCCATGCTGCTGATCATCCAGGGCGTCGTCTTCGCCTACGCCTCCGTCGAACTCGTCGGCGTCGCCGCCGGTGAGACGGAGAACCCCGAGAAGATCATGCCGAAGGCGATCAACTCGATCATGTGGCGCGTGGGCCTGTTCTACGTCGGCTCCGTCGTCCTGCTGTCGATGCTGCTGCCGTGGAACAAGTACACGGCGGGGGAGAGCCCCTTCGTCACGGTGCTGTCCAACATCGGCGTCCCGGCGGCCGGCGGCGTGATGAACCTCGTCGTCCTCACCGCCGCGATGTCCTCCCTCAACTCCGGCCTCTACTCCACCGGCCGCATCCTGCGCTCCATGGCCATGGCCGGGTCCGCGCCCAAGTTCACCTCCGTGATGAGCCGCAGCCAGGTCCCCTACGGCGGCATCCTGCTCACCAGCGGCATCTGCGTCCTGGGCGTCGGCCTCAACTTCGTCGTGCCCGCCGAGGCGTTCGAGATCGTGCTGAACTTCGCGGCGATCGGTATCCTCGCCACCTGGGGCATGATCATGCTCTGTCACCTCCTCTTCTGGCAGAAGACCCAGAAGGGCGAGCTGACCCGCCCGGGCTACCGGCTGCCGGGCTCCCCCTGGACCGAAGTCGTGACGCTGGCGTTCCTCGCCTCCGTCCTGGTCCTCATGTACGCCGACGGCGGCGCGGGACGCACCACCGTGCTGTGCCTGCCGCTGATCGTCGGGGCACTGGTCGCCGGGTGGTTCGCCGTCCGCGGCCGTGTCGCGAGCAAATCCACCACCGGAGCCGACGCGTGACAGACGCGCCGCTCCACGAGAAGCAGGCAGTGATGTACAGCAGTTCCCTCGCGGACGCACCCCTTGTCCGTGAACCCGTCCACGCCCCCGTCGCCCACCTCATACGCGGCGGAATCGTCGAAGGCATCCACTACGGCTCCGTCGTCGTCCTCGGCGCCGACTCAGAGGTCCAGCTCCAGATCGGAGACATCGAGGCCGCCTTCTACCCCCGCTCCGCGATCAAGCCGGTCCAGGCCGTGGCCATGGTCCGGGCCGGGCTGCCGCTCGACGGCGACCTGCTGTCGCTGACCGCGGCCAGCCACTCCGGCGAGGAACGCCACCTCGCCGGTACCCGGCGCATCCTCGAACTCGCCGGGCTCACCGAGGAGCGGCTGCGCAACGTCCCTGACCTGCCGTTCGACCCGGTCGTCCGGGACGCCTGGGTGCGCGAGGGCCGGCTGCCCTCCCGGCTCGCGCAGAACTGCTCCGGCAAGCACGCGGCCATGCTCTACACCTGCGTCCTCAACGGCTGGCCGCTGGAGGACTACCTCGACCCCGGCCACCCGTTGCAGCAGGCCATCGCCGAGATCGTCGAGGACCTCACCGGGCAGCGCATCGCCCGGGTCACCGTCGACGGCTGCGGCGCGCCCCTGTTCTCCATCTCCCTGCACGGCCTCGCTCGGGCCACCGCCCGGATCGCCACCGCCGCGCCGGGCACGCCCGAGGCCCGGGTCGCCGACGCGATGCGCGAGCACGCCGAGATGGCCTCCGGCTCCGGCCGGGACGTCGCCGCGCTGATGCGGGCCGTGCCCGGGCTGCTCACCAAGGACGGCTTCGAGGGTGTGCAGGTCGCTGCGCTGCCTGATGGGCGGGCTGTGGCGGTGAAGATCGCGGACGGGGCGAACCGGGCGCGTGTGCCGGTTGCCGCCGCGGCGTTGGCGCGTGCGGGCGTCGACCCGGAGCTGCTTTCCGAGTTCGCGGGGGAGCCGCTGCTCGGGGGCGGCCGGGAGGTCGGGCGTGTGCGGCCCGTTCGCTCGCTGGAGCCGCTCGCCGGTGCCGCCTGCGCCTGACCATGTGCCAGGTGCTCCTGTTCGGCGGCTGCGGCTCTGTTGTGGCCGGTCGCGCAGTTCCCCGCGCCCCTGACGGGGCGCTCGTCCACCCTCAGTTCTCAGAAAAGGGATCCCTCACCCTCATGACCGCCGCCACCCGCTCCGAACACGACCTGCTGGGCGACCGTGACGTTCCCGCCGAGGCCTACTGGGGTGTGCACACCCTGCGGGCCACGGAGAACTTTCCCATCACGGGCATGACCATCTCCGCCTACCCGCACCTGATCGACGCGCTGGCCGCCGTCAAGGAGGCCGCCGCCCTCGCCAACGAGGAACTCGGCCTGCTGGACCCGAAGAAGGCCGCCGCCATCGTCGCCGCCTGCCGGGAGATCCGCGACGGCAAGCTGCACGACCAGTTCGTCGTCGACGTCGTCCAGGGCGGCGCCGGCACCTCCACCAACATGAACGCCAACGAGGTCGTGGCGAACCGGGCGCTGGAACTGCTGGGCCACGCCAAGGGCGAGTACCGTTATCTGCACCCCAACGAGGACGTCAACCTCGGCCAGTCCACCAACGACGTCTACCCGACCGCCGTCAAGATCGCGACGGTGTTCGCGGTGCGCGGGCTGCTCGACGCGATGTCCGTCCTCCAGGACACCTTCGCCCGCAAGGCCGTCGAGTTCCGCGACGTGCTCAAGATGGGCCGTACACAGTTGCAGGACGCGGTGCCGATGACGCTCGGCCAGGAGTTCTCCGCCTACGCCGTCATGATGGACGAGGACCGGTCCCGTCTTGCCGAGGCCGTCGAGCTGATCCATGAGATCAACCTCGGTGCCACGGCGATCGGCACCGGCCTCAACGCCCCCGCCGGATACGCCGAGTCGGCCCGCCGCCACCTCGCGGCCATCACCGGGCTGCCCCTGGTGACGGCGGCCAACCTCGTCGAGGCGACCCAGGACTGCGGCGCTTTCGTCCAGATGTCCGGCGTGCTCAAGCGCATCGCGGTCAAGCTCTCCAAGAGCTGCAACGACCTCAGGCTGCTGTCCTCCGGCCCGCGCGCCGGGCTCGGCGAGATCAACCTGCCGCCCGTGCAGGCCGGTTCGTCGATCATGCCCGGCAAGGTCAACCCGGTGATCCCCGAAGTCGTCAACCAGGTCGCCTTCGAGGTGATCGGCAACGACGTCACCATCACCATGGCCGCCGAGGCCGGACAGCTCCAGCTCAACGCCTTCGAGCCGGTCATCCTGCACTCCCTGTCGGAGTCCATCACGCATCTGCGCGCGGCCTGCCTCACGCTCGCCGAACGCTGCGTGGCGGGCATCACCGCCAACACCGAGGCGCTGCGCGCGACCGTCGAGAACTCCATCGGCCTCGTCACCGCCCTCAACCCGCACATCGGCTACACGGCCGCCACCGACATCGCCAAGGAGGCCCTCGCCACCGGCCGGGGTGTGGCGGAACTCGTCCTGGAGAAGGGCCTGCTGCCCGCCGAGACGCTCGCCGGCCTGCTGCGCCCGGAGGTCCTGGCCGGCAGCGGACCGGCTCCGGCGGCCTGACGGACACGAGCGCACCGGGACCGGCATGGAGGGACAATCGGATCATGACGGAGTCGACGACCTTCCAGCCGGTCCTGGAGCGCATCGCCGAGGAGATCGAGCGGACGCCCGGCCGGGGCCGGTCCGCCGACTACATCCCCGCGCTCGCCGCCCGCGACCCGCGCAGCTTCGGCATGGCAGTCGCCGAACCCGACGGCACGGTGTACGGAGTGGGGGACTGGCGGCAGCCCTTCTCCGCGCAGTCCATCACCAAGCTCTTCACCCTCGCCCTCGTCCTGGCCCGCGAGGGTGACGCCCTGTGGGAGCATGTCGGCCGCGAGCCCTCCGGCAACCCCTTCAACTCCCTGGTCCAGCTGGAGTACGAGAACGGCATCCCGCGCAACCCCTTCATCAACGCGGGTGCCCTCGTCGTCACCGACCGGCTGCACACCCGTACCGGCGACGCGTCGGGCGAACTGCTGGCGTTCCTGCGGGCGGAGAGCGGCAACCCGGACCTGACCTTCGACCAGGAGGTCGCCGCGTCCGAGTCCGCGCACGGTGACCGCAACGCCGCGCTCGGACACTTCATGGCGTCCTACGGCAACATCGACAACCCGGTACCGGTCCTGCTCGACCAGTACTTTAGGCAGTGCTCGATCGCGGCGTCCTGCGCCGACCTCGCCCTCGCCATCACCTTCCTCGCCCGGCACGGCATCCGCGCCGACGGCACCCGCCTGCTCACCCGCAGCCAGGCCAAGCAGATCAACGCGATCATGCTGACCTGCGGCACGTACGACGCGGCGGGGGACTTCGCCTACCGTGTGGGCCTGCCCGGCAAGAGCGGTGTGGGCGGCGGCATCATCGCGGTCGTCCCGGGCCGCTGCACGCTGTGCGTGTGGAGCCCGGGCCTGGACGAACGGGGCAACTCGGTGGCGGGAGTGGCGGCCCTCGACCGATTCACGACGCTGACGGGCCTGTCGGTGTTCTGACGGAACCTCCCGGCGGGCTTCGGGGGTCATGCCTTCAGGGGCGCGGCGAACCGCGCGACAAGCCACGACGAGCCCGCACTCCGCACACCACCGCACCCGGCAGAAGCTCCCGCCCAAGGCTCCCGGCCCCACCGGCCCGCACCGATCACCGGCCGGACACACTTCGGCTTCCCACCGGAGCACTCCGCGTCGTTTTCGAGCCACCCCACGTTGACACGCTGCCCGAGTGTTGGCCATGGCTTTCCCCGTCGATCTCCGCCGCTGCCAGATACTCGGTCTGGCCGGTACCGCCTTCCTCGCGGCAGGCGGTGAGACGGCCGGAGCCCTGCCCGTACGCGACCTCCTGCACCCGGCCTCCGCGCCCGCCGCCCTCGGCCTGGTGGCGGTGTACTTCGGACTCGTCCTGCTCATCGCGGCCTGGGCACTGCTGGGCCGGCTGGTCCGAGGCCCCAGACCCCCCGCTCCTCGCGCCCTGCTGCTCGTGCTCGTCGTCTGGGCAGCCCCGCTGCTGCTCGCCCCACCGCTGTTCAGCCGGGACGTCTACAGCTACCTCGCCCAAGGGGCGATGGTCGATGCGCACATGGACGTCTACGCGCACGGGCCCTCGCAGCTCGGCGGACCGCTCGCCGGCGAGGTGGCCCCGCTCTGGCGTCACACCGGCGCCCCGTACGGCCCGGTGTTCCTCGCCGTCGCGGCGGCCCTCTCGGCGCTGACACGCGGTGAACTGCCCGCCGGACTGGCCGGGATGCGGCTCGTCGCGCTCGCCGGCGTGGCCCTGATGGCCGCCGCCCTGCCCCGGCTCGCCCGCCACAGCGGCGCCGACCCGGCCGCCGCGCTGTGGCTGGGCGCCCTCAACCCGCTCGTCCTGCTGCACCTGGTCGCCGGCGCGCACAACGACGCCGTCATGCTGGGCCTGCTCGGCGCCGGCCTGGTGGCGGCGCTCGGCCGGTGGCCGTTCCTCGGCGCCGTCCTCGTCACCCTCGCCGCGCTGGTCAAGGCGCCCGCCGCGCTCGGTCTCGCCGCCGTCGTCGTCCTCCAGGTGCGTGCGGGCCGCAGTACGGCGAAAGCTCTCGTGACGACCGCCGCCGCAGCCGTGGGGACGACCGTCGTGGCCACGGCCGCGGCGGGCACCGGATACGGCTGGATCGGCGCCCTGAACACCCCCGTCTCACCCCAGAACTGGGCCCTGACCACCCTGCTCGGCCGCGCCACCCGCGCCCTGCTGGAACACCTCGGCAGCGATCTCGCGCCCCTGGCGATCCCCGCCTGGCACACACTCGGCGTCGTGGCGGCCGGGGCCGCGATCGTCCTGATCTGGCTCCGGCTGCGCCCACGCCCGCTGTACGCGCTCGGCCTGAGCCTGGCAGCGGTGGCCGCGCTCGGCCCGGCGATCCGGCCCTGGTACGCCCTGTGGGGCCTGTTCCTCATCGCCGCCGCCGCACCGCCCCGCACCTCCGTACGCCACCGCACGGCGGCGGTGACCGGCGTACTGGCGCTCTGCGTCCTGCCCGGCGGCGGCCCGGCCGACTCCGGACAACTCGTGCTGGCCGTCTCCGGCGGGGCCCTCGCGGCCGTCGTGCTGTGGCAGGCCCACCAGGCCGAGCTGGCACCGGCGCTGGGACGCACGGCATGACCCCGGGCCTGCCGCGCACCGACCGCGGACGACTCCTGCTCCTGCTCGCCCTCGCCACGGCGGTGACGGTCTTCACCGCGACCGTGCCCCTGCTGCGCGACTGGTTCGACCTGCGCGTCTACTACGGAACCATCGACAGCTGGGTCCACCACGGCGGCCGGATCTACGACTACCGGGTCCCCGGCACGGTGTACGGCTTCACCTACCCGCCGTTCGCCGCCGTCGTCATGCTGCCGATGGCCCTGCTGGACCTGCGCACCGCGATCGCCGCCGCCCTGCTGCTCAATGCGGCGGCCCTGGCCCTGATCCTGCGGCTGCTCGCCGGCCCCGCCTGGCGGCGCCTCGGCTGGTACGGCTGGGCCGTGACCGCCTGCGTCCTCGCGCTGTTCGAGCCGCTGCGCGACACCTTCAGCTTCGGCCAGGTGAACCTGCTGCTGCTGGCGCTCGTGCTCACCGACGCGGCGCTGCTCGCCACCGGGCGCCCCCGCTGGGCGGGCATCGGCATCGGGCTGGCGGCCGCGATCAAGCTCACACCGGCGTTGTTCATCGGTCTGCTGCTGGCGGGCAGGAGACGGCGCGCGGCGGCGGTCGCCACGGCCGTCGCCCTCGGTGCCACGGCCCTCGCGGCAACGGCGGACCCCGGCGCCTCACGCTTCTACTGGACCGAGGCGCTGTGGGACACCGACCGGGTGGGCCGCCTCGGTTACGTCTCGAATCAGTCGGTGCAGGGCATCCTGGCCCGGCTGGGCGAGGCGGACCGGGCGGTGTGGGCGGCGGCGGCTTTGCTGGTCCTCGTCGTGTGGGCGCTGCGGGCCCGCCGGGCGGCCGCCGCGGGGGACTGGGCGGCGGCGTTCGCCCTGACCGGCCTCGCCGCATGTCTCGTCAGCCCGATCACCTGGGTACACCATCTCGTGTGGCTGCTGCCGTCCTTCGCCGTGCTGATCCGCTCCGGGCACGCCCGGATCGCGGGCGCCCTGTACGCGGTGCTGTGCACCAGCGTGGTGTGGCTGTGGTTCGACGACGCGTCCGGCGTCGACGGCTTCCTGGGCGGCAACACCTATGCCTGGATCACCCTGGGCCTGCTGCTGTGGCTGCCCGCCGGTCAGCGGTCTCCGGAACGGCTCAGCGGCAGCCGCAGCACCAGCACCACGACTGCCGCGCCCAGTGCGGCGGCACCCGCGATCAGCCCCGCCTCCGTCCAGCCGGAGCCGGCCTCCTTCGGCACGGCGGCCGCGACGGCGGGCAAAGTAGCCGCGCCCGGTCGCCCGGCAGGCTTCGACGCCTCCAGCGAACCCACCGGTTCGACCCGGCCGCCCGCCTCGAAACCCCAGTCGAGCAGCGAGCGGGCCTCCTCGTACACCGCGGAGCCACCCGCCTGAGGGTTCATCACCGTCACGACGAGGGTGCGCCCGTCGCGCCGCGCCGCCGCGACGAGCGTGTTGCCCGCCTTGCTGGTGTAGCCGTTCTTGATGCCGATCAGTCCCGGGTACGGCTCCACACCGCGGGCGCCGCTCAGCAGCCGGTTGGTGTTGCGGATCGGGTACGACCCGCGTTCGCCGCCCGGGAACCTGGCCTCGACTGTGGCGCAGTACCGGGCGAAGTCGGGATTGCGCAGCCCGACCCGCCCGAAGACCGCCAGGTCGAACGCCGACGACACCTGGCCCGGCGCGTCGTAGCCGTCCGGGGAGACCACGTGCGTGTCGCGGGCGCCGAGGGACCGGGCCTTGGCCTGCATGCGCTGTGCCGTGGCCCGCCAGCCGCCGTTGAGTGCGGCCAGGACGTGGACGGCGTCGTTGCCGGAGTTGAGGAAGACGCCCCGCCACAGGTCGGCGACCCGGTAGGTACCGCCCTCGGCGACGCCGACCATGCTGCTGCCGGCACCGATGCCGCGCAGTTCCTCCGCGCGGACCGTGTGCCGGGTGCCGGCCGGCAGCGTGGGCAGCACGGTGAGGGCGAACAGGGTCTTCAAGGTGCTGGCCGGGGGCAGCCTGCGGTGTGCGTTGTGGGCGGCGAGCACGTCGCCGGTGCGGGCGTCGGCCACCAGCCAGGACAGCGCGGAGGTCTCCGGGAGGCGGGGCGCCCCGCGGCGGACCTGAGTGCCGGGGCGGTACAGCAGCGAAGGGTGCGGGGCCGCCGTCGGACCGGCCGGGGGACTGGGTTCCGCCCCGCCGGAACGGGCCGCGGCGGCGGGCGTCAGGACCAGCAGCCCCGTCGCACAGAGCGCGCAGGTCGACGCGACCAGCCGGGAAGAGAATCCGTTGATCATATGGTCAACGTAGGAACGGATGTCCCCCGTACCGCGACGACCGGGCCGCACACCACGCGCGAGCACCCGGATGCCGCACGGACGGCCGACCGGTGGTGATCGCGACGCCCGCGCGGAGATGAACGTGCCCGCCCTGTCCGTCAAGCCCGCGTTTATCGCGCCTTGATGTCCGCGACTTATGATCACCCGGCCCGTACGCACCAAGTTTGTGGCACGACAGCGCAAAAGCTGAGCAAAGGGGGACGACCACGTGCTCCGTATCCATTTCAGCGACGGGGACCTGGCCCGCACCACGGTCGCCGCCGCCCCCGATCCGGTGTGGGAGGTCGCCGCGAGTCTGCACCGGTTGCAGTCCCGCAGAGGCCGGTGGGCCTACGCCGCGTGGCACCGCACGGCACGGCAACAGCTGCGCGAGAAGGGGCTGGAGCGGCTCCTGCGGGGCGTTCTGTTGCCCCTGTATCCGAGGGCGGCGTACTTCCCGGACTTCCTGACGCCCGCCGACGCGGTGGGCGACCTGGACGCGGGCATGGAATCGATCGTGGCCACGCCTCCCCAGCGCGTCCTCGCGGAGCTGGCCGTCCTGGACCGGACGGTGGGTGCCCCCGCATGGGCCGGGCAGCTGACCGGGCTGGAAGCCCGCAAGGAGTTCGCGGCGATGCTGCGCGCGTACCACGCCGCGGTTGTCGCCCCGTACGAGGAACGGGCCCAGGCCCGCATCGAGGCGGAGCGGGCGGCACGCTGCCGCGGCCTCCTGGACGGCGGGGTCGAGGGGATGCTCTCCGGACTCGGGCCCATGCTGCGCTGGCGGCCTCCCGTCCTGGAGGTCAGCTATCCCAAGCAGACCGGCGACCGGGACCTGTACCTGGACGGCCGTGGACTCACGCTCGTCCCCTCGTACTTCAACTGGGGCGAGCCGGTCGCCTTCGCCGATCCGCAACTGCAGCCCGTGCTCTGGTACTCGCTGCTCCACGAACCGAGCGCGCCGGACACCCCGCACGCCGACGACGCCGACCGGCCCTTGACCACCCTCCTCGGCCGCGCTCGCGCGGTGGCGCTGCGCGCCGCTGCCACCGGTGCCACGACCGCCGAACTGGCCCGCGCCGCCGGCGTCTCGGCGTCCTCGGCCAGCCGGCACGCCACCGCGCTGCGCGACGCGGGGCTCATCACCACCGTCCGGCACGGCCCGTCCGTACTGCACACCCTCACGCCCGCGGGGGCGTCCCTGCTCCGGGCCGGCACGGGCGGGCGCGGCTGACACATACGCCCAGGGCCTAGGGCAGCGTCGGCTGGATGCGCCGCAGGAACGTCGCGTTGTCCGGGGTCTCGCGCAGCCGTTCCAGGAGGGTCTCCAGGGCGCCGTGCCCGTCCCGGTTCTGCAGCACGCGCCGCAGCCCGTGTACCGCCGCCAACTCGGCGGGCGGCAGCAGGAGTTCCTCGCGGCGGGTGCCGGAGGGGACGATGTCGACGGCCGGGAACAGGCGCTGGGACGCCGGTTCCCGGCTCAGGCGGAGTTCCATGTTGCCCGTGCTCTTCAGCTCCTCGAAGTAGAAGTCGTCGGCCCGGGAACCGGTCTCCACCAGCGCGGTCGCGAGGATCGTGAGGGAGCCGCCCTCCTCGGCCGACCGGGCGGCGCCGAAGAACCGCTTCGGGCCGGTCAGCGCGGACGCGTCGACGCCTCCGGTGAGGATGCGGCCCCCGCAAGCGGCCGCGTTGTTGTGCGCCCGGCACAGCCGGGTGAGGGAGTCGAGGAGGATCACGACGTCCTCACCGGCTTCGACGAGCCGCTTGGCCCGCTCGATCACGAGCTCGGCGAGCGCGATGTGCTGCCTGGCGCTCCGGTCGAAGGTCGAGGCGTACACCTCGCCCCGCACGCTGCGCCGCATGTCGGTGACCTCCTCGGGCCGCTCGTCGAGCAGCAGCATCATCAGCCGGCACTCGGGATGGTTGCCGGTGACGGCGGCGGCGAGCTGCTGGAGGATGACGGTCTTGCCGGTCTTGGGCGGGGCCACGAGAAGCCCGCGCTGGCCCTTGCCGACCGGTGCGATCAGGTCGACGACCCGGCCGGCCAGTCCGGCGGCCGGGTTTTCCAGACGCAGGCGCTCATGCGGATGCAGGGGCGTCAGGTCCCGGAAGTGCCGGCGGCCGCGCAGTTCCGCGGGCGTACGGCCGTCGGCTCGTGTGACGTCGGTGAGAGCGCGCCGGTCGCCCAGGGTGCCCTCGACGAGGTCGCCCTTGCGCAGGCCGTGGCGGCGGATCAGGGCGGGGGAGACGGCGGGGTCGGTGGGCGCGGGCAGGCAGTTCTCACCGCGCAGCTGCCCCTTCCCGCTCGCGTCGATGTCGAGGACGCCGAGGGCGGTCCGGGGCTCGGAGTGCCGCTGGGCGGGCGGGGTGTCGAGTGTGGTGGTCATGGTGGTGTGTCCTTTCACGGACGGCAGGCAGGAGACATGCGAAGGGAGGGGGAGAGAGCCGCGAAGGGAGGGCCTGAGGCACGCCTCCGGCGGCGGGGGAACAGCACCTCGGGTACGACAGAGCGCGTCGAGATGCCGGAAAAGATGGAGAGAAAGGAAGAACAGCACCGGCGCCCACACAGAGAGGGGCGTGCACGAGTGCTGCTTGCAGGCTACCACCCGACGGGGCGCCAGGGGAGGGAGATATGCGTCAGCGGGTGGCCAGCAGCCCGTACAGCAGCGGAATCCGCGGCTCGGGCAGCCGCCACCAGCCGGACTCCGTACGGACCATCCGCGGCCAGCGCGGCCAGGGCAGTTCGGCGCTTTCCCGTAGCCGCCGGACGGTCAGTCCCGCTTGTGTCAACGCGTTGACGACCTCGCCCATTCCATGCATCCACTCGTAACTGTCCGTGGCGCCCTCGACGGCCGGGCCGTCCGTGTACGTGTGGGTCGCGTCCCGGTGCACGGGACCGCCGCCGCCCAGGTAGTCGTGGCGCAGGAGCAGCTCGGGGCCCTCGCCCGGAGCGGGTTTCGGTCCGAGCGAGTTGAGCAGGGGGTGGAACTCGACGACGTACAACCTGCCGCCGGGACGCAGGAGCCGGCCGACGACCTCCGCCCACCGGTCCAGGTCCGGCAGGTAGCACAGGGCACCCTTGCCGGTGTAGACGACGTCGAACCGCCGCCCGTCCAGGGCCTCGTCGGCGTCGTACACGTTCGCCCGGACGTACGACACGTCCGCGCCGGCCTTCGCGGCGATGCCGGCCGCGGCCGCCACGGACGCCTCGGAGAAGTCGAGGCCGACGGCCCGGGCGCCGCGCCGGGCGAAGGCGATCGTCTCCGTGCCGAGGTGACACTGCGGGTGCAGCACGTCACGGCCGGCCAGCTCGCCCAGGTCCTCCCACTCCCAGGGCGCGAACCAGCGCTCGGGGTCGGGGTCCTGGTCGAGACCGTAGAACCGGCTGGCGAGATGGACGGGCGTGCGGGCGTCCCAGTTCGCCTGGTTGGCCCGCATCAGCCGGTCGTGATCGACGGACGTCATGAGGACATCCAACCGCCGGCGGACCGCGAGCGGCGGGAGAACGCGGCAAACAGACCCCGGATGTGTCGCCACTGTGTCGCTCACATCGAGCGCGCCCGCGTGTCCTCGGTGATCCGCTCGAACTGCGCGCCCATGGCCGCCGCCAGGGCCTGCGCCGCCGACAACGGGCGCACCATCACGGTCAGTTCGTCGATGAGCCCGTTCTCGTCGACGTGGATGAAGTCGCAGCCGTTCAGCTCCCGGTCGCCGACGCGGGCGGTGAAGACGAGGGCGTGGTCACGGCCGTTCACGTCGTTGATCTCGCGCACGTAGCGGAAGTCCTCGAAGACACCGGAGACGGCGCGCAGGATCGCCGCCGTGATCGGCTTGCCGGTGTACGGCTTGAACACGACCGGGCTGGTGAAGACGACGTCCGGCGCCAGCAGCGCCTCGGCGGCGTCGAGGTCGAGTGCCTCGACCGCCTCACGGAATGCACGCATCGAACCTGCCTTAGTCAATTAATTGAGTAGGTGCGGAGTAGATTAGTCAACGGTTGATACGGTGTCCATATGTCTCTCAAGTACGCCGTGCTGGCCGCTCTCCTGGAGGGCGAGGCCTCGGGCTACGAGCTGTCCAAGGTGTTCGACGTGTCGCTCGCGAACTTCTGGGCCGCGACCCCGCAGCAGCTCTACCGGGAACTGGAACGGCTCGCGCAGGACGGACTGATCGAGGCCAGGGTCGTACGCCAGGAACGGCGGCCCGACAAGCGGATGTTCACGCTCACCGAGGCGGGCCGTCAGGACCTGCGCGCCTTCGCCGTCACACCGCCCCGCCGGCCCACCGCCATCCGGGACGAACTCCTCATCAAGATCCAGGCCATGGACGGAGCGGACCCGGAGGCGACCCGCGCGCTGGTCGAGGAGCGCGAGGCGTGGTCGCGCGGCAAGCTCGCCCGCTACGAGCGCGTCCGCGAACGCCTCCTGGCCGGCCGCGGCGAGGAGGAGTACCTGCGGGACGCCGACCGCATCGGCCCGTACCTCACGCTGATGGGCGGCATCGCCTACGAGGAGGAGAACCTCCGCTGGTGCGCACGCGTCCTCACGATCCTCAAGCAGCGAGCTGCCCTAGGCTGATCCGATGTTCAGCCCCGAAGGCCCCACTCTGCGTGAGCTCGCCGTTCAGGCGCTGTCGTCCGTCGAACGCGGCTACGACCTCCTCGCGCCGAAGTTCGATCACACCCCGTTCCGGACGCCCGACGCGGTCCTGGGCGCGGTCGAGTCGGCCTTGCGGCGGACCGGGCCCTTCGCGGCCGGGCTCGACCTGTGCTGCGGTACCGGCGCGGGTGTCGGCGTGCTGGCGGGGGTGTGCCGGGAGCGCGTCGTCGGGGTCGACTTCAGTGCGGGGATGCTCGACGTGGCCAGGGAGCGGGTCCGGCCTACGGGGCCGCCGGTCTCCTTCGTCCGCGCGGACGCCCGTGCCCTGCCCTTCGGGCCCGCCTTCGACCTGGTCGTGAGTTTCGGGGCCTTCGGGCACTTCCTGCCCCGCGAGCTGCCCGGACTGTTCGCGCAGGTCCGCTCCGTCCTGCGGCCGGGCGGCTGCTTCGCATTTGTGCTGGTCGCCCCGCCCCGCCCGGGCTCGCTCGGCTACTGGATGCTGCTCGGCTTCGACGCGGTGATGCGGGTGCGCAACGCGCTGTGGCGGCCTCCGTTCGTCATGTACTACCGCGCGTTCCGCTTCGGGGACGTACGGCGTGAGCTCGCCCGGGCCGGCTTCGGGGTGGATCTCCACGCCCTGCCGGAGTTCGGCCGGCGACGGGACGGCAGCCCGCGGGTGCGGCTGGTCGTCGCCCGGACCCCGGACAGGTCCTAGTCAGTCGCGCAGGAAGTTCAGCAGGTCGTCGTTGAACGCCTGCTCGTAGTCGCCCACCAGACCGTGCGGGGCGCCCCGGGTACACCTTCAGCGTCGCGTCCTCGACGAGCTGGACGGTCCGGTGGGCCGAGGCGCCGATCGGCACGATCTGGTCGTCGTCGCCGTGCGCGACCAGCGTGGGTACGTCGATCCGCCGCAGGTCCTCCGTGAAGTCGGTCTCCGAGAACTGCGCGACGCAGTCGTAGGCGCCCTTCAGCCCGGCCTGCATGCTCCACCTCCAGAACGCCCGCCGTACGCCCTCCGAGACGGCGGCCCCGGGCCGGTTGAAGCCGTAGAAGCTCTCGCTCAGGTCCCAGTAGAACTGCGAGCGGTCCGCCGCCACCGCCGCGCGGATCCCGTCGAAGGCGTCCTTCGGGGTGCCCTTGGGATTGGCCTCCGTCCGCAGCATCAGCGGCGGCACCGCGCCCAGCAGCACGGCCTTGGCGACCCGCGCGGTCCCGTGCCGCCCGATGTAGCGGGCCACCTCTCCGCCGCCGGTCGAATGGCCCACCAGGACCGCGTCGGAGGTCCAGCTCCATGCCGCGCCTTCAGTTGACGTTCGGTAGCCGTGCGGGCTCGGTGCGCCACCAGGTCCAGCATTGGTCTGAATCAGCACGAGAGGGCGGCCAGGCGGTCCGGCCGGTACCGGACCGCCCGCACCGGCCGTCACAGAGCGCTGTACACGGCGTCGACCAGCGCCATCTTGCGCGGGTCGTTCGCGATATGAGGCCCCATGCGATTCATCACGTACCCCATCGACACGTGCGCCTCCGGGTCGGCGAGCCCGCAGGAGCCGCCGAAGCCGTCATGGCCGAAAGCGCGCGGGTTGGGCCCGTAGGAACCGTTCGGTCCGCTGAGCCACAGCCCGAGCCCCGCCTCGGTCTCGCCCCCGAGCCCGGCACCGAGCACCAGATCCCGGCAGCTGCCCTGCCCCTCCCGTACCCGCTCGGCGGCCTCGGGGGACAGGATGCGCTTGCCCCCGTACGAGCCGCGCCCCGCGAAGACGCCGTAGAGCACGGCGACCGCACGCGCGGTGCCGTGCCCGTTCGCCGCCGGTATCTCCGCGGCCCGCCAGCCGGGCGTGAGGGCCCCGGCGGCGGACACCGCGGGGTTGGTGAGCGCGGCGATCGCCGCGGGCGCCAACTGGGCGAAGACGGCGGCCTGTTCGCTGCTCGTCGCGACCCGCGGCTGGACCAGGTCGGCCGCCCGCCCGAAGTCCTTCTCCGGCAGGCCGATGCGGAAGTCGACGCCGAGCGGCCCGGTCACCTCCTGCTCCAGGAAGGCCCCCGGCCGCAGCCCCGACACCCGCCGGACGACCTCGCCGACCAGATGACCGTAGGTCAGCGCGTGATAGCCGGACGTGGCTCCCGGCTCCCACCAGGGCTGCGTCGCCGCGAGCCGCTGGGTGGTCAGCTCCCAGTCGCAGAGCTGCTCCAGCGAGTGCGGCTCACGCAGCCCGGCCAGTCCGGCGCGGTGGGACAGCAGGTGCCGTACGAGGACCTTCTCCTTGCCCGCCGCGGCGAACTCGGGCCAGTACGCGGCCACCGGCGCGTCGAGATCCAGCAGCCCCCGGTCGGCCAGGATGTGCGCACACAGGGCCACCGGCCCCTTGGTCGTGGACCATACGTTGACCAGCGTGTCCCGTGCCCACGGCCGGGTGCGTGCCGCGTCGGCCCAGCCGCCCCACAGGTCCACCACCGCCTCGCCGCCGACGGTGACGGCCACCGCGGCACCCAGCTCGCCCCGCTCCCGGAAGTTCGCCTCGAACGCTTCGCGCACCGCCGTGAAGCGCGCGTCGCAGTGGCCGTGCACCTGTGCCTCGTCGTCTGACATGGGCCCTCCACCCCTCGCCGGGCCGCCGAGGTGCGGCCCGGGCGCGAAGAACGTACCGACTGGTCGGACTCGGTGGAAGCCCGCCGCCGCCGAAACGGCCGGACCCGGTCGCCGGCGGTATCAGATGTACGAGCGCATCCAGCGCAGCTTGGCCTGCTCCTGGAAGGGGCCGCCGCCCTCGTGGTCGTTGAAGTCGTACACCTCGATCGTCTTGTCCTCGTGGCTCCAGGCGTTGAAGGCCGCGAAGACGGTCGAGGGCGGGCACGTCGCGTCTTCGAGGGCGGCCGAGAAGAGCGCGGGGGCCCGGCCGCGGGCGGCGAAGTGGACGCCGTCGAAGTAGGAGAGCGTGCGCAGGGCCTGCTCGCTGCGGCCGCGGTGCGTCTTGAGGTACAGGCCGATCTCCCGGTACGGGTGGCGGTCCGTGATCGTCGCCGCGCGCGGGTAGTCGCACAGGAACGGCACGTCCGGCGCTATGCCCGCCAGGTCCGGGACCAGTCCGCCCACCGCGATCGTGATGCCGCCGCCCTGGCTGCCGCCGACGGCGACCGTGCGCGCCGGGTCGGTGAGCGGGTGCGAGCGGGCCGCCTCCACGGCACGCACGGCGTCCGTGAACACCCGGCGGTAGTAGTAGTTCTCCGGGGCGTCGATACCGCGCGTCATGAAACCGGGGTACGCGGGCGCGCCGCCCACCGGGTCCGCCGTGCCGCCGCCCCCTCCCCAGCCGCTGCCCTGCCCGCGGGTGTCCATGACGAAGTGCGCCCGGCCCGTGGACGCCCACAGCAGATGCTCGTGCGGCAGCCCGCGTCCGCCGCCGTAGCCGATGAACTCCACGACCAGCGGCAGCGGGCCGTCCGCCCCCGCCGGCAGCGTCAGCCAGCCCTTGACCGGATGGCCGCCGAACCCGGCGAACGTCACGTCGAACACCTGCACAGTGGACAGCCCTGTGTCGACCGGTTCGAAGCGGGCGTCCAGGTCGTGCTCGCGCGCCTCCTGGAGCGTCTTGGACCAGAACGCCTCGAAGTCCTCGGGCTCGGTGGACGCGCTGCGGTACTCGCGGAGTTCGTCGAGAGGAAGGTCGAACTGGGCCATGTAGGACCGCCTTGGGTGAGGAACGGCTGCGGAGACAGTGCGGATGATCACACTACGGGCGGAGTCGGAGGACTCGCCAGGCCTTTTGCCGTCGTCCGTTCACCTGCGGTGCGTCGGCCGCGTCACGCGCCGCGATGCGTCCACTCCGGCTCCGTACGGGCCCACTCCCGCTCCCACTCGGCCAGCCGGCGGCGCAACGCGATCCGGCGTACGACGGAGTGGCCGAGGAGCACCACGAGCACCGAACCGCCCGCGGCGCACGTGCCGATGGTGAGGGTGTGCTGCCAGATCGCCGTGCCGTCCACCGGCGGGGCCACACTCCGGCCCCGGGAGTCGAACCACACGTCCACGGCCTCACCCGGCCGGGTGCCGCCGGGGACCGGTGCCGTCGCGGTACGTGTGCCCTTGCCCGGCTCGCTCCAGCGCACGGTGGCCCGGTACGTGTGCCGCCCGTCGGCCTGCGCCGACGGCGGCGAGTCGTCCCTCGCGCCGACGACCTCGGCACGGACGCGGTGACGCTCGGCCCGTTGCTCCGCCGCGACCGACCGGGCTTCGCCGTGGGCCCACCAGGCGGCGGCCGCCCCGGCCAGGGGCGCGCCCACCAGGATCAGGACGGCGACCACCAGCACCGTCCACGCCTCGACGACATCCGACCGGCGCCGCAGCGGACTGCGCCGCCAGCGCCAGCCGCGTACCCGGGTTCGCATGTCGACCTCCTCGCCGTCACCGCGGCCGGAGGGCCGGACCGGCCGTGCGGTGGCTGCGCCGCCGCTCCCTCCACGTCACGTCACGTGTGCGAGTGCCACACAGGTCGGGTACCCCCTCCGACACACCTCGATCGCTCGGCACGGCCCGGGTCGCCGCATGCCGGAGCCCTTCGGCCGGAGTGCCCGGGCCCGCCGCGGTGAAACACCGGGGCACATCCCTGTGGCGCGGCGCACGCCACCCCTGTGTCACCACCCGGGGACGCTGTGACATCACCGGGGCACCGTGTGGCATCACCGAGGGTGCGGCCGCTGACGCCACCGGAGGAGGGCCCGCCGTCCAGGTCAGCCGAAGCGCTCGATCCGGATGCGGTCCACCGGCTGACCCGCCGTCACGAGCAGCCGGGAAGCGTGCTCCGCGAACGAGTTGGAGCCGCACACATAGGCCTCCCACCCACTGGAAGGCTGCTCGGCCAGGAGCGGCGCCACATGTGCGGCCGCCATACGTCCCACCGCCACACCCTCCGGGGCGCTCCGGGTGAACACGGGCGTCGTCTCGGGGCCGAACTCCCGGGCGTAGATGAGCTCCTCGGGGCTGCGCGCGGACACCAGCAGGCGCAGCGGCACGGTCAGGTTCCGCACCCGGTGGTGCCGGACCATCGACATCAGCGGCACGACGCCGGAGCCGGCGCCGATCAGCAGTGCGGGCCGGTCGCCCGGCCAGGCGAAGAAGCCGCTCACCGGGCCGCGCACCTCGACCTGGTCGCCGGGCCGGGCGACGGTGTGGAACCAGCCCGACACCTCGCCGCCCTCGACATGATCCAGGGTCAGTTCGACGTGCCCGGAGTCGTCGGGCGCGGACGCGATCGAGTAGTGGCGCTGGGCCACATAGCCGTCCTCGGCGGTCAGCCGCAGCAGCAGGTGCTGGCCGGGCAGGTGCCCCGGCCAGCCGGGCACGGCGAACCGGTAGGTGGCGGCCCGCGCGGTCTCGCGGCGGATCCCGGTGAGCGTCGCGGTCCGCCACACGGAGGCGGCCTGCTCGTGCACGGCGATGCGCCCGGGCACCGCGAAGCGCGTGGCAGGCACGAACGTCTCAGTCACCGGAGTACCTCTGCTCCTGCCAGGGGTTGCCCCGCTCGTGATAGCCGTTCCGCTCCCAGAAGCCCGGCTCGTCGTGGTCGAGGACCCGCAGGCCGGCTATCCACTTGGCGCTCTTCCAGAAGTACAGGTGCGGCACCAGCAGCCGCGCCGGGCCGCCGTGCTCCGGGGCGAGCGGCCTGCCGTCGTACTCCCACGCGATCCAGGCACGCCCGCCGGTCAGGTCGGCGAGCGGGAGGTTCGTGGTGTAGCCGGTGTGCGCGTAGGCGACGGCATGGGTCGCCGAGCCATGGGGCCGGACCACATCCCAGAACGCGTCCAGGGACACCCCCGCGAACCGCACCCCGAACTTCGACCAGCTCGTCACACAGTGGATGGCGCCCTCGTACGCCGACGGCGGCAGCCGGTGCGCCTCCTCCCAGTCCCAGGTGCGGGGCTCGGCCACCAGGCCGTCGATACGGAACGTCCAGTCGGCGGGTGCGAGGTCGGGAGTGACCTCGGCGGACAGGACGGGCCAGTCGTCGCCCGCGTCGTACTGGCCGGGCGGCAGACCGGGGTCGGCCACGCGTGGGCGCCCGGTGAAACCTCGGGTGATGTGCATGCGGTGTGCCTCCGGGCCGGGCCGACGGTGCCCCGCCGGGCCGGCGTACTCAGTGGTTGTCTAATCAACCGTACGTGCGGCGTGCTCCTGGTCGGGCCGGCCGGGGCCAGGGCCCGCGTTGTAGCGCACGAGGTACTCGGCGAAGCGTTCCAGGTCCTCGGCCGGCCAGTCCGCCAGCCGCTCCCGGAAGGCCGCCCGGCGGCTCTCGGTGACCTGGGCCAGGATGCGCCGGCCGGCCTCCGTCAGATGCAGCACCAGAACGCGCTGGTCCTCCGTGCCGGGGCGGCGTTCGATCAGGCCGGCGCGTTCCAGCGCGGCCACCTGGCGGCTGACCGTGGACTTGTCCAGGGCGTAGTGGGCCGCCAGGTCCGTGGCACGGCACCCGCCGCTCTCCTCCAGGTGCCCGAGCAGCGTGTACGACACCAACGACAGCTCCGGGTGCATCCGCCCCGCCGCGGCCCGGGCACGGCGGGCGAAGACCGTCATCTCCCGCTGGATCGTCTCCACGGCATCGGCAGGCTTCATCGGACCTCCCTCACCACGTCGCCCTTTGGTCTTCCACGTTTCCTCCATGGTTGCATAACCCAACCACTCGCGAACGGGGCGGGACCAGGTGCCGTACCGGCCGGCCGGGCCGTCGGGTAGTGTTGCCGACCGGCTGTGGACGGACCCCAGCCGTCGCAAACCGAGGAGGTGAGACCCATTACCGCTGTGTCAGCCCGGGTGCTCTCTCCTCGATGTCGCGCGGATCGCCGGCCGTAGGCGACCGCAGGAGCGCCCTTCGCATCCCGAAAGGCTCTGGCTCCATGCCCTTGGTGTCTCCCGTTCCGCCGTCCTCCCGTGACTCCGTCGTCGCCGCCCTGCGCGCCGCGGGCTGCGTCTTCGCCGAGGACGAGGCCGAGTTGATCCTCACCACCGCCCGCACCCCCGCCGAAGCAGCCGCCATGGTCGAACGCCGCGTCGCGGGCCTGCCCCTCGAACTCGTCGTCGGCTGGGCCGAGTTCCGGGGCCTGCGCATCACCGTCGACCCGGGCGTCTTCGTGCCGCGCCGCCGTACCGAGTTCCTGGTCGAACAGGCCTTGGCCCGGGCGCCAGGCGCCGGCGTCGTCGTGGACCTGTGCTGCGGCTCGGGTGCCGTCGGCGCGGCGCTGGCCGCCGGACTCGGCCGCGTCGAACTGCACGCCGCCGACGTCGACCCCGCCGCCGTGCGCTGCGCCCGCCGCAACGTCGCCGCCCTCGGCGGTCACGTCCACCAGGGTGACCTGTTCGAGGCACTGCCCGGCGACCTGCGGGGCCGCGTCGGCATCCTCGCCGCCAATGTGCCGTACGTCCCGAGCGACGAGATCGGCCTGCTGCCGCCGGAGGCCCGCGCCCACGAGCCGCTGGTCGCCCTCGACGGCGGCACGGACGGCCTCGACGTCCTGCGCCGGGTCGCGGCCGAGGCGCCCCGCTGGCTCGCCCCCGGCGGCTGCGTCCTGATGGAGACGAGCCGCCACCAGGCACCGGCCGCGCTCGCCGCCGTCGAACGCGGCGGCCTGACGGCACACCTGGCCGTCTCGGAGGAGCTGTACGCCCATGTGGTGATCGGCGTCGCACCGTAGCGACCGTGCGCGGGCGAACGCCGCCGCGCCCGCGTCAGTCCGGTGTCGTCGCCCGCGCGATGAGCAGGGCCACGTCGTCGAAGTTGTCCGGCTCGTGCAGGGTGCGCAGCAGCAGGTCGCAGACCTCCTCCAGCGGGCGGTCGGGCCCCTCGAGCAGGGACAGCAGCGTGTCGAGACGGTCGTCGAGCGAGTCGCGCCGGGTCTCGACGAGGCCGTCCGTGTAGAACACCAGCCGGTCGCCCGGCTCGAGGTCGACGGTCGTCGTGGCGAAGGCGATACCGCCGACCCCGAGCGGCACCCCCGTCGGCAGGTCGAGCAGTTCGGGAGGCCGCCCGGTCCGGAGGCGCACCGGCGGCAGATGCCCGGCGTTCGCGATCCGGCACTGTCGCAGATGCGGGTCGTGGACGGCGTAGACGCAGGTGGCGATGGCCTGTTCCAGCCCTGCGGTGATCTTGTCGAGGTGTTCCAGGAGCCGGGCGGGATCGAGGTCGAGGGAGGCCAGCGTGTTGGTCGCCGTCCGCAGCCGCCCCATGGCCGCCGCCGCGGGGATGCCGCTGCCCATCACATCGCCCACGACGAGCGCGGTCTTGCCGCCCTCCAGGCCGATCACGTCGAACCAGTCGCCGCCCACCTCGCTCGTGGCCCCGGCCGGCTGGTAGCGGGAGGCGACCTCCAGCCCGCCCGTCACGGGCGGATGGCTGGGCAGCAGACTGCGCTGGAGGGTGAGCGCGGTCTCGCGGGCACTCTGGTACCAGCGGGCGTTGTCGATCTGCACCGCGGCCCGCGCGGCCAGCTCGCGGGCCAGCAGCAGGTCGTCCTCGGTGAACGGCAGCGGATTGCGGGTGCGCTTGAGGTCCAGGGCGCCCAGCACCTCGCCGCGCGCGATCAGCGGCACCGCCAGATACGAGTGCACCCCGGCCCGGCCCAGCAGCCCGGCCGCCTCCGGGGAGCGGGCGATGTGCGGCAGGTCCTCGTCCCCGACCTCCGGGAGCATCACGGGAGCGCCCGTACGCACGCACTGGGTGACGAGCCGGTCGGACCCGTACCGGGCCACCTGCCCGGGCGGGTCGGCCGCCTCCAGCGCCTCGGCGGAGTCGTAGCCCTGGACCGCCAGCGCGCGGATCACGGCCGGCTCGGCCGGGCCGAGGCTGGTGCGCCGGCCCTGCACCACCGCGTCCAGCAGGTCGACGGCCGCGATGTCGGCGAGCTCCGGCACGGCCACGTCGACGAGCTCGCGGGCCGTGCGGTCCAGGTCCAGCGTGGTGCCGATGCGGCCGGAGGCGTCGGCGATCATGGCCAGGCGGCGCCGAGCGGCCTCGGCCTCGATGCCCGCGCGGTACTGCTCGGTGACGTCGACGATCGAGAGGGCCACGCCCAGCACGGTCCCGAAGGCGTTCTCCAGCCGGTACAGCGAGATCGACCAGGCGTGGTCCTGGTGCGGGTCGGCCGGGGTGCGGCCGATCGTGGACTGGTCGACGACCGGCTGCCCGGTGTCCAGCACCCGGCGCGCCGCGGCTTCCAGGGCGTCGACGTCCATCCGCGGCACCACCTCGCCGACCGTCCGGCCCAGGTGCTCCTCGGCCGGCACGCCGTTGAGCTCCTCCAGCGCCGGGTTGACCGAGACGTACCGCAGGTCGGTGTCCAGCACGGCCAGCCCGATCGGCGACTGGGCGATCATCCGCGTCGACAGCGCCACCTCGCGCTCCAGCCGGTGCACGGTCGACTGGTCGGCGCACAGACCGAGCGCGTAGACGTCCCCCTGGTCGTCCAGCAGCCGCATGTTGCGGAACTCCACGAGCCGCGTGGTGCCGTCCTTGCGGCGGACGGGGAAGGCCCCGGCCCAGCTCTGCCCGGTGACCATGACGTCAGCGAACAGCTTGACCACGAGATCCAGGTGCTGCTCGTGGACCATGATCCGCGCGGCGTACTGCCCGAGCGCCTCCCGCGCCTCGTACCCGAACAGCTCCTCGGCCTGCGGGCTCCACAGCACGATGCGGCCCTCGGCGTCCAGGACCACCGAGGCCACGCGCAGCACGTCGAGCAGCCCGCTCGGCCGCACCGGCGCGCGCGCCGGCTCGTCGCCCTCGGCCATGGGAGCCCCGGCTGCACTCATCCCACGCCCCGCCTTCGCCGATCTCGCGGCACGCGTCACGGTGCCGACACCCCATGTTCTACCGCTGTTCCGGCGAGCGGGGCCGTCGATCCGAGGCCCCGTCCGTCACCCTCCACCATCTCCCAACACGGAGCCGCCCGCTCCGTAAACCCGTCATCACGGCAGGGGCACCGCCGGTAGTGCCGGGCAGAAGGTGGTGCTTTGCTGGGGTAGGGGCGGATACGCCAGGAGAGGAGCGATCACGATGGACCGTGAGCAACCGCATCCCCACTCCGTCTCGGTGGAGATCAGCGGGTGCAGCAAGCAGGACGCCCGGATCGTCTTCGACACGCTGTGCGCCTGCTTCGAGTCCGACCGGTGCGCCGACGACGTACCCGAGGATCTGCACGCGACCCGCCCGACCGTGTGGCTCGGCACGTTCGACGTCGCCGACGCGCACGAGGGGGCGCGACCTGCCCGGCTGTCGTCCTCCGTCGACGCCGACCTGCACGGTGGTTACTGGGCGATCGAGCAGTTCCGCATGAGGCTGGACTCGCTGTTCGATGTGCGGGACCTCAGTACGGTCTCCGGCGACCAGGAGGCGGAACTGCACGTGCGCCTCGAAAGCCGGTGACCGCCGCTGCCCCTCCACCTCCCCCGTCATCGGCCACTGTGCCCTCCATCACCTTATGCAACTAGTTGCATAAACCGTCCGCGGTCCTCTACAACTACAGACACGACACCGCGCACGGAGGGCCCGATGAGCCGTTACCCGCACCTGCTGACCCCCCTCGACCTGGGCTTCACCACCCTGCCCAACCGGGTCCTCATGGGCTCCATGCACGTAGGACTCGAGGAGGCCGAGGGCGGTTTCGCCCGCATGGCCGCCTTCTACGCCGCCCGTGCCCGCGGCGGCGTGGGCCTGATCGTCACCGGTGGCATCGCGCCCAACGACGAGGGACGCCCCTACGAGGGCGGCGCGAAGCTCACCACCGAGGCGGAGGCCGAGCAGCACCGGGTCATCACCGACGCCGTGCACCGCGAGGGCGGCCGGATCGCGCTGCAGATCCTGCACTTCGGCCGCTACGCCTACCACCGGGACCTGGTCGCCCCCAGCCCGCTCCAGGCCCCGATCAGCCCCCGCACGCCCCGCGAGCTCACCGACGCCGACATCGAGCGGACCATCGACGACTACGCCCGCACCGCCCGCCTGGCCCGGCAGGCCGGTTACGACGGCGTCGAGATCATGGGCTCCGAGGGCTACCTCATCAACGAGTTCATCGCCCGGCAGACCAACCAGCGCACCGACCGCTGGGGCGGCTCGTACGAGAACCGCACGCGCTTCCCCCTGGAGATCGTGCGCCGGGTGCGCGAGGCGGTCGGCGAGGACTTCATCGTCGTCTACCGGCTGTCCATGCTCGACCTCGTCCCCGGCGGCTCCACGCTCGACGAGGTGATCACCCTGGCCAAGGCCGTCGAGGCCGCCGGCGCCACCATCATCAACACGGGCATCGGCTGGCACGAGGCCCGCATCCCCACCATCGCGACCTCCGTGCCGCGCGGCGCCTACACCTGGGTGACCAAGAGGCTGATGGGCGAGGTGTCGATCCCGCTCGTCACCACCAACCGCATCAACACCCCCGAACTCGCCGAGGAGTTGCTGGCCGAGGGTGCGGCCGACATGGTGTCGATGGCCCGCCCGATGCTCGCCGACCCGGACTTCGTCATCAAGGCCGCCGCCGGCCGGCCCGAGGCGATCAACACCTGCATCGGCTGCAACCAGGCCTGTCTCGACCACACCTTCAGCGGTCTCATCACCTCCTGCCTGGTCAACCCGCGCGCCTGCCACGAGACGGAACTGGTGCTCTCCCCGACCCGGCTGCGCAAGCGCGTCGCGGTCGTCGGGGCCGGGCCGGCGGGACTGGCGTGCGCGGTCTCCGCCGCCGAACGCGGCCACGAGGTGACGCTGTTCGACGCGGCGGGCGAGATCGGCGGCCAGCTCAACGTCGCCCGCAAGGTACCCGGCAAGCAGGAGTTCGACGAGACGCTCCGCTACTTCCGCACCCAGCTCGACTGGCACGGCGTCGACATACGGCTGAACACCCCCGTCACGGCCGGCGACGTCGACGACTTCGACGAGGTCGTCGTCGCCACCGGCGTCACCCCGCGCACCCCCGACATCCCGGGCGTCGACCATCCGAGCGTGCTCGGCTACCTCGACGTCCTGCGCGACGGCGCCCCCGTCGGCGACCGCGTCGCGATCCTCGGCGCGGGCGGCATCGGCTTCGACGTCGCCGAGTACCTCACGGACGGCGGCGACAAGGCGCACGAGAACCCGCAGACGTACTTCCGCCAGTGGGGCGTCGACCTGGACTACCGCGCCCCCGGCGGCCTCGCCGCACCCGAGCGGCCCGCCCCGCCGCGCGCCGTCCACCTGCTCCAGCGCAAGACCTCCAAGGTCGGCGCCGGCCTCGGCAAGACCACCGGCTGGATCCACCGCACCGAACTCAAGCACCGCGGCGTCACCATGGTCCCGGGTGTGAGCTACGACCGGATCGACGACTCCGGGCTGCACCTCACGATCGATGGCGCGAGCACCGTGCTGGAGGTCGACACGATCGTGCTGTGCACCGGCCAGGAGCCGCGCCGCGGCCTGTACGAGGAACTGATCGCGGCGGGGCGCAGCGCCCA
The DNA here is from genome assembly GCF_042958445.1 of Streptomyces sp. NPDC007991. NCBI lineage: Bacteria > Bacillati > Actinomycetota > Actinomycetes > Kitasatosporales > Streptomycetaceae > Streptomyces > Streptomyces sp. NPDC007991. The sequence continues at coordinate 124,773 of NZ_JBIBJD010000021.1, forward strand.
CCTCATCGGCGGCGCCGACGTGGCCGCGGAGCTGGACGCCAAGCGCGCCATCAAGCAGGGCACCGAGCTGGCGGCCGCCCTGTAGTGCGGGAACACGTCCCTAGGATGAGGCCATGTCACTCCCGCACGCGATCCTGACCGCCCTGCTCGAGAAGCCGTCGTCCGGGCTGGAGCTGACCCGCCGGTTCGACCGCTCGATCGGGTACTTCTGGTCCGCGACGCACCAGCAGATCTATCGCGAGCTGGGAAAGCTGGAGGCAGACGGCCTGATCCGGGCCCTGCCCGCCGAGCAGCCGACACGCGGGCAGAAGAAGAGCTACGAGGTGCTGCCGGCGGGCCGCGCCGAACTGGCCCGCTGGACGGCCGCCTCCCAGGACCCCAAGCCGCACCGCGACGTGCTGCTGCTGCGGCTGAGGGCGGCGGCCGTGGTCGGCACCGCGGGCCTGGAGGCCGATCTGCGGCGCCACCTGGAGCTGCACGAGCGGCAGCTGGCGGAGTACCAGGAGATCGAGAAGCGCGACTTCCCGCCCGGCCGGGACGGCGCGCAGGACCGGCTGCGGCATCTGGTGCTCCAGGCCGGCATCGACCTGGAGACGTTCTGGACGCAATGGCTCAGACGCGCCCTGGCGGACTTCGCCGACCTCCCGACCGACGAGCCGACGCGCCCGGCCTGACCGGTGTGCGACGGTGACCCGTCCGGTCTGACCGGCCCGCGACGGCTGGCCGGTCGCCTGACGGGGACGTGATGGCTGAGCGCCCGAGCCGACAGCCGGCCTGCGTGTGACGGCGGCCCGCCCGACCGGAGCGCTTCGGGAGGGCGGGCCGCCGTTCGTACCGGATCAGAGCCGGTACGGCCTGTTGCGCCGGCGCAGGTACCAGGCCGTCGCGAGGAGGCCGGTGCCGACCAGCGTGCCGCCCGCCACGAGCGTGATGGTGCCGTAGTCCGTGGCACTCCCGCCGACCCCGCCCATGACACCGCGGGACGGCGAGGCCGACGGGGACGGCGACCTCGTGGGGGAGGGAGCGGGGGAGACGACGACCGACTGCGTGCCCGCGGTGGTGCCGTCCGAGCAGATGACGATGACGGTGAATGTCCCCGCGGAGACGTTCGACCAGGCGGCGGACTGACTGGTCGACGTCCCCGACAGGGTCACCTGGCGGCCCTGGGCGAAACTGCCCTGACTGCTGGTGAGAAGCGAGGCGGTGCCCCAGCTGCCGTTGATCTGGGTGCACGCGCTGGTCGTGACCGACACCGTGGAACCCGTGGTGCTCACGGAGATGCCAGGGCCCGCGGCAGCCGGCACCGCGGCCAGGGCGAGGGGCAGCGCGGCGGCGGCTGCCACGGTCAGGCCGGAGCGGAGAAGTGGCGATGAGTTGCGCATGTGGACTGCCCTCCGGCGGCACGGTTGGCGGTACATCCCTTGCGCCGCCGAGGGTCGGGGAACGCCCGTGCTGCCTCGGGGTCAGCCAAGGCGCCCCCGGTCCCGGCCGCACGCCGGGTGCCGCCGGGCAGGTGACGGGTTCCCACGGCCGGACCATGCCGGAGAACCCGTCAGCGCCTCGCCCCCGTCGTCACCGTCCGCTCCGTCGAGAACCCTCCCCAGGTGCCGTCCGGCAGCATGGCCCGGACCCGGACCCGGTGGCTGACTCCGGCGTGCCGCCCCACGTAGAAGCTGTACGTGGCCCGGTCGCTCGGCGCGTCCCCGCCGTACACCACAGAGGTGGCGGGCCGGCCGTCCAGCTGGATCCGGTACTCGGTGACCTGACCGTCCACGCGCGGCGGCACCCAGCTCAGGTCGACGTAGTACGCCCCGTCCGCGCGGTGGCTGCTCGCCCGAAAGCCCGTGGGGGCCGTCGCGCGGCCGTCGTCCCTGCCCGGTGTGGTGACACGGACGGCCAGAGCGGCGGGGGAGACGTTCCCGGCCGCGTCCCTGGCCCGGACGGTGAACGAGTAGGCCGTGCCGGGCCGCAGTCCCGTGATGACGGCTGCCGTCTGCGACCCGCTCACGCTGTGGATCCTCGCGTCCCCCTGATGGATGTCGTACGACACCACGCCCCGTTCGTCCGTCGAGGCGGACCAGGACAGCTGGACCGCCCGGTTGCCCACCGCCCGGCCGTGCGGCGCCGATGGGCGGGTGGGCGCGGAGTGGTCGTCCGCGACGGCCGCGGGGGTCCTCGCCCGGACCTCCAGGCTGCGCGCTCCCGGCCGCCCCTCGGCGTCCCGGGCCCGCACGGTGAAGACATACAGGGTGGAGGGCCGAAGCCTGGTGACGTCCACCATGTGCTTCGAGCCCGGCACTTCCCTGACCTTCGTGGTGCCGCGATATACCTCGTAGACCTCGGCCCGGGCGGTCGTGTTCCACATGACGTGCACGCTCGTGGCGGTGCCCGCTGTCGCGGTGACGCCTGTCGGCGCGCCGGGCGGAGAGCCGCCGTCCCCTTCGCCCGTGCCGGCCCAGCCGCAGGAGGCGACCAGGACGAGAGCCGCGCAGGGCGCGGTGCGAAGGAGGGAGGAGGGGCGGAAGGAAAGGCCTCGCACGACACTGCCTCCCGGGGCCACTCGGGAATGGTCCGGACCAATATGGCGCGGCCGGTGCGATCGCATCAAGAGGGCGGGGTGCGCGGAGGCCTCCGTGAGGGCGTCACCTGCGGCCGTTCGTGACCACCCGGGAGAGTTACGTATGCTGAAGTCCTCACGGCCGAACTCCTGGCGGAAACCAGGGAGTTCGGGCTTGTCGCGCGGACCGCTGTCGTCGCAGATCCCGCGCCGGCACGGGTGGCCGGGCCGGCCCGAGTCCTTACAGGGACTCAGGCCCCCGGCCCCTGTCGGAGGTTGGGGCCGTGCACCGTCCGGCCCCCCAGCGGTGGCCGGGTGGTCGTCCCGGGGCCAGATTGGCTGAGTGCCCGTCAGGTTCCCTCCGAGAGGCTTCACTATCGTGCGTGTCCAGTCGCTCACACTGGCCGTGGCCAGCGCCGCTCTCCTCGCCCCGACGACACCCGCCGCCCCGCCCCAGCCGGTGGTGTGGCGCGAGCCCCCCGTCCGCGCCGCCGATCTGCTGGCCAAGGTGCGGGACTGCGCTCCGGTCTCCCGCGGCCGGTACCGGGCAGACAGCGGCGCACCCGCGGACATCCCGGTCTGCGGCACCCGTGACGCCGTGTTCTGGAAGGCCGACATGGACATCGACTGCGACGGGCGCCCCGGACCCCGCTGCAACCGCCGCACGGACCCCCACTTCTCCGACAGCACCGCCTACGTGCAGTCCGACGGCCGTCCCCTGAGCGCCGAACGCCTCCCCTTCATCGTCGTGCCCGCCCCGAGCCGCATCTGGGACTACCGGGAGCACGGCGTGGGCGGCGGTTCCCTCGTGGCCGTCGTCCACCGCGACCGTGTGCGGTACGCGGTCGTCGGCGACACGGGCCCGCGGGACATCATCGGAGAGGCGTCCTACGCGACCGCCAAGGCCCTCGGTATCCGCGCCGACCCCGAGGGCGGCGGCACACCGTCCGGCGTCACCTACATCGTCTTCAAGAACGCCCGCGTGTCGCCCATCGAGGACCGGGTGGCGGCCGTGGCGACGGGGGAGCGGCTGGTGAGGCGGTTCGCCGGTACCGGCTGAGTGATGGACAGGCTGATTGACGGGCTGTCGGGAAACGCACCCGCGAGGTCGCCGGGGGCGCCGTTCTCCGGCGCGCCCCGCCCGGGGGCACACCCACCGGGTCGGGGTCGCCGCCGCGGCGGGCGCTTGCCCCGCCGGCCGATAAGCCCCCGGGGGCGCCGGGGCGGCCCCGGCGGCGGCGCCCACC
>NZ_JBIBJD010000022.1:0-89333 GCF_042958445.1 Streptomyces sp. NPDC007991
TCGAGTAGGTGGCAAAACTTCGGCCCCCACCCACTAACCGCAGTGCGCGCGACCCCCACCCCCGCACTTCCCCACGTCCCGCACCACAACAGCAATGGGGCAGAGGTAGCTCAGAAGTTTTGAAACTTGATCAATGATGCGGGCACACTATGGGGCATGGACGCTGAGGAACTGCTGCACACCTGGCTGGAGAACTCCGTGCTGCGCCACTCCACCCGCGTCGAATACACCCGCGAACTCGCCGGCCCTAAAGGCTTCCTCACCTGGTGCGTGGCTCAGCGGCCCCCCGTCGACGCGCTCACCGCCCGCCCCCAGGACATCGCCGCCTGGGCCGCCCAATGCCACCTGAACCGCTACCTCGACGGACGTCCCTTCGACGGGCCCGACGCCCTCGCCTACCTCGCACAGAAGCACCCCGACGCTGCCCGCTCCCACGACCGGCGCATCACCGCCCTCACCCAGTACTTTGAGGCCGCCCAGGAACGCGGCCTCATCACCCTCCCCCCGAACCTCACCGTCCTGCGCTCCGGTGTCCCCAGACCCGCCGGCGCCAAAAACCGCCTCACCCCCATGGAACGGGCCACCCTCTTCTACTGCATTGGCGTATGGGGCCCCAACCACTCCCGCCACTACCAGCGCGACCGGCTCGCCGTATACCTCCTCCTCGAAGGCCTGCGCCCCTCCCAAGTCGTCCGCGTCGACACCCGCCACCTCTACCCCCAGACCGACCACACCTGGGAGCTGCGCGCCCCCGACGACCACGAGAACACCGGCAAACAGTTCGTCCTGGAGCCGATGACCGGGGCAGCCCTCAAGGAGTACCTGAAGGTCCGGCCCGAACCGGCAGACCCGGGCGTCCACACACTGCTGCTCAACCACAACCGGCAGCCCTTGCAGTACCAGTGGGTGAACAAGGTCGTCGGCCAGATGGCCGCCACACACCCCCTGCTCGCCGACCGGCAGCCCGACCCCGAAACCGGTGAAGCGCAACCCCCCGTCACCGCGGACACCATCGCCCACACCGGGTACTGGGACACACCCGCCAGCTGAGTAGGATCATGATCCGTTCACACACGGCCCCGGGGAGAGTGCACAGCGATGGAATTGGTAGAGGGCGAGTACGAGTTCACCTGCGACGAATGCGACGGGGACGGGTCCGTGCAAGTCGCCCAGGTCGACGAAGACACCGATGAGCCCCAACTCGTCTGGGACAGGTGCGACGACTGCCGCGGGCGAGGAGCAAGCGGCCGAGAAGATCGAATACGGCCAGACCCCACTGCGTATGCCCGCGGCTGGCTAGTCAGCGTCCTCCGCAGGTAGGCGCTCCGCAATTCGGGCAGCGATCCGATAGCCGGGGCTATTGTCGAGCCGTCCGCGGCGCCGGTCGTAACGCCGGGTGGTGCGCGGGTCCTTGTGATCGGCGAAGTCCTGTACGTGGTGCAGCTTGGCGTCTGGCGCGTCAAGGGCGTGGGTGACGGCGTCGTGCTTGAGGACGTGCGGGTGGAACGTGGCCGCGTTGGCGATGCCGGCCTTCTTGGCCAGGCGCCGCACGAGCCGCCACACGTAGGCGGGGTCCAAGGGCTTGCCGGTGCGGGTCTGGAACAGCGGCCCGGTGGTGCGGCCACCTAGGCAGACGTCGATGGCGTGCCCGGTGGCCGGGGGGACGACCTTGGGTTTGCGGCGGCCGCCCTTGAGTCGGACGTTGAGGATGCGGTGGCCCTTGTCGTAGCCGAGGTCTTCGACTTGGGCGCCGAGGGCGGAGTCGAGGCGCAGGGCGACGGTGTACATGGTGAGCAGGAGGGCGTAGGAGCGGGGTCCGTCCTCGTATGCCGCAGCGAGTAGTAGCGCGGACTCTTCTTCGGTGCTGCCTTGGGTGTTGGAGCCGTCTTGGTCCAGTTCGGGGCGGGCGACGAGGTCGAAGGGGTCGAACTCGGCGGCGCGGGCACGGACGGCGTAGGTGTAGAAGGAGGAGCACGCCGACAGGAGGTTCGCCCGTGCGGCGTCGGAGCGCGGCGGGCCCGTCGGGGCCTTCTCGCCGCGGTGGCCGCCCTTGACTGGTTGCATGGTGGGCGCGGTCTCGAGGTGCCGGGAGAACGCTTCGGCCAGGGGGAAGCGGGCCTGGAGAGGGTGCTTGCCGGTGCCGCGGGCGTAGGTGTCCCAGACCCGGTACTGGCGGACGTAGGTGCGGCGGGTGTTGGGGGTCTTCTGTCGGGCGATCCAGGCGCCGACGATGCCGGGGTAGGGATCGCCGTCCGGGTAGTGCTCGGCCAACTCGGTGGCGAAGTTGAGGGCTTCGGGGGGCCAGTCGTCGGCGGCGCTGCGGGTGCGCGCGGCGAGCTGGCCCGGGCGCGCGGTCGGTACGAGTTCAGTCATGACGCTCGGGGGTGTTCTCCGCGACGGATGTACTGACCGCTAAGGCGGTCGAAGATGAGTACCTGCCCGGGCTGAACTCCGATGCTCTGCCGAATCGGCATGGCGTACAGCGCGCAGCCGTCCAGACCCTTGGCGTCCTCTGGGTTGAGAAAGACCTCAAGGTCGTTGGAGTTGGTGATGGTGATCGCCCAGTCTCGACTGCGGTGGATCTCTGACCAGAGTTCGGGGCGCAGTCGCATGAGACGCTCGAACGCTTCTGCAGGGTCGCTCATCGGCAACTCCTTTGGGCCTCCTGGACCCCCCACCGTGAGACGTCCACATAACAGTAATTATGTAGTAGGTGAGGCTTCGTGATCCCCGGAAGGCTAGTCAGAGTGTCGGTGGGGTCCTGTAGAACCGAGCCCATGGAACCCGTCAGCTCCGCCAGCATCAAAGCAGTCGGCAGCATCGCGAGCGCACTCATCAGCCGGTACCGTCCCGTGGGAGTGGCGCGAACCGGGAGCCCCGAGGACCGCGCACAGGCATACCGGCGTTTCCTCGACGCGACGACAGCGGCCTCCCTGCCCTCCCACTGGATACGCCAGCTGCACGGGGCTGGGGTCCCATCCGATGACAACCTGGTCGACCATCTGCTCGCACGCCAGTCAGACGCCAACGTAGAAATGGCGTGCGCTCTGGACGGCATACGGCTGTGCGCTCCCGAGTATGTGATCACCAAAGCCGAGGAGTACATGGCGATCTGGTCGCCGAACACGTCAGTGGATGCGGCGGGGTTCAAGGTACTGCTGCAAGAAGCCACGAACGCCCGCATTGCCTTCCTTAACGCCGCACGCCATGATCTGGACTACAACCCCAAGTGGTGGCAGTTCCTCGCGCGTCGACGAGAGCGGGCCTATCTCAAGGCTCAGAAGTCCTGAGCAGGTCCGGCGTCGAAGAACGGAAGGTTATCCGACGCCACAGCGGATGACCCCCGCGACGAACTACTAGAACGGGCTCGGCTGGTAGATCCAGTAGTAGTTCTGGTAGATCGACTCTCAAGTCCTAGTTATGCGCGTCGCCTGGAGCCGTCCTGTGATTAGGAGTCCTCAAGCAGACGCACCAGCGACGCGGTGATCACGCGGTGGCGAGCGCCGAGCGGGACGAGCTTTACCGGCGCCTCGCCACGGATGATCAACTGGCGGAGGTGCTCCTTCGAAACGCCGAGCGCAGTGGCGGCCATCGGCACGCTGACCGTCGCCGGCCATGCCCGGATCTCGTCCAACGTGGGGCAGTCCGGTTTGTTCGCGACACTGGGCTGTTCCATGGGCAGACGCTATGCGGCGCAGCACGCGCATCGTCACCAGTAGAAGGAAGTAGTAACCCCTCGGGTGAGGAACATTATGACGAGCCAGCTTGCACGTTCCTCGACGCGACAATGCCTCCGCTGCGTGCGGAGGCATCGAGGGCGAGACCGGCTCTACCGGTCCTTGCGAGGATCACCGGCCGCCAGATCGTCCGGCGTGATGGGGCCGAACGCGATCTTGCCAGGGTCGATGCCGAACTGAATCTTCCCGGACGTGATGGCGCCATCCGGGATCTTCGCGTAGTGCACGAGCGGCAGGGGCTCCACCGGCCAAGGGGACGGGCCAGGCGCATGCACCTTAGCCGGACGCCCGCGCTGGCGAATGAAGTAGGCGATGACGGCACCCACGAACCCGCCCATGAAGGCGGCTGTACAGGTGAGGATCGTGGAGAGGTCCATGCCTGCATGATGGCAGACCGCACTGACATTCGGCTGTGGCATGGTCCTGCCCGGTTGAGTGTGCAGAACCCACTTGCGATCACTTCCTTACAGCCCTTAAGGTTTATTCATGGAGAAGTCCTACGGCATCGAAGCCGCCCGCGCGCAGCTCGGCGACATCGCCGACCACGCCCGCACCACCGGCGAGACCATCGCCCTCACCCGGCACGGCCGGACCGTCGCCGTCATCGGGCCCGCCGAAGCGGTCAAGCCCACGCAAGGCATCAAGGTCGGTCTCCACTTCCCGCACGTCGACTGGACCGCCTACCTCCCCGTGGTTCCGAGGACCGGCGAGTTGATCGAGTGGGAAGACCCCGAGCACGGTGGGGGTCGCTGGGAAGTGACCGAGGTGATTCACGTCGCTTCCCCGGACAAGGCCGACATCGCCCTGACGCTGGATCCCGCCGACGAAGACGCCCGCAAGCAAGTCAACGAGAAGTGAGAAGTAGGGACCCGACCATGACGGTTCTCGCCCTAAGCATCCTGTCCCTCGTGGTCAGCATCAGCGCTCTGCTGTACACACGCCGGGGCTACCTGCGGGAGAAGGCGCGGCTGGCTGCGCTGGAGGCCCGCTACCCGCACCTCGTCGACCGCGACACCGAGAAGTGAGGACACCGTGACCGCCATCACCCCCGCCCGCATTCTGGCCAGCACGGTAGCCCGGGATCAGGAAGTGTTCGCCCGTGACGCGGGTTATGCGGCTGAGCTGTTGAAGCTGATCGCCGACACTCCTGACGCCGCGCACGTTGTTGGTGACCTGACACGGCTCTCCCAGCAGGTCTCGGAACTCATCCGTCGCGCCGCCACGATCAAGGCCAGTTCCGAAGCGCTGGGGATGATGGAGACCGTCACTAGCGTCACCGAGAAGTGAGCTTAGGTCTGCCGGAGACAGGGCTGCTCATGCCGCCATCGTACGAGCGTGCCGAGGCAGCGGACGGGCCGGACCTCAGACCTACGAGGCGCCCATCCAGATGGACTGGCCGGCCGTGTTGCTGGACGGGGTGATGTCCGTCAGAGTCGTCCGGCCTGTTCCGTTGATCGCGTACCGGTAGGCGGCTGCGGACTGGTTGACGTTGGCGAACCCCAGGAACGGCATGTTCGTCTTGTAGAGGACCGGGGCCACGGCCGCATTGAACAGCAGCGCACCCCAGTACATGCCGGGGGTCACCGCCTGCGCGGCGGACAGGGTCGCGGACTTGGCGGCGTTGCCGCTGGTGATGACACTGTCCAGGCTGGCGGTGGACAGCAGGGTGCCGGTCGGGCTGATGAGCCCGGCCCAGGACTGCCCGGCGGTCGGGGTGGTCGCAGCGGTGCCCATGAGGAACCACAGCTTGGAGATGGTGGTCGCGCTGCGCACGGGCAGGGCGGTCAAATACACCGTCCCCAGGACGGGCGTGAGGGTGGTGACCGCGAGTTCAGGGCTGTAGGCCCACGACACCATGCCGTGGTCGGAGGGCTGCGGCACACTCGGTGTGGCCAGGGCGCTGCCGGCGACAGTGAGGGTGCCGTCCACGGCCAGGTTCCCGGTGACCGCGGCGTTGCCGGACAGGCGCCATGCGCTGCGGAGGCGGGACCAGGCGAGGGGGAGGTCCTGAAGGGCCACGACGGTCTCCTTAGCTGTAGAGCCGGAGGACGTCGCCCACCGGGAGGACGGGGATACCGCGGGCCGCGATCGCATCCATGATCAGATCGAAGTCGGATTGTGAGCACTGGTTGGCGTTCGCCGCGGTACCGGCGACCACCTCGTGGAAGGTGAGGATCGTCCAGTCGCCGTCCAGTTGGCAGCGGTCCAGCGCTCCCCCGGCGCCGACGAGGTTGGCGGGCAGGCCCTTGGCGGCGGCGCCGGCCAGGGAGCCGATGCCGGTGATGGACCGCATCCGCAGGGGCATCGACGGCGGGAAACTCTCGAGGTTGTCGGCGCTTGAGATGCCGCGGCCGCTGGCGAAGTAGCGGCAGGCGAGGGACTCGATGGAGACGTTGTCGCTGGTCCTCGAGAACCAGCCGCCCGGGTAGGCGAAGCTGTCGGACGCGAACCCGTTGGAGACCATCCACATGCGGGTCTTGCGGATGTCGTCCTCGACGGTGGCCGCCGACAGGGTGTTGTATTTCGCGTTGTGGGCCGCAGCCGTATAGGCATGCCCGGCGACCTCCCACCCGGAGTTGTTCTGCACGGACTGGAGCTGTGCCGTGGTCAGGTATCCGCCGGTACCGATGACGTCGCAGATCGTGTATAGCGTGCCCCTGAACCCCAGAGTGTCCATCTTGGGGCGGGCCGCGGTGAACTGGCTGGCGTAGGAGTCGTCGAAGGTGATGGAGACGACGCCACCCGGGAAGGTCTCCGTCGTGTCCGACACGACCTCCACGGCCTGGAGGTTCACGGTGAGCGCGTTGCCGGTGTTGTCGTCGACCGTCTGCACCAGGAAGTCCGTGAAGCCGGACGTCACGGACGGGACGCCGGTGGATGAGATCGAGTACGTGCCGGCCGCCGAGCGCACATCCGCCCACGACAGCGTCACCACCGCCCACTCACCGGACAGGATCTGGTTCTCCGCTGTGGAGGCGTGGGTGTGCAGGCGCCACTGGAAGTAGTTCGCCAAGCTGCTGGAGCCGACCTGCACGTTGATCTGGTTCAGGTGCGTCACGTCGCTGATCTGGAGGATGAGTCGGATGGCCTTGCCCGTCAGATCCGGCAGGGTACTGGCCAGGCGGCGGATGTTGGCCACGGCACCGGTGCCGGTGGTGACGACCTGGAAGGACTGCGTGCCCCGGCAGAACGTGCCGGTGTCGTTCGCATTCGAGGAGGCCACCCCGGACCCGCTTGCGGTCCACCCGTGCCCGGACTGGAACTGCTGCGACCAACTCGCCTGCCGGTACGCAGGCTGCGGCCCGGGAGCGACCATCGGCAGCGCGAACCCCGACGCGGTGAGCCGGCCGGAGACGTCCAGGTTCCCGGTGACGGACATGCCCGAGGACGGGTCGATGCTGTGCTTCACCGCCCCGTATAGGGCGTCCACGTACTCCACACGGCCTGCGATCTGCGTGTTCTGCGCGTCCGCGGAGAGCCGCATGTAGGCGCGTTGGGTGCCGTCGAAGCCCGTGCCGGACCAGTTGGAGACGATGAGGTCGGCGCCGGTGGCCTCAAGGTCGAGAGCTGACCCGCCGCGTCGGAAGCGGTACCCCTTGTCGTTGTCTCGGACCGTGAGGTCGGCGCCTGAGACTAGGACGGGTCCCGCAGAGTTGACGCCCGACAGCCAGGCAGTGCCCAGCTCTATAGCGGAGACCCTGGTCAGGCAGTCCTGAACGAACCCGTCGAGGTCAGTGACGGTGGTGTTGAGGGTGCCGAGGTCCGTGGATGTGGCGAACTTGTTGTCGGCCCACGTTCGGTCGCCGTGCGGGTCGGTGGCGTTGGTGTGGGCGGTGACCTTGGTGGTGGCGTCGGCGGCCGCCGTGGTGGTGGCGAGGGCTTGGGCGTCGTCGGCCTTGGCCTGCGCGCCTGCCGTGGTTTCGAGGAGTGCCGTGTCGGCGATGCCGTGCACGCTGGTGGTGTCGGCGGCGTGCGCGGTAGTGGACGCCGCTGCGGTCCCAGCCGGATCGGCTGCCACGTCGGTGGCGTCGAGGACGACGACGCCCTGCTGGCCGTTGACCGACTGCACCAGACTGGTGACGGCCCCTTCGCCGGTCTGGGCGTCGGCCAGGGAAGCGCGGATGCTGCCCACCCAGTGCGTTCCGGTGTCGGGAACGACGACATAGGAGACGATCGGCGTGCCGGACAGGGTGCGGCCCTCGGTGATGGCCCACAGGGTGTCGCCCGAGTCGGAGGTGATCTCGGAGTTCGGTGTGAGGTCCACCGACCACACCCCGTCCGTACCAGCAGTGATTGCCTTGGCCTGGATCACCTCCCCCGGCACGCTGGACACGTAGCCGACAGCGGGCTTGCCGGTCACGTCGACCAGAGCCGCCTGCATCTCCACCCGCTGCGGCGCGGACGCCCCGATCAGTTTCCCGGTCACCGTGGTCATCGTGTTCTCCTACTGGCGGCGTCGGTCGAGCAGGCCCAGCGGCATCAGGCTGGACGAACCGGAGTTGTCGCTGGGCTCTTGCTGCTGGCTCGGGGAAGGGGAGGATTCCGGCGTAGGACCGGGGGTAGCGGTGCTGGTCTGCGTGCAGTAGTAGCGCGGCCGGTCCGGATCGAAGTCGTCGACCGGCGTGCAGCGGTAGGTGTTGCCGTCCTGGTCGGTGTACGTCCACTCGCTGGGCGGCGCACCGTCCTTGCCATCCGTTCCGTCAGCGCCGTCCTGCCCGTCTTGGCCCGGGGCGCCGGTGGCGTCCTGACCGGGCGGTCCCGACGGGCCGGGCACCGTGGAGTCCGCGCCCGGCGGCCCGGCCGGTCCTGTAGGGCCCGGGCTGGGCGTGATGGTGGGTGCGGGTTTCCCCGAGGCCCCTGGTGGGCCAGGAGGACCAGGCGGTCCGCTGGGGCCCGGCGCCCCTACCGTCGCCTGCCCCGGTTCCCCCCGCGAACCGGGCGGGCCGGCCACCGGCTTCTTCCCCAACGACTCAACCTGGCGGGCCAAAGCGTCACGCGCTTCGTTCGATGTCCGCAGATCCTCCTGAAGGGTCTGGACGGACAGGATAATCCAGGCGACCGCAAGGCCCAGGACGATCGCGGCAACAGCCGTCAGGGCGTCACCGCGCCGACCTTTGCGTTCCTCGGCCCGTATCTGCGATCTCGTCTTTCTCATCCGGTCCCCCGCGACAGCAGGATGATGACCGGAAGGAGAATCCCGATCAGCGGTACTACGACCGCGCCGATCAGCCACCGGCGCGTAGCGACCAGCTTCTCTGTGTCCTTCTCCCGGAGCGTCTCCAGCGTGGACACCCTCCCGGTCAAGGCTTCATGCCGAAGGTCGTAGATCCTCTGGTCGACCTTCTCGTCCATGCGGCGACCGAGTTGCTGAATGTCGTCGCGGACGTCGGCGAGCCGATCTTCGAGTCGCCGGACCATCTCTCCGGGCGTCGGCTCGTCGCTCATAGTGGGTTCCGGTCAGGCGACCGGCGCGGACGGCTTGCTGGCGGAAAGGGCGGGTGTGGCCGGTGTGACCTGTCCGCGGGTGACGAACATCAGGACCGCCAGGACGAATCCGTTGATGGCTGCCACATGGGTGGGCGCTGCTTCATAGCCGAAAGCGGCGACACCGGAGGCGATCGTAGCGACGGCGGTGGTGAAGGCCTGCACGGCGATCGGCCGGGTGAGTGCCGCGGCGATCGCGCCGAGGATGGCGGAGCACCCGGCGACGATCCAGCCGGCTTCTTCGGCGTCCAGGCCGCCGACGTTGAACGTGACGGCCAGGCCGAGCACGGCGGCGAGGCTGTTCAGCCACAGAGCGGGTTCGCGTCCGAAGATCTTCATGGTCAGGCTCCCTTGGTGATGGTCGCGCGTATCTGCGCGACTTCGCTGCGCAGCGCTTCGAGCTGCTTGAGGATCTCGTCGGTCGCTTCGGCGGCGCGCCGGCTGTGGGCGTAGCCGGAGCCGAGGGCCGTGTTCACGGTGATGCGGCCGTCGGCGAGGCCCTTGTCGGTCGGCCACTGCTTCTTGACCCAGTCGCCGAGGCTGATCTGGTCGGACAGCTGCACGTCGCCCTCCGGGAGTGTGGGAGTGGTGGGGGCTGGCTTGGAGGGGGCGGGGGCGCTGGTGCCCTTGGCGCGGGAGAGGATCGCGGCCATGGGCAGGAGTCCAGGGTCGCCGTGGTCGTTTTCGGGGACGTGCTGGTGCCCGCAGTGCCCGGTGAAGTCGTTCCACTTGGTGGCGCTCATACGGACACCGTTGTTGCCGTAGCTGCCCGGGTAGGCCTTGAACGTGACGTTGCTGGTGAGTGGCACGCCGTGGTTGTCGTGGGCCCACTTGGCGAAGGCGGCCAGGTCGCGGATCGCCCAATCAGGCAGTTCCGGCGTGTACAGGTGGGCGTAGCCGGCCTTCGTCCACTTCGCATGGGTGGTCGGGTCGCAGGTGCCGACGATCTCGACCTGCACCACATTGAGCGTGTTGGTCTCCACGCCTCCGGACTTGTTGACGAGGGCCCGGCTGGAGACGTCGAAGTCGAAGTGCTGATACCAGGCGAGCCGCTTGGCCGCGAAGTCGGGCTTGGCGGTGAAGTTCGGGGCGTTGGATCCACCGTCGTAGGACGGCAGGGACGTTCCCTCCGTCGTGTGCCAGACGACGACGTTGGACTCCATCGCCGAGCCCTGGTATCGCGACCCGTACCAGTAGGTGGTGGATGCGCCGGGGTAGCGCTGCGGTCCGGTCTTGGTCATCAGGACTCCCTCGGGAGGGGGCTGACGCGCGGCACCTGGAGGCGTTCCCAGGCGACTTGGTCGGGGATGCCGGACACGTCGCCGCCCTCCTTGGGGCGCAGCGTGCGCTGGAAGCGGGTGAAGGCGTCGCGGTGGGCGTTGGTCCAGTCCGCGCCCATGGGCCGGCCATCCGAGTGACCCTCGGCCTCGAGGCGGCGGGCCATCGCGCTGACGATCGGCGAGTGGCGGCCGCCGTGGAAGAACTCGGCGCCCGGGTAGGGCTCATAGGCGGCGGTGGTGTCGGCAGCGGTGGGGGCCGGTTCGACGCTGGATGCCGTGTCAGTCTCGGGGCCCGTGCTGCTGGTCTTCTTCCGGGCAGCCGTCGGCTCGTCCTGCTGTGTGGTCGGATCGGGCATGGCCCGGACTCCTGGATCTTCCCCGCGCCCAGGTGAATGGTGTGGCGGACCGCTGCGTGCGATCGTCCCTCTGTGGTGGAGCTGTCGGGCGGAGGGTCGCCCTGGTGATCAGGGTATGGGCGGTCGGGCCGCCCGTTCCCCCGGCTTCCCCGCGGTTCAGGACATCTCAGGCTGGGGGTCCAGCTTCACGACCTCAAGGATCGGCCGGTAGGCGCCGCACGGGCCGCACACCATGCGGATGGTGCCGGCGTTGGAGTACACCTCGGGCTCGGTCGTGGATGTGTTGAGGTTGATGCACGTCTCGGTGACGCATACCGAGGTGACCTCGTACCAGGTGCCCGGCTCCACCGATACGACCACGCCCAGAGTCTCGTCCGGCGGGGGCGGCGGCGGGGGCGGGACCTCTTCTTCCGGCTCTACCGGCTCGATGACGACCGGATCGGATGCCGGCTGCGGTTCGGGCTGGGGGGTGGGCTCAGGTTCAGTGCTCATACTCCGTACGCAATCCATTCGATGACGGTGGCGGTTGTGTTCGTGCGTGTGCACCAGACGGTGAAGCCGGTCGCCGACTGGCTGGTGACGCCGACGCCGGTGACCTGAGTACCGGGCACGGTGGTGGCTGGGCAGGCGACGACGCGGATGTTGGTCCCCTTCAGGCTCAGTCCGGTCACGGCCTGGCTGGTGGGCGTGTTCGCAACGGGGGTGATGGTGAGCCGCCCGGCGGCGACGTTCCCCGCGGAGAGGATGCCGTCGAGGGTGAGGTTGCCGTCCTTGCTGACGGCGAACTTCTCCGTGCCGTTGAGGAGGAGACGCAGCAGGTTCCCCGTGTATCCGGAGGCGGCATTGACGTACAGGGCGCTGCTGGAGGACGCCGCGGGCAGGATTTCCATCCGGCCGCCGGTGATCTGCGCCAGGTTGGCGTACAGGGCCAGGAGGCTTTCCTGACTGGTGTCGGAGCTGTTTCTGTATCCGATCGACGCGGCGGTGCCGGTCATGGCGATACGGCCGCCGATGATGGTGGTGGAGTTGCTGTTGCGGATGCGTTCAGCGACCCAGAAATCGTTACCGAAGAACGTTCTCCACTTCACGTCGGGGAACGTGGAGCCGGTGAACTGTCCGCTGTTCAGGCCGAGGTCTGCCGAGCTGGCGGTGCCGTCGACGACGTTGATGGCTGCCTCGTTGGTGCCGGCGGAGTTCGTGAGGCGGATGGTCGGATAGAGGGCGTCCGGGTCGAGGAACATCAGGCTGCCGTTCGTGCCGACCAGGGCGAGACCGAGGCCGGACATTTCCGCTACGGCGCGGTTGGTGTCGTCGTAGACGAGGACCTTGTTGACGTTCCCTTCGTTGATGGTGACGCGTTCTCCGGTGGCGGCGGTTTGGAGGACGGCGCCGGTGATGGTTCCGCCGGTGATGGTTTTGCCAGTGATGGCGTCGGCGGCGAGGGCGGTGGCGTCGACCGCGCCGGCGAGGATTTTGCTGGCGGTGATGGAGTTAGCTGCGATCTTGTCGCTGGTGACGGCGAGGGCGTCCAACTTGGCGGTGGTGACCGCACCGGATGCGATCTTGTCTGCGTTGACGGCGCCTGTATCCAGCTGCGCGGTCTGGATCGCCCCGGCAACGACCTTCTGGGTGGTGACCGCCCCGTCCTGGATCTGCGTGCCGCCCAGGACCGGGCGTACGGATGCGTTGTCGAAGCGGATGAACCCGGCGGTCGCGGACCCCGATTCCACGCGGGGCACAATGCGTGCCGTGGTGGCTGGCGCAGTTACGGTGCCGGAGATGCGGGTCCACGTCTCCCGTACCGGGCTGGTCACAGCGACCTTGCCGTAGGAGATGACCGCCCCGGCGGCGGTCTCCCACCGGGCGTGGATGCTGAGCTCGGTGCCGACCCAGTCGTTGGACACCCAGTAGTCCACGGCCAGGTTCCACTGCTCGCCGGGCAGGGTTGCGGCGGAGGTGAGCGCCACTGACCGGAACAAGGGTGTGGCGGAGGTGGCGTCAATCTTCAGGGAGGTGGGTGAGCCGTTGCCTGCGGTGGTGTCCTGGCTGGCGAACGTTGATCCGGCGACGAGGGATGCGGTGTAGGGGCCTTCGAAGGACGGCTCGGTGAGGATGCTGGCCCCGCCGGTGACGGTGAGTTTGTCGGTGGTGATGGCGCCGGCCGCGACCTTGTTTGAGGTGACGGAGTTCGCTGCGATGGTGGTTGCGGTCACCGCATTGGTTGCGATCTTTCCGGCCGAGACGGCTGAGGCTGCGATCGCGGGGCCGGTGACCGCGTTGTCGGCGATCTTCCCGACTTCCACAGCCGCGTCCGCCAGGTTCTCTGCCAGGACCGCGGACTCCTGCAACGCAATCGTGCCGACCGCGTCAGCTGCGATCTTCCCTTCCGTCACCGCACCGTCGGCAAGTTTCAGCTCGGTGACCGTTCCGTCCGTGGGCACGACCTGTGTGGGACCGGCCGGGCCTGCCTGCGCGGACGGAGTGCTGGCGGTGCCGGAGGTGGAGCGGGCCAGCAGCCGCACATACACCGGGTCGTCGGTGACCACGACGACGGTGGAGCCCTGCGGCGACTCGATAGTGCCCTGCAGCGTGGTGGCGTCAGGGGTGAATCCGTCCGTGGTGGAGGCGTGGACTTCGACGCGCTGCCAGTCCAGCGGCATCACCGCCCCGTCGGCAAACGCCCCGTCCCAGGAGGCGGTGATCCCGCCCAGGACGGAGGCGAGGATCGGCGTCGTCGGCTGCGGCGGGGGCGGCCCGTTCACAATGTTCACCGCGGTCGTGCCGTCGACTTGCAAACCGACCAGCCCCCTGAGGCTGCCGGTTCCGTCACGGACCTCCAGCGACGTGTCGTCGATGGACGCGTGGGACAGGCGGGCGGAGGCCTCGATACGGTCCAGGCGGGCCCTCAGGGCGTGCAGTTCACGGCCGATATCCACTACTGGCCTCCATACGAGAACATGGCGGCGGGCTTCAGCGAGACGACGGCCTGCGGGCCGCCCGCCGCAGTCGGCTTGATGGACCATCCGGTGACGCGACACCAGCCGGTGTACGACACCCACGGGTTGTGGACGCGGGTGTAGATGTCGTCACCCACCTGCCAGGACCCGAACGGGGCGGCGGGGGTGTCGCGCAGGGTGACCTGTTCGACCGCGCCGAGGGTCTGCCGCCAGGCCCGCTCCCACTCCACGCGCTGCTTGAGAATGTCGACGCCCTTGACCTCAGGGAATGCGGCGGAGGCTTCGAGGCGGAGTCGGCCGTTGCGGACGGCGGAGATCTGCCTGAGCTTGGCGGATCCGTCGCCGGCGCCGGTGCCGATGACGACCTGGGCGTAGTCGTCGCCCGCGAGGGCCTCCTCGGGCTCTTCGATGATGTTGACGCCGCTGGAGAACTCGATGTCTTTGCGGCGTGCCCCAAGCCGCGGCCAGCCCAGTTTGATGCGCTTGACCACGTCCGTCTTGGCGGAGTTCCAGGCGGTGGTGCAGGTGTATTCGGGGGTGCCCTGGTCGGAGACGAGTTCGTCGACCTGGTCCCCGAGGGAGGTCTGGTCGTACCAGTAGGAGTGCCACACCTCGGCTGGGGTGCCGACCTTCGATGTGGATGTCGTTGCATCGACGGTGACGCCCAGGTCGCCGTCGGGGATCGACTGCGCGTACTCCCAGATGTTGCGGATGACGTCGCACCGGTCGGTGTACACGTAGGGGCCGCGGCCTCCGTGCTCGCCGTCCAGGTCATATCGCTTCTGGAGGTACGAAGACCAGGAGGCGGCTTCGATGGCGTAGTCGTTGCCCTGGGCGCGGACGTCCCAGATGAGCCCGCCCCACTCGATCTGCCCGTCGGACTCCACGTAGATCTCGGTGGTGCCCGGGTCGGCAAGGGTCGGGTTGGAGGCAACCAGGCGCGGGGAGAGGGTGCCGCGCAGTTCGCCCGGGCCGGACAGTTCGGGCCCGTACTCCAGGTCCGTGACGGGAAGCGCAGTCGACAGCCACGCCCCGGTGAGGGCGTGCCGGGTGAGGACCCTCACCGGCGGCGCCTCGGTCACCGCGGGGCCTCCTCGAACTGCACATCGGCGACCAGCGTGGTGCCGGAGTCGACGTAGATCCGGCCGACCTGGCTGGTGTCCGCTGCGGCGGCGCGCACGCGAAGGAGCTGGGTGGTTCCGCGGTAGACGGAGGGGATGGTGAGGGTGTCGGCGATGACGGCGCCGATCCGGCGGGCTCCGGTGCCCTGGTTGTCGTCGAGGGTGGTGGGCTGCACGGTGAGGCTCAAGCCGAACGTGGCGGACAGGTAGCCCCAGAAGTTGCCCAGGTCGTAGCGGATCGGGCTGACGTCGATCTTCACGATGGCCTTGGTCGCCCAGTCGGGGATGGTGATGTTCCAGCCCGCGGCCGTGGAGAAATAGCTGTAGCCGGTGCTGGAGCCGATGCCGGTGCTGATGCTGGCCGGGGACTGCGTGACCATGGTGCGGGACTTACGGGGGTTGGCGACCTTCCGCAGGTCGGTGATCATCGCTGTGGTGATGGTGGACGTGGACGCCGGGATGTCGATCCGGGCCAGCGGGATCCCGGTACGTCCGTCGGGGATGGTGGTGGCGGAACTGGAGACGTTGGAGATGACCTGGAAGTAGGCGATCTCATCGACCTCCGGGTCCAGGCTCCCCTCGTACTCGGGGTCCTCCACCCGCACGATGACCATGTCGGAGCGGCCGGCGCCGGATCCGGTGGCGGCGATGTCCACGTCGGAGGAGCCGATGTTGCACACCGAGTAGGTGCCCTGGAAAGTGTTGGCGCGTCCACGGATGACGCCGGAGCCATCGGAGACGATGACGCCGCCGCCGGGGGTGGAGCGCTGGGAGACCTTCAGGTCGTCGCCTTGGGTAATACCCTCAGCGCCGTTGGACAGGTCACGCACGAGCATCCTGAACTGCTGCGCGCTGTGGGTGGCCCCGTTGGTGAGGAGGGGCCGGGGAAACAGGGCCATGGTGTCGGCTCTCCTTCTAGAGGGCTGTATAGGCGTCGCGCCAGGTCACGCGGAGGCGTGCGGAATTGGTGGAGTCGAACGCGGTCCAGCGCATCTCGGACGTGCCGGTCGGCAGGGAGAACAGGTCGATGCGGCTACTCGGGGACAGGTAGGTGGAGGCGTTGCCGCCGTTGTCCCAGGTGACGGTCCGGTAGCCGGGCCGGGTATCGATCTCCACCCAGCGGCCCGCAGCCACGTTCAGCGTGGGCAGGGAGAGGGCGCGGCCGGTGGCGACGTTGGTGATGGTGACGTTCGCGCACGGGCCGAAGATCCGCAGGATGGGCCAAGCGTCGGCGGTTCCATCGTTGGTGACCCATCCGGGCCGGTCCGCGGCAACCGTGCCGTCCTGTACGTAGATGGGCGCTACGACAGGGGCTGCGAACCCCCCGCCGGTGAGCCAGCCCAGCGGCAGCTCGGTGGTGGACTCTTCATCCGCGTAGAGCGTCGGGTCGTGGGCCAGCAGCTCAATGTCCAGGGGCACGTAGCCGTGGATGACCTGCTTGTACTCCGGGTCCAGCTTCCGGGCGCGCACGGTCAGCCGTTTCACCGGCCGGCCGGGCCGCTTGATGCGCAGCGTCATCCCCTGCCCGCCAACGAGCCGCACTGCGGCCGCGTCGGTCGCAGCCTGAAGGGTGGCGACCATGTCGTGACACGCGGCCGGATTCCCGGGGATCTTGATGGCGGCGTCGAACTGGATCTGTCGTCCGGCCCAGTAGTCGGGCCCTGCGAACTGGCCGTCCATGCTGGGCTGGTCCACATCCGATTCCCGCACCGGTGGGCGACCGAGTCCTGTGGTCTCGATGACCTGCACGCTGGTGCCGGCGCCGATGACGACGCCCCCAAGGTCGTACTGCCAGTCCTCAAGCGGCACGGGCGGCCACCCCTCCCCTGCGGGCCCGGCGTACCGAGCGGCCAACCTGCGATGCGATATCCGACGCGGTCGCCCCCGTGCGCACGGCGGTGACGGTCACGTTGGTGGGGCTGGACTCGCGGACGATGACGACCGGCCGGGTCGCGCGGGCGTCGGTCAGGCCCAGGCCGAAGCGGTGCGCCACGTCGTGCAGCACCGGGAGGGCGGAGCGGCGCTTGCTGGGGCTGAGGGGTAGGTATGCCTCCCCGTGCGTCTCCGGCTCAGCGAAACGGATGATGCCGCCGCGGGTGGCGTACATGCCTGCCCGGATGCCGCCGTCGGCGTAGGCCTGGAACCTGTTCGCTTTGATCAGGTCGGCCATGAACCGGTCCGCGCGAGGGCCGAGACTGCTGGAGATCTGCTTCTTGGCCTTGTTCGCCACCTCGATGATCTCGTCCTCGCCGAGTCCGGTGGTGGAGGCCACTTCGTGGATGCCGGTCTTGTTCGACTTGATCGCGGCGATGATCTGCACCAGGGTTTGCACCTGGTCTGCGGTGAGCGAGCTGTTCGCGGTCTTCGCTGCGGCGTTGGCCTTGGCGGCTTTGCCCTTGTCTTTGACTGCGGCGTCGGCGAGTTGCTGCGCGGCCTCGTCGCCTTGCGCTGCCAGCTGCGCGGCGAGGTCGCCGTAGCCCATCGCGGCCAGCTTCGCGAGGTCGTCGGCGAACTCTTTGTTCATCTTGTTCGCGTTGCCGAGTTGCCGCGTGTAGTCCGTCAGGGATGCCTTCGCAGCCTTCTGCAAGTTCCGGAGGGCGGCGGCCATGTCGTTGATGTACTTGGTGCTGCCCGTGGCCATTTTGTGGGCGAGTTTCATGCCGTCCTCGCCCATCGCCGCCAGGGCCTGGGCGACGTCACCGCCGACCCGGTCGGCGACCTTCTCGAGGTCCTTGTTCCAGGCGAGGGTGGCCTTGGAAGCGGACTTGAGTTTCTTCTCGACCGCGCCGATGTCGAAGTACTCGACTTCCTTGGTCTGCCACTTCCCCTTGACCTTGACCTTTACTTTCTTGGTCTTGTGTCCGGCCTGCCCGGCGTCCGAGGCGCTGTAGAGGGAGCCGGTGTTGGGGTCGTAGCGCCAGTCGGTGACGTTGCCGTCGGCGTTCCACTGGATCTGGCTGGGGTCGCCGCCCAGCCGGCGCACGATCTCCTCGGTGATGGCCCGGGAACGGGGTCGCTTAGACGGGGCGAAGGGAACGTAACCCTCACCCTGAGTCTCGGGCTCACCCCACACGCGCCACGATCCGGCGGGGGCGATCTGGGCTACGTGGTTTTCCGCACCCGCGGCGAAGTGGCGGACGCCTCCGCGCTGGATGCCTCCGTTTGCGTAGTAGTCGACCACGGCACCGTCAGCGTGCGCGGACATGCCGCCCTCGCCCTGAACGGGGCGGCTAAGAGTGTTGGACTCGACGATCGTTCGCCTACGGGTGGTGATGAGATGGTTCGTATAGGTGGTGGCCGTTTTGCCGTTGAGGGCGTCCAAGGCGCGGCGCACTGCGGCGATGGCGCCGATGGCCTGACCGTTTGCGGTGAACACCGCCGTCTTGCCGTTGGGTAGCTGCCTGGTCTTCAGGCCTACCGCCTCAAGAGCTCGGATGGCGGCGGCGTTCAGCGTCGAGACGGTGATCTGCTTGGCGCCCGGTGTTCTCTTCACCTGCGCCTGGACCTGCTGGAGTTGCTGGATGGCCTGTGCCGTCTCAGCGTTGACGTGGACGTCCTTGCCGCTGGGGGTGGCGCTCAGCTTCTGAATCAGCTGGTCGAGCTGGTCCCGGGCTTCCTTCGTCGGCGCGGTGATCTTGTATTCGCGGGTGCCGGGAATCAGTTTGATCTTGTAGCCGAGGTCTTCGAGCTCCTTCTTCGCGCCCTCGCCGAGCGCGTCGACCTTGATGGTCTTCTTGTCCGGGAACTGCTCGAACCGGGCCTGCACCGCAAGGAGCTCAGACAGGGTCTGGTCCACGCCCTGCGTCTGAAGCAGGATCGACACCTGCCCAGGGATCAGGCCCAGAGAGTCGGCGACCGCGCCGGCCTGCTTCTCGGTCAGGCCGTAGCCAGTGCCCAGGTCGATGGCGGCCTGACGGGACTTCTCCATCTCCCCGCGGGCCGCGGCCAATGATTCCGGGAGGCCCTTGCCCTGGGACTGGGCGAAGTCGTAGGCGGCGATCGCCGCTGACGCTGACCCGTCGGCGATCGTGTTGAGGGTGTTGAAGAGGGACTGGCCGTTCTTCGTGGTCGTGTCCAGTGCCCCGTTGGCCTGGAGGAGGGCCTTGCCCCAGCCGTCGGCCTTGTCGACACCGGCGGCCATGGCCTCGTTGGCGTTGGTGATGGCCTCGTTCACGCGGGCCTGCGCCGCCTGCAACGAGACGCTGCCGCCGGACAGCAGGTCGAGGGCGTCACGCAGGGCGCGGGTTCGGGAGTCGGCGTCGGCGGTTTTGTCGGCGAGCGCGGCCACGGCAGTTTTCAGCCGGTCGTAGGCGCTGACGCCGTCGCCGGTGCCCTTGGTTGCCGAGTCCAGGTCACGGGCGTTCTTCGCTGCTTGCTTGGCGTCCCCCGACATGCCCCGTAGAGCCTTGGCGGCCGCCCCGTAGGCGCTTGATGACGCTTCGGCGGCTTTCGCCTCCTTGGTCTGCCGCTCCAGCAGGCCCCCACCGTGTGTTCCTGCGGCAGCGACCTCGGCCTGCTTCTTGGCGAGGACTTCCATCTTGGAGGCGAGATCGTCGACGCTTTCGCCCTGTCCGAGGTAGGAGTCGGTCAGGTCGGACAGGCTGTAGCCCATCGTTCCCATGACATCGGCCAGGGACTTGCTGGTGCCCGCGAGTTTGGTGTTCTGGATGTTCTGGGCGGCCTGCTGGCGCACCGATTCGTCGATGACGCCGTTGGACTGGCGCATGGCCTGGGTGAGGCCGTCGATGTTGGCTTTATGCTCGGCGGCCTTCGCTGCGGCCTGCTGCTGGGAGGATGCCAGCATTCCCAGGCCGACGGTCAGGCCGGTGAGGGCGAGGCCCCAGGGGCCGCCCATGGCGCCCATCAGGCCGCCCATGGCGCCGCGTAGTCCGGCTCCTGCGGCTGAGGTGACGCCGCGGACGGCTCCGGCGAATCCGGTAGCGCCTGCGGACGCGGTACGGAAAGCCTCGCCCATGCGGCCGATGAGCGGCACCCGGGTCTGGAGGACGGCGAAGGCGGCGCCGTAGCGGGACAGGGACTGGCCGGCGGATGCGGCCAGCGTCCGCTGCACGGTCATCTGGTCGTTCAGGGAGCGGAAGGCGGTGGTGACCCGCCCGGACACGGTGGAGGCCAGGCCGGCCATGCGGGGCTGGATCCGGGAGACCAGCATCGCGGCCAGGACGAACTGCTGGATGGGGCCGGGCAGCGCCCCGAACGCGGAGACCAACCCGGCAACGATGTGCCCGATCGGGACGAGGATCGCGGACAGGGATCCGATCGCGCTGGCCGCAAGGTCGGCGGCCGTGACGATCGTGTCCAGGGTGGAGGAGACGGTGCTGCCCTCGCCGCTCAGCCCGGCGAACGCCTCAACGACGGGTTCGACGCCATGGCCGAGGTTGGTGAGGACGTCGATGACCATCTTCCCGGCGGACAGCACCAGGTGCAGGAAGTCGGCCAGGGCTTGTGCGCCGAGGTCTTTGAATCCGCCGGCCATGTCGCTGACGGCGTCGGCGATCCCGGAGAACTGTTCCCGGGCGGCTGCGGCGATGTCCGGGCCGAAGAGGGTGGCGGCGTCGTTGATGTAGTCGAAGAACGCTTTGATCTTCGGGGTGGCGGTGTTGAGGCCGTCGGTGACGCCGCGGACCAGGAACTCCAGCCCCGGGGCCATGCCCTGGTAGATCGTCAGGCCGGTCTGGCGGGCCTGCGTCTTCAGCTGGAGCATCGCACCGGCCAGGCCCTTGCCCTTGGCTTCGGCGATCGCTGATGCGGCCCCGGTCTGGGACACGGCCTGCATCAGGTTGTCGAACGATTCGACGCCCTGGTGGGCCAACGCGATCGCACCCGACATGGCAGGCTTGCCCATGGCCTTCTTCACCGCGGCGGCGAAGTCCTGCTGCGTCATGTGGTGCTGCGCCTTGGACAGGCCGTCGATGACGTACCTGAGGCCCTTGAACCGGCCTTGGGCGTCCCACGCCTGGATGCCCATGGCCTCGAGGCCTTCGGTCATCTGCTTCGTGGGAGAGGCCAGGTTGGCGAACATTCCGCGCAGGGTCGTGCCGGCGGTCTGGCCAAGGATGCCCGCCTTACCGAGCATGCCGACCGCAGCGGCGGCTTCCTGCATGTTGACGCCGAGGCCGTGAGCGACGGGCCCGGCATATTTCATCGCGTAGTAGATGTCGATAATGTCACCACTGGCCGCATTTGCGGTGGCGGCCAGTGTGTCGGCGGCAACGCCGGCCTGGTCGGCGCCCATGCCGAACTGGTCCATCATGTCGCCGAGGTACTTCGCGGAGTCTGCGGCGTCGACCTGCGCGGCGGAGGCGAGGACCAGGCTGGCGCGGGTGGCGGAGATGGCCTGGTCGGTACGGAACCCTGCCTTGGCCAACTCGACCATGGCTTCGGCGGCGTCCGCAGCCGTCGCGCCGGGCAGCCGCAGGTCATTACCGAGCTGGTCGGCGGTCGCGGACGCGCGCTGCATCTGCGCGGCGGTGGCGCCGGTGGTGGCGCCGAACGCGTTCATCGCCTGCTGGTACTCGTTGCCCTCCTTGACGAGGTCGGCGGCCCCCATGGTGAGCGCCCCGCCGGACAGCAGCACCGCCATGCTCTTCAGGTGCTCGCGGGTGCGGCTGGTTTCCTCCCGGTAGCGGCGCATGCCCCGCACCCCGGCATCGCCGATACGGCCCATGCGGGCGTCGGCGCGGCGGGCAGCATCGGCCAGGCGCAGCAGGTCCCGGATCGCGGTGTCGATCTGCCCGGACATGCGGGCCAGTTGCTGCCCGGTGGTGCGGGAGTGGTCGCCGAGCGTGTTGACGTGCCGGTTGGCGGTGCGGGCTGCGTCTCCGTACCGGGTCAGGCGCCGGGCGACGGTGCCGGCGTTGTCGCCGAGCCGGTTCAGGTCGCGTGCGGTGCCGCGGGCCGTGCTGCCGAGGGTTCGGATGTGCCGGGACGCGGTTTGGGATGCCTGCCCGAGCTCCCGGACTTCCGTTTTCGCGGTGCGGGCTGCTGTCCCGAGGCTGCGGGCGTTCTTCGCGGCGCTCTTGAGGGCCTGGGCCAGGTCGTTGCCGTGTCCGCGCAGGTCAACGGACAGATTCCAGTTGGCCACCCGGCCCTCCCTTCATGTCGGTCAGTCGTCGTTGTCGGTGCGGCGTTTTTGCAGTTCGCGGATCAGGTCCAGGGCGGCCTGCTGGGAGGCCGGGACCAGGCCGACTTTCATCCCGTGCGGGGGCTCCCCGTCCCGGGACAGTTCGGCCTGCTTGTCGGCGATGACTTCGCAGCCCACGCATTTCTGCACGACGGCCACATACCGGTCTTCTTCGTCTTCGCCGCCGTGGTCCCAGTCGTCGTGCCGGGTGCCGCACTGCGGGCACACGGTGCGCTGGTAGTCGCGGTAGGCGAGGGCTTTGGCCCGGTCCCGTTCGGACCAGCGGCCGTCACCGATGCCGAGGAACTGGCTGTGCGGGATGCGGTACTCCTCGCACAGTTCCAGCTCTCGACGGAAGCGCTCATCTCGGATCAGCCTTTTCCCAGGTCCGCGCGGGTCTCGCCCTGCACCTGCCAGGCCGTGTCGAACAGTTGGGCGGCCTCGCCCTCCGACCAGTCGGTGAGGTATTCGGTGGCCTCGTCGACGGTGATGCCGTCCAGGGAGGAGGCGGCGATCAACTCGGGGCCGAGGGTTTCGGGGTTGAATGCCAGCCCGTCCTCGGCCTGCTCTTCCGTCGCCGGGTGCTCCTTCTTCAGCGCCTCGAAGTCGGGCCGGCGCATCGCCTGGAACCTGAGCACGATCGCGGCGTCGTCGAACGCCCGTTGCGCGGCTTCCGTGTCGGCCTGGGCCGTCGTGAGGGTCTTCTTCAGGTCCTTGTCGCCGGGGTCGGCTTCCGCTGCGATGCGGGCCCGCCGCTCGGCGTACTGGGCCGCTGCGAGGCGCTGCTTGACGTCCTGGTCGTCGCAGATCGTCATCGTCATGACGGGGCGCTGCCGGGCGGCGAGACGCTCCCGGGTCTTGGTCCAGTGCGGATCGCGGTCGACGGCGTTCTGCGGCGGCTGCGCCTTGGTGCTGGTACTGGTCATGGGGTGGTCCTCCAGGGAAGGGGACCTGGCCGGGCGCCACAGTGGACGCCCCTTCCCGAACGCGTGCGGGCCCGGCCAGGCGACTAGGGGGGATCAGCGCTTGGGCGGGGATCAGGTCGCCGGGACGGTGGCGTTGAGCAGCGGCCGGTCGGTGATGGAGAACTTCACCATGATCTTCGCGGCTTCGTTGTCGGCGGTGATGGCCGGACTGTTGGAGGCGACACGGACCGGATGGACGTCCATGCCCTTGGTGCCGCCGGTCTTGCCCTTGCGGCAGATGATGACGAAACCGGTGGTGCCCTTGGCGAGGTCGGTTTCGATGGTGTCGGTGGTGTCGTCCTCGTAGAACGTGAGAGACGAGTCCGAAGCGGAGTCGTCGCCGGGGATCTTCGACACGAACGTGGAGTCCATGTCGGGGGTTTCGATCTCCTGGTTTTCCAGGGAGAACCCGTCGACGGCGGCGATCTGCTTGGTGTAGTCGGTGGCGCCGGTGATCTCGGCGAGGGTGGGCATGTAGCCCGCGTCGGTGATGGTGTCAGCAAAGAGGATCTTCGTGACGCCCTTGCGGTTGAACCTGGCCATGGTGTGGACCCCTACAGCGGCTGATAACTGTGTGGCGGCCACCTGCCTGGTGGCGTCCGCGGGGGTCCCGCCGCGGTGCGGTCTTTCCGCCTGGCCCAGGGTCAGGCGGGGGTCAGGTCAAACCTGAACCTCTGCACGTCATTGATGATGGCATCGTTCGGATCACTCGTTCCCCCGGGCTCTATCTCCACCGAACGGCTGGTGTTCTTCACCCCGGGCAGGTTGAGGGCGTTCACCCACAGCCCGGTGACCGGATCGCGGGCGAGGAACGCGCGGCGGGCCTTGTCGGCCATCCACAGGGCCTGGTCCAAAGTGCCGGCCGATCCGGGCCTGGACGGATCAGGCCCGGACACGGACGTGATCTGCACGATCAGCGTCATGTCCTCGTTGTCATCGGCGAGCGGCGCCCCGGACACGGACGCATCAACGACGTACTGGATGTAGTACGGGGGCTCGGCCTGCGGCATCCGGCCGTCCCCAACCGGCTTACTGGTGGCGGCGGCGAGCAGCGTGTGCACGGCCTTCGCCGCGAGCCTCTTGTCGATCACAGCAGCACCTCCGCAACGGCGAGCCGCATCTGCGCCATGAGGGTGTCCCCGATGAAGGGCAGGGCGGGCTGCACATGCGGGAAGGGCGGCTGGTTGAAGGAGCGTCCCAAGCTGTCAGTGCCGACGAACCCGAACTCCAGGCGGCGGCCTTGCGGGGCCATCGTGCCCAGGGTGCAGATCGCCCCGTGCGGGATGCGCCTCGTCTCGGCTTGCCACGAGTTGCGGTAGGCGCCGGTGATGACGTTCGGGCCGGGCCGCCCGGAGGCGTTACCGCGGATGCGCGCCTTCCCCAGCTCACCTGTGTGCTGCACGCCGCGCGCGATGGCCGGGCCGATGCGGGTGGAGGCCCTCTCGAGTCGCTCGGCGAGTTCGTCGGGGGTCACAGTGCCTCCCGGCGGGGGGCCTGGTTCTGGTCCAGGGGGGTGATGCGGACGACTTCCACCGTTCCGGCCCGCCCGGGGTCCTGACAGGTCCAGGACCGGCCGATCAGCGCCGTGCGCGCCGGGTTGTGCACGGTGACGACAGTGACGAGGGCGTCCTTCGGGGCGACCGGTGCCGTCAGTGGGGTGAGCAACCGGTAACGGGACTTGGTTTCCTGCACCCACGGCTGCCCCGCGTCGGGAGTGGCGGAAATCTCCGACTGGGCGGTCCCGCCCTGCACCGCACCCGGCCCCTCGTACAGCACACCCCCGGGCGGGTACTCCAGCAGGCCGGTGTCGTCGTTCAGGACCGGTTCACCAGTGGCGGGCAGGGTGATACGGACGGTGTCGACGAGGAGGTTCGTCCCGATCCACGCCGTCACCCCTGCCAGGGCTGCATCGAGGCCGGCCATCACACTCCCCTGCCCCGGGCCCAGTCGGCGAGCGTGGCCAGCATCGCGGCGGTCAGGCCGTAGCGTTCGTCGGACAGGTCGTCCCGCTCGAGGGCGGCGCCTTCGAGGGCGGCCGGGTTGATGTTCTTCAGGAAGGCGGCGATCTGCTCGCCGAGGTCGTGCGCAGGGTCGGCGACGGCAACCCGTGCGAGGCCTTCCCAAATGAGGGTGTCGGTTTGCCGGGTGTGCAGGACCAGCATGGGCAGCGAGTCGGCGATGGAGTGCTCCAGCTGGTATCCGACGATCTGTCCGGGGGGCAGTGGGGTGCCGTCCAGGGTGACGGTGGCGTGTCCGGGCTGGGCGTCGATGCGGACGTTGTGCGCCTGCGGTTCGGCTGGCTGCTCGGTCATACGGGGTCTCCTGAGACGAGGCCGCGGCGGCCGTTGAGGTCAGGGCGCGGGATCCAGGACCGTATGCACCCGTGGTGGGCGATGGGGTAGGCGGCCGCGTCGTCAGCGGAGCGGATGGTGCCGCTGGCGTGGTCGGTGTCCTGATGGGAGACGAACCCGCACTCGCTTCCATCCACACACGCAAACCACGCCGCCTCGAGATCCAGCCGACCAGCGTTGATCGCGCCGTGGTTCGCGGTCACCACGCCTTGGTAGCCCAGAGCGGACCGTGCCCAGTCCTTCACCGGGTGCCGGGCGTTGTTGCGGTAGATGACCGTGGACAGCGGATGGTCGGCGGTCAGGCGAGCAGAGTCGATACCAGCGTGGTTGCGGCCCAGGGTGACGGCGCGGGTGGCGTCCTGCGCTGCGCGGGCGAACGCTTGGGCGCGGCGTACTGCTTCTTGGATGCGGCCGATGAGGTCGGTGTAGAAGGTCGCGGTGAGGGCTGTCACGGCGGCCTGATGGTCGGCGCTCCACTGGAACAGGCTGGTGTCGGCGCCGGCTTGGTGCAGGGCCCGCTGGGCGCCGTCGCGGTAGGCGATGGGCAGGTCCTGGGCTGCCCAGCGTTCAGCCAGAGCGCGGGTGAGGCGGTTGAACTCGCCGACTTCCTGGTTGAAGGAAGCCATGACGGTGCGGATACGGGTGGTGGACCCGAGGCCGGGCCGAAGGCGCTCCAGGGTGCGCAGGAGGGCGTCCTGAGCGGTGGCCAGGCGCTGCCACTGCCGGACAAGTTCGGCTGTCGCCGCGGCGATGAGGGCGGTGAGTGCCGCCCGGTCGTCGGTGGCAGGTGCGGCGGTGGTCATCGCCGGGACCGTGCTTTCAGGTAGAGCACGCCGAGGGTGTCGGGGTTACTGCCGGCCGGATCGTCCGGGGCGGGCGGTTGCCCGCTCTCAAGCTGCGCGATCTTCCGTTCGTAGGCCTTGATGTTCTCGGTGTAGGACACGCCGACGACGGAGGTCACGGTCACGGTCGACGGCTGTTCCAGCAGTGCGGCAAGGCGTTCACGCAGGATCTCGAGTGCGACGGCACGGGCGGTGCCCAGACGGGCGTAGCGGGTCTCGAGGTCGCTGGATGGGGTTGCGGCGCCGAGCTGGGCTTTCAGCCAGGCGAGTACGGCGGCGTCCATGCCTGCTGGCCTCCATCAGACGGGTGAGTGCAGGAAGGGGTGGTGCGGGTGCGGGCCCGCCCTGTTGGCGCCCCCACCAGGGGCGGGCCCGCACGCCGCTATTCGCCGCTGGCGCCCTCTCCGGCGGCGTTCCGGCCCCGAGCCGGCTTCTTGGCCGCGGTCTTGCGTGCGGCCTGCTTGTCGCCGTCGTCTCCGGTCTCGTCTTCGCTGGATGACGAGGAGGTGTCGGCGTTCTTCTTCTCGACGGTGGGGAGTTCGCCGTCTTCCCACGCGTCGGGGTTCTTCACGAGCGCCGCGTATTCGGGTGCGGGCTCTTCACCGGCTCGCAGATGCACCATGAGGCGCGTCTGCGGGTCCTTCACGAAGGTGTCCACTGCAAGCTTCGCCATGGTCAGAACACCTTCGCGGTGATGTGGATGTCCGGCACGTACAGCACCGGCATCGCCACGGCGGAGCCCTTGGTCCACACCTGTACGGGGTCGTCCTGCCAGCCGTGGGTGACGATGATCCCCGGCGCCTCTTCCAGCTCGATGGCCGGGTTGTCGCCGGTCGTCAGAGCGATGGATTCGGCGGTGATGCCGTACTGAGTCTCGCCCCACTGGGTGCGGTTCGGCGGCACCATGATCCACCGGTCTACTGGCAGGGGGCGGGCCATGGTGCCGTCGTCCTTCGGGATCTGCACGTCGTAGATCTCGACCGGCGGGAGGTTGTAGCGGGCGCGGACCGCGTCGACCTCGTTCGGGGCCAGCGTGGCGGTGGGCGTGTTGGAGGGGTTCACCGACCCGTAGTAGGCGGCCCGGTAGGCGTCGTTCCCGGAGAGGAGCGCGCGCGCCTGGTAGGAGGTGAGGACCTTCTCCGGCATCGGCGCACCCGAGGCGCGCAGCGTCTCCAGCCACGCCATCTCGTCGGCGATCGGGTCCGACGTCGGGTCGGTCCACGGGGTGGCTGCGGTCGGCATGTTCGCCGACGGCACCTGCGCGTCGTACTCCACCGTCAGGCCGTTCTCGCCGGTCAGCGTGAACTTTCCGTCGGTGAGGAGGTCGCCGACGGCGAGTTCGAGGCGGGAGCGGATGGACTTGGTGTGCGCGGCGACGTCGTCGAACAGCATCTCCACCAGTTCGGAGGCGTCCTGACCGCGCCGGACGGCGAGGAGGATCGTCTCCAGCTCTCCCACGAGGTACTTCTGGCCGAGCGGGGGAAGCTGGCCCTCGGTCTCGATCTGCTTGACCTCGCGGGACGCGATCGGGGTCTGCGCGTCGTAGGCGCGGTACTTCGCGGCGTTGACCCGGCGGCTGGTGCGGCGGGTCTTGTACTTGACACCGTTGATCTGGCGTTCGGGCATGACGTTGCCGGTGAGGGCGTAGGACGCCTCGGTCTGCACGGCTCGCGCGAAGGCGATGATCTCAGTGGCCGTGATGTCCCTGAGCAGGGCTTCAAGCATCAGTGATCACCCTTTTCAGGAGAGGTCGGAGAAGACGATGTGGTCGGTGCGGGATGCTGCGGCCGGGACCGTGAAGGCCACCGGGAGCTTGGAAACGTCGACGTCGCCGACGATGCGCAGCGCGGCACCGATCTTGGTGGAGCCGGTGTTGAATGCGGTGTCGAACTCCAGGAGCCCGGCGAACACTTCGGTGCCGTCGGCGGCGGCGGAGTCGTACGGCCCGTACAGGCCGGATGCGGTGACCTTGCCCAGCGGCGTCCCGGACGGGATCAGGTTGGGCAGTCCGTTCGCGGCGGCCGTGTAGTCGGTGCCGGACGTGAACTGGGCGAGGTCGAGGGTGACCGTCTTGTTGGTTTCGGTGCCATACGTCGACAGCAGCCAGCGGCGGTCTGCGGTGACGGTGGTCTCCGTGGTGGTCGGCTGGATGTCCACGCCGATCTCCTCCCGTGGAAATGGGGATCGTTGATCTTGGGGCGGACACCGGGTGGGGTGTCGTCCACGGGAGGAGAGGCGTGGTCCCTCGGTCTACAGGGCCGCGGGTTAGGCGGCGTCGGGCTTTCGGGCGTAGCCCATCTTCACGGCGCGGGCATGGGCGCGGGCTTTGACGTCGTCCTTGCTGGGCGTGGTGCGGGCCGGGGGGCCGCCGGCGGGGGCGCCTCCGGGGGCGGGGGGAAGCGTGTTGGGCTGCGGGGCGGGCGCGGCCCCGAACAGTTCGGGGCGACGCTGCTTCAGCTTGGTCGCCGCTGCGGCGATGGCGTCGGCTTCGGCGTCCGGGGTGGCCGCGAGGTCGCGCTCCAGCATGGCGAAAGCGTCCTGAAGGTTGGGCTGGTCCTCGAGGTCGACAGCACCCAGCCGGACCAGGGCCATCTCGAGTTGCAGGTCTCGGCGCGCCTTGGCGGTCTCGGCGTCACGCTTGGCGGTCTCCGCTTCGCGGGAGGCGATCGCCTGTTCCTTCTGGGCGAGTTCCTCGGCGCGGCGCTGCTCTTCGGTGAGCATGGCCTTGCGGGCGGCCTGGGCTTCCTTGAAGGACTCGGCGAAGGCCTTCGGGTCGAACGTGTTGACGTCGAAGTCGATGCCGGCGGCTTCGGCTATCTCCCGGTAGGCGGCGTGGCGTCCGCGGCGCCGCTGTTCGGTCATGTTCTGGGTGAACTTTTCCTGCGGCATGACGACCTGGTCGCCGTCGTCGACCGGGGTGGGCGTGGTGCGCTTGGGGGGGACGTCGGCCGGTGTCGGGTTGGGCGGGTCGCCTCCGTCGTTGTAGAACACGGCGAGGGCGGCCGGGCCGAGGTACGGGTGGGCCCAGCCGGAGGCGGCGGTGTGGCCGGGACGGTGCGCGGGGCGACGCATTGGTGACAGTCCTCCCATGGACGATCGTTCAGGCCCCGCGCCTAGATCACAGTGCAGCACAGATGTCACGGGTTGTTCCCCCCGCTCCCTTGCGCCGGGTCCTTGCCGTCGCCCGCCGGGGGCAGGATCGGGGTGGGGGTTTCCGGCTCGTTGGGGGCGCGGCGGCCGAGGAACGCGGCGACCTCGTCGGGGTTGCCGAGGGCATCGGCGAGGTTGCGGGCGTCGACGAAGGAGCGGGCGTCTATCCGCTTCAGCTCCTCCTCGGCGTCCTCGATGGGGAAGCCGGCCTCCATGAGCATGCGGATGCCGGTCTCCTTGCTGATGACGCCCTTCTCCACACCGTTGGCGACCTGCTCGAGGATGCCTGCCTTGTCGGTGGGCTTGTACGGGCCGAACACGAGCCTGGCGGGCAGCGGGGTGATGCCGGCCCAGTCGGGGTGCTGCCCGGCCAGGTGCAGGCGCTGCACGAACTTCAGCAGCAGGGCGTACTTGTGGTCGCGGGCCAGGCGCATGGACCCGATGAGGGAGTCCAGGGGGCCCAGGGAGATGTCCAGGGCGTACCCGGAGGGGGCTTTGGACGGGTCGACGGTGCCGAGTGCGACGGCGGGGAGGCGGGACACCTTGGCGGCCCGGTCCTCAAGGTCGTGGACGTGCTCGCGAAGCTCCCGCAGGGCGGAGGAGGTGTCGACTGCGGTGAGCTTGCCGTTCTCCCCCAGTTTGAACAGGGCGCCGGGGCCGACGTCCATCTGGGCGCGAGGGTCGGTGACGCCGGAGATGGCGACCATGGGCAGGCCGGTGGTGGCGGAGGCGCGCGCGGAGTCGGTGTCGGAGCCGGCAAGCTCGTCGAACACCTGCAACACCTTGGCCAGGGAGCTTTGGCCCCAGTGTTCTTCCGCGGCGGGCACGGTGTTGGGGACGTGCACGACCGGAATGAAGTCCAGGAGCAGGTCGAGGTGGTCAAGGACTTCCCCGTCGGAGCGGGTCGCGAAGGTGGCCTTGTTCAGGGGCAGGGAGTCGACGTCGGTTTCGCCCTTGAGGTCGTCGAGGTTCCAGGTGGCGTCGGTCAGGTAGCAGGTGAGCGTGGTCGGCTGGTCGTTCCACGGGTACAGGCGGGTGATGGTGCCCGTCTCGGGGTCGACAGTGTCGCCTTGGCCGAGAACCGGGACGAGGGTGCCATCCGCGTCTTCGATGGTGCGTACCGCCCGTACGGCACGGCCGTCCTCGTTGACGCCGGCGGCGGTGGCGGGGCCGATGGGGGCGAGTTCGTAGGTGATACGGCGGATGCGGGCCTTCAACTCGCGGCGGGGGTCTTCGGGGAGCTCCCACGCGAAGTGCACACGGGTCGGGAACTCGCCGCCGTCGTCGTCTTCGCCGATCAGCGGGAAGTAGAAGCCGGGGTCAACACTTCGGACGGTGGCGCGCTGCTTGGCGGGGTCCCAGGCGAGCCGGTACACGCCGTCCCCCAGTGCGACGGCTTTGCGTTCGGTCTGCTGGATCCGCATGGGCAGGAGTTCGTCGGTGGCCCAGTCCCGCAGCAGGGTCTGGACGCGTTCGGCGAGGGCGGTGTCGGTGTCGCTGTCGGGGTCTTCGGCGCCGGGCACGGTGATGGTCTGCTCACGTCCCAGCACGTGCGACATGATCGCGTCGATGAATAGGGACGGGTCGCCGAACTCGCGCTTGTCTCGGGCGGTGGGCCCGTCGAGGACTTCGGCGAGTTCGGCGGCCTGGTTGTTGTCGTACGCGGCGAGGAGCTTGTACGCGGCGAGGCGGCGCTCGTCGTGCGGGGGCACCCACGTTGCGCGGGCTTCGGGGAACGCCCGGCGGTACGGCATGCCGCGGGGGTCGGCGTAGATCGGCTTGTAGTTCAGCCAGGACCACGCGTCGATGGTGACGCGCTTGAGGCCGGACATGAGGCCCACCGCTGCTCCTCCACAGCCGTACCACTGCCGTGCGACAGGCCCCGCGCCTAGTGATCAGGGTACGGGGGTTGGGCGGCCGGGTTCCCCCAGAGGTCGGCCAGGGCGTCCCGAGCGGGGCGGCCGGAGAATCGTCAAATCACCAATTCACCCGCACGAGTGACGATTTCGGGGAACGCGACCCGACAATCCGCGCGGTGCGGGGGTCTTGCCGGGAATTCCGACCATGGAGGTCCGGAGGTGTGCTTCGGAGGCCGTAGACTCTCCATCGGGTGTTCGTTATCGACGTGTTCACCACCTTGCCTCCGGCCGCCGCGGCCCGGAGGAACAGGCCCGCTCCGGGATGTTCAATCCCTAGGGCCGAACAAGAGGTGATCATGAACAACGAACAGCCGGACTGGAACTTCTGGTGCTTCATCACCAGCCTCCTGGACCTCTACCTCCAGTTGGCGGCGCACCTGTAGTCCCGAGCCCGGCAGCCCGCTAAGGAATCAGACCGCCTCCCAGCCAGGGGGGCGGTTCTGTTTTGCCCGGCGCTACCGCATCTACAGATGCGCTGACGCCTCAGCCAATGTACATCGGTTTTGCTATTTAGCCGAACCCGCAGAACCCAAATCAGCGACGCTGCGCAATGTGGGTAGCGGCCAACATTGCGGCATCTTTCGAATCGTCAGATCAACGATCTGGCATATGCAGCTTGTATGCCGCCGCTTTGCTGACCTGCGGTGATGCGTGCGTGCTGGCTACTTGCTGCGATGGTGAAGCCATCAGTCGTGACTGCTGGCCAGGCAGCGGGCAGTGATGCGATCACCACTTCCAACGTGCTGCTAGCGGCGGCCGCGGAGCCTCTGATCGCTGTAGTGCTGGGTACCGAGGCCTTCCTGCGCTGGGTCTGCCAGCTCGGTGAGTGCGTGCACGGCGGCGTCCATCCGGTCGGGGCTGTCCATGCCGGGCAGCCAGGTCACCATCTGCCGTTCCAGATCGGGGAACTCCCCAACGTGGTGCACCCGCCCCTGCTCGTACAGCTGGGCGATGGGCTCTGCGCGCAGCCGCTTTCCCTGCTTGGCGTTCACTTCGATGATCCGTGGCATGGGGCGGCCCCCGGTGCGGCCGTCGCGTTCCAGCTCTCGCCAGGCTTGGATGAGGACCTGGCGGGTCATGTCGCCGCCGAAGTTCGTCTCCACCACCCAGGCGTCTGAGCCGATGTCGAGGGCGAGCAGGCACGCCTCGAGGCCCCAGGCGTTGGCGCCGTGGCGGCCGGAGCGGTCTGCGAACAGGTACAGCTCGCCTGCGGTGTCGCGGCCGGCGGCCATGATGCCGGTTTCGTCGTTGGCGGTGCCGGATCCTCCAGAGGGGTCGATGGCGACTAGGGAGCGCGTGAGGTCGACGCCGCGGAACGCTGCGGGGCTGACGCGGTTTCCGGTGATCCATGCCCACTGCCAGACGCCGCCTTCAAGGGGCCTGGGCTGCTGCTGGTAGAGGGCCCACCAGACGCGCTCGCCGACGGACTTGCGGATCCTGGCGTAGTCGTCTTCGTTGTACCGCTCGGGCCAGAGGGCTTCGCCGGGCTGCCGGCCGAGGGGGTCGTCTGCGGTGAGGGCGATGGCGGGGAGGTCGATGACGATCCAGTCGTCGGGTTCTTCTTTGAGGAGCCGCCCGGAAAGGTCGTCGTCGTCCCAGCGCGTGTTCACGAGGAGGACGGAGCCTTGGGGTTCGAGGCGGGTGAGGAGGACGGACTGCCACCAGTCCCAGACGCGTTCCCGCTGAGTGGGGCTGCTGGCGTCTTCTGAGCCTTTAAATGGATCATCGACGACTGCGACGTGAGCGCCGCGGCCTGTCAGAGGTCCACCGACACCGGCGGTGACCATGCCGCCCTCGTGGCCGTCGATATCGAACCTGTTGGCGGCCTGGGATCCGTACTTCAGGTTGATGCCGAGGGTGGGGGCGTGCTCGGTGATCGTGTTGCGGATCCACCGACCGTGGTCGTCAGCGAGGTGAGCGGCGTAAGAGGCGAGCATGAACCGGTGGTCCGGTTGCCGCCGCAGATACCAGGCGGGTCCCCAGCGTGAGGTGCGGCGGGACTTCCCAGCGCGTGGCGGCATGGTCACCATGGCGCGGATGCGTTCCCCGGCGGCAATGCGCTGATAGATCCGGTCGATGATGTCGAGGTGGCGGGCCTGCATCTCTTTGTGGTGGGTGAGGACCGCGGCGAGCGCACCCGGGGAACGGTCCATGGCCATGTCGCGTTCGATGACGGCGAGCTGGGCGCGCAGGTCGTGGGAGGCGCTGCGGATGATGTCCAGGCGCTGCTCGTCGGGCAGGGTCCGGTAGACGGCGAGGAGGCTGCTATTCGCTGCCACTATCCGCCTGGCCTTCGTCCTGCTCGCCGGTTCCGTCGGGTACGGCGCTGGGGGCGGGGTGGAGTCCGATGAGTACTTCGAGTTCAGCGGTGGTGGCTTTGCTCATCTGGAGGGGGCCGCCGTCTGCGCCGGTGACTTCGGCCTTGGCCGGCATGTCGAGGCCGTTGAGTTTTGCGCGGCGGTCCATGAGGCGCAGGACGGTGTCGACGGCCCGCATGTCGATCTCCTCGCCGACGATGTTGCGTTCCTTGTCGAAGACGGGTGTGGGCTGGGTGGCGCGGGGCCAGGCGGCTTCGAGGAGGGCGTCGAGGCGTTCGTTCTCCTGCTGCCGGTAGATGCTGACTTCGGCGGCTTCGGCGTCGCGGTGGGCTTCGAGGGCTCGGTGGAGGTCTTTGCGGGCGGCGTCGGGGCTGCTGTAGCCGATGGCTGCCACGCGTTCGTCGTCGTAGCGGACTCCTTCGCGGCGGAGCTTGAGGAGTTTGGTGCGGCGTACGGCGACTTCGTCAAGCTTGAGTTTGGACCATGCCATGGCGGTGGGGCTCCCGCTGTGTGTGGTTGTGAGGCCCCGCGCCTGTGACGAATGATCGCCGATATTCGCGTTTGGGTTCCCCCGGGCCTGGGGGCGGGGGGACCATGCGCGGCATGGATGAGATGCGTTGGGGGCGGGCCGCAGGGGTTCTGGTGGCTGTGGTGCTTGTGCTGTCGGGGTGCAGCGGGGGCGACGCTGCCGGGGGTGGGAAGCCGTCGGCGCCGGCGTCGGCGTCTTCGGCTGCTGTGGTGGAGCCGCGGGCGGCGTTCGAGGCGTATCAGGGGGTGGCGGCGTCCGGGTGTTCGGATGCGGATGACTGCCAGGCGTTCATGACGCGGAAGCTGGCGGCCGCGGTGAAGGTCAGGGACGCAATGCGGGCGAGGGATGCGTCCGTGTATGCGGAGCCGATCGGCTACGTGAACCTGGCGGAGCGTCAGGCGGACCATTTCGGGCGGGGCAATCTGGGGGCGAAGGGCAACATGCTGGCGGTGAGTACCCCGTTGCAGCGGATGGTGGCGTGGTTCCGGGAGCATCCGGAGGGGTGATGTGGAACGGCCTCGCCACCAGGGGGAGGGTGGCGAGGCCGTCTGCTGCTCGGGCGCCGGGGGGATGGGCCTCGAGCGGTCTGTGGCACGGCCCGGGCCTTGGTAGGGCGCGGGGACACCGGTACCGGTGGTCCGGGCCGTGCAGTTCTGATGCTGCACTACCGGGGCGGGTTTGTCTGAGGCGCGTTCCCCCGGGGGCTACTTGGGGAGCTGGTTGCGGGTGTTGGCCAGGACGGCGACGGTCTTGGTGTGGGCCTGCCGCTGGTCTTGGTGGACGGTGCCGTTGTAGTGCTGGTGGATGACGGGCGGGGCGGCTTCGGCCACCTGCTTGGCGCGCTTGACGAGTCGCGACAGGGCGAGGATCGGTACGGCGAGGCTGGCGGGGACTGCGGCCATGAGGCCGATGACGGTGGGGTCGGCTTGGCTGGAGAAGTGCATGACGCCGGATACGGCTCCGCCGGCGCAGAGGAGGAGGAAGCCGCCGCCGATCATGCGAGCGGTGTCGTCAACTGCTTTCCCGCTCATGGCTGCCCTGCCGGGTTGGTCGACGGGTGGGGTGGTGCCGATGCGGGTGCCGTCCTGCCAGGAGGGGAGGTCGGGGTTGTTGTAGGAGGTGGGCTTCTCGTAGACGGCGTCGACTGCGGCGGCGATCTGCGTGGCACGCTGGAGGGCAGTGTCGGTGGGCTTGCTGGTCTGGGGGGCGGGCTGCTGCGGGTTGGTGAGGTCGGTGTTCACGGGGGCTCCTGGGCGGCGGTCGGTAGGGGTGGAGATGCAGAACGCCCCCGGGTACGACCCGGGGGCGTTCCTGGTCGCTTGCGTGTCAGTCGTCGTCCGTGTCGTTCTTGGACATCTCGTTGAAGTAGATGGCCGCGAAGCGCACGGCGGCGTTCTCGCTGAGTCCGGCCCTCTGAAGGCTGGAGATCAGCTCACTCATGTGGGCCATCGCCTCGTCCATGGGCGTCATCTTCAGGTCCGGGAACTCGTCCGACATCAGGAACCTCACCGCTCGGGGCCGCGTAGGTTCCATCATCGCCCCTTGTGAGCTTGTCCTGTAGGGCGAGTTTCGCGCAGAGGTCTCGGAAGGTGCGGTCAGAGAGGGTGTAGCCGGCCTTGACCATGAGGGGGTACACCTCGGACGGCTTGGCGGGCTTGCCGAGGGTGGCGAACAGTTCGACTGCGAGGTCGTCGTTGGACTTGGGGGCGACACGGGTTTTGGCGAGTTCGATGGCGGCGTCCTGGGCTGCGGCGCGTTCGAGTTCGTCTTCGTCGAGCATGGTCTCGGTGAGTCGCGGGATGGCCATGGTGGCTCCGTGCGGGGTGACTGGGTCGCCGTCTTCGTCGACGGCGCGGCCCAGCAGTTCGTCGTAGGAGGCGGGGGTGGGCCAGGAGCGGTAGAGCTCCCACACCGATTCGTGCATTCGGTCGGGTCCGACGTTGCCGTAGGCGTCGCCGCGGAGGTTGGGGATGCAGCGGGCCCAGCGCTGCCCGTAGGCGAGGCCGGCGGCGCGTGCGGAGACTTCGTCGAGGTCGGGCCGGATGTGTGAGAGTTCCCGGGCGGCGTCCATGAACAGGGTCTGCATGCGCTCGTAGTCGGCGCTGTTCTGGGTGAATGCTTCGGCCATGGTGGCGTAGGCCTTGGCGGGGGCGGGCTGGAAGGGGCCCTTGGTGGCGGACATGTAGACGACGGTGCCGGGGTCGGTGAAGATCGCCATGTCGGGTGCGCCGAACCCGGGGAACAGCATGTGGAGCTCGGATGCGTTGTTGGTGCGTAGTCCGATGCGGCCGGGGGTGAGTTCGTCCATGGCGGCGGTGATGTAGTCGCGGGTGGCGCGCAGGCCGGTGTTGGACACGCGGACGTTGACGGAGCGGCCTTCTTCGATGATGAAGTCGATGCCTTCGAGGACGTCGTCGGGCATGGACTTGGTCTCGTCGATGCGGATGTGAATGGCGGGGATTTCGGGGCGGGCGGGAAGGTTGTCGATGTCCTCGTCTTCGAGGAGGTCGGCGTATTCGGTTTTGCGGGCGGCGATGATCGCCCGGGCGGCCTGGACCATGAGGCGGCATTCGTCTTCGGTGGTGGCGGGCCAGTCGATGAGGGGCACGCCGATGCCGTACCGCAGGTAGGGGTTGATGAAGACGGCGCTCATCTTGGCGGAGGTGTCCATGTCCCAGACGAGGGCGTCGATGCAGCGGATGAGGCCGAGGCCGAGGGTTTTCATCAGGGCGGTCTTGCCGGAGCCCTGGGCGCCGATGGCGATGAACCCTTCGTCCTTGAGGTTGAGGGCGGCTTCGGAGCCGTTGCCGATGATGCCGAATCCGACGGGCTTGTTGATGGTGGTGGGGGTGAGCTTCGGGTAGGGGATCGCGCCGGCCATCATGTTTTTGCGGGTGATGGCGATGAAGACGACGTTGCGGGGCACCTCGGGGCCGCCGGCGGAGAAGGACACGCCGCCGCCCTTGGGGAGGTGGAGGGCTCCGGCGAGTTCGGCTTCGTAGCCGCGGAGGGCGTCGATGTTCAGATGCGCCGGAAGGGTGATCTTCACGGTTTCGCCGACGCCGGAGGGCCAGCGGTCGACGATCGGGTCCGCAACGGCGCCTTCGATGCCGCAGATGTCGTACAGAAGCTGCGCCCAGCCGTCCTGCGCGGCCTTGATCTGCTCGCCCTCTGCGAGGCGCCGGTCCAGCTCGGCTTCGGCTTCACGGGTGGTCTCGCCCCACTTGTCCATACCGATGTTGACAGCGGCTCCAGCGGCCCAGGTGGACACGCCGATGCTCATGGTGAGGAAGGTGGGCTGGGTGGCGAGGGCGTAGGAGAGCCAGCCGGTGGTCGCGAGCCAGGAGGAGGCGCGAGCGACCATGACGCGCCGCCAGGAACCGCGGGCCTTCTCGTAGGCGACGGCCGCGCCGGTGCAGACGATTCCGGCGGTGGCGCCGGCTTGCCAGGGGATGTCGGCGAGGGGGGCGACGAGTGCGCTGGCGCAGGCGAGTTCGGCGCCCCAGGCGGTGAGGCGTCCGGGGGTAACGGCGTCGCGGCTGAAGTCCCACCGCTTCTCAGCGGGCGTCACCAGCTCTGCGGGGATGTCGGTCTTGGTCATGGTCTTCATCTCCTCTCTGGGGGTTTAGCTGCGGCCGGGGCGGCCGACGACGTCCCACTTGGACTCCGACTTCGCGCCCTTGCGGGGCTTGGCGTTCAGCTTGAGTTCGCGCTGGTGAGCACGCTGAGCGGCCTTGATGGCCTTGCGGAGTTCGGCGGCGACGTTCTTCACCTTGGAGGCGGTCGCCAGGACGGTGTCGTCGACGACGTTCTCGGTGGGCCACGTCTTAGCCATGCGCCGGTAGAGCTT
This sequence comes from Streptomyces sp. NPDC007991, assembly GCF_042958445.1. NCBI lineage: Bacteria > Bacillati > Actinomycetota > Actinomycetes > Kitasatosporales > Streptomycetaceae > Streptomyces > Streptomyces sp. NPDC007991. The sequence goes on from NZ_JBIBJD010000022.1 coordinate 38,001, forward strand.
GGTGACGGCGTCGGCGACGACTTCGACGCCTCCGGCGGCTCCGGCGACTTCGGACAGGCAGAGGACCATGTGGCCGCGGTCGAAGCCCTTCATGAGGGTGACGAGCTTCTTGGTGCTGGCGTCGGATGCGGGCACCAGCTTGCCCGAGCCGCTGCCGGCCGCGCCGGATTGTGAGCTGCCGGCGGGGAGGGCGAGGCGCTTCTGCCCGGACGACATGATCGCTGCGCGCAGCTTGGCGGCGTCGAGGGTGCCGGCGGCGTTGCGGATGTTCCAGCGTTCCTCGCCGATGCGGGGTTCCATGACGCGGTAGATGTCCTCGCGGTGCGCCTGGACGAACACGACGATGATCGTGTCTGCCATGCGGGCGGCGGTGAGAGCGGAGACGGCGGCGTTGTTGAGGTGCTTGACGACGGAGGGGTGCAGGGGGGCGGTCTTCTGGAGGGCGGCGGCGGCTTCGCGGACGGCGAGGGACAGGTTGCGGCACAGGGCGGGGATCCCGGCGAGTTCGATGACGTGGTCGGCCATGTCGGCGTCGGCGTCGTTGTGGAGGCCGTTGGCGAGTTGTTCGGCCATGGCGACGAGGAGCCGGTATGCGTGTGATCCCCGCATGTCGATCTGTCGGGCGATCGCGACGCCAGCCGTGCGGGTTCCCGCGGGCTGGGTGGTGGCGACGGGGTAGGTCACGGGGGTGCTCCTTCGCTGTTCGGTGCCGGCTGCGAGTGCGAGCAGCTGGTCCTGGCGGTGCAGTTCGAGGTCGACCTTCTTGGTTTCTTCGCGGATGACCTCGAGTTTCACGATGTGGGGGTCGCCCCAGATGCCGCCGCGTGCGGCTTCTTCCGCGGCTTTCTTGCCGGCCCTGATGGCTTTGCGGCGGGCGGTCTTCTCGCGCCTGGCGCGGACCAGGTCGATCCGGTCGTCAACCGGGTCCGTGCCGCCCGTCGGCCCCGTCGGCCCCGTCGGGCCTTTCGGGTTCTTCGGGTCCAGGCCATCGGGTGCGGACGTCGCGGCAGCGTCGTCGTTGCCCTTGGCCGGCTGGTCCCGCTTCCCCCTGCCGGGCTTGTCCTTGTGGCCACGGCCCTTCCACGGCCGGTCGTCGCTGTACTCGCCGCTGTGGTCCTTCCGGGCCTTCGGATCCTTCGGTGTCTTGTTGGTCTTCGGCGCGTTGGGCCCCTTCGGGCCGGCGCCGGGCGTGTCCTTGCCGTTCTTCCGGCCCAGGCCGTTCTTGTCGGCCTTGTCGCGCTTGGGGCCGTGGCCCTTGCCGTCGTTCTTGCCGCGGTTCTTGAACTTGCCGGCGAGGGATTTGCCGGCCTTGCTGAGCTTGTCGGCGACCGGGTCCTTGACCTTGGGCTTGCGGTTCTTGACGCCGCCTTCGAGGCCTGTTCCGGAGCCGTTGCCGGCCTTGGGAGTCTTTGGCGTCTTGTGCTGGCTGGCGCCCCCCGAGCCGTTGGGCGACCGGTGCCGACCGGCACCGCCGCCGTTGTTTCCGCTGCCCCTGCGGCCGCCGGTGTTGCCGCGTCCTCCGCCTGAGCCGGAGCGGTCGCGGCCAGAACGGTCACGGCCCGAGTTGGATCCTCCGGAACCGTTGTCGCTGGCCCCGCTGTTGGTGTTCTCGTCGTGGTCGCGGCGGCGTGCCCGCCACATCGAGGCGGCGAGCAGGACGGGCAGTGCGGTACCGCCGATGATGGCTCCGATGGGGCCGGCGGCGAGGAATCCGAGGCCGATGGCGGCTGTTTCGCCGCTCACGCTGTGTGAGATCGCCGCGTATCCGTTTCGCAGTGAATTGTCACTGTTGGTCTGGGTGCGGCTCGGGGCGGGGCGGGGCGGGGAAGCGCCGCGAGGCTGCTGAACGACCACGAGGGGGCCCTGTGTGGCGTTGTCGGCCCCGCCCCGCCCCGCCCCGCCGCCCGCAATGTCACTCGCAGTAGCGTCCGGGGAGGTCGCTGAGGGGCTGATCTGGAAGGGGGTAATCGGCTGTGCGCTCACCTCCTGCACTTCCTTTCCGTGAGATCGGGCTGGGTTCGGGTGGGGGGCACGAACGGCTCCTCAGGCGGTCTTCTCGGACTTCGGGTTCTGGGTGTTCTCGTACAGCCGCTGGGCGGTCGCGAGCCGGTCGTAGGCGGTGGTCTGGGTCAGTCCGAAGTCGGCCATCACTTCGGAAAGCGGGTAGGCCTTCGGGTCGTCGGCTTCGACCAGGCGGGCGAGGACCGCTTCGACTTCGGCTTGCTTCTTGGCTCCGCGGCCGCCGAGTGCGGAGACCGAACCCGAAGTCGAACCTGAAGTGGTGCCCGGCTTGGGCGCCGAAGCTGAAGCGGTTCCCGAAGTGGAAGGCGAAGTGGCGGCGGCCTGTGCGGCGATGCGCTGGGCGCGTTCCCGAAGCTCCTTCTCCCGGCGCTGCTGGGCCTCGGCTGCTTCCTGCTCGCGGGCCTGGCGTGCGGCTTCGGCCTGAAGGCGGGCTTCCTCGGCGGAGCGCTGGCGGCGCTTCAGTTCGGCTTCGGCTTCGGCTTCCTGCTGCTCCCGGGCGATCGCTGCGAGCTTCGCTTCGGTTTCGGCTACGAGGATCCGGGCTGCTTCGGCTTCGGCTCGGCGCTTCGCTTCGACTTCGAGTCGAGCTGCTTCGGTGGCCGCTTCGGCTTCGGCTCGGGCGCGCGCTTCGGCGGCTTCGGCTTCGGCTACTTCGGCTCGGCGCTTCGCTTCGGCTTCGGCCTTCCGCAGGTCCTCCTGGTGCTTCGCTTCGGCTTCGGCTTCGGCCTTCGCCCGGGCTTCGGCTTCACGCTTCGCTTCGGCTTCCGCCTGCTTCTGTGCTTCGCGCTGCGGGAGTTCGATGGCGTCCTGGATGCTCATGCCGTCGCGGGCGAGTCGGAGAACGAGGAGCTGTGCGGCGTTGGCCTTGCGGCGCCAGGAGCGGCCGTGCTCCTGGCGGAGCTGCCCGATGTAGATGCGGCGCTCCCGCTCCAGTTGGAGGACGGTGTCCCACTTGCGGATACCCCACAGCCGCTGCCGGCGCCACAGGATGAAGGTGCCGGCCGGGTTGAGGAGCCAGCGGGAGGTGTTGGGGCCTTCGAGGTGCTTGTCCGCGACGATCTCGGCGATGCGGCCGATGGCGTGGCGTGCGGCTTCGACGGCGATGACGAAGAGGACGGGGATGACGCCGTGCATGCCGGTGCCGACGGGGTCGGGCCAGGAGACGACGGCGTTGAAGGCGATGGTGGCGGCGGTGAGGCCCCAGGCGGTGTAGCGCAGGAGGGGGTAGGGGATGCGGCGCCAGGTGAGGAGGAGGTCGAGAGCGAGGAAGGCGATGATGCCGGCGTCGACGGCGATGGGGAACGCGTGGGCGAACTCGCCGAAGCCTTTGAGGGCGGCGAGTTTGGTGACGGCGCTGTAGGAGCCGATGAAGCCGAGGGTGGCGATGATGAGGACGGCGCCGACGACGATGCCGGTGAGAATCTTCTGGGTGCGGGTGAGGGGCTGTGGGGTGGGTGTCCCCGGCGCGGTGGGCGCGAGGGGGCCGTCCTGGTGGGGGCGGTTCGGCTCGTTGCCGGCCGGGGTGGTGGTCACGGGGATCAGGTCCTTTCGGGTCAGGCGTTGTGGTGGATGGCGGGCTCGACGGTGGTGGCGGGGGCCGTGTTGGCGGCGAGCTCCTCCAGGGCTCCGGCGATCCGGTCCAGGGCGGAGGCGATGGCGGCCTTGGCGCGGACATCGGCCTCGCGGAGCTGCTGCTGGTTGGGCTTGTCGCAGCTGCGCATGGGCTTGAGGGCGTCGAGGGTCTGGGCGACGAGGTCGGTGGTGTCCATGGGGGTCCTTCCGGTTCAGGCGGCGGGGGTGAGGTCGGCCGGGGCGGCGGTCTGCGCGGTCTTGGTGCGGCGGGCGTGGATGAAGCGGTAGGCGGGGAGGGCGTCGTTCTCGGCGAGGACGAGTTCGGCTTCGAAGTCGGCGCTGGTCCAGGTGCTGGAGTCGTTGCCGTGGGCTTGGGCGAACTCGTGTCCGGTCATCAGCTGCTCCTTTGCGGCTGGTCGATGCGGCCTCCGGCGAGGCCAGAGGGGGTGGGGCCCGGCCGCTGGGGCGGCGGCACGGGCCCTGGTCGGGGGGCTACTTGGGGCGGTTCTGGGACTGCTTGTTGGCCTTGTCGACCTTCTTCGACAGCTCCTTTCGCTGTTCGTCGGTGAGGCACTTCACGGCGGGCACCTCCTTCCGCGGGTCGAGGGCGGCGTTGGCTTCGGCGGCCGGGGTGCGCAGGTCGGGGTCGGTGAGTTCGTGGGCGGTGGTTTTGCCGTGCTGTCGGGCTTCCTCCTGCTGGTCGAAGGGCAGGGTGCGCAGTGCGGGGTTGGTGTCGGCGTTGAACAGGCGGGCGGTGAGGAGTGCGGCGGCTGCGGTGACATCCAGGGCGTCGGGGTCTCCGGTCAGGGCGACTGCGAGCACCTGGGTGGTGGTGATGGTGTGGCGCCGGTGGGCGAGGTTGCGGAATGCGGTGACGATGAGGTCAATGTCGGGGTCGCCGAGGTCGGCGAGCCGGTCGAGGATGTCGCCGAGTTCGGTGCCGTCAACGGACGGGACGGCGTTGCCTTCGGTGTGGACGTGGTGGCCGGCCATCAGAGTTCGCCACCGAGGAGGTGCTCGAAGCCGTGGACGACGTCGTCGATGTCGTCTTCGGTGAGGTCGTCCTCCGCGAGGGGCAGCGGCGCGGCCGCCTCCTCAAGGGCCTGCCGTTCACCGATCGCGAGGGAGGCGTCGACGAGGTTCTCGATGTCCTTCTTGGACAGCCACACGTCTTCGACGTAGCGGCCGGAGGGAAGGCGCAGGGTGACCATGAGGGCGCGGTCGGTGTCGGGGCCGAGGTTCTTCAGGCCGTGGGCGAGCTCGATCGCGGCGAGTTCTTCGGGCGTGTGCTGGGGCTGCTCGCTCATGCCGCACCCCCCACCAGGCGCAGGTGCGACTTGCTGGTGGGCGCGGGGGCCGGGGCGGTGTCGCGGGCCCTGTCCGCCTTGTGGTGCGCGTGCTGGGCGAGGTCCCACAGGTTCGTCACGTCGATGTCGACGTCCTGGAGGTGCTTGCCGTCGGCGATGCGGGTCATCGTGATGCGGATGGTGGGGCCGTCCGGGTGCGGCAGCGCGGCCGTCATGTCGGTTACGGCGGAGACGAACCGGGCGGCGTTGGCGCCGGAGAGCATCTGCTGGGCGAGAGCCTGCTGATCCATCAGACCGTCACCGCCTTGACGACGAACGTGTCGGTGGCGAGGTCCATGACGACGGTGGCGGGGATGCCATCGGCGCGGCGCGCGGCCGCGAACTCCTCCGCCGGCCACGACCCACGAGGGGCGCCAGCAGGGAACGTCTCAAGGACGGTGGAGTCAGACACCGGGTGGACGTTGTCCACGGGGCGCGGTGCCATAGATACGGGTGCTGTGCGATCCTTCATGGGGATCGTGCCTCCTGTTGTGGCAGGTAGGGCGGTTCCTAGTCCTTCGTGGTGTTGCGAGCACCGCTTGGGACGCGCGGCCCCGGTCCGGCTTATGTCGGCCGGGGTCGTGTTCGTTGTGCTGAAACTAGAGTCCATCACCTGGTGGACTTTGTCAACAGGGTTGGGCCATACTGAGGGAGCGACATTGGCGAACGAGAGAAAGAAGGAGGGTCCACCGTTGGTGACCATCCCGCAGATCGCAGAGCGCTGCGGCCTGAGCCGCCAGCGCGTACACCGCATCGCCCGATCGGACCCGAAGTTCCCGAAGCCAGTCTTCGTGGAGGGTTCGACGCGCCCGAAGTACCCGACCGAGAAGGTCGACGAGTACTTCGACACGCGGGTCCTCCAGCCGGGCCGGCGCACCGACTTGGAGGAGAAGCGACAAGCGGAAGAGTCGGGTGAGTGATCGAAAGCCAAGATCCCCATTCACCCCCCACTCGAAGTCCAGGCGGACGAGGAGACTCCCGCCCGACAGAGGACTACAGTAATGCTCTACTGAGTGCTCTACCAACACACTCTCGAGACAGAAAGGGGCGAGTGCATGAGCAGTAGGACCGGATATGCGGAGATCGCCACATACTTCCGTCAGCAGATCGCCGACGGCACGCTCGCTCCTGGCGATCGCCTGCCGTCCCAGCGGGAGGTGCAGGAGCAGTTCGGCGCGTCCATCACGACCGTCAACCGGGCCTTCCAGATCCTGAAGGCCGATGGACTGACGGTAAGCACCGTGGGCCAGGGCACCAAAGTCGCCGACCGACCCAACGTCGCGGCTACCGGAGCGGCGCGGCTACGCCGAATTTCGAGGACTGGCCTGCCGTACGGGCCCAAGGAGAAGTCCATCAAGCACACTGCGGCCATGCGGTCGTGCGCGGACCCCGACATCGCCGCATCGCTGGGTGTTGATCTGCACGACGAGATCGTGCTGCGCACTCGGGTGTTCACGCGTCGGGACGTGCCGACCATCGCTGCGTTCTCCTGCATCCATCCACGGGCCCTGGACGCAGTGCCGGAGCTCATGAGTGGCGAACCTATGGGCCGCTTCTGGCAGGAGATCTACACAGAGCGCACTGACCGAGTCGTGACGAAGCTGCCGGAGCGACGCGGGGCACGCTTCGCATCGACCAACGAGCTTGAGTTGCTGCAAGTCGACGCTCCCCCTCAGGCCGCTGTTCCGGTTCTCGTCCTGGTGAACGTCTTCCATGACGAGGATGGGCCGCTGGAGTACTGGGAGGACATCTACGCGCCTGGCCTGTGGCAGGTCGATGAGGAGTAACCAGGGCTCGGCGGGGACGTTCCCCCTGGTGCCCGGAGAGGAGTTCGGAACGATGCGTAACCCGCCGTGAGAGGCGGGCGGCCGGCCGGTCACCACAACCCGCCGACCGCCCTTGATGGCCGCTGTCCTGCGAAGACATGCGCGGCCCGCACAGACCACCGTTAGAGGAAGGACCTGTACGTGTCGAGCCTAGCGAGAACTTCGAGAACATCGAAGTTCGATGGTCGCAGGGGTGCCCTGTGACTCGAAATGATCCCCCCTTTGTCACCTTCACCACGGGCGCGCAGCTCCTCATCACGGCTGGCCTGGTCGAGAGCATCACCCCAGACGGCCTCAGGTACATCGCCCGAACCGCCGAAGACTGGCCGTTCGGCGACGAGCCGGGCAGGCATCCCTACATCAAGGTCGGCAACGCCCGAACCATGGAGACGGGTGTCTTTCTGGCCTACTTCAAGGCCGGGCCGACTCGCGGTGGCCGTGGCCCCAATCAGGGGGAACGGAAGCGGAGCAAAGCGGAAGAATGATCTCGTTCCCGGCCACCTGTGTCGCAGCCACGGGCCCGGAAACGCGGAACGGCCAGCAGGAGTCGCAGTACCCCTGCCGGCCGTGTCCACAGCAATACCCGCGGAGGCCAATCCGCTGGGTCATGAGTCCTACGCGCGAGAGCAGGTATCTCGGTGTTGAGAGTACCCGGTACTAAGGCAAGGCTGGCAAGTAGCCCCCACATGATCCTCCACACGGTGGAGGGATCCCGGTGAGCTACCAGGGGCAAACGTGGGTCGATGAGGTCGCGTTTCCTAACCTGGAGAAGACCGGCGAACTGATCATCATGCTGCGTGTAGCCAACCACGCGGGCAATGGCCCGAGGAAGATGAGCGGCTGTTTCGCGCGATCCGAGGTCCTGGCAAAGGAGTGCATCATGTCGCCGCGCGCCGCGCAGGCGCACCTGCGGGAGCTGGCCCGTCGCGGGCTGATCATCCCCGGCGATCCAAAGCTGGTCGAGCATATCCGTCCAGACCGGAGGCCTCCGGTCTGGGACCTCGCCGGCGCACACGAGCCGGGCTGCCCCGGCGGTCACGACATCGACGGCGAGTGCCAGCCCTCCGGAACGGGTAGCAAAATCTGCCACCCGTCAGATCAGACACAAACCCGCAGGTCAGCGGGTAGCAGAAATGACCACCCGTCCGCCAGCAAGCCCGCCACGGGTAGCAAAAATCGACGGGCACGGGTAGCAAAATCTGCCACCATAAAGTCTTCTAAGGAATTGAAAGAGTTCTCTCCTCTCCCGGGTGCCTCGCCGTCCTCGGCTGCACCAGGGACCTCTGCTGGCGCTGGAGAGAGAGAAGCGGCAGAGCCGAAGAACGACACCCCTCCCCTTCCGGGCGCTTCCAGTGGAACCAGCGACGGAGACAAGGTCGTCGATGCGTACATCGCCGCCTACATGGATACCGCTGGCCTACCGCCGCGGCCGGATGCGGTTCGGTCGGTGCGCGCGGCGGCTGATGGTCTGCTGTCTGTGGGGCGGTCCGTAGGCAATCTGTGCACCTTGGCCGCCGAGTTGGGCGCTAAGGGCTGGACGGACCTGGTGAAACACGCGCAGATGAACCCTGAGGCTGCAATGCGTGCTGCTTCAGTCGGCAAGCCGTGGTGCGGCGAGTGCAATGACGGCCGTGAGCCGATGTCCCCGGCGCAGCGGATGGTGGAGACCGACACCGGGATGGCCCGCTGCCACTGCCACCCCGGGTACGTGCCCGCGCAGCCGACCCGCGTCTGAGCCACATACCAAAACGGCGGCAGGGGAGCCCGTAGCAAGGCCCCTGCCGCCGTGTGACCCCCTGAACGGAGATCTATTCATGAGCGTACCCGCGCAGGCCCGCAGCGGCGACGACAGCGACTTTGAGCGGCAGCCGCTCCACGACCTGGAAGCCGAACAGTGTGTCCTCGGCGGGATGCTGCTGTCCGCTGATGCCATCGCCGACGTGATCGCCATCCTGAAGGCAGAGCAGTTCGCCGCCCCTAAGCACGAGACGATCTTCCGGGCGATCCTCGGCGTTTACACCGACGGCAACCCCGCCGACCCGATCACCGTCACCGCCGAGCTGACCAAGCACGGCGAACTCGCCAGAATCGGCGGCGCACCCTACCTGCATGCCCTCGTACAGACCGTGCCCACCGCGGCGAACGCCGCTTACTATGCGGATATCGTCCACGAGAAGGCCGTCCTGCGCGGTCTGCACCGGGCCGGCACGGAGATTGCCGCCATGGCCACCGCGCAGGAAGGCGAACTGGCCGACATCTGCAACGCCGCCCAAACCGCCGTCTACACCGCCACCGAGGTCTCCCACGCCGATGAGGAAGACGTCCCCCTCGGCGACGTTATGGAGGGCATGCTCGACGAGATCGACGCCAACCAGAACCGCAAGGACGAAATCACCGGCGTCCCCACCGGGCTTCGCGACCTGGACTCCCTCACCAACGGGCTTCAGCCCGGCCAGCTCATCGTCATCGCCGCCCGCCCCGCCATGGGAAAGTCCACCCTGGCCGTCGACTTTGCCCGCTGCTGCTCCATCAAGCACAACCGCACCAGCCAGATCTTCTCCCTGGAGATGGGCCGCAACGAACTCGCCATGCGCATCAACTCCGCCGAAGCCCGCGTCGGTCTGCACCACATGCGCAACGGCACCATGACCGACGACGACTGGACCCGCCTCGCCCGCCGCATGCCCGACATCCAGGCCGCGCCCCTGTACATCGACGACTCCCCCAACATCACCCTGAACCACATCCGATCCCGGGCCCGGAAGCGCAAGGCGAAGAACGGCCTGGACCTGATCGTCGTGGACTACATCCAGCTCATGGAGTCGGACACGCGGTCCGAGAACCGGCAGCAGGAAGTATCGAAGATCTCCCGCAACCTGAAGCTCCTCGCCAAGGAGCTGGAGGTGCCCGTGATCGCCCTTTCGCAGCTGAACCGCGGACCTGAGCAGCGCACCGACAAGAAGCCCGTCATCTCCGACTTGCGGGAGTCCGGCGCGATTGAGCAGGACGCCGACATGGTGATCCTGCTGCACCGGGAGGACGCCTACGAGAAGGAGTCTCCTCGGGCTGGCGAAGCTGATCTGATCGTGGCGAAGCACCGCAACGGTCCGACCGCCACGATCACTGCGGCGTTCCAGGGGCACTACTCCCGGTTTGTCGACATGGCGCAGACCTGATCCGCTGCGCACGGCGCCCCTGGACCCACCGGTCTGGGGGCGTTGTCGGGACATCCGGCGGGGAACGCGGGATACTGGGCGCATGGGCGAGCAGGCCATGGCCTTCACGGAGCCGCACGGCTGGTCACCGCAACGGTGGCGGCGCTGGCTGTGCCGGCACTGCTATGCGCCCCGGGCACTGCACCCCCGGGCGGAACGGGTGCGAAACCGGCCGATTGGTGATCACCGGTACCTGAGCAGGAGCGCGCCGCACTTCGACGAGGGCTGGTAGTACGCGGCGCCGCGTACTACTCGCCGGTACGCACTATCTGATGCCGCCGCCGTTTCATCGGTCCCGACGTATGCATTGCGGTGCCATGTCCAGCGTCGTCACTCAGCACCTGGACGCGGCGCCGTCAGCATCACTTCCCGCGCCCGTTTCACGAACAAGCGGCGCTGGTCATCGCTTCGCTCCAGAACCCGCCGGTACGCCACCCAGCTGGGCCCATCGCTGTCGAAGCCCCGCCACAGGACATCCCGCAAATCAGTGAGCACCTTGTTCAGGGCCACAGCAGCAGCCTCAACCTCCGTTGTTCCGAGGATCGTCACTCGCTCCAAGAAGGGCCGCAGCCGACTGATCGGCCGAGTCACGGCCTCGTCGAACTGTGCGTAGTACGGCTCCGGATCCGCGTTGGGAGGGACCCGAAACCAGGCTTCGGGCTGATGTTCGAACTGCTCAAAGTCAGCCAGGGCCTGCTCCCATGCCTCCAGGAACTTGATGTAGGCCTCCTGCCGTTGGCCACGCAGCCATTGGCCGTGCTCGACCGCGGCCTGGTCGACTGTCTGCCGGCGGCCGACGACGATGCCGGCGAAGACGCCCGTGATGCCGAAGAAGCCGGCGGCTATGGCGGCGACGATGGCCGCCCATCCCTGGTCCATGCGGTCATCCTGCCGTGCGCGTGCTGGGCGCTACGGCTGCCCGGCGTCCTCGAGGAGCTTCTCCGGGTCGACCTTGCCGTCATGCGGTGGCCGTTACGCCGCACTCCCGCGGTGTCCGGCCTCGTCCGGATCCCCCAACGGCCGCGTCAGCCCGTCATCGTCTGCTGGTCGGCGGCCACGTTCGGTCTCGTCCCGTTCGTAGTGGTGCCAGCACTCCTCGCATCGCACCCCGTCCACCAGCGTCTCGGTTTCTCCGTTCGGACAGTCGGTTCCATCGCCCCGGCCCGCGCACGCCTGCTCTGCGGTGTCCCCCATGGGTGGACCGTGCGTCACGCCGCGCGGACCCGGGAGAGGGGCTGGAGGGGCGCACAGGCGCTCAGGGCAGGCATGGTGCCCCGGGACCCGCCAACCGCCCCACCAGCGCTCCGCAGCCTGGAAGACTGGCCCGGCTGCCGACAACGCCCGAAAGGCCCCCCATGCCCCAATGGAACGACCAGCTCCTCGTGTACGTGGACGACCAATACGACCAGGAGTACGCAGACGACCGCATCTCCCGGTACGGGGCCTACCTACGGCAACGCCCCGACGAGTTCCGCGACGGCTGGTCCGACGAACCAGCGCCGATCGAAACTCCGGAAGAGTTCGCCGTCCACGCATGGCGAGTCGCAACCCCGCCAGTCATGGCCCCCGGGTACGTACGCGTACGCCCCGACCTGCGCCGAGTCACCCTGCACCGCGACGAAGACGACGGCTCCCTGTACGCCGAAATCCACATCCCCCTGCGGCACCACCACATTGGTAGCGGACCCAAGAGGTTCCCGTACGCGTGGCAGGACTGGGATACGGAGACCGCCCTCGCCGGCGACCGATACCTGACCCACCTCGAACCCCGCACCATCCGGCAGACTGCGGTCCTGACGTCGACGGTTGTACGGGTGTCCGGCCGCGAATGGCCGCACCTGATCACGCCCACCGCGTATGAGGGGCGCACGCTTCTGGATGAGGCTCGGCAAGCCGTGTTCACCGTGGCGCAGCACATCAACGACGACGCCGGCCCTATCGTGGCCCGGATCCTGGCCGAGTAACCACAGGGGAACGTGCCCGGCCTGAGCCGAGACACTGGCAGGGCGGCCCGGGTACGTGAGGTTGCTCCCTAAAGCGCCCCCACGACCCCACGGAAGACCGGGTGAGGGGAAACGCTGGTTGAGACCCTCGGGGCGGTCCGCCCGGGGGTTTCTTCATGCCCGGATCCGGGTGACGCATCCCGCACTACGCATTGCGGGGCCATGTCTATGACGGTATGGTGGACGGGTATTCACCCCCACCATCCACGCCGGGGGAACGCCCTGCCCGAAACACGGCAGGCTGCCACTACGCCCCAACACCCGGGAGCCGCCCCCGCCATGACCACACAGACCCTGTACCGGTTCCTATGCGACGGACCCCGCTGCAAAACCACCGAACTCGGCGAAGACCGGAAAGACGCGCCCGACGGATGGCGGATCATCAAGTCCACCGATCACATCCCCGTCCCACCCCCGAGGCCCCCCTACACCCGGCGGCAGCCACGCACCCTGTCCTACCCCGAACAGTGCCGCGGCTCCTTCACCCTCCACCTCTGCCCCCACCACACCACCGCCTTCGACGCCCACCACCCGCGCACCGACGGCGTGTACACCCGCCCTGGCAGAGACGGGCAGGCGTACGTGTCCTGCTCCTGCGGGGTCATGCGGACGGTTCTGTGCGGGACCGGATGGCGGATCGCCTCCGCCGACATGACGGGACCGGCCGCCTACACGGAGAAGGCGTGGTGGCTGCACCTGCCGACCGAACTCCAGTGGTACGCCCAGCCGAAGGAGGCCTGACCATGGCCGAGCCCACCCGCACCCCCTACGCCCACAAGATCCGCTACGGCATCACCGGCGCGCCGATCCTCACCGAGGACGAGATGGACGGCAGCCACGCCCCCGGCGTTGGCCTGAAGCCGGTGCTGATCCAGCTGGTCTACAGCGCGGCCCGGGACGGCAAGCCCGCGACGGTGGACGCGTCCGTCACCGGCAACTGGACGCGCTTCGGCGAGCCCGCCGACGGCCAGGTGACGACGCACTTCAAGAACGGCCCGGAAGGCTGGCCCGCGTGGCTGGCGGCGGAGGCCCGGCTGCACGACCCGGACGCCGCACCCGCCGACTCCGTCGCGCTCCGCGACCGGATCGCCGAGGCGCTCCGCTACTGGGTTCACCCCACTGACCGCAGGACGGCCGCCGATGCGGTGCTGGCGGTGCTGTCCGCGCCGGTGGACCGGGCCGCCGTCCTGACCGAAGCCGCCAACGCTCTGCAACGCCTCGAAGAGATCATTACTTACGGCAGCCGTGATTGGGGCTCCCACCGGAGCGACGCGTGGCTGTACGGCGTCCTAGTCGGTTGGGACTGCGAAAGGGACCACGAGCACGACCAGGCATGCGAGAACGGCTTGGCAATGCTGAACCTTGCAGCCCGGCACAACTGGGGCGAGTCCACAGTGGCGCGGCTGCGACGATCCCGGGCCGCTGTCAATTCGCTGCGCCGTATGGCCGTCGAGGCGCAGCCCACCGCCTGCGCAGAGTGCGGCCACCCGGAGTTGACGCGCAGCGAAGGCGAGGACCCCGTCTCCCCCGGCCGGTGCACCACGTGCCCGGAAGACGGCAACGAGTGGCACGACTACCAGACCGCCGCCGCGGCGCAGCCCACCCAGCCCCGGCAGGACGAGACGCCGCGCCAGCCCGTGGCCTACAGCGGCAAGGGACGCACCTTCTGCGTGGCCTGCCCGCGGCCCAACGGCGAGGACATTCCGCTCACCATCAACGACGTCTACCCGTGGGACCTCTGCCCGAGCTGTGGTCGGCACGTGGTCGATGTCGCCCGGGCTGCCGCCGAGGCGCAGCAGGACGGCCCGCAGTCGTGACGGGTGTCGCCGCGTACCTCGCCCTGGTGGTGGCCGTTTCCGGCCTGCTGTGCGGCCACCAAGGCGTCACTCCACCCCGACCCCGCCGCACCACCTCCCGCACCCGCACAGCGCCCTGAACCCACACCCAGCCCACCACCTACGAGGAAGCCGCATGACCCTCAACTTCCAGCCCGTCAACGAGCCCGCAGACGACGACACCGACTACGACGACACCGGATGCCAGTGCCCGCCCGGCGACAACCAGTACCTCCTCGAGATCGAAGAGGGCCAGGCCGTCCTCGTTCACGCCGCATGCGGCAGGCGACCCTCGCACACCTGGGGCGACTACCAGGACCTCCTCACCATGGACGGCCCGATCCCAGTCACCGTTGAGTGGATGGGGGAAAAGGGATCCCTGTGGGAGGAGCCCGACCCGTGGGTGCAGGTCACCGCGACCAGCGTCCCCGAGGACGTACGCGCGGACGCCCTGGCCCTGTCCCGGAAGCACGCTGCTGAGCGGCACACCGGGTGACGCCCGGCCAGCGGTGGCTGTTCGTGGCCGTGTGCATCACCGTCGCCCTGGCCGTGAACACCGCCTTCTGCCTCACCCGACGCCGACGCATCGCACGCCGAACCGAAAGGACCCGCCCGTGACCGACCAGCCCACCCCGGCCACGCTCACCGAGGAGCAGCTGGCCGACCTCGCCGGGCGCATCAAGCGCACCATCGGCCCCACCATGCTGCTCGGCCTCCAAAACGCCGAACTCCACGACGAACCCGGCACCGAACGCATCCGCGAATGGGTCACCTGGATCGCGGGTGCCATCGCCCCACTCGTCACCGACGAGGTGAACGCCCAGCTCGAGCGGATCCGAGCCTCCGTCACCGAAGGCAAAAGCATCGGGCGGCCGCGCACCGCATCCGACGTGATGGTGGCGCACGAGGTCACCCGCAAAGCGCTCGCCCACGCCCTGGACGCCGGCCTGCACCTGAACTGGCCCCAGCTCGTGGACGAGGCGCAGCGCAGCCGGAACGCCAACGCGGCCTGGAAGGCGGACGTCGACCGCGTCCGCGCCCTGCACACTCTGGGCAAGACGAACGGCTGCTGCAACGACTGCGGCATGGCCTGGCCCTGCACCACCATCCAGGCCCTCGACAACAAGGAGCCCACCACGTGAGCCTGCTGACGACCGCGGCCGCGGCCCTGGGTCTGCTCGCCGCCGGGTACGCCCTCGGCCGCTACAGGCCCGCCCACCGCCTGTCCGACTGGGCGCACTGGCAGAAGTACGACCGGACCATGCGCCGACACAGTGCCCGCTGGTGGGTCGTGTACGTCCTCCTGTCCGTCGAGAATCTCACCCAGGTCGCAGCCTGGCTCGTTCGGAACCCGCGGAAGGCCTGGCACGCCTGGCGCGTCTCCAAGGGGCGCAACGACCCGCCCCTCAGCCCCGCGCTCACCTTCGACCCCGACTGGGCCGCCAAGCGCCGTGCGGCCTCCAACACCGAGGAGGCGCAGCAACCGTGACCGACCCCATGCCCGAGACGACGCACCTGGTGTGGTACTGCCGCCAGTGCGACAAGTCCTGCAAGGTGCAGCCCCCGGACCCCGACCAGGTCGCCTGCAAGTGCAAGAACCCGGTACCCGGCCTGCGCCCCACCAAGGTCACCGTCATGCACCCGCCGAAGACGCGGCCCATGCACGCCCTCAGCGACGAGGAGGCCAGGCTCCGGGCACTGGCCCGTAAGGGCACCCGAGTCCGCGTCACTTTCGAAGGGGAGATCGCCGACGCCTGGCAGTGGTCCAGCGCGGGCAACCGCGGCCTCGGCTTCATCGTCAAGTCGCCGGACGGACGCACCCACACCGTGGACGTGCAGCAGCCCGGACTGCGCATCGAGGCCGTCTCGGACGACGAGGGGGACGAGGAGTGAGGCGCCCTGTCTCGAGGGTGGAGGTGTTACACCGCATCGATGACGTGAAGGGCCGTCTGGAGCAGCCCACACCCCGCCCCTTGGACGGGCAAAAGGCCATCGACCTCACCCCGCGCTACGAACAGCCCACACTCGAAGAGGACGACCAGCCGTGACCGAACAGCCCACCCAGGAGCAGCGCCTCGCCGACAAGCTGTCCCGCCTCTACGACTACCGCGGCATCGACGAACTTCAGCAGGAAGAGCCCGAGCGGGCCCAGGAGCACCGGGACGCGGCCGCAGAGCTCGCTACGTGGATTGAGGAGTGCCCGCGGGAGGAGCGCCGGGCCGCGTTCTCCCGCGGCTACGAGAAGGGCCGGGAGCGGCAGAAGGTCCGCACCGCCGCCGACATGCGGCGCCTCGAGGCTGAGGTCGCCGAGCTGCGCCAAGACCGCGACCCTGATGGTCTGCGCGGCCGTATCCGGGACCTGGAACACGCGCTGGAAGGCTGGGACCGGTTCATGACCGGCCGGATCGTCCCCCGCCCCGATACGCCGCCGGACTGGAAGGCGCAGGCCGCCGAGTACCTGGCCCAGCTCACCGCCGTGCAGCGGGAACTGGCCGTGCTGAAGGGCGTGCAGCCGTCCAACGCGACCCGAGGAGACCAGCCGTGACCGAACAGACCAACGACCTGCACATCCGTGAGCACGTCTACCGGCTCCTCTACGAAGAGCTGGGCTTGTGCTGCGGCTTCCCCGAGGACTCCTACGACCTGGTCCGCGACCTGCTGACAGCCTTCCGCAGCAAGACCGACGCCCTGGCATTGCTCCCCGATGCCGGCGCCCGCTACCTGGTCCTCGCCGTGCTCGACCGGGCCGGCCTGATCGAGCACGGTTCGATCATCGATACTGCCTGGCTGACCCGGAAGGGCGAGTGGTACTGGCATGGACTTACCCGTTTCGACTCCGACGACATCGACGGCGCCGATGGCGTCGGACTCCCTCACGACGGCAAGGCCTGCATGGACTCATGCTTGAAGCCGTTCTGGGGACTCCACTAGGCCGCCGCGCCCCGTCTAGCGCGGTCTAACCCGGCCTCCGGGGTGCTGTCGTCCACCAACCGGTCCGGGGACAGCGCGTACTGGAAGATCAGCTCGTTCAGAGTGCGCACCCCCCACCGCGCCTTCAGCACCGCGATCTCCTCCTCCAGCTTCCGCTTCGACACCCCCAGCTTGCGGGCCGTGGCCGCCTGCGACTCGCCCGCGCACAGATAGCGCATGATGCCCCGCTGCTGACGGTCCGTACGCACCCCATCCGCGCAGGAAACCGTGTCCACAGCGCCCCGCGCGCGCAGCTCCCCCGTCCACGGCTGAGCCCACTGCCACGACGCCTCAAACTGCTTCGCCAGCACCGCAACCACCGCAGGGTCCTTCACCAGCCACGCCGCGTGCGGAGGCGAGCCAGCCACGATGTGATCCGACACGAACGCGTACTCCCGGTCCACGATGACCATGCGTTCGAAGTCCCCCACCAGCGTCGCGTACCGGGCGGGCCGTCCCGTGGTGCGGGCCGACATGGTGCGCGCGTACTCCGCCGTCAAAGGGTGATCCCGCACCGTGTCCCGGTAGAGGGTGCGTATCTCAACCCCCCGCTCCAGAGCGGCACTGTCGCGGGCCACCGCCGTCTCCAGCATCTCCCGCTTACGCGGCCCCCCGGGCTGCGCGGCGAGGATCTCCCGCCGGGCGTCACCGATGAGGTCCTGGAGGCGCGCGTTGACCGCGCCCTGATCGGCGTAGTACACGCTCGCCCCGCCGGCACGCAGCTGCACCTGCCGGTACTCGCGGATCAGATCACGGGACAGGTCCGGCATGCTCGCGACGAGGTCGATGCGGCGGCGCGCTTCGCACAGTTCGCGGGTCACCGCCGCCCGCAAGGCCTGCTGCGGATCCCGGGCCACCGGTTGATGTTCGTCGCTGATGAGTCCCCAGTGCAGCAATTCGGTGCGGGCGTTCGGATGGTCGGTCTGGAGTGTGTCGGCAAGTTCCCATTCTTGCCGGGCAATTGCCCCATACAAGCGGGTTGCTGCTGCGGACAAAGGCCCGCTGTTGTCACTCTCCGAAAAAGCCGTG
Organism: Streptomyces sp. NPDC007991; assembly: GCF_042958445.1. NCBI lineage: Bacteria > Bacillati > Actinomycetota > Actinomycetes > Kitasatosporales > Streptomycetaceae > Streptomyces > Streptomyces sp. NPDC007991. The sequence continues at coordinate 55,819 of NZ_JBIBJD010000022.1, forward strand.
GCCAACGCTCATCCTTCCGGTACCGGACCATAGATCATCTGCGGGTTCCCGCACCGCGCACACCCGCACACGCAAGCCGTTGAATACCCCACGACGCTACGGCAGATTAGCCGCGGGGCGTCCCCCGACGCTCGTACACCAGATCCTCCCCCGACACCTTGCGCGTCTACTGCCAGAACACGCGTACGGCAAAAGGGGGTTCGCAGCAGGAACAGGTGTATGGGAACGGGTCAGGCGCCCCGCTAACGTTTCCCATAACCGAATGAAAGGGGACCGCCGACCGTGAACAAACTACGGGGAATCCTCGCCGGCATCGCCCTCGCGACCGCAGCGGCCGCCGGAACGCTCGCCATCAACACCGCCACCGGAACCCCACCTGACACCGCATGGGGAGCCGACACCCTCCAGGACACCGGCTGGGGCACACCACCCACCGACCGTACTGGCGGCCCGTCCGTCACCCCGTACGACACCGGCTGGGGCTGACCACCCACAGCACGAGACCGGCCCGGCAGGCGTGCCCCCAGCACCCTGCCGGGCCTCCAGCTGTCAGCGCCTCATGGCAGGCTTCAAGCAGCGCATCGGCCCGCCCCCTGACGGTGGGGGACGGGCCTCGCGCATGTTCGGGACGGTTGTCGGTGGGGCGTGTCATCCTGGGCGGAGCGTTCGCTCGTCTGCTGCGGGAGACCGTGGCACCCGGGGAGGTCCGGTACAGCCGGGCGGGCGCACTGTCTTCCGCCCCACCACGCATCCCCCGTCGTGGTGGGGCGGTCGTGCTTACCGGCGCCAGACGTTCACCTTCTCCGTCGACAGCAACGGAGCCCCCTCCGGGCCCTTCACATAAGACGGCACCCACGTCTGCCGCCTCAGGGACTGGCCCGGGCCATAAGCCTGGTTTCTCCAATGCCCGGAGACGATCCACCTGTGCTTGTAGTTGCGGCCGCTACCGGCGTCTACGTCCCGGTCCTGCGGCGTGTACTGGCGGCGCAGGTCGACCACGGTGACGTCGGGCGAGGGCAGACCATCCCGGGCGTAGGCGCGAGCGGTCGGCCTATCGGCGCGCTCCCGTGAACGGTCGATGAGGAGCGGCTGCTGCATCAGCAGCCACGCCGACGCCAGCGCTGCAACAACCGGCTGAGGAAGCTGCGGATCGATCTCCGCCATCGACAGCGGCTCCCCCGTGACCGGGATCGTGCCGCCGTAGATCGGTAGCAGCGGCGGCATACGGGGCTCATCCAGCGTGAACTCCTGGGCAAGCGGAGCCACCTCTGCCACCAGCCGGGCCCGGGACATCAGCAGCCACACCATCAGCTCCCCCTGGTACGGGCCCCACGCGCACGCCTCCACGGGAACCTGCACACCCTCGGCGTCCATGTGGCCGACGCCTCCCTGCCAGTACAGCAGCCCGCACGGGGCGGGGCGGTCGGCGGTCGCCCACCGTGCGGCGGCCAACTCCTGGCCCGCGTGCATGGCGAGAGCTGCCATATCCTGCTGCACCCAGAACAACTCTCCGACTTCCAGCATGGAAGCCAGGGCATCCAGCCCGGGTGCGACATCCGGGCTGGTCTTGGACCGGAGGGACGAAGTCGGCTCCCGAAGGTGCCGCAGCGTCTGCCGCCGCACCTTCGGGAGCTGGGAGGGGCGCAGGGTCACTCGGCGTCCTTCACGTCGGCCGTGCGCGCCTGGGCCAGGAGCGCACGGCCCTTGTCGGCGATCGTCTTCACGGTCGGCTCCTTCAGGTTGACGCGGCTCGCCAGCATGGCCTGCCCTCCACGCCCCCGAGAGTCGATCATCTTGGCGAAGGCGACCTGCCGGCGCTGGGTGGCCTGCTGGTAGCTCTCCTCGGCCTTGGTGAACTCCTCGTGCGCCCATTCGGCGTCGATCAGACGGGCGTTGTCGTTGCCGGCGTCGCCGTCGTAGACCTCCTTCGCGGAGATGCCTTCGACGTCGGACTCGTCCCAGAGGGGGAGTTCTTCGCCGTCCTCGTCGTAGGAGGGCATGGCACCTGCGGTAGCACCGCGCACCCACTCCTCGTAGGCGGTGATGGCCTCGTCGAGGTCGTCTGTGTCCTGGCAGTCGTACTCGGTGGGGCCGCTGTCGAAGATGGCCCAGCGGTGCTCGCCGTTGGGGTCGGTGTAGGGCAGGAGGGCGAGGTGGTAGGCCTTCTGGCCGATCTCGTCGCAGCTGAAGGTCTCGCGGACCTGGTCGCGTCGTGTGATGGCGGCGTCGATGGCGGCTTCGAAGTCGTCGGCCTGGTCGGCGTCGATGTCGATGTTCTGGATGCTGGAGCGGATGACGCGGAACATGGCGGTTTCCCCCTCTTCTCGGGTGGGCCCGTTCCCTCCCGACACCCATAACTTAGCACCCTCCTAAGCTCAAAGCAAGGGGGGTCCTAAGACTCAGTCCTGCAGGCCCGGCTCCGGGTTGCACACCTGGCACATCTCCACCGTGAGGCTGTCGTCCTCCAGGGCCAGCAGCACCTCGCCCCGCTCCAGGAACCCCGTCTCACCCCGCCAGATCCCGCACCCGCCCCGGTGCAGCACCGTCCGCCGGTCCCGGGCCGGCTCAAGCTTCCACCGCTGCTCCTGCCACGCCCGCTGCGCCGCCCTACGGTCCCGCTCCACCTGCGCCTCAAGGGTGCGGATCTTCGCCCGCGTGTTCTCGAGCTGCCAGGCCAGCCACTCCTCCAGAGCAGACAGCTTGGCCAGGCGTTCCTCAGGCGGCATATCGTTCACATGTTCGATCCTATGGGCATGAAAAAACAGCCCGCCACCTGGGGTGATCCCCCAGATGACGGACTGCACGGAAGGTGCCCCCTCCCCGGTGACACCCTCACGCTAACGTCCTGCTCCGTACGGCGGAAGGACCTCGGCCACGCGAGCGGCGAGCACCGCTGCACCAGCCGGATCCCTCCCCGCGGGGGCAGCGGCCAGAGTCGGCACCAGATGCGCATGGTCCAACACCCACACCGGCCCATCCCAGCCCGGCGCACGCGCCTCCAGCCGGCCACCGGCGAACCATGCACCACCAGCAGCGGCCACACCACCACACCCGGCACACCGAGGGCCTGCGAGACGCGGGCCGCGTACCGAGCCACCGCCTCTATCTGCCCGTGCCGGTCATCCGTACCGCAGTGCACCCGGCCCCGCAGCAGCACCGTGGCGCGTTGGGCGTGCCACCGTTTCGTATCCAGCACCACGACCGCTGTCCCGCACGGGGAGACGAGGACGTGGTCGAGATTTGCGCGGGAGCGGGGTAACGCCCGGTCGTGCAGAACGTGCCAGCCCGCGGCCTGGACTGCGATGAGCATGTTCGCGGTCTGGGCTTCAGCGGCCGCACCGAGGTCCCAGCGGGCTGCCACAGCCTCCCTACGTCGCGCCCCGGCATCCAGGCCCAGCCAGGCCAGGACACGCCGCCACAGACCGCCACGGGCCGCATGCCGCAGCCGTGCGGCCTCACGGGCAGCCGAATCACCGGCGGTCACCGGTACTGCTCCAGATGCTCCCGCGCCTGCCGGGCCAGAGCGCAGCCCGCACACGAGTGGTTCTCACCGATACTGTCGTGGCCGCCCATGATGCGGTACTTGTGCGTCACCTCGGCCAAGTCCACGTACCGCTTCAGCAGAGCCTCGGCATCCTCCGCGCGCTTCCGCAGCACCTCCGGGTCGTCGCCCTCCAGCTCGGTCGCTTCGGTCGCTGTCTGGCCGGATGGCTGGTGCGGGACAGCGCCGACCGCGGAGTCGTTCCACCTCAGCCGCCCCATCACCGGATGCTGGGGACCGCCGTGGTCGGTGCCGTACTCCGGGTCCTGGTGTCCGGCTTCGAAGACGCAGTGTTCGTCGTCGTGCTGGTTCTTGATCCGGGCGGTGCACTTCTCGCTCATGCTGCTCCTTCGAGGGTGGTGGGACCCCAGGTGTCGGGTCCGGGGATGGTGCGTACACGGCGGCCGCGCCACCGGGCAGGCCAGATACGGCCCACCGGCCGGCCCGAACGCTTGCAGGGCGGGGAGCCGTGGCGGGCCAGGAGGCCTCGAGAGCTCATGGCGACGTCTTGCTGGCAGTCGGGGCAGGGGATCCGGATCGTCACGGGGACACCTGGAAGGTCCACCAGCCGTCATAGCCCTCGGGCAAGGCCGGGTAGCTGTCGAGCATCGGGCGCAGCACGGCCAGGTGCTGCTCCTGCTGTTCCAGGGTGACGTTGCCCCAGTGCGACCGGCCGTCCCAGCGGCCGTGGCAGTCGCCTCCGTACCGGCCGTCCGTATAGCGCTCCAGGAACTGGCGGGCGTCGAGGGGCTCGGGGTCGTCGATGAGCGCGTGGAGGTCGCCGATGCAGGCGACCGGCTCCGTCTTGCGGCCTCGGAACCAGACGGCGTTGACGGCGTACCGGGCCCAGGTGTTGCCGGGCTGCCGTTCGGTGCGGCGGAAGGAGGCGAGGTCGACGGCGTAGGGCTTACGGGAGATCAGGAACTTGTCTTCGCGGATCATGCTGCCTTCCGGTTCTTCGAGGGGTGGGGTCGGGCGTGTGCCCGTCGGGGCCGGCCGCGGCGGGTGCGTTGCACGGCGGCTTCCACGGCCAGGGCGAGGGCCACGGACACAGCCGTGCAGGCGAGGATCGCGCCCGGGGTGAGGGTGCGGCTGCCGGTGAGGTGCAGCCACGCCCAGGCGGTGCCGCAGGCTATGGCGCTGACGAGGGCGCACTGGGCGAGGATCGGGGGTATGTGCACAGGCCCTCCCGGGCGTGATCGGTCTTGCCCGCCGGTGGCGGTGTCTAAGATGTCCGGAATTCAGGGGTGTTCGCGGTGGTCTGCCGAGCCGCCCTGCGCCCCCGCCGGTACGCACGCTCCCCTTCAGGGCAGCCCTGGGTGCAAGCCCACGGGTCCTCACCACGCCGCTGATGCGCCATGAACCCCGCGTGGTCACCATGCCGGCGCCTGGGGTCGAGGATCCGCAGCTGCACCGCGATGAACACGGCGTGCGTGATGTTGTTCGCACCCAACTTCCGCAGTACACGAGCACCTGTCGTGCGGACGGTGATGTGCTCGACGACCCAGTCAGCGGCGATCTGCGGGTACGACTCGCCGTGCGCAACGCGGGTGAGGAGCTCGAACTCTCGGTCCGTCAGGGACGGCGTGGGCCCGCCGCTCGAGAACGACGGGCCCGCCTGAACCGGGGCGGTCACGCGGCGCCGCCCTTCTCCGCAGCCTTGGCCGCACGTCGGGCGAGGGCGTCGAGGATGTGCTGGTCCGGGCGCCCCCCATGTGCCTGCGCCAGCTCCACCAGCCGCAGGCGAGTCTCCTTCGACAACTCGGGGCGCTGCTGCCACCAGGCCGCGAGCGGGCCAGCAGCGTTCGCGAACGCGGTGGCGTGCTGCTCGTCGTCGAACGTGACGGGCATACGCCGGCCAGTGCCGATGTGCGTCACGTACCAGGCCTCGTCGTCGATCTCGAACGGCCCCAACAGGCGGGGGAACACGACGAGTCCTTCAGTCTGGGTTCGGATGGCGCCGATTCCCTGCCTGATGGGCAGGACGCCACCGTCCTCAAGGGGCATGTTGAGGACGACGTCGACGTGGACGGTGGGCGCGGTCTCGGGTGTGAGGGTCATGGTGCCTTCCGGGTGAGGTGTCGGATGGTGTGGTGCAGGATGCGCGGGCCCAGCTCGATGACGGCCAACGGCCACAGCAGGAACGCGGCCATCAGGTGAAGCACGAGGAGTCGTCGCAAGCGCCGTCCGCCTCGTCGAACATGGGCAGCAGATCGACGCCCTCAGGGATCGCCTGGGCCAGGGGCTTCGCGAACCGGGTCAGGTACACCGGATCCTTCGGCTGCCCGTTCTCGTCCAGCAACGTGGCGCGGCGTTCGACCAGCGTCGCCTCAAGGTGGCAGGCTTTCGCGAACAGGTCCGGGCGTTCCCGGCGCAGGTTCTGCCACTCCTCAGGGCGTTTCATCGGGCAGAACCAGCACGCGCTCTTGGGCGGCAGCGGCAGCTTGGCCTTGCGGATGATGCGCTGGCAGTCCGTACGGCGCAGCCCCATCTCCAGCAGCGGATACACAACGCGCTCGATCGGTGAGCGTCGCCGGTTCGTGGCCCGGTGCATCTCATCCAGGCTGATCCCGACACCAACGGTGGCCGGGGTGGCCTCGGTGGCGCCCATCCGGGTCAGCTCACGCAGGATCAGCATGAGCTTGTAGTCCTTGGTGCAGTTGCGGTTACCGGGCGCCCCGTTGTCCATCCGCATCGGAATGTCGATGGTCCGGCTCGGCCGCATGACCTGCTGGTAAAGGGTGCGTTCCTCACCAGTGCGCTTGATGATCCGCTTCAACTCAACGATCTTCAGGCCATGGTGTTCGGCGTACGGAATGGCGACGTCGCGGACGTATTCCAGGGTGCGAGGATCTTCGCTGTCGTCGCCCACGTTGCAGAACAGGAACGTCTTGTACGGCAGCCGGCCCTGAGCGGCGAGGACCAGAGCGGCGTTGGACTGCTGGCCTCCCCCGTAACTGAAGACCTCTATCGGGTCGTGGTCTGTCATAGCTGGCCTTTCGTTGCCGAGCTGGTGGCGTAAGAGGAGCTGCCCCACCCCGAGGGGGTTCGGGGTGGGGCAGGTGCCGCGCTGGGGGATGCGCGGCCGGACGGTCCCCGAGGGGGCGGGGACCGGTGGTCAGGCGGCGGGAGCGTCCGGGACGCCGTGAGCGGTCACACCGCCTGCATCCGGGCGACGATCCGTTCGGCTGCCCGGAGTCGCTCTACGGTGAGTTCGGCGAACTCACGCTTGTACTCGACGAGGAAGCAGCGGCGGCCTGTGAGGATGGCCGCGACACCAGTGGATCCGGAGCCAGCGCACGGATCGACGACCAAGTCACCGAGAACGGTGGACGATTCGATGAGCTGCGCCATGACCTGCCACGGCTTCTCTGTCGGATGCCGAAGGACACCACTGGGGCGGGGCCAGCGGATGACAGATCCACGGCGCAGGCGTGCGGTGAGCGCGCCTCGCCCGTCCTTGCGGTCACTCGGCCGCTTGAAGTGCACCCCGAAAGTGATCGGCTCATGGCTGGTTGCCCACGCGGAGGAGACGTCCCCCGACCCGGGGATGACCTTGTCCCAGATGAGTTCCGTCGTGGCACTCAGCCGCAACGGCTTGGACAGCGCCTCGGCGTCGTAGCCGAAGACCATGACGTGCCTCTTGTCGGCCATGCCAATACTTCGGGTACCGTCCGGACCGACCCATTCCCCGAGCACTGCCGGCCAGTCGACTGTGCCGTCGTCTCCTTCGAGCTGATCGAACTGCTTGGACCAGTTGGATCGGTAGCCAATGCCGTACGGCGGGTCGGTGGCCAGCAGCCCGTATTCGCGCGGGACCTGGGCTATCACCTGTGGATCCCGGCAGTCTCCCCAGATGACCGTGACCTGCCCGGAGGCGTACAGGACCTCCCCGCCGGGCGGCGGCTGGATCCTGATGTCGAGCATCTGCGCTGTCATGAAGCCTTCCTTGTCGTAGCGCGATCAAATGAGGTGGCTGCACGCCACGACGGCGAGGGGCGCGGCCGGGCGGCCCCCGGTGGGCGGGGGCCGGTGTTCAGTAGCGGGTCTGCCGCTTCCACGCCTGCCGCTCGCTGCGCTTGACACGCCGGCGGGCCGTCTTGCGGTCCCGGCCCGGGGCCTGACCGCAGCAGTGGCAGTCACGGCCACCCGGGCCGTCCGGGCAGTGGCGTCCGATCATGCGGGCCATGACAGTTCCCCCTTGTCAGTTCTGGTCGAGGTAGTAGGTGTCGGGGTCGTCGGCGATCACCGCGGCCCCGTCCCTCAGGAGACGGATGGGTCCGGTGCCGGAGGCCCGCTCACTGGAGACGGCGAACTGGGCGTTCCCTTCGCCTCGCTGGGACGTGTAGGTGGCCTTCGCCTCCCAGGTGTTGGTGTCCCAGTCCCACCGCTGGAGGGTGAACACCGGCCAGTCCTGCGGGGTCGCGGTGGCGGCATCGACGATCGGGATGGTCTGGGCGGGAGTCGCCGGGACGTCCAGGAACTCGGTACCGGCGTAGCCGTCCCGGCCGACGATGCGGGCAACACCCTCCCCGGACGCCGGGAGTTCCACGGTCCACGTGTAGCCGGCGTGTCGGACATCGGTGCGCGGCCCGAGGTTGGTGCGGGTCCAGGTGTCGGCCTTGGCGGCGGCGGCGAAGACGGCGTCGGTGAGCGTGGTGTCCATGGGGTTCCTCCGTGCGAGGGGTGGGGTGCGGGGTGGCTATTCGGTGGCGTCGCAGGAACAGAGGGTCCGCATGCCGTCCGAGTCGACTTCGATCTGATCGCCGCAGCCCTCGCAGCGAGTGGTCCGCCATTCCGGCTGGTCCGTCATGTGTGGTTCTCCTACTGGCGGTAGTGGTCGGACGGCTCGTCGGCCGGTCCGGTGGTGGGTTCGGGCAGGACCCGGTAGGCGTCGGCCTGGTAGCCGAAGTCGGTCCACTGGGCCGCATGCTGGGGCGCGACCTCCTTCAGTAGGCGCTCACGCACTGCGGTCTCGTCGGCGTCGGGCACGGTCTGGGCGGTGCCGGGGACGGTGTAGCCATCGGGGTCGATAAGCCGCAGTTCAGGCATGGGGTCCCCCGGGTTCCGATGGGTGGGGCTTGGAATACATCCACCGTACCGCGTTAGACATGGCGACGCAATGCACAATGCGGGATTGATGGCAGGCGTACGAAAAGGGGCCCAGCCCCAAGGCCAGACCCCTCAACGCGCGGACACTGTCTGCCTACGCAACAACGGCAAACGCCCCCGCGGCACGAACCGGCACCGGCCTCCCCTCAGCCCGCGCCCGCGCCTTAATCCGCTCCCACGACCGCTTCAACACCGCCGTATCCATCCCCAACCGAGCAGCCAGCACGTCGTAGGCAAGCCCACGACGCAAACCCACCTCAATCGCAAGACGCCGCTCCTCCCGCGTCAAAGCCACAGTCCCCCGACTGTCAGACGCGATAGCCCGGTTCACCGCAACCAGATCCACACCGGCCATGTCCCGCCGCATCTGCGGAGCAAGCTCCCGCACAGCCTTCTCAGAGCGCGTCGTCCGAGACGGCGGGATCCGGTCCCCGTGCTCATCGAACGTGACCCACGCCAGCGCGTCCGTCATCGTCCGGTCCGGATCGGCGATCGCCGCCAGCACCACCGCCAAAGCCTCCAACTCATGCCGGCTCAGGCCCGACAGACGGGTCTTGATGTCCTCAGCGGACCCCTCATGCACATCCACGACCAGGCCGGCCGCCTCAGGCATCAGCGCTTCCACCATGTCGCCGCGCTGCTCCGCATTCAGAGCCTCCATCACACCGACACCTCCTGCTCGGCCAGAGCCTTCTGAACCCGACGGATCGTGTGCGCGTTCGTCCGCATCCGCTGCCCGATCTCCCACGCCGACAAGCCCTCCGCCTCCAGCGCCCGGTACTCATCCAGCCGCTCTTCGACGATCACCTCCCACGCCGGAACACCATCCTTCGAGGTGCGGTACTCCCGAGACTTTCCAGTCGCCAGCTGGTGCCGTTCGTCCTCCGAGAGACCGCCCCACACACCCAGACGCTGATCGGTGTCCAGAGCCCACTCCAAGCAACTCGTCCGCACTGGGCAGCCGCCGCAGACCTTCTTGGCCTGCTCAGTCTGCTGGGCGATGACAATGCCGTTACCGACAGGGAAAAACAGCTCAGGGTCAACCTCGCGGCAGGAGGCGTAGTCACGCCAGTCCGAGGCAGGCTTCGTGACGAGGCAGGTCGGGGTGCTCATGCGGTAGCTCCGGGAAGGGTCGGCCAGGTCGCCTTGTCGAGGGCGGCCCGGTGGGTCTTGGGGAGGTCGGTGATGGGTGCGCCGAGCCAGTCGCGGCCGGCGGCCATCAACGCGACGGCGTCGGCGGCGTTGTCGTTTCCTTCGGTGGCCCAGTCGGGGAAGCGGCGGGCGATGTTGTCGACGACGAGGTTCTTGGGGGCGTTGCCTTTGCCGGTGGCGTAGAGCGCTCGGGCGTTGGGAGTCAGGAGGCCGACGGGGATGTAGCTGCTGGTGAGGTAGAAGTAGATCTCCCACCAGAACCAGCCGCGTTCGTGGGCGCCGCCTCCGCTGCGGGAGGGTGCGGGGAGTTCCATGACGGCGAGGTCGGGGCAGCCGATCGCGGTGCGGACCTGGGCGAGGAGGTCGCGCATGGCTCGGATGCGATCGGCGTGGGGGAGCTGGGTGATGCCGGGGTCCTTGGTGCGGTGCTTCTTGTAGCCGATGACTTCGCACCAGCCGTTGCTGGAGGCGATCCCGGTTCCGGTGAGGGACGGGTCGATACCGATGACGACGGGGGGCCCGAGTGCCGATCGGGTGGGGGCGGGGGCGGTGATGGTCACTGTGGGAGCTCCTGGACGGGTGTGGGGCCGTTGGGGCCGGTTCGGAGGTGGGTGGCGTAGCCGCGGGGGTGTCCCACGTGGACGGCGCGGCAGTACCGGCAGCGGTAGGTGTTGAAGCGGGGTCCGCCTTGGCCGCGTATTTGTCGGGCGCGGCGTCGGGCTGCTCGTCTGCTGGGGAAGCGGGCTTTGCCGTGGCAGGCCCGCAGGTAGGCGTTCACTGGGGCTTGGGCGGGTTGGGTTCGGGGAGTCCGAGGCGTTGGGCGAGGGTGCGGCGTGCGGTGTCGTCCCAGGCGTCTTCGTGGATCCAGGTGGTGACGATGGCGAGGCGTGCGCGGAGGAGGGCGAGGTCGTTCTCGGCGGAGAGGAGGTCGGGGTGCCGGTCTTGGAGTTGGGTGGTAAGGATGTCGGCGTAGGCCTGGTCGCGGTCAGGCATCGGTGGTCTCCGGCGTGGTGAGGCGGACAGCGAGGGCGACCTTCTGCGCGGCCTGGACGTCGTGGCAGGGCCATTCGTCGGCGTCGCGTTCGCAATGATGTCCGGTCTCGTCTGGGGCGTGCAGGAGCGCGGTGTCGGCGAGCCAGAGGCAGAGTTGGCCGTTGAAGTAGCCATCCTGTCGGCGCAGGAGTTCGGCTGCGGTTTGGAGCTCGGCGCGCGGGCTGGTAGGTCCAATGTCTGCCGAGGGTGCGGCGTACAGGGCTTCGAGGTTCTGTGTGGTGTCAGCCATTGCTGTTGCCCCGGTCTTTTCGCATGCGGAGTGCGTCGGACACGGTGTGGCCGTTGACCGTGACCAGTGGGGTCTGCTGCTTGGCGAGCTTCAGTGCGGTGTCGAGGTCGAAGCGGTGGCCGGCCAGCCAGTCGTCATCACGCTCGGAGGGGCGCATTTCGTAGTCCCAGACCCCGTCGGCTCCGAGGACCTGGGAGTGCCGTTTGACGGCCCACAGGTTGCGGCCTCGGTATTCCACGGTGATCTCGAAGACGTGGCTGTCGATGCCGTCCTCGGGTAGGCAGTTCACGGAGTAGTGGGTGGCCTGGACGGTGGGTTCGGGAGTGGTGGGGGCTTCTTCGTGGGCTCGCTGCTGCACGGCGATGTACCAGGTGGGCGTCTGTTCGCTGGTCACGGCTGGGGGTGCTCCTTCGGGGTTTCCGTGTCGGCGCGGGCTGCGATGCTGCCGGCTATCTCCTGGGCGGAGAGGGGCTGGGTTTCGTCGGTGCTCGTGGTGGAGTGGGTGAGTTCGTCTCCGAGGGCGCGTTCACGCTGGTCGGTGAGGGGGACGGGGATGGTTTCGGTGATGTGGTCGCCGAGGAGGTCGGGGCGGGCCCAGGTGGGGCCGGTGTGGACGCCGAGTGCGGTGAGTTCGTCGGGGGTGAGGCGGGGGATGTGGGTGAAGGTGGCGTGGGTTTCGCAGCAGCGGTCGGCGTGGACGCGGGCGGCGGCCGCCGTGGACGGGGAGTCGAGGCGGTAGACGTGGATGGCGCCCATGGGGCAGGTGGCCTGCCACGTGAGGGTGCGGGTCTTCAGGTCGTAGTGGAGGTGGCTGCCGTCCTTCAGGGCCCGTGTCGCGGTGCCGTCGTGGTGGTCGTGCCAGTCGCGGATGCTCGGTGTGGTGATGCCGGCGATGCGGGAGGCGAGGACGGCGTAGCCCTGGAGGTCGGTCATGAACGGGCGGGGGCGGGTGGGCAGGGCGGGGGTGGGCTTGACCAGGGAGAGGCGGGGCTTCTTGGTGGCGGTCTTACGGGGCGCCCGAGTGGTCTTCTTCGCGGCCGCGGCCTTCTTGGCTGGGGCGGGGGTGGTGCGGGGGCTGGTCCTGGGCATGGCCGTTCTCCGTCCTGCGGGTGTGCTGGGGCTGGTCAGGCGGTGCGGTTGGCGAGGAGTGCCAGAAGGCGGCGGTGGCTTCGGTTCTGGTCCTGGACGGCGGCACGGAGCGAGGTGCAGGCGGCGAGGAGCTGAGCGCGGTGCTCCTCATTGCGCTGAATCAGCCACTCGATGACGGTCTCCGGTCGCGATCGAGCCAGCTGCGCGAGGGGAATCTCCGGCGCGGTCATCGGTTCACCACCGTGGCGTAGGTGCGGTTGGTGACGAGGTGCCGGAACGCGGTCTGCTCGAAGGAGCTGTAGCGGCGGGTGCGGAGGTCCTTGTATGTGTCGGCGCACATCAGGGGCTGCCGGCCGTACCGGTCGCGGGGGCAGGTCGCCGGGTGGGAGAGGCCGATGGCGTGGGCGCTCTCGTGCCAGATGACGTTCATGCGGACCGGCTCGGAGAAGTTACGGGTCTTCAACCAGTAGTCGGAGTTGATGTACACGTACGCCCCGTCGGCGGCACCGTTGATGCCGCAGGCTCCGGTGAAGGACGCGTTGGACCGGGTGGGGTCGGGCTTGGACATGTAGCGGTAGGAGATGACGTGCCCTCGGACGCACTGGCCGCGGGTGACGGGGACGATCCGGGTGGTGACGGTGAACTTGACGCCGAGGTTGGCCTGGAGTTCGGCGGCGGTGTTGCGGAGGTAGGGGGTGAGCTTGGTGCGGGAGGTGGTGTCGTGGAAGGCGATCACCCAGGGCTTGGTGTCGATGTGGGTGATGCGGGGGCTGTTGAGCTTCCAGCCGTTGCCGGCAGTGGCCGGGGCGGTCAGGCTGTGGGCGTCGGTGGGGGCGAGGGCGGCGCCGGCGGCGAGGGTGAGGGCGAACGCGGTGGAGATGGCGATGCGTTTCATGCGGGAGTCCCTTCGGGCGTGATGTCGGTCCAGCCGCGCTTCCACCAGTCGGGGGCGAGTTCGGCTATGTGCCAGGTGCCGTCGCTGTGGTGCCAGCCGATGGCCCAGTCCTCGTTGATGCGGGGGTCGGGGTGTCGGGTGACGGCCCGGCAGTCGAAGGTCCAGATGCCGTCGAGGCTGCGGTAGGTGTGGCCGGGCTGGAAGAAGTCGGGGCGGTGGCCCAGGGTTTCGGCCCGGTGCTGGTCGACGAGTGCGGTGGCCCGGGTGTGGTCCCAACCCTCCCATCCGGCGAGGAGGGAGGTGATGGCTTCGGCGGCGGTGCGGGTGGCGTCGCAGGAGCGGCAGGCGAGGCTGCCATTCCAGTCGTGGTGAAACGGGTTGTTGGGGCAGGTCCAGGTGGTGGCGGTGCTCATGCGGCACGCCCGTGAGTGCGGGTCTGACGTCGGCGGCTGGTGTGGAGGCTGCTGGTTTCGCGGCCCTGCTTGCGGGCGAGCGTCGTCTGGGCGAGCTCCGATTCCGCGGCGGCGACGACGTCGAGTTCCAGGCGGAGTTCGGTGACGCGGTCGCTGAATCCGGAGGCGTAGGCGATGGACGCGTAGTCGATCGCTGCGCCCATCAGGACGACCATCTGGTCGACGGTGCGGGTGTGGGAGGCGTCGGCGCGGCCGGCGTAGTAGTCGGGGTTGTTGGCGAACGGGTTGTGCGCGGTCTCGGTGCTGGTCAGGCTCATGGGGGTGGCCTTTCAGGCGGCGGGGGCGGTGGGGGTGTGGATGGCGAGGTTGTTGACGGCGCGGAGGATGTGGCCGATGACCTCGGCGTTGGTGGGCGGCTTACTCGCTCCGGGAGGGGGGCAGCGGGCCCAGTTGGAGACGTGGGAGATGTAGTTCGGGACGTAGAACCCGGGCGCCTGTTCTTCCTCGTCGACGGCTGAGCCGAGGGAGTCGGACAGGGCGCGGATCGCGGCCATGGCGCCGGCGCTGGACTCGATGAGGCGAATGGAGGCCAGCTCGTCGTCGAAGAACTCGGGGGCGTAGCTGCGGGGGCCGACCCATTCGGCGACGATGTAGGCGATGGCGCAGATGTCGAAGCGGTCGATGTGGCCGCGTTGGCCGAACTGTTCGCCGCGGTGGAGGCCGTCGATGTCGATGACGGCAGCCATGTCGGCGAGGGTGTCCTGGGGCTTGCGCATCGGGTCTCCCCTGGGTTGTTATCCCGCCCGGCCGGGGCCCTTGGTCATCCGCGGCCGGGCGGGGAGTGTGGTGGGGTCAGGCGTCCTGGGCCTGCTGGGCGCAGTACTCGCAGAGGTCACGGCCGCCGCGCTTGCAGACCCAGCCGTCCCGCTTTGCCTCACGTCGGGCCTCGCCGACGGTGCGAGCAGAAGGGACGGTGCTGTTGTCCAGTGGCTGGTGACAGCCGTCGCAGAAGACAAAGGCGCGCACGAAAGCGGTCATCGATAGCTCCTCAGGCGGTTTCGCGGTGCTGGTCGGCGCACCAGGGGCACTGGACGCGGCCGAGGTTGTAGCCCTCGCCGTACTCGATGACGTGGGCGTCCTGGTGGTCGGCGTCGAAGATGGCGGGGCAGGTGCAGGAGCAGGCGCACTTGCGGATGTCGCCCTGCGGGAGGCCGACGAGGGCGGCGGCGGCGAGCATGAGGCTCGGGTAGTCGGCGGGGCCGGCGATGTCGGCGGCTTCCATCAGCTCGTCGAAGCTGTCCTGGTCGGCCAGGGTGAGGGTGTTGTAGTCGGCTTCGAGGCGTGCGGAGGCATGGGTCATCACGGCCACGGTGGCTCCTGGGATGGCAGAGAAGGGTCAACGCCCCTGGTGAGAGGGGGTGTTGCCGTCTTGATGTGTCCACCGTACCGCGTTAGACATGGCGACGCAATGCATAGTGCGGGATGTGTTCAAGCGGGCATGCGAAAGCCCCGGCTCCCACTGGGGGGTGACAGGGAACCGGGGCAGCTACAGGGGGCCTGGTGGCGTCAGCCCTTGCCGGAGGTGTCGACCCACGCGGCGTGCACCCGCAGCAGGTCGCTCCAGGAAGCCCAGTTCGCCCGGCCGCGCTTCACGAGCACCACCCCACGCGCGCGGCACTGCCGCTCCAGCGTGCTCTTGGAAATGGGGTGCCCCGTCTCGCGGAACAGTTCGACGGCATCGCCGAGGCTGACCTCGTCGCGGGCGACGAAGGGGCTCATCAGTGCTGTGGCCATGGGTGGCCTCCCGAGGACTCGGCGGCGCCACAGTTCGCAGCTACGGCAGCACCGATACGGGGTGGACCGGTGGGGTCCAGGTGTGGTGAAAGTGTGAAGTTGTGGGGGTCGTGCTCAGTGAGACCCGTGTACCCCGGATCAGGTTGTACGTGCCTGGCGGATTTTCGTTCGAGCGGTCACGTGCTCGTGGGCGAGGCGGGCCAGGGTGAAGGTGTGGGAGAAGCCGTCGTTGTCGACGCAGTCGGTGTTGGTGCACAGGGCGGCCTGCATGTCCCGCTGCCACATCAGGCCCCAGGTGCGGCATTCGGGGCAGCGCTGCTTGCGGATGACGAGCTTGTCGCCGGCGCGCAGCGCGTGTTCGAGGTACTGCCGGTACTCGATGGTGTCGCGGCGCTGCTGGACCGTTTCGTCCGCGTGCTCGGTGTGTTCCCGGCACCAGTCGTAGACGGCGTCTGCTCGGGAGGGGGCGGGGCCGGCTTCGGGGTTGGCGCCGCGGGTGTGAGCGATCACCTCGTTCACGGAGGCCTGGATGTGGTCGAGGGTGGCGAGGGACAGCGGTGCGGGGGCGCTGCGGCTGGCGGAGTGTCCTTCGACGGGGCCTTCGACGGGGTGTTCCCGGAAGTATTCGGCGAGCTGGTGGAGTCTGGCTGCTGCGCCGTCTTGCGGGTTGTCCTCCTGGACCATGGGCGTCCCCGTCCCCTAGTCGGCCGCCGGGGGCGCGGGACGTCCGTACATGCGTGTGCGGGGCGCGCGCCGGAGGCCGGATGTTTCACTCCGGGTCATTCCGGACGGCTCATCATGGCACGGAGGGGGCGCGTGGTGAACAGGCTGCAACAAAAGATCAACGGTTTGTTGCGGAAAGGGTTTGCTCGGCCCTAGCGCAAAGCGGAAGAACACCCGGCATATGCAGACACGTTCAGCGGGTGGCCACCAGGCCGGGAACCTGCCGCATGCCCTCTATGGTCGCCTCAATCTCCCTCAACTGCGCGTCGTCGATGACGCCCTGGGCGTGATGGCCTTGAACGGTGCGCTGGAAAACGTCCAGGGTGCGCAGGAACGTCGTGGCCGTATCAGGGTTGGTGAGGGACTGCCCGGCCTCGTTGAGGGACATCTCGATGGTCTCTGCGAATTCGGCCAGGGGACTGTGCTGCCGGGGCGTGTGGTCCTGGCTGTCGCCGGGTGGTGTGGTCATGGCGTTCCATCGCCCCCTCGCCGTCTGGCGTGCGCCGCGCTTGCGGGGCTTGTCGATAGACACCACGGGCGCCGGGCTCGTCGTGTTCACGAAAGGGGGTTCGGGCTGTTCGGGGGTGGCGGGCTCTGCTGCGGACATAGGGGTGTCCCCCGTTCCTCCGGCAGACATCGGGAAGGTCTCGTACGCCCGTCGAGGTCGGCGTCCGACGGGCCCCCGCGGTGCGGCTGCCAGTCCGAACCGCAGGCGCCCACTCTGGCACCGATTTCAGTGGGTGTGTAATGCCAGGAGCAGTTTTCACCAGCCCGTGACCAGATCCGTCACCGATGTGGCGTGTTTCCTTACTGGAGGTAAGCGCCGGGTGAGATTGCACGTGAAATTGCACAGAGTGGTGGGTATGGGAAAGCCCCCGCATCAGGGCCTTGGGGGATGGTGTTGCCGACAACATCCCGGGGCGCCTGTGGGGGGCCTGAGACCTCACAGCCCCACCGGGTGGGCATGGCCGTGCGATGCACGCCAGTCTAGCTCTGGACCTCATCACGGGGATAGGTGTTGTTCCCTATCCCCGTCGGGGCGTGTGCCGGTGCCGGGTGCCGGTGCCGGGTGGTGGGGCCGCCCGGGGCCGGGGAGCGGGGGCACCTGAAGGGCTGCGAACGCGCCCCCGTGGATCCTCGGCTGGGCGGCCGGCCACCCAGCGAGTGGGGGGTCAGCTCTGTCAGCCAAGACGCCGAAGTGGCGTGGCGGGAAGGGGGTTCACCGCGAGATCACACGATCGGCTGATGAAAAACCCGGGCAACCTGCCCGTATTAGACAGCTCGTCGACAGCTTCCGACCGTATGCACAAAGGAGGCCCCGCCCGACGCCGGTGAGGCGAAGCAGGCGGGGCCCGTGGTTCTGCGGTCAGCGACCGGCTTCCCTCTTCTTCATCTGATGCTCAAGGAGCAGCTCCAGCATCCTGTCGAACTCCTGCGGCGGCATCCGCTCGATCAGGTACCCGGCGGCAGAACGGCCATCGTCATAGGGGAACTTCTTGAGGACCGGCCGCCCTGGCGCCTCCGTGGCGGGTGGCGCCTCTCTCGGCTCCGGGATGCTGTCAGCTCGCTCCGCGCCCGCAAGAGGGGAGTCGTTGGAGATAGGCGCCCGGGCGGCCTCGCGGACTGCGGGAGCCGGTGTCGTGGCAGGCTCCTCGTTTGGGGACTTACCGGCGGGCGTCTCCGGGATTATCACGCCGTGATAACCAGCCGGCCCGGTCGTACGCTCCACCATCGACTGCGGTGCCGGATCCTTGCGGCGGGCTGCCTCGGCTCGCTCGTCAGCCTTGGCCTTCTGCTCTTCAGGGGTCAGTTTGCCGAGGTTGCGGACGTGCTCCACCTTCCGCTCCCCCGTCATGAGGTCCTTCTGGAGTTCAGGCGTGAGCTTCAGCAGGGACAGCTTGCTGGAGATGGTGCCCTGCGGGATTCCCAGCCTCTTGGACGCCTTGATCTGGGACCCGTAGTAGTCCACCAGCTGCTTCAAAGCGTGGGCTTCCTCGAGGTCGGTCATGTCGTCGCGGTGGTAGTTCGCGACGAACGCGGCCTCGAGGAGCGTCTCGTCGGTAGCCAGGCGGGCGTTGTCGACCCGGACCGGGATCATGGGGAGGCCGACGCGGCGGGAGGCCTCGAGGCGGCGGTGGCCGTCGATGACGACGTACTGGGCGCCGGCGTCGAGGTCGTCGGCGCGGTCGGGCCGACTGTGGAGGTAGGCGTCGACGGTGCCGACGACGATGGGCAGGATGACGCCGACTTCGCGTACGGAGTCGACGGTCTCGTCGAGGTTGCGGAGGTGGTTGCGGGGGTTGTCGGGGTTCTCGCTGATCTGCGTCACCGGCAGTTCAGTGATTGCCGCGGTGGAGTCCTCGCCTCCTATCTGGCTGATGGCCTTTCGGCGGGCGCTGCGGACCGCGCCGAAGGAGGGTGCGGGCCCAAGGGTGTCGGCCTTGCTCACCTGCTGGCTCCCTTCGCGACCTGCCGCATGGCCTCTGCCTGGTCACTGTTGGGGGCATAGGACAGCAGTGGCATCTTCTTCCGTACGGCTTCGCGCTGTTCCTTGAGGTCGCCGATGACGGCGAGGACGCGGGGGTCTCCGACGGACTTCCAACTGTCGAGGGTGGAGGTGGCGACGTAGCCGCGGCGGGAGTCGTACTGGTTGACGACCAGGCCGAGGTGGTCGATCTCGAGGGATAGGTCGACGCACAGGTCGTCGATCTGCTGGTCGAGCATGCTGTAGGCGGTCATGGAGGAGTCCTCGGCGAGGACGGGGATGATGACGCCGGAGCGGCCCTTGGGCTCGCTGGGGCGCCGGCGACCGTAGTAGAGGGCGGCGTCCATGGCGATGCCGAGGCTGGGCGGACAGTCGATGATGATGACGTCGTAGTCGCCTTCGAGGGGGCGTAGCGCCATCTCGAGGGCTGCTTCCTTCTGGAAGCCGCGCTTCTGTGTCGCGACGACGGCGATCTTCGCGTCGAGGAGGAAGCCGTCGAAGCAGGCGGGCAGGACGTGGAGCCGCTTCTCGAACCGCAGATCGTCTATCACCACGACGAGGTCGCGGAGGTCTCCCTGTCCGTCGCCGCACATGTGGGAGACCAGGCTGTCGTGGTCGGGTTCGATCTGCGGCACGCCCAGTTGCTCGCTGAGGTGGCCCTGGGGGTCGAAGTCGACGATGAGGACCCGCTTGCCCTGCTCGGCGTAGGCCTGGCCGATGCCGGCGGAGATGGCGGTTTTGCCGACGCCGCCCTTCTGGTTCCCGACGATTTTCCGTTCGGGGTCGGTGGGGCGGTCGCCGTGCTGGGGTGAGGGGTTGTCGTCGAGCCAGTCCTGGACGGATTGGGCGAGGCCCTGGGTGTAGGAGACGCCGCGGGTGGTGCAGGTGGTCTTGAAGTCCTCGTACAGGCCTGGGGGGAGCCAGGTGGAGAACGACTTGGCGCCTGCGGTGTCGATTTCGAAGCCGGTGTGTTCGTTGGTGCGCCAGGCGGTGATGGCGGCTTCGACGGCTTCCTGGATGTCCAGGGTGAGTTCGGCGGCGCGGACTTTGAGCTGCTGTTGGAGAGCGGCAGGCAGCTTGGACGCCACCTTTTCCCGGTCTCCGTCGGGGTAGGGAGAGGCCATGGCGTCACCTTACTGACTCGCGTGGTCAGGTTGGCACCCGGTTCACGGGTTCTGACCCGCTTTCACCCTGCTGGGTCACGGCGGGATTATCACGCCGTGATAGTTGGGGCGGTCCGGTCGGGCTGGGCTCGGATTATCACGGCGTGATAATCGCCGGCTCGTCGTCCTCATCGTCGTCGCTCGTGTATGCCTGGCCGTCGGTGTAGACGGGCTCCCGAAACAGCTCCCGGTACTCGTGGGCGATCGGTGGCCGCGGGTAGTCGGGCTTGGGGCGGACGGCGGTGGTGGGCATCAGTGCCTCCCGGCGAGGGACGGGACCGGGGCCGGCGCGGCCGCCTCGGGTTCCGGCTGAGCGGTGACGGGGATGAGATGGAGCCGTGCCCAGTCGTCGAGCCAGGCGCGTTCGTCGGCGGCTTCGAGGGCGTGCCAGTCGGCGGGGTACCGGGTGACGGTGGTGGGTTGGGGCATGGGCGGCTCCGTTCGTGCAGGGTGATCGCTCACACCGTGCACCAGATCCGCCGTGGTGTTCCCCCGGGTTCAGCGGCAGTGCGAGCACGGCTCCCAGCCGCACAGGCTGTGGTCGCGGCGGACAGCGCGGTCGACGGCGGGCGGGATGGAGTGGTTGACCGCTCGGGCGGTGGCGTAGCAGTCCTCACCGCAGTACGGCTCACGGTCCGGCTCCGCGCTCCACACGGTGGGCGGCTCGTTCCAGATAGCCAGACCGCACAGCGCGCACTTCAGTGGCTTCTTCGGCATCGTCTGCTCCGTTCGTTGGGTCCTTCGCTATGGACAGACGACGTAACTCACGCAGCACCGAACAGGCGGCGGGGTTCGCCGCCAGCTCGCTCTTGACGGGCGCGGGCGCTTCAAGGCGTGGTCGATTGGTGGGTCTGCGCGTCGGCGTAGCTGGCGCTGACCTTCACCGCGCGCTCACCTTCTCTGCGGAGGCGGCTGTGCTGGGTTCGTCGGGATAAACGCACCTCCCATTGTTGAGGTCCCAGAGTGCGCTGGGCATGCCGCAATCGGGTCCGAGCTGGTGGGAGTCGACGAACACGTATCGGTTCCTGGCGCGGTCCATGTGGGGGTCGCAGGCGAAGCTCACCTCGGCGTCGACGTTCCACATGATATGCCAGGTGGCGGGTGCACCGCAGTCGGCGCCGGGGGTGTCCCCGGGTGAGTAGGTGCATGTGCGGTCTGGGTCGTCGATGAAGCGACCCAGCGGGGCGAAGGGGTCGATGGTCACAGGTGCTCCTTTGTCTGCCTCGTGGTGTCCTGCGAGTTGTTGGTTGGGGAGTCTCGTCACGCCGCGCCGAACAGACGGCGCGGAACGTCGCCGCCGGCGCGCTCCTTGCGGGCACGGGCGATGGCGGCGCGGCGGACGGCTTCGCTGCGGTCGACCTCAGCGGACTTGAGGCGGTCGAGTTCCCAGTACGCCTCGCGGTGCTCGTCCTCCGGGAGCCGCTTGGCGCGCAGTGCAGCCTCCTGCCGGGCGATGGCTTCTGCGACGTAGGGGTTGGTGGGGGGCTTGGCGGGCCGGTGGGTGAGGGCGGCTTCGAGGGTGGCCCGGTAGCCGGGCGAGGCAGTCTCGCGGGTCTTCACCGGCGCGTCGGGCACGGGCCCCGTGGCGGCGACCGTGGTCTGGGTGGTGTCGATGGTCCCGACGGGCAGGACGCGGATAGTGCGGACGACGGGCCGGCCCATCTTGTCGTTGATCTGCTTGGCCAGCTGCCCGCCGAGCAGACGGAGCTGGGCGCCGTACGTGTGGGTGGAGGGCCGCAGGTCCAGGCGGCCGGCCTGTTCGTCGTAGTGGACGGGCTGGACCAGGCCGTCGTACTGCGGGCACAGGGTGGGCCACTGGTCGATGACGTTTCCGCCGTCAAGGTTCTGATCCCACCCCTGCTCGGCGGTGAGCTTGCCGAGGATCCCGGCGAGGCCTTGAGGGTCGGCGCGTTCCCCTCGGTGGACGCGCATGGTGGGCCGGGTCTTCTTCGGGGCCACGGCTGGACTGTTCTTGGCGTTGGCGCGGGCGGCGGCGAGCGCCTGCCGGGCGAGATCGGCGCCGGATGCCTGCTGGGTCACTGCGCGCCCCCGTTTATGGCCCGGGCCACGGCGAGGGCGCGCTCTGCACGACCCCGAGCCTCACCGGCCTTGCCTGATACGCGCAGGAGGTCCGCTTCGTATTCGAGCCAGTCAGCGAGGGCGGCCCCGACGCCGGGGTGCACGGCGGCCATGTAGTCGGCGTCGTTGGTGTCGCATTCGGCGCGCTGCTCGCTGGCCTGCGGCTCCCACGTGGCGACCGCGTACGTCCACTCAGCGATCGGGTGTGGACGTGACGGGCCGACCAGGACGTACTCCTGGCCGTTCCAGCACGCGACCCAGGGGGCATCGGTGGTTGTGGCGGTGAGAGACCGCAGCTTGGCGGCGGCAGCGCAGAGTTCGTCAGTGGGAGTCATGGCGGGTCTCCTCAGAAGGCGGGGGCGTAGGTGGCATTGCGGGCGTTGATGGCCTCGAGCGCGAGGGCCTGATCGACGGCCCGGTTCGTGTACAGGCGGCGGGCGTCCTGCTCCCCAAGCGCCTGGACCATGTCGAGGATCAGGTCGGGTTTGGCGGCGGCTTCGGCGCGCAGGTCGAGGACTTCCTGCCGGGTGAGGTCGTCGATGGAGCCCAGCGGCGACAGCTCCACCTCCGGCATCTGCGGGGCGAGACGCTCTCGGATGGCGGCGAACGCCTCGTCCATGGCGCGGCGCGCGGCGGGGCTCTTGGGTCCGGTACCGAGGTCGTCGTAGCCGCTGTGGCGGTCCTTCGCGGCGGCCCGGGACTCTTCCCACATGGCGACGTAGGCGGCGCGCATCGCGGGCGTCATGGCGGCCTTGCCGCGGAGCCGGTCGGCGAGCATCCCGGAGGGGCGCTTGACGCCGTAGGCGGGCATGGGGATGGACTCGGCGACGGCCTGCACCTCGCGGATGGTCCAGCCTGCGTCGGCGAAGTCCTTCAGCACCCAGGCGATGCGCGGTACGGACGCGCCGTGCAGCCACGGAATGACGCTGGTGGCCTGGCGGGCGAGCTGGTAGCGGCGGCCGATCTTGTTGAGCTTCCGGGGCCCGCGCTTGACCGACTTCTTCGCCGACGACTTCCCGTTCCCGCTTGCGAGCTTGCTCTCAGAGGGGAGGTAAGTACGGTCCGCAGTAGAAGTGCCAGTAGAACCACCCTGCATTGGGGTGCAAAGCCGGTTGGCCGAAGAAGACTTGCGGCGGGGGCGGCGGCGTGCCTTCCGGGCGGCCTTCTTGGCGAGCTTCCCCAGGAGGCTGCGGTGCTCGGGGGCGGCTCCGACGGGACGGCGCGTTGCACCCTCGCCGATGGTGCGGATGCCGAGGGCCTCGTCGAAGACGGTGGGGATGACACGCTCGAAGACGGACGCCCGGTTGCCCTCACCGCGGAGGCGGGTGCCCTTGGAGCGGTACACGAGCAGGCCGGCTTCGCGGAGCATGCCGAGGTGGTACTGCACGGTCCGTTCGGCGACCTTCAGCTTCCGGGCGAGGTAGTCGACCCCGGGCCGGCACTCCTTCAACGCGGAGATTTCCTGGGCGATGGCGATGGTGGTGGGGCCGAACTTGGGGCCGTTGTTGCGTGCCGGGGTGTAGAGGCCGCTGCCGTGGATCCAGTGGACGGCTTGCATCCAGGAGTGGGCGCAGGTGGTGATGCGGCCGGTGGTGGTGTGGAGCCACTGGTGTGCGGGGGGCACGTTGAGACGTGTTGTGGGGCACTGGGTGTCGCTCTTGTGGGGGGAGATTCCTCGCGTTTCGGGCGCGCGAGAAGCGCCAAGCTGACAAGAGGGGGTGCGGTGCTGCACTATGTACCTGCCGTCCTGCGGACACGCAAAAGCCCGCTCGGTGGTGGAAGTGGTTCTCTCCGGAACCTGACTCGCTCGACTTCTCGGGCCCGGTCGCCAAACCGGATCCCAGAGTTCGGGCCTTAGCTCGGATGTCAGTCCGAGCCGTTGCACGAGGCCGCGCACGGTGCGCCAACACCAGCGGCCAGCGGTTGAGGGTGAAGCCCCCGCCAAGGGGCTCAGGAACCTCCCGCTACAAGTCGCTACGTCACTTGATCCCCCTCAATGGGTGGGGTCTGCTCTGCCGCCATCTCGTCCAGAAGACGAACGACCCACACGAGGGTCTGGTAGCGGGGCTCGGAATCGGTGCGGAGCGCCTCAGTCTTGAGACGGTCCTTCACCTCGCAAAGGACGGACACCCGGGCGCTCGGCGACCGGTAGGCGACGTGCGCCTCCACGGCACGCATCGCCGAGTTGAGGTCGCAGTCCGTGGTGTCGCGTCGGCTGTGGCCGTGGATGAGCGCGCCGAGGGTGTCACGGAGTTCCTCGGTCGTCATGGGGACATCGCTGCCGGGGAGAACGCTCATCGCCCGCCTCCCGTCCAGCCGTAGCCCCCAGCGATTGTGTGAACCGTGGGGCAGGGGAAGGGAACGAGGTACTGGTAGCCGTCCCCTCCGTCCTGGCTGCATGTGCGGCACTGCATGGCCTCTGGGAAGGGGCTGCCGTCCTGCTGTGGCCTGTGGAGCTCCAGCAGCTTCCGGTCAGCGGCGCAGCGACGCAGGACCGAGGCGGGGTCGTTGAGAGCGATGTGCTCGGCGTTGTTCCAGGCGTTGCGCGTCTCATCCCACGGTTCGTGGCTCATCGTGGGAACCCAAGCGAGTAGCTGGGTGTCATTGCGCTCGCCCGTCAAGACGGTCGCTGTGTGGCCACCCAGATCCAGGTGCGTGTCGTGCGTACGCCAGGCCGTCTGTGTCGCACGGCGTGCCGTCTCTTCCCGCTCGCTGATGGCGGTCTGAAGCCAGGCGAGGATGTCCCCGCCCTGGGCGCTCATGCGGCGGAGGCAAGGTCGGTGAAGCATCCGCAGCCGCCTTCGTCGAAAAGGTCCAGCTGCTCGGGCTGCTCCTCAACGCGCTTCCGCAACGCCGCCAGGGTGAGGGGCTTGGTGTCGCCGCCAGTCCGATCACGCAGTATCGACACGTCCTTGCCGAGCAGGGCGCGCATCTTCACCTCGGCAGCCTCAGCGCGGGCGTATCGGGCGGGGAAAACCTTCAGTAGCCGCGCCCACTGGGCCTGGCCGCCCTTGACGCAGCCGCCGCCGCAGTTGTTGTGGGCAAAGCCGAGCCCGTACAAGCGCGGGTCGATCAGCCCAGCCGCACGCGCCTCGGCGCGCAGTTGATGCTTGTCGCGGTACGGCGGGCGTGTGAGCGGCGCTTCAACCGTCCAGGGCGCCCAACCGTTTTCGATGGCGGGAAGGCGGTGGGTCTCGGTCCAATCGATGCCGACGTACAGCGTGGTGTTCGCCGGGTCTGTGTTCGCAGTCAGCCACTCCCGGCACGGCTCCTGCTTGAGGACGTGGGAGCACTGGGCGATCCGGGTGTTGCCGAGCCACCGCTTGTCTTCGAAGACCTGCCAGGGGTCGCGGCCGTCGGCGACGCGGGTGATCGGGGCGCCGAGCTGCGCGCTGGCCTGCTCGTTGAACGTGTAGAGGTCCTCGTCTTCGGCGAGCGTGTCGGCAAAGAGTAGGACCGTGCTGGCCGCGCCGTGCTCGGCGATGACGTGGCGGGCGGTCGCCCAACTGGTAATGCCGCCAGACCACATAACGACGTGCAGGTGATTGAGGGGAGAGGCCGCGCTGATACTCGACGGCGGTGTGATCTTCACGCCGGAGTCGCGGGTCTCACTATCTGTCTGTCCCGGGGTACGGGTACTCTGGGCCACGTCGGCACCTTCATCTGTTGGGAAACGGTGTGGTGTCGTCAGCCCTCGCGTTCCGGCCTCGCAAACCGGGACCGCCACCACGGTGGCAGCGGGGGCTTCCGACTTTGTCGGACTACGCCTTCCATCCAGCCTCGCAACTGACGGGACGTCTGGCGCAAGGCCTAGCCTATCGGTTCGAACCCCCATCTGTCCCAGCTCCTTCCCTGCGTGTGTCTCGTACGACTAGTCCCACCACCGGTGACGGTTCGTCAGTGCTCCCTGGCTATCTCGCCATCCGCCGGATGCGCCCCACGCTCCGGAGCCACCAGCCGCCGCGACCGGGTCACCATCCCGCCCATCGCGTTGTAGCCAGCCTCCTCGTACAGCCCCGCAATCCGGTCCATCTCATCCCGGTACCGCTCCGGCGACACCGACCTCCGACCCACATGCAACCCAACCGCCAGCGCACGATCCCAAATCCGCTGCACCACCACCGGATCCACATCGGGCTCCAGGTTCTGCGGCAGCTTGTCCGGACGGCCCACCGTCGCCAGCAGGCCGTTCGCAATCAGGCCCGCCAGATGCTCACCCGACGACATCGCCCGACCCGTCAGGACCGCGTCCGTCGACATCACCGCGAACGCCGCCGCCTCATCCTCAGACGGGGCCGGGTTGGTGGAAGGGATCTCGATCGTCATGCTGCGGCTCCAAGGACGTGAGTGGCGGAGAACAGAGGAGTGACAGGGGCGGGGGTGAGGGCGTCGTCCAGCGTCGGCATCGACATCACCCGGCCAGTACGGGGGCGGCGACGGCGAACGGGCCGGGCGGGGGTCTGGTGCCGGTCGGCCAGGGCGGCGTCCCACAGCACCAGCTGCGTCGGCTCCACCACCGCGGCCACCTTCGTAGGCGGAGGTACGGCCGGCACCGACCCGTCATCCGCCACCACGTCCACACCGTCCAGCAGGCCCCGCTCCCGAGCTGCGGCCAGCGCCCGCATCCGGGACGCGTCCTTCGGCAGACCCAGCAGACGCACCAGGCTGGAGCGCTGCCAGTTCGCCGTGCGCACATCCACACCAGCCCGGGCGGCCACCTCGAAGGGGTCCCAGCAGGCGGCCAAGGCCCGGAGGACGGCCTTCTTCTGCGGCGTCTCAAACAGGCGGCCCGGCGCCGCAGCCACCGCATGCCTGGCCTTGATGAGCGCCTTGTGACGCTCCAACGCCCGCCGGCCACCCCACACACCATCCGGCTCCGCCAGGCGCCCGTCCGCCCGGACCGACGAGGCGTACGCATCGCACGCCACCACCACCGGGCACGACACACACACCTCGATCGCGGCAGCCTCCCGGGCCCGGCGTTCCTTCTGCCCCTCCGGCGCGAATGCGTCCGGCCCGTGGTGCGCCCCCACCGGCAGGCTCGGGTCCCCCGCCATCCGCATCGGATCATCCGCATCCGGGGCGCAACCCCGGTACTTGAAGTGCGGGTGCTCCAGCCACTCCCTGTGCAACTGCTCGCTGCTCTTCTCCGACGGCTTCACCTCGGGCCTCCTTCCAGCGGGGGGTCTATTCGGGTGTGGGGGGCGGGCAGAGCCTCATCCAGCACCAAGCTGGCGGCCGACATGACGGCCTGCTGAGCCAGCAGCGGATCAATCCGCCGCCGAAACCGGTCCAGCTCCACGCGGAGCGCGGCGTTGTCCCGGGACACGCAGCCGGCCATCAGCCGCTCTGACACCGCCTCACGCCGCAGACGAGCCTCACGACGCCGCACCACCGCGTAGACGGCGACGGCCGCCACGGTGAGCACCGCAGCGGCCGCCAGGGTTCGAACCGATCTCACGGCACTCACCTCTCTTTCAGGGGAAGGGAAACGGTCAATTCACAGGCGCCGACCGAGTCGGCTCCTCATACAGCGGGGCGATCCGCTCGTACTCGTCGAGCACGATCCGGTCCGCCTCCCTCGCAGTGCGCATCCACGACTCCACGCGCTCCTCCCGCGAAGTACGCGCACGATGCCCGTAAAACCCCGGGAACACATCGCCCGGCAGCCGGCCACGCCGACGCTGACGACGACGCCACCAACACGACACCGCGGCGAAGACGAAGGACGCCGAAAGAATCAGCGGATAGGCCAGGCCCAGCAGCGTTTCGCGCATGACGAACTCTCCGATCGGCATCGGCAACAAGGTGGTGGTGTGTGGTGCCCCAGGACGGGCACTTGGGAGGGCAGCGCCCTCGAGGGCCCGCAGAGCGCGGGCCCGGGGTGGGTCAGGCGGCCTGGGTCAGGGCCTCTTGCAGAAACGGCACACCAGACGCCGCAGACACCACATGCGCGGCGAGCAGTGGAGGCACTGCATCACCGATCTGACGTGACCGCTCGTTCTTGTTCCCTCGGAACGGATAGTTCGCCGGGAATGTCTGGAGGATTGCCCCCTCCACCGGGTCCAGGTTCAGATGCCCGCCGGACTGCTTCCCTCCGACATGACCGACCGTCCCAGACACCGTGTGCGCCGGCCGGTGATGCGCCCAGTGCCGCGGATTGTTCATCGCCTTCAGCATCGCCTGCCGGGATCCGTTCCCGAACGGCTCGGCACCCCCGGTGGCTGTACCACCGCCAGTCACGGTCGGAGCCGGACGCTGCTTGTAGCCCCAGCCCAGCGCCTGCGCCATCGTCACCTGCGGCAGCACCTGGCCGCCGAACAGGTCGTGACCCCAGACTTTCCCGTGCGTCTTCGCGGGTAACGACACCTCACGCACCGATGACGCCACGAGAATCGCCCGCGGCCGCTCCTGCCCGCCGCCGTAGTCCGCCAAGTCCAGGACCCCGACCGCAACCGACCAGCCCAGCCGCCGCAGCTCCTCCGCATACACCCGCCACATCGGCTCAGCCGCCGGAACCTGCTCGAACGCCACCCACTCGAAAGGCACCTGAGGATCCACCGCGCCCAGCAGCTCATGCAGATACCGGGCCGGCTCCAGCATCAGCGCCGTCACGAACGCATCGTCACGCGCCGCCTGGACCAGCTCCTCCTCCGACCGGCGCTTCGACTCCGGCCGCTTCACATCCCGCTTCCGCTGCTCCACAAGCGCCCCGGGGAAGATGGCCTTCCGGACCTCCTCACGGCAGTCCTCGCCACGGAACATCCGCCGAATGCCGTCCGACAGGAGCGGTATGTACTTCCGCCCGATCCCGTTGCCGGCCGCAGAAAGCTTCGTGCACGGCGGGGAGAACAGCAGTCCCCACACCCGGCCCAGGAACGGGGCCAGGTTGAACGTGGAAACGTCCGCCCTCCTGGTCGCCAGCTTGGCGGCCCTCCGGGTCGCGCAAGCGGCGACATCCCATTCGATGCCGAGATCCCGCAGGCCCAGGTGGTGCTTGATGCCCCACGACCAGCCGCCCGGGCCCGCGCAGCCGTCCAGGATCAGGCCCTTCTGCTGCGGGGCCCAGCCCGTGAAGGCGGCCATCAGGCCGCGTTCCTCTCCGCGTCGCCGCCCTGGACGGCCGTCGGGCCGTTCGAAGCCGTGCCCGACGCGCCCTCAGCGGCAGCCTTACGCTGGCCGCCGACGCGGGCGATCAGACCACCCAGCGTCGTCTGCTCCCCAGTGTCCGGGGCGAACAGGGCCGCACCCAGCAGACCCCGCTGGGACAACTCCCCCTGATACAGAGCGAGCAACTGCTCGTAGGTCGCCTCGGGCTTCATGACCCGGTCCACGTAGTCCTGCACGGTGGGCATCGGCGTGCCCTCGCTCAACCACTTCACGATCCTGGCGCCGGTCTCGGTGTTCGGCAGCTCGATCCGCTCACCGGTCTCGAACAGACCCGGATACGAGCACTTCGACACGGTCATCGTGTGCTCCATGTCCAGGTCACCGACGAAGTCGAACTCGTACTCGGCGTCGGCCCGCTGATCAGGCTTGAGGCCGATCTTCGTCGGCTCCTTCTTGCCCCGATCGTTCTCCACCAACTCGTAGGCGACCTTCACCCGAAGCGTCATGATGACGTGCCCCGGGTAGGCCATCACCGCGTCCCACATCTCATGCTCGATGGGCTTCACCGACTTCCAGCCGGACGTGAACGCGTTGCCGGACCGGGAAGCGTTCGTCGTCCGGTCGACCTGCTCCAGCACACCGCCCCGCCCGGACCAGTAGTGCGTACCCGAGTCGATGACCATCACGTCGATCTTCCGCCGGGCACCCACGGCCAGGGCCCGCACGAGAGTCTGCGGACGGAAGTCAGGCATCCGCAGATGCTTGAACGGGAACAGGTGCGCGTAGTGGCTGGCACGGCCGCGCTCGGTGTCACAGACCCCGATCGTCGTGCCCATACCAGTGGCCATAGCCAGCGCGGTGTAGGTCTTACCGGCGTTGGCCGGGCCGGTCAGCGCGATCAGGGCGTTGGTCGCGGGGCGCGTCGCGTCCACGAAGTCCAGCCCGTCGTCCTGGTTTTGGGTGTGCTGAGTCGGACCGCCCGCGTTCGCGGCGGCCTGCGTGCCCTGAGGCATATGAGGTCTCCTATGAGGTTGTACTCAGTGATGTGATGCGGGGCCGCGGGCCGGCCAGGTTGTCGGCGTCCAGGCCGACCCGCCCCCGCGACGCGCTACTCGGCGGCGGGCTCGCCCAGCCGGTCCGTGAGAATCGCCCGGACGATCGCCCCCGGATACACGAGGTAGCCCAGCTGCTCCGACAGCGCGTCAGCCTTCGCCCGCAGACCCGTCAGCAGGTTCTCGTCCATCGGCAGCCACAGCCTTTGGCGCCCCGACTCCGACCAGCTCGTCCTGCGGACCGAGCCCGGCTGCCACGAACCGTCGAGCAAAGCCCGGATGCCGTCCTCGGCAACCTGCTCCACCTCGACACCGCGTTCCTTGGCAGCCTTCTTCCAGTGGCCTACCAGCGACTTCGGGAACCGCATGTCGATACTGTCCGGCTTCGCGGTATTCGACCGCTCGATGCCCAGCTCCTCGCAGATGTGCGACAGGGCAATGTTCGACTCGGTGATCTTGTACCCGGCTTCCTCCTTCAACCGGGCAAGAGCCGCCTGGACATCCTGACGCAGACGCTTGTCGACCTGGAGCTGCACCGTGGCCTTGGAACCGCCCTTGCTGCGCCCCATCGCCGGCGGAAGCCACTCCCCGTCCAGCACCAGCCGGTAAGCCTCCTCGGCCAGAGCGTCCAGGACCACCTCGAACTCCTCGGCAGCGTCCCGCAGCGCCTGCGCCAGGTCGGCCTGCACCGTGAGCGAGAGGGGGCTCGTGTCGCCCTCCTCGGTGCGCTGGAGCAGCAGGTAGCCGCGCGGGCCGGTCACGGCTTCCACGGCGGCTGCCTTCTCGTACTGGCCGGCCTCCTTGAGGAAGGTGACGGTCTCGGCGAGCACGGGGCGGATCGAACCTGCCACGGGGCGGGGTCCTTTCGAAGGGCGCCGCCGATCCGGATAGGACTTGGGGCGGCGCGTGGGGGCGTTTACCACGCCAGTCTCCTCCATTAAGCATTGCGACGCCATGCCTAGACCGGTATGGCGGTGAGGCGGGCGCCCCAACAACCTCAACGATACCCGCACTAGACGTTGTGACGCAACGTCTAGTGCGGTAGTGTGGAATCACGCCGCACCAAGGGGGGAAGATGGGAGACGCGCCATCTGTCATGGACCGGATCACGGAAAGGGTGACGGTCAATGACGCTGGATGTTGGATCTACACGGGGCACCTCGATCGGTACGGCTACGGCCGGATCTCCTATGAGGGCAAGTCTCGCGAGGCCTACCGAATCGCCTACGAGCACAGCGTCGGGCCTGTGCCTGCCGGAATGGAACTGGACCACCTGTGTCGAGTTCGGCAATGCGTGAACCCGAATCACTTGGAAGCGGTCAGCCCCGCCACCAACAAGCTTCGGAGTAACAGCTTTGGTGGCGTGAACGCCCGTAAGACAGCGTGCGTGCACGGCCATCCGTACACCTCCGAGAACACGGGCTACCAGAACAACGGCAAGTACCGGTACTGCAAGGAGTGCCGACGTCGGACGAACCGGTCGAACCGCCAGCGTCGGCAGAAGGGGCAGACACCGTGAAGCTGACCGCGAAGCAGACGACCACCAAGACGCTCACCGACCTCCTTCGCGCCCTGGACAACCGCCACCCGGTCACCATCACCTACGTGGACAGCAAGGGCGACGTCACGATCCGCACGATCGAAATCGCCGAAGTCCACGCCAAAACCGGCGACTACGAGATCGTCGCCATGTGCCGCCTGCGCAACGAGCAGATGAAGACCGACCCCACCATCCGCACCGCACAGCGCTCGTTCGACCTCAGCAAGGTCGTCAGCTACACGGTCCACCGCATGGCCTACGTCCTCACCCGGCCCGAGCCCACCACCTACGAGCGCCCCGCCCCCGCACCGACCGACGACGCCGACGCCCTGTACATCTACGAGCTTCAGCGCGACCCCGACGACGCCGACTACCGTCCCCGCGTACGACTCGCCGCCTAAGGAGCCCCTATGCCGCACCTTCACCTCGTCATCGACACGCCTGACCCCGGGGACTGGCACGGCCGCCTCGACGTCTCTGAAGCCCTCGAAGCGGCTGGCTGGACCGGAGACGACGACGGTCAACTGCTCGGCATGAACGGCGCCTTCTGGGGCGTCACCAATCAGGCAGACGACTCCAGCCTGACCTGCCCCAATGACACGGTCATCGACTTCCCCAGTGACACCCCGACCATCGTTGTTGTCGCTGCCTGCCTTGCCGCAGCGGCGGAAGCGGCCAACTAACACTGGATATGCAGAAGGCCACCTCCCCGAACCGGGGTTGGTGGCCTCACACAGATCGTGCACGCGAAGAGTAACAGCGGACCTCGTCACCGCACCAGACCCATTCATGAACTGGGAGAATCCTTCACATGGCCGAGACGCGCGAACAGAAGATGGCAGAGCTGGCCCGCCGCGCCGCGAACACCATCGACGAACGCGGACTCTTCCAGGGCGACTTCTACGACCCGTGGGAGACCGACCCCGACAAGTGCGCCGTGTGCGCCATCGGAGCCCTCCGCCTCGCCGTCACCGGGCGCCCGGACGCGGAAGCGGACGACGAAGCCCTGGTGCAGGACACCATCACCTCCTTCGCCCGGTTTCTCGGCGTGGACCACGTCCCCGACTGGAGCGACGAGGCCGGGCGGACGACCGCCGACGTACGGGACGCCTACCGCCGCTTCGGGAACAGCCTCCTGGCAGCGTAGGACCCTGGACGCCGTGGCCAGCGAGCAGCAGGAGACCCTCACCGGGCCCGTACCCGGCCAGCGCCGGCGCGTGTGGTGCCGCGGCTGCCGGAGAGAGCTCACCGACCCGGAGGCGCGCTTGCGAGGCTGGGGCAGGGAGTGTGATCCCGATACCCGAAACGGGCACGACCGGCACGACGTCGAGCAAGACCCCATACCCGGCCTGTAGGAGAGGAGCGCCGTGCAAGCGTCCACCGAAGCGCCTGGACTGCTCGGAGACCACCAGATGGTTCTGGTCCGTCAGGACGCCGTCGTACGGGTCTGGCAGTGCACCGCGTGCGGCGTCTGTGCGGAGCACTGGTTCAACGCCCAGTCCCGGTACGAGACAAGGCGATGGATCGACTGGCAGGCCCCGGACGGGCGGACTTGGTACACCGACTCCCGTGACGTCTACAGCGACCCGCCGTCCTGCCCCCTGCCCGGCATCCCGGCCGTGTGCCCGTGGGAACAGCCCTTCGTGCAGCGCTACCGCGGAGCCTGGGGGGACGTTCATCTCGACACTGCAATGCGCACATGGTGTGAGCGGCACCAGCAGGCGGTCAGCGAGTGCACCGACCCCGGGCCGTACTGTCCCGGCTGGATGGCGCACGAGGACGGTGAGCCCGGCATGCCCGGCCCCTGTACGGGGCGGGAGCAGTCGTGCCGCTGTATGTGCCCGGCCTGCTGCGGTGACACCCCCGACATGTACGGCTACGACGGCGACTACTGACACGCCGCGAGGGAGCCGGGGGAACGTCGCGCCGATTCGCGCATAGCGTGTGCTCAGCAGCATCGGACAGGGCCGACGACCCCCTAGCCCAATGATCGAGTAGGTGGCAAAACTTCGGCCCCCACCCACTAACCGCAGTGCGCGCGACCCCCACCCCCGCACTTCCCCACGTCCCGCACCACAACAGCAA
>NZ_JBIBJD010000023.1:0-81822 GCF_042958445.1 Streptomyces sp. NPDC007991
CGGGCCGCTGTCCCAGAACTTCTTGATGTCACCCCGCAGCCGCGTCAGCACCTTGAACGCGCGGTCCACATCCAGCGGATACAGCTTGTCCATCGGAACACCGTCGGCCAGCAGCGCGAACTCCAGCTCCGGCAGGTCGCCGTCCGGGTGGACCATCGCACGGGAACCCTGGAACGCCTTGGTGTCCCAGAAGTCCGCCCACGACTCGGGCTTCTTACCCCCGAAGGCATCCGTGCGGTACCCGATGCACTGCCCGTAGAAGCTGTGGCCGATGGCGTGGTCGGTGATCTGCGCCTGGGGGATCTTCGCGCTCTTCAGGCTCTTGAGCCGGTCGCGGTCGAGAGTCTCCACAGCGTCCTGCTCGGCGTACTTGGTGTGGGCCATCATCGAGTTGTTGATGAGGTCGCACTGCGGCCGGCCCTGCTTGATCTGCGCCAGCAGCGGGGCGTCGTCCAGGTTGAGCACCCTGACCTGGATGCCGGTCTCCTGCGTGAACGGCGTGTAGACCGCCTTCTGCAGGGCCGCGCCGTAGGAACCGCCGCTGTCACGGACGACCACCGTCTTGCCGCCCTTCCCACCGGTGCCGGTGGAAGCGGTGCGGCTGGTGCCGGTGCCACAGGCGGAGAGGGAGGTCGCGGCGGCGAGACCCGCCGTGGCTCCGCCGACGCCGCGCAGGAAGAGTCTGCGATCGATACGGGCGTCTCTCATGGTGTGCCTCCTGGGGCTGGTGCTAAGGGGGAAGAGGGACGGCTGGGCTGGGGGTCTGAGGGTGGGGGTCCGCCTCGCCGGATCCGAGGCCCGCGCCGGGGGTCGGGAGGGTGTCGATTCGCGTGACCGTGTCGGGGTCCTACGGACGGCCAGGGTGGCCGGTTCCGCGCCGGGGACGACGGTGAGGGCCGTGCATGCTGGGGAAGATCCGCCCCTCGGCCGGGGCGTGGACCGTGTGCTCAGTGCCAGTCGGCCGGGTCGATTACGTGGGCGGGGACGTCGCCCTCGGCCTGGTACTTCGAGTTCTGCGCGGGCGTCGCCGACGAGCTCGGCGGTGGTTCTTCGGGGCTGCCCGTGCGGAACGGTGTGCGTCGCGCGTCAGAGGCCGAGCATGGTGTTGAGGTCGTCCAGGGACTTCACCGTCACGTAGTCGTAGCCGTGGGTCACCGGGTCGCAGCCGCGGTCCAGGAGGACGAGGTTACGGAAGCCCATGTCGTGCATCGGCATCAGGTCGTAGCGGGTGTGCGAGGAGACGTGCACGAAGTCCTCGGGGGACGCGTCGAGCTGGTCGAGCATGTACTCGAACGCGGCGTAGCGGGGCTTGTAGTAGCCGGCCTGCTCCGCGGTGAAGACCGCGTGGAAGTCCGCGCCGAGCCGGGGCACGCTCTCCTCCAGGAAGGCGTCCTCGGCGTTGGAGAGGATGACCAGCTTGTAGTTCTCGCCCATCTTCTTCAGCGGCTCGGGCACGTCGGCGTGCGGGCCCCAGCTGCGGACGCCGTCGGCGAACCGCTTGCCCGCGTCCGGGGCGGCCTTCACGCCCCACTTGCGGCAGACCCGCTCGAAGGAGTCCTGCAGCGTCTGCTCGTAGGGGTAGTACTCGCCGCGGACCTGGTCGTAGCGGTAGCCGCGGAACTCGCGGACGAACTGGTCCCAGTGCTCGGCGGGGATCTGGTCGCCGACGAGCTCCCGCGTGATGGGGGTCATCGGCCACTCGATCAACGTGCCGTAGCAGTCGAACGAGACGTACTTCGGGCGGAACTGAAGCGAGGGAATGGGCATGAGGATGCTCCTGTCTGTGCCGCGGGGAATAGGTTGTGGCCGGTGCGTGCCTTTTCGGGCATGCCCATGACCGAGGTGCCTGGGGCGGGACGGTGCCGTCGGCACCGACGGGGGTCAGGCGGCGGCGACTCCTGCCGGAGCGAGGAAGTCGATGGGGTGTTCCGTGGTGCCGTCGAGTGCCAGATCGGCGGCGATCTCGCCCATGGCGGGCGACATCTTGAAGCCGCTGCCGGAGAATCCGGCCATGACGATGACGTCGTCCTCGCCGGGGAGATGACCGACGAGAGGGTTTCCGGATTCCGTGTAGCCCTCCATGTAGACCGACAGCCTGATGGGGTCGGGGTTCAGGTCGGGCATCAGCTCGCCGATGAGCTCGCGGAAGGTGGCGAGTTCCTCCGGGCGGACGGTGCGGTCGACCCGTTCGGGGTCCGGCACCGGCAGATAACGGGCGAAGGAGAGGCCCAGCTTGACGGAGATGCCGTCCGGCGACGGGAGCCCGTAGCAGTCGTGGGGTGCGCTGCGCACGAAGGCGGGGGCGCCGCCCGCGAACCAGTCGTGGCGTGTGGGGATGTGCCAGGAGCTGATCAGCCGGCGGATGTCCACGGTCCGGGGCAGGTCCGGGAGCAGGGTGTTGATCCAGGGACCCGCTGTCACCACGGCGGTGTCCACGTGGTCCGTGCCCTGGTCGGTGACGATGTGCACGCCGCCGCCCGGCGCGGGGACGATCTCCCGCACGGGGGTGTAGCGGTGCAGCCGGGCGCCCAGCTGTTCGGCGCGGGCGGCGGCGGCCTGGACCGCTGCCTCGGGCCTGATGACGGCGCCCTCGCGGTCGAGGACGGCGGTGTGTCCGTCCGGGAGGCGGTGCTGCGGGTAGCGGCGGGCGAGTTCCTCCCGGTCCAGTACCTCGTGGTCCAGCCGGTGGGTGGAGCTGGCGGAGAGAAGGAGACGCATCGGCGGCGAGGCGGTCTCACCCATCACCAGGCAGCCGCCGCGGCGCCGCAGCGAGAGGCCGGTTTCGCGCTGGAGCCGGTCCCACATCCGGTCGGCGAGCCGCAGCAGCGGAAGGTAGCCGGGTTCACCGAGGTGTACGGCGCGGAAGATGCGGCTCTCGCCCCCGGCCGCGCCGCGGTCGTGACCCGGCGCGTACCGGTCGTAGCCGATGACCTCGGCTCCGCGGGCGGCCAGGCGCCACATGGCCTGGCTGCCCATGCTGCCGGCACCGATCACGGCGACACGCTTCGGGATGCGCATGAGGTCGCTCCTTTCGCCGGGTGGGGCCTGGATGTCAGTGGTGCCCCGGCACGGTGGGGACACCGTGCGGACCCCTCCGATTCGGGCCCCTTGGGGATGGCGTTCACTCTCGACCCCGACGAACACGCAGGTCAACCCACACTCTGTTCCGCCTCGGGACGTTATCGAGACGATGTGTCACGGCGAGCGGGCGGGCCACGGAAAGTGCCCTGCCCCTCTTGTCACGGTGATGTGCCGGTGCGAAGGTGACCCCCGATACCTCGGACGAAAGCACTCCCTATGCCGCCCAAACGTCCCGCAACCGGGCACTTCCCGACCATCACGGAGGTTCTGAGCCTCCCCGTGCTGGCCGAGGGGATGCCGCGCGTGCTGGCCGGCGAGTCACAGCTGAACCGTGCGGTGCGCTGGGTGCACGTCACCGAACTACTCAACCCCGCCGATTTCCTCGAGGGCGGCGAACTGGTCCTGACGACCGGCATGCCCTATCCCGAGGACGCCTCCGAGCTGCGGGGCTACGTCGACCAGCTCGCCGACGTCGGCGCCGCCGGCCTGATCGTGGAACTCGGCTACCGGTACCGGAAGGTGCCCGACGAGCTGGTGGCGGCCTGCCGTGTCCGTGAAGTGCCGCTGGTCGAACTGGCCCGGGGCGTGCGCTTCATCGACGTCACACAGGCGGTGCACGCGCTCATCCTCGACGCCCATGGGGCGTTGCTGCGCCGCGGCAGGGACATCCAGGACATCTTCACTGCCCTGACGCTGCGCGGCGCGGACCCCGAGGAACTGGTGCACACCACCGCGGAGCTCACCGGGGCCCCCGTGGTGCTGGAGGACCTCACCCACCGGGTCCTGATGTGCGAGCTGCTCGGCCGGCCGTACGAGCCGGTGGTGTCGGCCTGGTCCCGGCGTTCCCGGGCCACCCCGACCCCGGAGAAGATCACGCCGAGCGGCCCGGAAGGGTGGCTGATCGCCCCCGTGCAGGACCACCAGGGGCCTTGGGGGCGGCTGGTCCTGCTGGAGGGCCGGCTGAACCCGGAGCCCGACCCGGAACACGTCCTGGTCCTGGAGCGCGCGGCGGTCGCCCTGAGCATGGCACGTCTGGCCGGGCCGGCCTGGTGGGAGCGCCGGGCCCACCGCTCGGTGCTTCGGGACCTGTGCGAACGGCGTTTCCGCTCCCCCGCGGACGCCCGGGCACGCGCCGAGGCACTGGGGCTGCCGACCCTCGGGCACCGCCTCTTCGCCGTGGTCATCCGCCATACGCACACCGGTACCGGGGAGCACCTCGACGAGCGGATCGCGAAGGCGATGGGCCAGACCGGCATCCGCGCCCTGGTCGGCGAGACGGCCCCGGGCCGGATCGGCGTACTCCTCGCACTGGCGCAGGCCAGCGCCTGGCAGCCGGTCGCCGAGCGGATGGGCCGTCTGTGCCGCGAGGAGCTCGGCCCGGAGGCCGTCGTCGCCGTCGGCCCGGGCGTGACCGACCTCTCCGGGATCGCCCGGTCGTGGCAGGAGGCCGAGCAGACGGCCGAGGCCATCACGCCCGCCTCACCCGACCGCTGGTTCTACGTCCCCGCCGACATCCGGCTGCCGGAGCTCCTGGGCGTGCTTCGGGAGGACATCCGCCTCCAGCGGTACGCGGAACGCCAGCTCACGCGTCTCATCGAGCACGACGACCGCAACGGCGGCGACCTGCTCCCGGCACTGCGCGCGTATCTGGCGGCGGCCGGGAACAAGTCGGTGGCGGCGAAACAGGCCGGCATGTCCCGGCAGGCGTACTACCAGCGTCTCCACACCATCGAACGGCTCCTCGGCTGCGATCTGGAGTCGGGCCTGCAGTGCACGTCCCTGCACGTCGCGGTGCTGGTGCTGGACGCGCGGGCAGCGGCGCCCGGCGCCTGACGAAATCAGGTGTCGCGCAGGGCCTCGTCGATCGCGCCGAGTGAGCCGGTCAGCCGTCCGTAGTCGTCGGGATCCAGCGGCGCGACGAAGTACCGCTCGACGACCCGCGCGTGAACGGCGGCGGCCCGGAGGAACACCGTACGGCCGTGATCGGTCGACTCGACCAGGACGCTCCTGCGGTCCCCCGGGGCCGGCACGCGTCGCACCAGCCCGGCTCCCTCCATGCGGTCGACCAGTCGGGTGACGCCGCTGCTGGTGAGCGTGAGGTCGTCGGCCAGCCGGCGCTGGGACACCTGCTCGTCCGGCCGTCGGCAGAGCCGGATGAGCACCTCGAACATCGTGTGGCTGATCCCGCACTCCTTGTGCAGCGCAGTGTCGATCCGTTGCTCCAGGCGGGTGGCGGCCTTGATCAGCAGCCCGAAGTCGTGCACGAGCCGGCTGTCTGCGGCGCGGGCGGCTTCGTCGTCGTCTCGGTTCGCGGCGTTCACCCGGCCGACTTTACTGCCTTTTCACCTACCGCCGCCTCAATTACTGAACAATCAATTGCTGAGCAGTCAATGAAATCTTATGGTGGCCTCCACGACCCCGGCAAGGCGACAGAAAGGGAGATCAGTGGACCTTCAGCACTGGCTCGGCCGGGCCAACGACGCAATACAGCGGTGGGCCGACGACTTCGGGCCCTACGAGCGGCACCCGTCCCTGCTCGTCGGGGACGACCGCTTCGCCGCCACCTTCGAGGAGTTCACCGGGCGGCTGAAGGACAACTATCCCTTCTTCCACCCGCACTACGCGGGACAGATGCTCAAGCCCCCGCACCCGGTGGCCGTGGTCGGCTACCTCACCGCCATGCTGATCAACCCCAACAACCACGCCCTGGACGGCGGCCCCGCCACCGCCCGGATGGAGCGCGAGGCCGTCGCCCGGCTCGCCGCGATGTTCGGCTACGACACCCACCTCGGCCACCTCACCACCAGCGGCACGATCGCGAACCTCGAAGCCCTCTTCGTCGCCCGCGAGCTCCATCCCGGCCGTGGTATCGCCTACAGCGCCGACGCCCACTACACCCACGGCCGTATGTGCCGTGTGCTGGGAATGGAGGGACACAAGGTCCCCACGGACGACCGGGGACGCATGAACCTCGACGCGCTGGAGGAGCTGCTGCGCGGCGGCCGGGTGGGCACGGTCGTCCTGACCGCCGGAACCACCGGGCTGGGGGCCGTCGACCCGGTCCACGAAGCCCTGCCCCTCACAGAGCGCTACGGCGTCCGGCTCCACGTCGACGCCGCCTACGGCGGTTTCTTCACGCTGCTGGCCGGCGCCGAAGGGCCCGAGGGACTCGCCCCCGAGCCCTGGCGGGCGATCGCCCGGTGCGACTCGATCGTCGTCGACCCGCACAAGCACGGCCTCCAGCCCTACGGCTGTGGAGCCGTCCTCTTCCGCGACCCCGAGGTGGGCCGCTTCTACCTCCACGACTCGCCGTACACCTACTTCACCTCCACCGACCTCCACCTGGGAGAGATCAGCCTGGAGTGCTCCCGCGCCGGCGCCTCGGCCGCCGCCCTGTGGCTCACCTTCCAGCTCCTGCCGCCCACGCCCGACGGTCTCGGCCGCGTCCTCGGGGCCGGCCGCCGGGCCGCCCTGCGATGGTCCGAGCTGATCAGCATGTCCGATGCTCTGGAGCTGTACCAGGAGCCGGAGCTGGACATCGTCGGCTACTTCCCAGCGGTCGAATTCGCGACCCTCACCGCCGTCGACGCCGCGTCGGCACGCGTTCTGGCGGACGGCATGGCCGATGCCGATCCGGTGTACCTGAGCACTCTCAAGGCAGACCGCGAAGCGTTCACCGCACGCCACCCGGGGGTCAAGGCCGACGCCGACGGCGCACGCATCCTCCGCAGCGTCCTGATGAAGCCGGAGTCCGAGGACCATGTGGAGCACCTCCACGACCGGGTGGAGCGGCTCACGCGGTCACAACCCGTGTGACGACTTCGCCGGGTCGGCCGCCGGCATCATCACCGAGATGCCGGGCCGACGTCGCGCAGGGCGGCATCGACCACGGTCTCCGCCACGGATCGCGCGATCGCACGGGTGGGCCCCTGTTGAGCGCAGTGCCGCGTGCGGCCGCGCCTCGAAGAGCAGGGCCGGTTGCTCACCCAGGGTTTCCGGGTCGGCGGCCCCGGCCTGCCGCGCGATGTCCGTGAGGCGGCGGGCCAACTCGGGATCTTCACCGCGGCATCGGCCTCGGCCGCGCTCGCACCGGGGATGGGTGAACTGGTGCCGCGCGTGCGGCGCAGGGCGTCGGGGCCGCGATAGTGACACCGCTGACGCTCACCCTGCTGTCGGCCGCCGTCCCCGCCGAACGGCACGGCGCGGCCCTGGGTGTCTGGGGCGCGGCCAGCGGCATCGCCGTCGCCATCCATTGATCAGCCCCGCGCCCTTCATGAGCGTCGAGACCCCGCAGGCGCCGATACCGTCCTGCTCGCACCGGCGGCCTGGCCATCAGTGTGCTACGAGTTCCTCTTCATACGGGCCGGCGGCTCCCAGCTGCGCGAGCTCGGGGCACCGACCACGGCAGCGACTGAGAGTGTGCCGGCCGCAGACCCTCCGTCCGGCAGGGTCAGCGCAGGGGCGACACACGGTGCCAGCGGGGAGCGCGGTCCTTGTCGACCAGGGCCGCGCGGACGCCCTCCAGGAAGTCCGGCGTGCGGATGGTCGTGCGCGTGAGGGCGAGTTCGGCGGCAAGGCACTCGCGCAGCGTGCGCTGCCTGCCCCGGGCCAGCAGGGCATGCGTGATCTCCAGGCTCTGCGGCGAGGCGGACTCCAGGGCGGCCGACGCGGATGCGGCCCAGGGGGTGTCGAGGTGGCGCAGGCGTTTCTCGATCTCGCCGAGGGCCGGCGCGCCGAACGCCCAGTCCACGTCCGCGCGTACCTCCGCCAGCCCGCTCCGCGCCACCGGGGAGCGGCCGGCGAGGCGGTTCAGGACGACGTCCACCGGGTCGCCGGGGTGGTCGGCCAGGACATCCCCGACCGTGTCGAGCCGGTCCGCGGGGACGAAGTGCGTGGCCAGCCCGGTGTAGAGGGCGTCGGCCGCGTCGAGGCGGTGCCCCGTCAGTCCGAGGTACATGCCGATCGCGCCGGGCAACCTCGGCAGAAAGTAGCTGGCCCCGATGTCCGGGAAGAACCCGATCCCGGTCTCGGGCATCGCGAGCACCGCCCGCTCGGTGACGACGCGGAAGCCGCCGTGGACGGAGAGACCGAGACCGCCGCCCATGCACACGCCGTCGATGAGCGACACGACCGGCACGGGATATTCGGCGATCCGGGCGTTGAGCCGGTACTCGGAGGCGAAGAACCGCTCACTGGCCTCGGCATCCCCGGCGAGGCTGTGCTCGCGGATCGTCCGGATGTCCCCGCCGGCGCAGAACGCCTTCGTGCTGGTACTGGCGAGCACCACCGCGGACAGCGGCCTGTGCTCCCACTCGGCGAGCACCCGGTCGATGGCGGCGACCATGTCCGTCGTCAGGGCGTTGAGCGCCTCGGGCCGGTTCAGGAGGACGCGGCCTACGCCCCGGTGGACGTCGGCGAGTATCTCGGCCGCAGCGGTGTCAGTCATCGGTCGTCATCTCGTTTCCGCGCGGGGTGGGCACCTCAAGATCCTGACACAGGGCGCGCAGACGCCCCGGAAGGGCCCGGCCATGCCGTACGGCATACGGTACTTGTGTCCGGCAAAGGTTCCGTACGCAGCCACCACCACCGTCCCTCGATGCCACAAAGGAGTGCGCGATGGGAACGTACGAGGATGTCTTCCGCGCCAGCACCGAGGACCCGGAGGGTTTCTGGCTGAAGGCGGCGGAGGCCATCGACTGGGATGTCACTCCGCGACGCGCCCTGGACTCCTCGGGCGCGCCGTTCTACCGCTGGTTCCCCGACGGGCGGCTCAACGTCTGCCACAACGCGCTCGACCGGCACGTCGAAGCCGGCCGCGGCGGACAGCCCGCGCTCGTCTACGACTCCCCCGTGACCGGCACCCGCCGCACCTACACCTACGCGCGGCTGAGGGACGAGGTCGCGGCCTTCGCCGGAGCACTCGCACAGCTCGGCGTGGGGCATGGCGACCGGGTGGTCATCTACATGCCGATGGTCCCCGAGGCGGCGGTCGCGATGCTGGCCTGTGCCCGTGTCGGCGCGGTCCACTCGGTCGTCTTCGGCGGCTTCGCCCCGCACGAACTGGCCCTGCGCATCGACGACGCGGCCCCCAAGGTGGTCGTCTCCGCCTCCTGCGGCATCGAGGGCAAGCGTGTCATCGCGTACAAGCCCCTGCTCGACCGGGCGATCGAGCTCGCCGGCCACAAGCCGGAGAAGAGGGTGATCCTGCAACGCCCGCAGGAGCCGGCCGTACTGGGTCCGGACGATCTCGACTGGGCCGGCCTGGTCGCCGCCGCGCCGCCGGCCGACTGCGTTCCCGTCGCCGCCACCGATCCGCTCTACATCCTCTACACGTCCGGAACGACCGGAAAGCCCAAGGGAGTCGTGCGTGACTGCGGCGGCCACGCGGTCGCCCTGCACTGGTCGATGGGCGCCGTGTACGACGTGGGCCCGGGCGAGACGATGTTCACCGGCTCCGACGTCGGCTGGGTCGTCGGGCACTCCTACATCGTCTACGGGCCGCTGCTGGCCGGGGCCACGACCGTGCTGTACGAAGGCAAGCCGGTCGGCACGCCGGACGCGGGCCAGTTCTGGCGCGTCGCCGCCGAGTACCGGGTCAAGACCATGTTCACGGCGCCCACCGCCTTCCGGGCGATCAGGAAGGAGGATCCGAAGGGGACGCTCACCGCCGGCTACGACCTCTCCCACCTGCGCTGTCTCTTCCTGGCCGGTGAGCGCCTCGATCCCGGGACGTACCAGTGGGCGAGCGACCTGCTGGGCGTCCCGGTGATCGACCACTGGTGGCAGACCGAGACCGGGTGGCCCATCGCCGCCAACCCGGTCGGCATCGAAGCCGCGCCCGTCAAGCCCGGCTCCCCCACCCGTCCGCTGCCGGGCTGGGACGTCCGCGTCCTCGGCCCCTCGGGCGAGCCGGCGCCCGCGGGCGTCGACGGCGCCATCGTCGTGAAGCTGCCCCTGCCGCCCGGCGCGCTCCCCACGCTCTGGAACGACGACGACCGCTACATCGCCTCCTACCTCTCCGCCTACGACGGCTACTACCTCACCGGCGACAGCGGCCACATCGACGAGGACGGCTACGTCTTCGTCATGGGCCGCACCGACGACGTCATCAACGTCGCCGGCCACCGGCTGTCCACCGGCAGCATGGAGGAGGCCCTGGCCGCCCACCCCGACGTCGCCGAATGCGCCGTCATCGGCGTCGCGGACGAACTCAAGGGACAGATCCCGCGCGGCTTCGTCGTCCTCAAAGCGGGCAGCGACCGCGAACCGGGCGAGGTCGAGACCGAACTCGTCCAGCTCGTACGCGAGCGCATCGGCGCCGTCGCCTCACTCAAGGACGTCACGGTCGTGGCCGCCCTGCCCAAGACCCGCTCGGGAAAGATCCTCCGCAAGACCATGCGCGGCATCGCCGACGGCCGCGACGAGTCCATCCCCTCCACGGTGGACGACCCCGGCGTCATCGAGACACTGCGCCCGGTCCTGCGCCGCACCGGTCACACCTCGTGAACGGTCCTGTGGGCGAGGTCGTTGCACACCCTGCGCCCCCCTGGCACGTCTTTCCGCATCAGGACTACGACTCGTCCTCGACGTCATCCCTGCCGGCCCTGCCGCATCGCCGATCTCCACGAGCCGCGATGAGGACGCCTTCGTCCGGCAGGCCAGGCATACGAAGGCCTCCAGAACGGCCGTCCTGGAGGCCTCGCTGGCACCGATCGAGGGCCGGTTCCGGACACCACCCGTGGTTTCAGCGTGTTCGGGTGGCGTCCATGCCTTTGCGAGACGACCCCGCAGTGCCACTCAACCCAGGGGGTCGGTGATCGCGCTGCCGTCGGCGCGATGCTCGTGGGCATGGTCGTGCGGGGCGAGGTGGTGGTGTGCGGCGGC
Organism: Streptomyces sp. NPDC007991; assembly: GCF_042958445.1. Taxonomy (NCBI): domain Bacteria; kingdom Bacillati; phylum Actinomycetota; class Actinomycetes; order Kitasatosporales; family Streptomycetaceae; genus Streptomyces; species Streptomyces sp. NPDC007991. The sequence goes on from NZ_JBIBJD010000023.1 coordinate 10,966, forward strand.
CGTCGTGCCGCCGACCGGGGAACGGTCGGTAGCGGATTCGACGCGGGGCCGGACGCTCGCGGGCCGGGTGTCCGGCAGCGGGGAAGTGCGCCAGCGGCGCAGCCTGGAGGAGTTCGGTCTTGTCCTAGGCGCTGCGGCGAGGGTGAGTTTCTCCTCCTCGGCCTGAAGCGATGCCTGTTGGGTCTGGAGGTCCGTGACCTGTGAGGCCACGGCCGTGCGCCGGCTCAGGGCTTCGCGGGCGAGGTCTTCTCGTCCGGCGGCGAGCGCCTGCTGGGCCTGTCCCTCCAGCTTGCCGCCGGACTGCTGCACCCGTGCCGGTCTCCCAGCTGCGGACTCGTGCGCCTTCCTCCACGATGAATGCATGGCGCTCATCCGATCCGCCCAGCGATTCGACGCCTTCCGGGCGCTGGCGGGCCGACGTGGGCGGCCGGGAGACAAGCTGATCGAGTCGTTGGCCGAGACCAGGGCTGGAACGCGGGACGGTCCCGAGGTCTGGGCACCGACTGTCGCCGCCCGCGTCGGACTGCCTGCTGCCGCCGCATTGGGACCTGCCAGTTACTACGCCGACCTCGCGGCTCCGCACGGGGACCGCCATGTCCGGGTGTGCGCCGCGACGGCGTGCTTCGCCGCAGCGGGCGGAGAGCACCTCGCGGAGGCGGAGCGTGAGCTGGGTGTCGCTGCGCACACCGCCTCACCGCGCGGTGACGTGTCGCTGCAGGCTGTCCGCTGTCTGGGCTACTGCTACGCCGGGCCCGCCGCCCTTGACGGCGACACACCCTGTACCGGGGCGTCGCTTTCCGCTCAGCTCGCCGGGCGGGAGCCACCGCGGGCGCCAAAGATCCCGGTGGCCGACGACACCGGTGACCCGGTCCTGCTCGGCGGTGTGCTCTCCGGTGAGCCGGCGTGGCAGGTGTGGTCGGGGACGGTGTCGTCGGGCACGGCGGACGAAGTGCGCCGAGAGGTGGCGGCGTCCGGGCTGCGTGGGCGTGGCGGCGCCGGGTTCCGCGTGGCGGCGAAGTGGGAGGCGGCCGGCCGCGCACCCGGGACCGTGGTCGTCGCCAACGGCGACGAAGGCGATCCGGGTTCGTACGCCGACAGGTTGCTGATGGAGGCCGACCCCGGGCGCGTGCTGGAGGGTCTGGCCGTGGCCTGTTTCGCCTGCGGGGCCCGTCAGGGCGTGGTGCTGGTGCGCTCCGAATATCCGGCAGCTCTGGCACGGATGAGGGAAGCGGTGCGCCAGGCGTACGCACATGGGCATCTCGGAGCGTCGGTCCACGGGACGGCCACCTCCTTGGACATCCACATCGTCGAGGGCGCCGGCTCCTACGTCGCCGGTGAGGAGACCGCGCTTATCGCGGGGCTGGAGGGCGGTCGCGGTTGCGCCCGGCCCCGTCCGCCGTATCCGACCGAGCGCGGCCTGTGGAACGCGCCGACCGTCGTCAACAACGTGGAGACCCTGGCGGCCGTCCCGTGGATCGTCCGGCACGGCGGTCAGGCATACGCCCGGCGCGGCACGCCCGACGAGACGGGGACCAAACTGGTCTGTCTCTCGGAGCGGTTCGCACGGCCCGGTTGCTACGAGGTCGAGGTCGGTACGCCGGTGCGACGGATCGTCACCGAACTGGGAGGCGGTCTGAAGGACCGCGCCGAGCTGGCGGCGCTCCAGGTCGGAGGGCCGCTGGGCGGCTTCCTCGCTGCCGACGCGCTGGACGTGCCGCTGTCAGAGGCAGGGCTGTCGGCCCGGGGCGCCGCTCTCGGCCACGCCGGTCTCGTCGCGTTCGACGAGCGTGTGGCACCGGAGGAAGTACTGTGCCACATCTGGGAGTTCGCCGCGGCCGAGAGCTGCGGAGCGTGCTCACCCTGCCGTGTCGGCTCGCGCCGCGGCCTGGAATGGGCGTCCGCCGGTACTCCGCCGGGCCGGGAGTGGGAGCGACTGTCTCGGCTCCTGGCCGAGGCGAGCCTGTGCGCCTTCGGACGGCGGATACCACCCGCCGTGCAAAGCCTCGCCCGCGCCTACGGGGACCGTCTGGTGGGATGGGGCCTGCCATGAACGGCGTCACGATCGAGGTCGACGGCACCGGCGTCGAGGTACCCGAGGATTCGTCACTGCTCACGGCGGTGCGGTCGGCCGGGATCGAGCTGCCCGCGCTGTGCTCCGACGACCGGCTCAGTCCCGCCGGGTCATGCCGCACGTGTCTCGTACGGACCGGGGGACGCATCGCGGCGGCCTGTGTCACTCCGGCCTCCCCAGGCATGCGCGTAGATACCAGAAGCGACGAGGTCGTGCGGCTGCGCCGGGACGCGGTGGAGGTCATCGTCTCCGCACTGCCGCCCCGGGCCCTCGCCGACGGCAGTCCCAGCGAACTCGCCCATGTCTGCCGGTCGACGGGCATCGGCCCTGAGGTGGCGCAGGGTGCCGGAGGCCGGGGCGGGGACGAGTCCCACCCCTACGTCCACCTGGACCGGGACCTGTGCATCGCCTGCGGCCGGTGCGTGCGGATGTGCTCCGAGTTGCAGGGCACCTTCGCCCTCACCCTGGTCGGCAGAGGCGGCGACACCGTCGTGGCCCCCGGCACCGGCGGGCCCTGGGCCGAGTCGGACTGCGTGGCCTGCGGCGGCTGCGTGGACACCTGCCCCACGGGGGCGATCACCCAGCCGGGACCGGCGCGGGGACTCACCTCGGCGTTCCACCCCGCTCAGGCCCGGACGCGCACCACGTGCGGCTACTGCGGGGTGGGCTGCACCCTCGACGTGATCGCACACGACGGTGAGGTCACGGCGGTGCTGCCCGCCCGGGACGGCGCGGTCAATCGCGGCCACGCGTGCGTGAAGGGCCGCTTCTCCCATGGATTCCGCACCTCACCGGAACGGCTCACCCGGCCCCTGCTGCGACGCGACGGCGTACTGGAGCCGGTCGGCTGGGACGAGGCACTGGCTCACGTGGCCCGGGGGCTGCGGGCCGCCGTCGATGCCGGCGGCCCGGACTCCGTGGCGGCGATCTCCTCGGCCCGTGCCACGAACGAGGAGAACTACCTCGTACAGAAGTTCATGCGGGTCGTCGTCGGAACCAACAACGTCGACAACTGCTCCCGTCTCTGCCACTCCCCCTCCGCCGCCGGCCTCACCGCTTCCTTCGGGCTCTCCGGCGGCACCGACAGCTTCGACGACGTGGAGCGGGCCGACTGCCTGCTGGTGGTCGGGGCCAATCCCGTCGAGGCCCACCCGGTGGTCGGAGCTCGACTGCTGAGGCAGGTCCTGCACGGCGCCAGACTGGTCGTCGCCGACCCGCGTGCCGTGGGTCTCGCCCTGCACGCCGATGTGCATCTGCGTCCGCGTCCCGGCACCAACGTGGCGCTCTTCCACGGGCTCGCCCGTGTCCTGCTCGCCGAAGGGCTGACCGACGAGGCGTTCCTGCGCGACCGGGCCACGGGACTGCCGGAGCTCACCGAGCTGCTGGTCGACTACCCGCCCGACCGCGTCGCGGACATAACCGGTGTACCGGCCGCGGACCTGGTCGCCGCCGCCCGCCTCTACGGCAGGGCCGAGCGGCCGGCCATCGTCTATGGCCTGGGCGTCACCGAGCACCTCCACGGCACCGACGGGGTACGGTCCCTGGCCAACCTGGCGATCCTGCGCGGCGCCGTGGGCACCGACCGGGGCCACGGGGTCAACCCGCTGCGCGGCCAGAACAACGTCCAGGGGGCCTCCGACATGGGCGCCCTGCCCGACCTCCTGCCCGGGTACGGAAAGGTGACCGACCCGGCCGTCCGCGCGCGGGCCGAGGATGTCTGGGGCGTACCGGTCCCCGGGCGGCCCGGTCTGCGGATCCCGGACATGTTCGCCGCGGCGCGAGCCGGGGATCTGCGAGCGCTGTGGGTCATCGGCGAGGACGTCCGCGCAACCGACCCCGACGCCAACCAGGTGGCCAAGGCCCTGGACGCCTGCCCGCTCGTCGTCTGCAACGAACTGTTCCTGTCCGAAACGGCCCGGCACGCCGACGTCGTACTACCAGTGGCCTCATGGCTGGAGAAGGACGGGACCTTCGTCAACTTCGACCGCCGGTTCCAGCGTGTCCGCCCCGCCGTGCCCCCACCGGAACAGGCCCGCACCGACTTCGACACCCTTCGGGCCGTCGCCGAGGCCATGGGAGTCGACCTGGCCTGCGCGACTCCCGCCGACGCCCTCGCCGAATGTGGCCGGCTCGCGCCCGTCTTCGCCGGGCTCTCCTACGACCGTCTGGACCGCGAGGGCTCCGTGCCTTGGCCCTGCACCGCCCCCGACCGGCCGGGAGAAGCCCAGCTGTACAGGGAGCGCTTCTGCACACCGGACGGCCGGGCCCACCTGGCAGCCGCCCCCTATCTGCCCCCGGGTGAACGGCCCGACGACGACTATCCGCTGATCCTGGTCACCGGGCGGCGCTGGGCTCACTACAACTCCGGAAGCATGACGCGGCGGGGCAGCAACCTCGCGCTCGACCCCGTTGACTTCCTGGACCTCCACCCCGACGACGCCGGCCGGTACGGCGTGCACGACGGCGAACGGGTAACGGTGGAGAGCCGGCACGGCCACGCCCGGCTCATCGCTCGAATCGGTGACCAGACAGCCCCCGGCCAGGTCTTTTGCTCCTTCCACTTCCCCGCGAGCGGAGTGAACCGCCTTACCTCGGACGTCGCGGATACCGTCACTTCCTGCCCCGAGTACAAGGTCACGGCGGTCCGCGTGGCCGCGTCGTAAGGGCGGCAGACCGGGCGGTGCTGCGTGGCCTGCCGCCTCCGTCCTCCGCCGGTCCCCACCCCAGAGTCGCGTGCAGCAGCCGGAGCCTCGTCCTGCGAGCACGGACACTGGATCGCTCGTAGATTGACAGGGCATGCAGTGGCGCTCGCAAGCAACGGAGAGCGCGTGATGACAGCAGACATCGACTTCACGGCGTTCTTCGACGCCACACCAAGCCCGTACCTGGTGCTGGACACGGACCTGGTGATTCGCTACGTCAACCCGGCATGTCTGAGGACCGCCGACCGGACCGGGGACGAGTTGATCGGGCAGTACTTCTTCGACGCCCTGCCGGAAAGTCCCGGCATCCGCGACGACGCGGAACAGACCCTGAAAGCGTCCCTGCACCGGCTTCTGAGCACCGGGAAGCCGGAAACCGTGGTGCTCCAGCGGTACGACATTCCTCGTCCCGACCAACCGGACGGGTTCGAGGAGCGTTGGTGGTCCATGATCCACACCCCGATCTGCGGACCGGACGGCAAGGTGAAGTGGATTATCCAACAGGTTGAGGACGTCACGGCCTTCGTCCACTCACCCCGGGCACGGCAGCTCAGCGAGGAGTTGGCTGAGCAGGCGGAAGGCATGGCAGCTGAACTGTACGCGCGGGCCCGCGAGCTGGACCGGCTGAACCAGGAACTGCGTCAGGCCCACGCTCGCGAACAGCAGGTCGCCGTCGCCCTGCAGGAAGCCATGCTCTCCGTCCCCGACCTGGACCGGCACAGCAACATCGCCGTGCGCTACCTGCCGGCGACCGCGTCATTGAATGTGTGCGGCGACTGGTACGACGTCGTCGACCTGCCGCCCGACCGCTACGCCGTGGCGGTCGGAGACGTCGTCGGCCACGGTCTTCCCGCAGCAGCCGTCATGGGCATGCTTCGCAGCGGTCTGAGCGCCGTCACCCGCGCCATCCCCAGCCCGGCCCAGGCCCTGGAGATCCTCGGCCTGTACGCCCGCTCCGTGGACGGCGCGATGGCCGCAACCGCCGTCAAGGTACTCATCGACACGCGCAGCAAGCTGATCATCTACAGCAATGCCGGGCACCCACCGCCGATCCTGCTCCACACCGACGGGACATGCGAACTGCTGGACCAGGCCACGGATCCGCCACTGGGCGCACGCGAGCACCATGTTCCCCGCCCTCAGGCCGGCCTCGCCTTCACCCCCGGAGACACCCTCGTGCTGTACACCGACGGCCTCATCGAACGCCGCGACGAGGACATCGACGCCGGTCTGGAACGCCTGGCCACAGCCCTGGCCCAGGACCAAACCCTTCCCCCCGACTTGCTGGCCGACGCACTGCTCGACCGGCTCGGCATCGCTGATGGCGCCAGCGACGATATCGCTCTCGTCATCATCCGCCTATGACCCTGTGGGTCAGCAGAGCCACTGCAGGAGAGGGTCGGGGACCACGAAGTAGTGGGCGCTGACGCAAGTCTCATCGCGATAGACGTATGGCGCCAGCCTTGTGGTGGGTGGGGCGGCTGCATGCCTCGCCGGTGACGAGGACGCGTCCCACGCACTTAAAACCCCTTACCGACGCCGTCGCCACCCTCCTCACGGCCCACCAAGGGGGCGCGCGGCTGCCGCTCCGGCCACAGCCGTGCCTGCAGACGCATGACCACATGGCCGAGACCGGACAACGCGCAGGCGATCGCCAGGTCCCCGAGCGACAGCAGCTCTGTGCCCAACAGGTCCCGGAGAGGGGGCAGATAGACACCGGCCGCCTGGAGTGCCAAGGCCGCACCCACGGCAACCAGCAGGAACGGGTTGGCCAGGCTCCCCGGACGGGCGCGGGAGCCGAGGGCAACGCCCAGCTGGGTCGCGCCGAGGACCAGGAAGATCATGGACTGCCAGGGGCGGCCCGTCTCCCTGGCCCACACGCCGGCCACCAGGGTCACGGTGGCGACGAAGGTCCCCATGAACAGGATCCGCGGCCAGAGGCCGGCGCCCAGCACGCTCTCCTCGGGAGGCCGGGGTGGGTGGCGCATGGCGTCGGGGGCAACGGGTTCCGCGCCGAGCGCGACCCCGGGCAGGCCGTGCGTGAGCAGGTTGATCCACAGGATCTGTGCGGGCAGCAGCGGCAGCGGCATCCCCAGGAAGGGGCCGAGGAGCATCACGAGGATCTCCGCGGCGCCGCCGGCGAGCCCGTAGAGCAGGAACCGGCGTACGTTCGCGTAGACCCGGCGTCCCTCTTCGACGGCCGAGACGATGGTGGCGGGGTTGTCGTCGGCGAGCACCAGGTCGGCCGCCTGGCGGGCCACTTCGGTGCCCCGCCGCCCCATGGCGACACCGATGTCGGCACGGCGCAGGGCCGGGCCGTCGTTGACCCCGTCCCCCGTCATCGCCACCACCTGCCCGGCCCCGCGCCACGCCTCGACGATGTCCAGCTTCTGCTCGGGAGTGGTCCGGGCGTAGACGCGTACGCCGGTCAGCTCGCCCGCCGTTCCTTCCCGGATACGTTGCCCGGTGGTGACCTCCTCCTCCCGGGAGGAGATGCCGAGGCGGTCGGCCACGGCCCGTGCGGTCAGTGGATGGTCGCCGGTGATGAGCACCGCGACGATACCCGCCCGTTTGCAGGCGGCGATCGTCGGCTCCGACGCGTTTCGGGGCGGGTCCAGGATGCCGACGAGGCCGAGCAGCGAAAGGCCCGACTCCCATGTCCCGGGCGGTTCCAGCGGTTCCTCGTGGTCGGCCGACACGACGGCGAGCACCCGGTACCCGTCACGCGCAAGTGCCTCCGCCTGAGCCACCGCCCGGGCGATCACGTCCGGGGCGTCGGCCAGGACTTGCTGTCGGAGCAGGGACTCCGGCGCCCCCTTGCAGGCGACCCGCACTGCTCCGTTCGGCCGGCGGTGGACGGTCGTCATGCGTTTGCGGCCGCTGTCGAACGGAATCTCCTCCACGCGCGGCAGTTCGCGGTCCAGCGCCGCCCGGTCCAGCCCCAGCCTGGCCCCTGCCGCGAGCAGCGCGGCCTCGGTGGGGTCCCCCAGCGCGCGCCACTCCGCCGAGCCGTCCGGCGGCGGCTCCAGCGCAGCGTCGTTGCACAGCATCGCGACACGCAGCAATGCCGCCAGGTCGGGTGCGTCGTTCGCCGTGACCGCCTGCCCGTCGCGGACGACCCGGCCCTGAGGCTCGTAGCCGGTGCCCAGGACCGTGGCCTCTCCGCGCGGCGTCCACAGCCGTTCGGCGGCCATTCGGCCTTCGGTCAGGGTGCCGGTCTTGTCGGTGGCAATCACCGTGACGGAGCCCAGCGTCTCCACCGCGGGCAGCCTGCGGACGATGGCGTGCCGGTCCGCCATCCGCCGTGCGCCCAGGGCGAGGGCGAGCGTGACGACGGCGGGCAGGGACTCCGGTACGGCGGCGACGGCAAGGCTGATCGCCGCCACGATCATCAGTTCCACGGGCTGTCCGCGCACCAGCCCGAGAGCCAGAACCAAGGCGCACAGTGCCACGATCGCGGCTGCCAGAACCCGGCCGAATCCCGCCAGCCGGCGCTGCAGCGGGGTCGGACCGGGCGCGGCACCCATCAGCGTTGCGATCCGGCCGAGCGCGCTGTCGGCTCCCGTGCCGGTGATCACGACGCGTCCGTGGCCTCGGACGACAACCGTGCCTGCCGACACCGTGCCGTGCGACGGGTCGCTGTCGGGGGCCTTCTCCACCGGGACGGACTCCCCCGTCAGCGAGGACTCGTCCGCCAGCAGCAAGGCCGCGGACAGTACGTCCCCGTCGGCGGGCACGATGTCCCCCTCGGCTACCAGGACCAGATCGCCGGGCACCACCTCGGCAGCCGGGAGGGAGCGTTCCTCTCCGTCCCGTATGACTCTGGCGGTGGGAGCACTCATGGCGGACAGGGCCATCACCGCCTGTTCGGCTCGTACCTCCTGTACGACGCCGACCGCGGTGTTCACCGTGATGACGAGCAGAATCACGGCGGCATCGGTGAGATCACCGGTGGCGATCGTCAAGGCTGCGGCCACCAACAGCACCAGGATCAACGGGTCACGCAATTGCTGCAGCACCCGCCGCCATACGGGGGCGCGCGGCTCCGCCGGGATCGCGTTGGGCCCATGACGCGTCAGGCGGCGCGCGGCCTCCCGCGACGACAGGCCCACTGCCGGAGATGCGGACGATGTCGTACGGGGTGCGTGGGTGCCTGCATCGACACCCCGGTCGCCACGCTGCTCGCTCACGCGCCCGACGGAGTTCTGTACGCGCGTACGCCGCGGACTGCTCGAAGGTCACTGTCGCGCGCCGCCAGGACGCCGGGGCGTGCCGGAGCGGCGGCAGCAGGACCGGCTTGTTCGCTGTGTGCCATTCACCAAACTCCCGTCATGCAGGGAACCGCCGTCCCCGAATACCGGTGTCCGCTGTCAGGGTGGCACCGCTGACGCCGACCGGCATGGCCAGCCACTCGTCGTGTGGGCGATCCTGGCGATGCGAGACCGGGGATGGGCCTGTTGGTCAGGACTGCGCGAGGCTGCGCCCGTGGTCTGCGGCGTACGCGGCGAAGACTTCCGTCACCGTGCCACCGGTGTGGAGAAAACGCTGGTCAAGGATGGCGGCGAGGTCCTTCAGGGCACCGGCGAGCAGGTCACCGGCCAGTCGCACCTCCGGCGGCTGGGCTGCCTGCCCGCGTCGGGCAAGGGCATCGGCGCAGCCGACCGTGGCCGCCAGCGACGAGTGGTCCTCCCCGTCATGGAAGTAGTACGCCTCGGCGTACGCCAGGCCCGCCCTGCTCTCGGGTACAGGTCAGACCCGTTGGGGGACGACGGCCACCGGGCACTCGGCGTGATGCAGCAGGGCGTGGGCGACCCTGCCGAGCTGCAGACCGGCATGGCCGTCGCGCCTCCGCGCCCCCACGACCACCAGGTCGGCGTCGGGGGAAACGTCCAGGAGGACCTTGTGGGCGGGGCCTTCGACCGCCTGACGATGCACTTCTACCTGCGGGTGATTCCGTACGGCGTCGCGCAGCGCGTCGGTGAGGAGGGCGGAGGCGCGCTCCTCATGGGCACCGGCGGCATCGTCGGCGATCCGGGGATGGTCCACGTGTTCATGGGCGGGGCGGCGCCAGGCCCGTACGACGTGCAGGGCGCAGCCGCGCGCCTCCGCCTCGCGGAAGGCGAACCGCACGGCGGCCGAGCCCTCAGTGGAGTCGCCGAGTCCGACCACCACCCGGCCGTAGGAGCCCTGCCGGTTCCGCTCCCCGCCGCGCACCACGATCACCGGGCACACGGCTCGGGCGGCCACCGTGAGGCTGACCGATCCCAGCAGGGCCCCGGCAATCTCACCGCGGCCGCGGGAGCCCGTGACCAGGGCGAAGGATTCATGAGCCGCGTGCAGGAGAGCGGACACGGCGTCGTCGGGCAGTACGTCGCTGGAGACCTTCACCTCTGGGTTGCGCAGCCGTGCGCGTTCCGCGCAGGACGCGGCGATGTGCTGGGCCATGACCTCTTCGGCCGGGCGGTCAGTACTGAAGGACGGGCGGCCTCCCTCGTACCGCTCCCACAAAGAGGCGTAGACGAGCCGCAGAAACAGCCCGAGGCGCGCCGCCTCATCCACCGCCCAGTCCACGGCCTCCAGGCTGGAATCCGATCCATCGACACCCACGACCAGCGGGAGCTCCACGGTCACCACCACCTTCCTGCCCGGCCACTGTCGAAAGCCCCTGCCAATACCGTCGCACCGCATGGGTTCCGTCGCGACACATGGACCGGCTCCCGCAGGGGGAACCCGCGGCCCAGGTTGCACTGCGCCCATTTGCGACGATCGTGGAGTCATGCGGCCGGATAAAGAACGGGGTTCCTCCTCACATCGCCGCCACGGCTGTCGCTTCGGCCTGATACGAGTCCGCTTCCGCTTCGAGGTCATGGTGAAGGGAAGGCGATCGTGGTTGCCAGGACCGGCGTCTTCGGCGCCCTGACCAAGGAACATCGCGAGCAGCTCATGCCCCTCGCTCGTGAGGTGTCGTTCGAGACCGACGAGCGCATCTTCAACGAGGGCGCAAAAGCCGACCGCTTCTGGATCATCCACACGGGCACCGTCGTCCTCGACGTACACGTGCCCGGCCGCCGCCCAGCGGTCATCGAAACCCTCGGTGCCGGGGAACTGCTGGGCTGGTCCTGGCTGGTCCCTCCCCATCACTGGCACCTGGGGGCCCAGGCTGCCAGCCCGGTACGCGCTTACGAGTTCGACGCGGCTGCGGTCCGTGGGCTGTGCGGGAACGCCCCGGAGCTGGATCACGCGCTGTTGACCTACGTCGCCGGTGTGGTCGCGGGTCGGCTCAGGTCCGCTCGGGTGCGGCTGCTCGACCTGTACGCACCCCACGGTGCCGGCGAGGTGCCCTGACGAGGCGAGACGAGGAGGATCGCGGTGCCTGAGACCCCGCACATCGTCAGCGATGTGATGACCCAGACGGTCGTGGCCGTCGGACGCGACGCGCCCTTCAAGGAGATCGTGCAGACCATGGAGCAGTGGAAGGTCAGTGCCATGCCGGTCCTGGAGGGAGAAGGGCGTGTCATCGGCGTAGTCTCCGAGGCTGACCTGCTGCCCAAGGAGGAGTTCCGCGACAGCGACCCGAGCCTCTTCGAGCAGCGTCGGCGCCTGTCCGACGTCGCAAAGGCCGGGGGCGTGACGGCGGAGGAGCTCATGAGCACCCCCGCGATCACGGTCCACCCCGACGCCACCCTGGCACAGGCGGCCAGGATCATGGCCGTCCGGCACGTCAAGCGGCTGCCCGTGGTCGACGACATCGGCATGCTCCAGGGCATCGTCAGCCGTGCCGATCTGCTGAAGGTCTTCCTGCGGCCGGACGAGGAGATCGAGGAGGAGGTCCGCCGCACCGTGGTGTCCTACCTTTTCCCGGCTTTCAGCCACGCGATCCACGTGAACGTGCACGAGGGAGTCGTCACGCTCCGCGGGCACATCCGCGACACCTCGCTCATCTCGGTCGCCGTGCGCCTCGTGCGCGCCGTGGAGGGCGTCGTGGACGTCGAGCCAGAGCTCACCGGCGAGTCAGCCGGTCGGGACGGGCCCGGGACCACTCAGTGACCGTGTGCGAGGCCGGCTGACTGCGGCCCCTCTGGTGGGTCAGGGCTGGATGGCAGGTCAGGGCCGGATGTCGAGCACGTCCGACACCGGGCGGCGCGGTGTGCCGGGTCCTTTGGGGCCGTACCCCAGGCGCAGGAGCATCTGGGTGTAGCCCGTCCCGGACACCGGGTCGCGCAGCGGCCAGCGCAGGTCGGTCCATTCGAGGGGCTGGGTGGCGAAGGAACTGGACAGGCCCTTGAGGGTGGCCAGCAGCAGGACGCGTTCCATGGCCTGGCCGGCGCGGAGCCAGTCTTCCGGGTGGTCGTGGCTCGTACTGAGGAGGGCCAGCTGAGGAGTGCGTTCGAAGTCCGCGGCGTCACGGCCCGGCACCTTCCGGGGGCCCGCGAAATCACGTATGGGGGCCTTGCCCCCGCGTTTGCGCGGCCCGAAGGCGTAGTGCGGGACTCCGTCGTCGGCGGTGCCCACCGACGGGGCGTCGATACGCGTCCACCGCGCCAGGTCCTGGTCGCTGCCGAGGTCGGTGATGTCGCGTGCCTCAGCTTCCTGGACCAGTTCCAGTACCTCCCGCAAATGCCATGAGGTCGGGAAGGTCAGCGCTGCTCCTTCGACGCGGGCGGATGCGCAGAGAGCCTCCCGCACGGCATCGGGGATCTCCCTCTCCTCGAACGGGTAACGGCTGCTGTGCCGCTGGTGAATCGCGGTATACAGCGCGCCGAGTTCGCTCTCGTCGGTTGCGGAGCCGGTCAGCCGCACGCTCGCGACCAGTGTCCGGTCGGTGGGGTCGGGCAGCAGGAGGGTTTCCGGACACCAACCCTCGTGGGCCACGGCGACCCTCAGATTCAGCAGGGCGGCGCCGCAGCCTATGTGCAGGCCGCGGGTGTCGGGGTCGGAGTGCGGCATGGTGCGCTCGAAGTCGGCGTGGATTTCGAACGTGCGGCTGCGCCGGAAGTAGCGGAAGAACCAGGGCTGCGCGTTGTGCATCGACGGGGCGGCGGCAGCGGCGTGGGCCAGGGCCGTCACCTGCTCGTCGGCTGGTGCTCGTCGGCTCAACGGAACCTCCCCTCGCGAGTCGGCGGCCCGCTGAGACGGGGCCGCTCTCGGCGGCTCGTGGGCGCCTACTGATCGGCCGGGGTGATGCGCCGACCCGTGAGGCGCGTGGGCCGGATCGACACCCACATCTCGCGTGCACCGCCCGCCCATGGCTCGGTGTGTGCGCGCTGGGCGAGCCCACGTACCGCGTCGGGCTCCGTGACGACGTTCGCGGGGCCGACTGCGAGCACACTCCAGCCCTTGCTCATCGCCTCGTCCACGTGGTCGACCTCGAAGGCGACCTCCGTTCCGACAGCCGCCGCGGGCACGGAGTCGGGCGCGGTCCGGAAGACGATCGCGTCCTCCACGACCTCGTAGTTGACCGGGACGACCGCGGGGCGGCCGTCGGGCGTCGACACGGCGATGCGGCCCACACCGTGCGTGGACAGCAGGCGGCGGCATTCCTCCGGGCCGAGGTCCCGCAGCTGCGGATGCAGCAGTGCGTGACCCTGACCGGGTGGCAGGTCGACGCCTGCCCCACGCAGGGCCGTGGCGGTGGTGCCCAACGCGTCGGCCAGACCGAGGAGAGTCGCCACGGTAGGGTCGGCCGGCTGTTCCTCCAGGTACGCCAGGTAGCCCGGCGAGATGCGGGCGCGACGGGCCGTTTCCTCCCGGCTGAGCCCATGCCTACGGCGTTCGACGGCCACGCGTCGGCCGATGTCGCCGGGATTGGGCGTCCCGGCCGGCGGAGCGACCGCGGACCCGGCCTCCGCCTCACCCGTGTCCCGCTGGGAAGACCCGCGGGTGGTCCCGGGCTGCCCGTGCTCCACATGCCGGATGTGTGCGTCGGGCCCGGGGAACACGAGCGTCACTTCGTCCGTGTCCGACCAGCGCACGTCGTAGGGAGGCGTTCCGTCCTCGTGGTGGAGCCCGACGATCTCGCCGTCACGCCTGGTGACGCCGATCGCCGGACTTTCGATGACGAGTTGGTCGCCGAGGTGAGCTCGCATGATCGCCGCCCTCTCCTCAGAATGGTGTTGTAACCAACGTGCCACGCGCGACACGCCACCGCATGGGACAACCGGCCCCTATCCGCATGGGCGAACTGAGCCGACTGGATGCCAAGCGGTCACAACCCGGACGGGAGAGGCGACATGCACCATCGAACGGTCGCGGAGCTCATGACCCGAGACGTCGTCAAGGCGCGGCGTGACCTGCCGTTCAAGGAGATCGTCAGGCTGCTGGCGGACAACGACGTCACCGCTGTGCCCGTGGTGGACGACCTGGACCGCCCCGTGGGCGTGGTGTCCGAGGCGGACCTGCTGCGCAAGAGCGCCGACCGGGCCGACCCGTCGGGCAGGGTCCCTGTTCCGCACCTTGCGGCATGGGAGCAGGCCAAGGCCGAGGGCTCCCGGGCCGAGGAACTGATGTCGGCTCCCGCCGTGTGCGCACGTCCGGAGTGGAACGTGGTGGAGGCCGCCCGCCTGATGGAGGCCCAGCACGTCAAGCGGCTGCCCGTCGTGGACGAGACGGACCGACTGCTGGGCATCGTCAGCCGTCGGGACCTGCTGCGGATCTTCCTGCGTCGTGACGACGCCGTCCGCGACGAAATCACCGAGGATGTGCTGCGACGCACGATGAGGCTTTCTCCCTCAGAGGTGACGGTCGAGGTGCATGACGGGCGAGTCGACCTCACGGGCTCGGTCGAGTTCAGGAGTGTGATCCCCGTCATCGAGCGGCTCTGCCGGAGCGTCGACGGGGTGGTCTCGGTCTCCGAGCATCTTGCGTACCGGACCGACGACGCCCGACGGTCCCCCACCACTGCCACCTGAGGGGGGCCGTCGGAGCCGTCGGCCTCGCGCGGAGGGCAGGGGCACTTGCCCTGCCGAACCCGGTACGTGGCCCGGAGGGCTGCCCCCGCCCCGGTCAGCCGGTGATCTCGATGCGGTGTGCCTTGGCCGTCTCGGTTTTCGGGACGCGCACCGTGAGGACTCCGCTCGTCAGGTCGGCACTGATGTGCTCGGTGTCCGAGTTCGGCGGCAGAGTCGTGCGGTAGTCGAACTGCCCCATGCGGCGGGTATGCCTGCGGACCACCCCGGTTTGTTCCTTCTCCTTGATCTCACCGTGGATGTCGAGCTCGCCCTCGGCGACCTCCACGGTGATCTGGTCCTTGTCCACGCCGGGAAGCTCCAGTTCCACCAGGTAGGCGTCCTCGGTGTCCACGACGTCGGCCAGCGGCGCCCACGTCTCGGCCGTGCCGAACTCGGGGTAACCGCCGACGGGAAAGACAGCGTGCATGAGCTGGTCCATCCGGGTACGGAGATCGTCCAGCTCATGAAGGGCTTCCGAGAGCCCACCTCTGCTGTGTCGTGCTGGATGTGTCATGGCTGATCCTCCTTTACTGCTGTGCCGACCGGCGGTCACATGGGCCATCCGGTGACCTGACGGGTGCTCGGCCGGGGCGCGCCCACGCCCTCGATGTCACGCTCGGCGATGTTCAGCAGTTGTTGGGCGAGGTCGTTCATGGCCCGGCCCGCCGCCAGTTCGTCGCCGATCTCGGGCACGTTGGCGTCCGCGGGGTGGCAATGCGCGGTCCCGTGGCCGGTGAGTGCCGTGGTGCCGGTGTCCAGCACCACGCGTGCCTTCGTGGTTCCGTCGTCGTCCTCGAAGAGGTGGAGTCGAGTCTTCCACTCCGTCGTGTGCATCGCTTTCCTCCTCACCTCGGTACGGACCCGTGAGGTCCGGACACGGTTCGTTCCGGGACCGAGGAGCATGCGGAAGCCGCCACCGTCTGTTCCTCGATGTGGTGCCGGACGCGGGCGGCGAGTGCACCCAACCGCTCGGAGGCCGTCGCCCGAGGCGCGACCGGCGCTCGGATCCTGCGGGCTGCCGACGGCAGCCGGCCCAGGTCCGCCGTGAATCTCTCCCGGCACTCGTCCAGCGTGGGCCTGGTGCCTGTGCGCTGCCCGCCCCGCATCACCGTCTCCAGCAACGGCCTGCCACCGTCGGGTGGCTGCTCGTCGGCCAGGCCGATCAGGTCGGCGTATCCAGGACGGCGGAACACCTGCTTGCGGCCGGGCGCCGTCACTTTTGCCGACGACAGCTTCATCACCGGCCGTCCGTCGTACGCCACCATCTTGTACGCCGAGTCCAGATACGGTGCGTCGGCCGAGACCCCTACGCGTGTGCCGACGGCGTACGTGTCGATCGGCACTCCGGAGCGGACCAGTTCGTCCACCGCGTACTCGTCGAGACCACCGCTGGCGATGATCCGTACGTCTGGCAGGCCCGCGTCGTCGAGGACGGAGCGTGCCCGTCCTGCCAGGTCCCCGAGGTCGCCGCTGTCCAGCCGTACGGCCGAGCCGGACCCGCGGGCGGCGTGGTCGAGGTCTCGCAGGACACGCGCGGCGACGCGGACGCCCGCCTCGGTGTCGTAGGTGTCCACCAGCAAGGTCACCGGCCCGGGGTGCGACCGCGCGAATGCGCGGAAGGCGTCTTCCTCCGTGGCGAACGCCTCCACGAAGGAGTGAGCCATCGTGCCGACGGCAGGGATGCCCAGGGCTGTGGCCGCGGCCAGGTTGCTGGTTCCGGCGAAGCCGACCATCGCGCCGAGGCGGGCGGCCTGGAATCCGGCCTGCGGTCCGTGGGTCCGCCGCAGGGAGAAGTCCACGACAGGATGCCCCGCCGCCGCGAGGACGGACCGCGCGGCCTTCGAGGCGATGGCGGTCTGGTGGCTCAGCTGGTTGAGCACGTACGTTTCGGCCAGCTGAGCTTGCGGGAGAGGCGCGGTCACCTCCAGCAGGGGCTCTCCTGCCAGCACGATCCGTCCCTCCGGGACCGCCCGCACGTCGCCGGTGAACTCCAGGCCGAGCAGGGGCTCAAGATCTCCGGGCGGGCGGTGGAGAGCGGAGGCGTAAGCGTCGACGTCCTCTGGACCGACGTGGAGGCCGGACAGATAGTCCAGGGCCGAGTCCAGCCCCGCGGCGACCAGGAAGCCGCGCTCGGGAGGCAGGTCGCGAACGAAGAGGCTGAACGTCGCGGGGCCGGTCATTCCCTCCCGGAGGTAGGACATGGCCATCGTGACTTCGTACAGATCGGTGGTCGTCGCGTCGGACATTGGTGTCGCCTCCTCGCTTCCCGTCCGGGTTTCCCGCCCGTCACCGGCGGAAGCGCGCGGACCACAGGGGCTCGACCAGGTCCCACTCGGCGTCCCACTGTGCGTACCTTCTCCGGTCCAGCACACGGCACATGCCTGCCCGCGCCGCGTAGAACCCGACGCCCACTCCGATCGCGGCCATACCGCCCACGAACCAGCCGGTGGTCGTCGCGTTGAGCTCGCTCATCGGCTGACTGGAGAGGCCGCCGTCCTGGTCCACCCATACCCGCACGGTGGCGCCCTTGGCCGTTCCCGAGTCAACGAGGGTCGCCCCCGTCCGCACCGTGCCGTTGTCGTCGGTCCAGCGGACCTTCGCCTGTTGCTCCCCCTCTGTGGTGACGCCCTGGGAGGTCGACATGACTCGGGCCGCGACCTCGTGCCGTTGCGCCGACTGGGCTTGCACGGTGCGCATCGACGACTCGTACACCGTCAACCCGGCGCTGAGTGCGGCCACCGGCAGGCCGAGGACGAGGACCAGCATCAGGAAGCGGAGGAACCAGGACTCGAACTTGTCGGACGGGCGTCGGAGGGGGTTCGCCCGCTTTGACGCCTGCGCCTGGCGTGGCGGAGGCGGACCGGACGCATGCGGCGAATTTTGTGCGCTCATGACTCAGCCTCCAGCAAGTCGCTGGTCCGTTCCTTCACCACTTGTCCCACCATGGGACGGCACCGGCCTCCGGTCACAGGGCCGAAAGTCCCTGCGGGGACGACTTCCGGCCCCGCAGGGGCCCATCGTCGACGTGGTCCGTCTCCGCCGGTCCGGTCATATTCGGGGGACATCTGCGCCGGCGGACGCCGATGGGCCTCCAGGGCGTACGGAGACGGGGCTTGTGGCGTGGTGAAGGCACCGAACGGTGCGCTCCAGGCGTGCACCGCCACCAGCCGGAAGTGCCGCACATGGGCCTCACGGAACGCGAACTGCACGGCCGTGCAGCTGCCCTCTCCCTCCTCGACACCGACGACGACGCTCCCGAACGGGCCCTCCCGGTGCGCTGCCGTGCCGCGCACCACGACGACCGGACAGTCCGCCCGCGCCGCCACGACGAGGCTGGCCGACCCCAGGAGCATTCCAGCCAGGTCACCGAGCCCCCTGGATCCCAGCACCAGCGCAAAGGCGTTGCGCCCTTTGGCGACCAAGGTGGCGGTCGCGTCCTCGTGCAGCACTTCGCTCGACAACCGCACCGTGTGAGCACCCTCCCTGACACGTTGCGAGGCGGCGTCGATCACGTCCGACGCTCCGTGGTCCCGCGCTGCCGCGTGCAGGAGGTGGAGCGGCACGCCATGCCGGACGGCTTCGTCGGCGCCTTCCGGTCCACATGCGCCGCGGAGGGGATTGGGGTACTCCTCGAATGAGATGACCCGCCGCGCCTTTTCCATCCTCGTACGTCATGGAGACCGCTGCCATGCCAGCAGCTGTCACGGTGGTGGCGCAGCGTCTCGTCCACACCGCGCAAGCGGACCTCCAGGCACGTCACCCGGGCCTGTCCAGCTGAGCATGTCCGTCGTGGCGCGGGCCGAGCGGCCGGTCGTTCTGTCCGCAGCGAAACCGGAGGAAGAGCCCGCCCCTATGAACAGAACCACCGCCCGGATCGGATGCCGGGTCGCGCGAAGGTCCTGGCGGACCGGTTCGCAGCCACGTCCTCTGGATCAGGACACCGTAACGACTGCATACGGGCTTACATGGGCCTGGCAGTTGCGGGAACCCGGGTCGCGCCCCTCGGCATTCCGAACGACCGGAGAGGCGAGCCGATGACCGACATCCAAGGCTTGCTGGGCGACGAGGCCATGGACCTGCTGACCTATACCGCCCAGGGGATCCCCAACGACGACCTGGTACTGCCGGGTCCTGACTTCGTCGACCGCACCGTGTCCGCGACCGACCGTTCGCCCCGGGTGCTGCGCAACATGCAGTCCCTTTTCGACCACGGCCGTCTGGCCGGCACGGGATACGTATCGATCCTGCCGGTGGACCAGGGCATAGAGCACTCCGCGGCGTCGGCGTTCGCCTCGAACCCCCGTTACCTCGACCCTGGGAACATCGTCGAGCTCGCCGTCGAGGGCGGCTGCAACGCGGTCGCCAGCACCCTCGGTGTGCTCGGGGCCGTCTCGCGGCGCTACGCACACAAGATCCCCTTCATCGTCAAGCTCAACCACAACGAACTGCTGACCTACCCGAACCACTACGACCAGATCATGTTCGGCAACGTCGAGCAGTGCTTCGAACTCGGCGCGGCCGGCGTGGGCGCCACGGTCTATTTCGGCTCGGAGCAGTCGGACCGCCAGCTGCAGGAAGTCAGCGAGGTCTTCGCGCGGGCTCACGAACTGGGCATGTTCACCGTCGTGTGGTGCTACCTGCGCAATTCGGCGTTCAAGAAGGACGGCGTGGACTACTCGGTGTCGGCCGACCTCACCGGACAGGCCAACCACCTCGGTGTGACCATCGAGGCCGACATCGTCAAACAGAAGCAGCCGGAGAACAACGGCGGCTACACCGCGCTGGGCTTCGGCAGGACCGACAAGCTCCTGTACGGCACGCTCACCACGGACCACCCGATCGACCTCACCCGCTGGCAGGTGGCCAACTGCTACATGGGCCGGGTCGGACTGATCAACAGCGGCGGCGCATCGGTCGGCAAAGGGGACCTCGCCCAGGCCGTACGGACGGCGGTGATCAACAAGCGAGCCGGAGGCACCGGCCTCATCACCGGCCGCAAAGCCTTCCAGCGTCCCACCAGCGAGGGCGTCGAACTCCTCCACGCCGTCCAGGACGTGTATCTCGACGAGAGCATCACCGTGGCCTGACCGCCGCCGTCGATGACATCCGGGGGCGTTGCTCCTTCGGCGCGGACCGGTCGCGCCCCCGGTCCCATGGACACACCGAGCGACGGCGCGAGTGACGGCTGCTCCCCGCGGACCGCGAGCACGTCCCGCCCGACTGGCTGCAGAGCAGCACACCGTTGGTGACATCGCCAACTCCACGCCGGTCGAGAAGGTGGCGTCGGCGGCGATGAACAGCAAGCACCATACGGGCGACCTCCCCGGGCTCACCGAAGCGTGGGAGCGGCTGTCCGGCGGTGAAGGAGTCGTCGAAGCCGGCCGTCATCGCGGTGCGCACCGCGCCCGGGTGGACCGAACAGACACGGATGCCGTCCGGGGCCAGTTCCAGAGCCGCGGCCTTGGTCAGCCCGCGCAGTGCCCACTTGCTGGCCACATACCCTCCGATGCCGGCGTAGCCGGTGATCCCGGCGATCGAAGAGACGTTCACGATCGCGCCTCCGCCGGCCCGGCGAAGCGACGGTGCCGCCGTATGGATACCCAGCCAGGCGCCCTGGAGGTTGACGTCGATGACCCGCCGGAAGGATTCGAGGCTCTGCTCCTCAATGGTCCCCCACTCGATGATCCCGGCGTTGTTGACCAGCACCGAGACAGGGCCCAGTTCCCGCTCCCGTCTCCGCCACCACCGTCTGCCAGTTGTCCTCGGTAGTGACGTCCAGGTGCGCATAGCGGGCCGGGCCGCCGAGTTCCGCCGCCAGTTCCTCTCCCTCCGCGTCGAGGACGTCGGCGATGACCACGGCCGCGGCCTCCTCCTGGACCCATGCCTCGACGAAGATCCGTAAGAGCGGATCGGCCGCGCCCGCGGCATGACACGTCCGGCCACACAGTCGCGGGCCGACGGCCGACAGTCGGTCAGGGGGCCGCGCAGATGACCTCGACGAAATGCCCCACCTGATCCTCGGAGAGATGGCGTGCGAGGTCGCCCTCGCTGATCATGCCGACGAGGCGATGGTCGTCGATGACCGGCAGCCGTCGGATTTTGTGCTCTTCCATGGCCCGGAGCACCTGGCCTGCGTCGGCGTCGGCGTCGATCGTGACCGGCTTGCCCTGCTCGAGCTGGCCCGCGGGCACGGTTCTGGGGTCCTTGCCCTTGGCCAGGCACTTCACCACGATGTCGCGGTCGGTGATGATCCCGTGGAGACGGTCGTCCTCCCCGCAGATCGGGAGGGCTCCGACATCCAGCTCCTTCATCCTGCGTGCCGCGGCCTCCAGCGTCTCGTTCTCCTGGATGCACATGGCACCGGAGTGCATGATCTCCCGGGCAGTGGTCATGGTCGTCTCCCTTCGAGCGTCGCCGCTGCGCGGGGAGAGCCGATGGGGTCTGGCCCGCCCCCGGCCTGTACTCCCTCAGTCCAGTGTGAGTTCCTCGCCTCCCGTGCGCATGCCGGAGCAGGGGCGACCACGTCACCGATTACCTCATCGCCTTCCAAGGTCGGCAGAGCCCGGTCACGGGGACCTGTACCCCTCACCGGTCACGTCTGCGGAACAACCGCGATCGGGCACGGCGCGTGATGCAGCACCGCGTGGTTGACCAGACCCAACTGCAGGCCGATGTGCCCGTGCCGCCTGCGGGCGCCGACAACGAGCAGATCAGCGCCGGCCGCGGCTTTCAGCAGTGCCCGCCGCGCCGGGGCTTCGACCACCTCGCTGCTCACCGGCACGTCCTCATACCGGTCCGCAGGGTCGTGCAGCGCCTCCGCGAGAACTTGCGCCGGCGGGCGCTGAAGGGCTTCGAGGGTGTATCCGGACAGGCCCGGAGGCATAGGGGTCCCGACCGGGACACTCCAGGCGTGCACCGCCACCAGCCGGCAGCGCCGCACATGGGCCTCGCGGTACGCGAACTGCACGGCCGTGCCGCTGCCCTCCCCGTCCTCGACGCCGACGACGATGTCCCCGAATTGGCTGCCTCGGTGCTCCGCCCCACCACGCACGACGACCACCGGGCAGTCGGCGCGAGCGGCCACGGCCAGGCTGACCGAGCCCAGAAGCATCCCGGCGAGGTCTCCGAGCCCCCTGGGCCCGAGCACCAGTGCGAAGGCGTTGCGCCCCCTGTCGACCAGGGCGGCCGCCGCGTCATCATGCACCACCTCGCTCGACAGCCGCACGGAGGGAGCCCCTGCCCTGGCACGCTTCGAGGCACCACTGATCACGTCCACCCTCTCGTCGTCCCGCGCTGCGGCGTGCAGGAGGTGGAGCGGCACATCGTGCCGGACCGCCTCGTCGGCGGCCCAGTCCACCGCCTCCAGGCTCGCCTCGGACCCATCGATGCCGACCACCAAGGGAATCGTCACCGTCCCTGTCTCCTTTCGTGCCGGATTCCGCTCCTCGCGTCCCCCTCGTCCACAGGCCCGAAATGCGCTATTGAGGCGATTGGGGTACTCCTCGAATGAGAGACCGCACTGCTCGGCATGGCGGCGACGTCCTGACTTGACCACGCACTCGACCGGACTCGTTCACCGTCATCCCCGTCATTTCCAGCTTCGTACGAGACGGAGGCCGCCGCCATGCAACAAGCCGTCACCGTGGGCCTCGACGGCTCACCCGAGAGCCTCGCCGCCGCCCGCTGGGCCGCCGACGAGGCCGAGAAGCGCAAGCTCACCCTGCGCCTGCTGCACGCATGGCCACTGCTGGCGCCCGAACCGACCCGCGTCCCCTCGGAAGTCGATCAGAACTACTGGGCGAAGCGTCTCGTGCACACCACGTGGTCGGAGCTCCAAGCACGTCACCCAGGCCTGTCCATCGTCGGCAACCTGGTCGCTGAAGACGCCCAGAACGCCCTGCTCCAAGCTGCGACGGAGTCCGAGATGATCGTCCTCGGTTCACGGGGGCTGGAGCCCGTCGAAAGCTACTTCCTGGGCGACGTCAGCATGCCCGTCGTGGCACGGGCCGAGCGGCCGGTCGTTCTGGTCCGCGCCGAAGCCCGGGAGGGGCCACCCCAGGCACCCGCGAGCCGTGTGGTCGTGGCCCTGAGACTGCACGGACCCTCCGACGACCTGCTCGACTTCGCCTTCCGCACCGCTGCGGCAAGAGGCGTTCCCCTCCTGGCCGTCCACGGCCGAAGCGTGCCGCTCCATGCGCGGGTGCCCTGGGGCGTGGACCACGACATCACCGAGGAGATGACGCAGGACGCGCACAAGCAACTGAGCAAGGCGCTCCGCCCCTGGTGCGAGAAGTACCCGCAGGTGGACGTGGACGACAGCATCCGCCTCGACAGCCCCGCCAGGGCCGTCGTACGGGCCGCCGAAGGCTCAGCGCTGCTGGTCGTCGGCCGGCACGCACACCGGCACGGACTTCCGCCCCACCTGGGCCCCGTGGCCCAGGCCGCGATCCATCACGGGCGCTGCCCCGTCGCCGTCGTCCCTCATGACTGAGCCCGGCTCGCAGGTGACGTCGGTCCGGTCAGTGCCCCGGGCCGACGCGTCAGTGCTCCGAAGCAGTGCCCGGCACGACGGTGAGCCGCTGCCTCGTGCGGAGGTGTGCGAGACCCACACCGCGATCGTGTTCTTCGCCGGCGATCGCGCCTACAAGCTCAAGAAGCCGGTGGATCTGGGATTCCTGGACTACACCACGGTCGCGGCTCGCCGGGCCGCGTGCGAACGCGAAGTCGCTCTCAACCGCCGCTTCGCCCCCGATGTCTACCTGGGCCTGGGCGAAATCCGCAGCCCCGACGCCGAGACGCCCGAACCACTCGTGGTGATGCGCCGCATGCCGGCGGGCCGCCGCCTGTCCCGGCTGGTACGAGAAGCAGCCGCCGTCGACGACGTCCTGCGGGCCGTCGCCCGGCACCTCGCCACGTGGCACGCGGAGGCGCCCCACGGCCGGGACATCGACGAGCAAGGCACGCGAGACGCGCTGTCATCGCGTTGGGAGGCCAGTTTCGCGCAGGTCCGCGCGCTGGCCGACGACGGCCACGTGCCCGACGGGATGGCGGAGGTCGAGCAACTGGTACGCCGCTATCTCGCCGGCCGCAAGCGGTTGTTCGACTCCCGCGTCGCCCAGGGACGGGTGGTCGACGGCCACGGAGACCTGCTCGCCGAGGACATCTTCTGCCTCGACGACGGGCCACGGATCCTGGACTGCCTGGAGTTCGACGACCATCTCCGCTATGTCGACGGCCTCGACGACGCCGCCTTCCTCGCCATGGACCTGGAAGAGCTCGGCGCCCCGCAGGCCGCGGCGTACTTCCTCGCCCAGTACAGCGAGTACTCCGGCGACCCCGCACCCCCGTCCCTGTGGCACCACTACGTCGCCTACCGCGCCTTCGTCCGCGCCAAAGTCTCCCTGATCCAGGCCCGACAGGGCGCGCCGGGCGCGGAGACGGCATCACGACGACTGGTCTCGACAACGTTGCGCCATCTGCGCACCTCGGCCGTCGGCCTGACACTCGTCGGCGGGCTCCCCGGCAGTGGGAAGTCCACCCTCTCCGGGGCACTGGCCGACCGGCTGGGCGTCACACTGCTCAGCAGTGACCGCCTCCGCAAGGAGCTGGCGGGTATCCCCCCGGAGCAGTCCGCGGCGGCCGCCTACGGCGAGGGCCTGTACACGCCCCAGTCGACGGCCCAGACCTACGCCACCCTGCTCGACCGCGCTGCCGCCCTGCTGTCCTCCGGCGAGTCCGTCGTCCTGGACGCCACCTGGTCCGACGCGGCACAGCGAGAAGCGGCACTGCGCATGGCCGAACGCACCAGCACCGACCTGCTGGCCCTGCACTGCCATGTGCCGGGCGACGTGTCAGCGGCCCGCCTGAGCACGCGCACCCCCGGAACATCCGATGCCGGCCTCGACGTCGCCGCCGCCATGGCGGCCACGGAACCGCCGTGGCCTGAGGCCGTCGCAGTCGACACCAGCGGTCCGCTCGAGTCCGCGGTCGCCCAGGCACTGGCTGCCGTACGCCCCTGGGGCACCGGCCAGGCACCGGTCTTCCGCCGCCCCTATATGGAGCCGGACTAGAGAAGCGGTCATGCCCCCTATCCGGGCGCGGCCGTTGGCTGCCAGCGCGCGCCTCCAGGTTTCGCGGGACGTGGCGCATTCCTTCATGGTGGTTGTACGGGCAGAACCCGCGCCCGGCAGGCGGGGCAGAACCGGGCATCGCAGGCTCACTTCGGCTCTTCGGGTGGAGGCCACCATGGGTGAACAGAGACCGCTTCCCCCTGGCGAGGCATGGCGAGCCGTGGCCGCATGCTTCCTCACCACCTTCCCGCTGCTCACGCGGCACCGAATCCGCCTCCCGAAGGAACGGGTGGGAATGGGGCTGCGCTTCGCCGACGGCACCTCGGCCCGGGTGTACCGGGAAACCCACCTCGGCAGCGGCTTGGCGAAGGACCCCTGCACGCTGGTGGTCACCTTCCGGCTGCGCCTGGTCCGCGGGCCCGCGCACGCACTGTTCCGCAGGGAGAGCCTGCTGAACACGCCACTGTTCGTCGGCTTTCCCGGTTTCACCTCGAAGCTGTGGCTGGCCCACGACGAGCACGACCGCTATCGCGGCATATACGAGTGGGACGGCCCGGAGCGGGCCGAGCACTACGCGCGTTCCCTGTGGCGGGTTCTGGCGCTGGTCAGCGTGCCCGGCTCGATCAGCTACACCGTGCTGCCCGGTCTGCGCCGCGACGACGTGATCGCAAACCCCGGGCTGATCGAGGACCTCGCTTCGCACGACGCCGCAGCATGGTGGCGCGTCCAGGCCGGGGTGTGACGACCGCGGTGGACATCCTGGTCGTCGGGGCCGGCACGACCGGCCTCACCTTGGCGCTACAGGCTCATGACCACGGAGCACAGGTCCGGGTCGTCGAGCGGCGTCCCGAGCCGTTCCGGCCCTCCCGTGCGCTCATCCTGCATCCACGCAGCCTGGAAGTCCTGCGCCCACTCGGCGTCACGGACGCCCTCCTGGAGCGGGCGGACACCGCCCCGACAGCCCACCTGCACCTCGGCTCCCGCGTCGTCGAAACCAGGCTCGCGGACCTCGCGCTGCCCGACACGGCGTTCCCCCATCTGTCACTCCTGCGCCAGATGGACGTCGAAACAGTGCTGACTCAGGCGCTCGCCGACCGCGGGGTGACGGTGGAACGGGGAACCGAACTGATCAATGTCCGCGACGACGGGCACAGCGCGCGGGCCGTGCTGCGATCGCAGCACGGCATCGAGGAGATTCGCTGCCCTTTCATCGTCGGCTGCGACGGCCCGGCCAGTACCGTGCGGGCCTTTGCCGGCATCGGGTGGCACGGCAGGCCCTACGCCGCAGAGGTGATCCTCGCCGACCTCGACCTCGACGGCGTCTCCGGACCTTCCGGCCCTTCTGGTCTTTCTGGTGCCCAGGTCTTCGCGGGGCGCCAAGGGCTGATGTTCCTCTTCCCGCTCGGAGAGCAGGCCACCTGGAGACTGCTGGCCACGCGGGCGTCCACCGGCGAACCCGGGCAGAGCTTCGGCCAGCCCGGAGCCGCCGTCCCGAGAGCCGAGGTCCAGCGCCTCCTGAACGACGCGGAGCTTGAGGCACGTATCGGGCACCTCGCGTGGTCCGCGCGGGTGCCGCTGCAGTGTGCGCTCGCCCGGCGGTTCCGCCAGGGGCGGCTCTTCCTCGCGGGGGACGCGGCTCACAACTACTCGCCGGCCACCGGCCAGGGCATGAACGCCGGTATCCAGGACGCGATCAACCTCGGCTGGAAGCTCGGCTTCGCGGCGGGCCGCTTCAGCGGGGAGTCCGCAGACGTGCTGGGCACAGACGTGCTGCTCGACTCCTATGAGAGAGAGCGCAGGCCCGCTGCCCACCGACGGATATTCCTCACTCACACCGCGTTCTGGGCAGAGGCGTCGACCGGCCGGATTCCCTCATGGCTGCGCGCGGTGGCCGCTCCGCTCGCAACCCCTGCCATACCCGTCCTCCTGGAGCAGCGACGGCTCATCGCCGAGGCGATCCGTGTCATCTCCCAGTTGCGGGTCAACTACCGGCGCAGCCCCCTGTCGGTGGAGGGAACACCGCGCCTGCGGGGCGCTCCTCGCCCAGGCGACCGCCTGCCGGACGCAACCGTCAGCGTCGGAGGACCTCCCAGGCGGCTGCACGAAGTGCTGGCCCGCCCGGGTGTCCACCTCCTACTGCAGCGCGACGCCGACCCGCCGCCGGACGCCGTGCTCGGTCCCCACGTAAATGTCCTCCGGCTGACGAACAGCCCAGGTCGGGGCCTGGTGGCCGTCCGCCCGGACGGCCATGTCGGCTTCCGATGCGGGATCGACGCGGCCGGGCTGGCCGGCTGGCTGTCACTGATCGGCGCAGCAGCACCCCCACCCATCCGGTCATGAACGGCGGGCGACGGAGCCCGACGGCCCTGAGGAGTCCGACAGACTGATGATCCCGGCACGCACGGCAAACCGGTCACAATGCATCTCGAAGCACTGTGGCGCAAGAACGTGATGATCAGCACGGGCCACGTGGACACGTCCTCGACACCGTGGCTGCTGGAGCTGATGAGTTATGGACGCCTGGACGTCTCGCAGCCGGCACCCACTGCTTCGGCATCGGTCGGATGGAAGACGCCTACGAGGTGTTCGCACACGACACCGGCACGGGTGCCCTCAAAGTCGTGTTGCACCGCGAGTGAACCGTCTGGACGTGGCCGGCAGGAGTCTGGACCGGGCCAGCCGGACCCTCGGTCGGGGCCGTCCGGCCCTACAACCCGTCGGCGAGCTGCGGTCCCATGGAATTGAGCCGAGGGCCACAAGGAGACACGGCGAAGCGGAGCGAAACCGCGCACCGTGCAATTCGGGCCCGCAAGAAGCGGGCGGCCCCCGGCTCCATGAGCGTCGGCCGGGCGGCAGTGCGCCACAACCGGTCCGTGCCCTCCGGCCGAAATGCGGCAAGGGCGGGGCTCGGCGACTCTGGAGATCGGGGGCGGTGCCGGGAGGAGCATCCATGCACTGGGAAACGATCCACAAGGACACCGCACCGGTCGTCCCGCCCCGTCTCACCGACTACGACCGGGCCCGCTCCGACTTCACCTGGTCGCGGGCGCGCACCGCACTGGCCGGGCTGCCCGGCGGCGGGCTCAACATGGCCCACGAGGCGGTCGACCGGCACGCGGCCTCGGAGCGCGCGGACAAGGTCGCGCTGCGGTGCGTGGCCCGGGATGATTCCGTCTCGACTGTCACCTACGCGGAACTGGCCCGTCGTACATCCCGCTTCGCTAACGTCCTGCGCTCTCTCGGCGTCAGCCACGGGGACCGTGTGTTCACGCTGCTGGGCCGCTGCCCCGAGCTCTACACCACGGTGCTGGGCGCGCTGAAGAACACCAGCGTGGTCTGCCCGCTCTTCTCCGCGTTCGGCCCCGACCCGGTGGAGCAGCGGCTGCGTCTCGGCGACGCCCAGGTCCTGGTCACCACCGCGGCCCTGTACCGGCGCAAGGTCGCCGAGCGCCGGGCGTCCGTTCCCAGCCTCAAACACGTCCTGATCGTCGGCCCCGGCGCGCAGGAGCTGCCCGGCACGGTCTCCTTCGACGACTTGATGTCCGCAGCCCCGGACACCTTCGCCATCCCGCCGACCTCGCCCGACGACATGGCGCTGCTGCACTTCACCAGCGGCACCACCGGCACACCGAAAGGTGCGGTCCATGTCCACGAGGCCGTGGTCGCGCATTACGCCACGGCCGCGTACGCCCTCGATCTGCAGCCCGAGGACGTGTACTGGTGCACCGCCGACCCCGGCTGGGTCACCGGCATGTCGTACGGGATCGTCGCCCCGCTCGTCCACGGCGTGACGCTGGTGGTCGACGAGGGCGACTACGACGCCCGGCGCTGGTACCGGATCCTCGGCGAAGAGCGGGTCACCGTCTGGTACACGGCCCCTACGGCCCTGCGGATGCTCATGCGCGCCACCCCGCGCCAGGGCCCGTACGACCTGCCCCACTCCTACGACCTGTCGGCCCTGCGCTTCATCGCCTCCGTCGGCGAGCCGCTCAACCCGGAAGCAGTCGTGTGGGGCCGGGACGTGCTGGGCCTGCCGATACACGACAACTGGTGGCAGACGGAGACCGGCTCCATCATGATCGCGAACTTCGCGGCCTGCGACATCCGGCCCGGCTCGATGGGGCGGCCGCTGCCCGGCGTCGAGGCGACTGTGGTGGAGCAGGGCGAGGACGGCCGGGCGCGGGTCGCCGGCGGCAGGGTCACGGAGGTGCAGAGGCCTGATGTCGAGGGCGAGTTGGCGCTGCGGCCGGGCTGGCCGTCGATGTTCCGCGGTTATCTGCACGACAAGGAACGCTACGACGCCGCGTTCGCTGACGGCTGGTATCTGACCGGTGACCTGGTCCGCCGGGACGCGGACGGCTGGTACTGGTTCGTGGGGCGCGGCGACGACGTCATCAAGTCGGCGGGGCATCTGATCGGCCCCTTCGAGGTGGAGAGCGCGCTGATGGAGCACCCGGCAGTGGCCGAGGCCGGGGTGATCGGACGGCCCGACCCGGTCGCCGGGAACGTCGTCAAGGCGTTCGTGTCGCTGCGCCCCGGCGTCGAGCCGACCCAGACCCTGCAGCGGGAGCTGCTGGCATTCGGTCGCCGCAAGCTGGGGCCAGCCGTAGCTCCCAGGGAAATCGCGTTCGACCAGAACCTGCCCAAGACCCGCAGCGGGAAGGTGATGCGCCGTCTGCTGCGTGCACGTGAACTCGGCTTGCCCACGGGCGACTTGTCGACCTTGGAGGGATCCGCATGAGCGTGGCCCGCCCCACCCGCACACGGAAGGACCCGGCGCCTTCGAAGTCCGGCAAGAAGACGGCGACGACCGGGGCGCCCAAGCGGAACGCGAGTGCCGGGCTCCCGGCCGGCCGACCGGGCACCGGGCACCGCA
Organism: Streptomyces sp. NPDC007991; assembly: GCF_042958445.1. Lineage (NCBI taxonomy): Bacteria > Bacillati > Actinomycetota > Actinomycetes > Kitasatosporales > Streptomycetaceae > Streptomyces > Streptomyces sp. NPDC007991. The sequence goes on from NZ_JBIBJD010000023.1 coordinate 40,632, forward strand.
TGGACCTGCTGGAGTCGATGCTGCGTATCCGGCGCTTCGAGGAGCGGTGCGTCGAGCTGTACAGCGCCGCCGAGATCCGCGGCTTCGTCCATCTCTACATCGGTGAGGAGGCTGTCGCCGTCGGCGTCAACGAGGCACTGACACCCGAGGACGCGGTCGTCTCCACCTACCGCGAACACGGGCACGCCCTGGCGCGCGGCATCACAGCCGAGGCAGTCATGGCCGAGATGTACGGCAGGACCACTGGATGCAGCGGCGGCCGGGGCGGATCCATGCACCTGTTCGACGCGAGTCGCCGCTTCTACGGGGGCAGCGCGATCGTCGCCGGCGGGCTTCCGCTCGCCGCCGGACTCGCACTTGCCGACCGAATGCGCGGAGAGTCCCGGGTCACCTGCTGCTTCTTCGGCGACGGAGCCTTCGCCGAGGGCGAGTTCCACGAGACGGCGAACCTTGCCGCGCTGTGGAGTCTGCCTCTGCTGCTCGTCTGTGAGAACAACCTCTACGCCATGGGCACCGCGCTCGCCCGGGAGCACGCGCAGACCGACCTGGCGATGCGCGCCGCCTCCTACGGCATGCCCGCCTGGGCCGTGGACGGCATGGACGTCGAGGCCGTCGAGCAGGCCGCCCGACGGGCGGTCGAGGGCGTACGGTCCGGTACCGGACCGCACTTCCTGGAGCTGCGCACCTACCGCTTCCGTGCCCACTCGATGTACGACCCGGACCGCTACCGCGCCAAGGCGGAGATCGAGCAGTGGAAGTCCCGGGACCCGATCAACCGGCTGATGGACCGCATGCGCGACAACGGTGAACCCGGCGAGAAGGAGCTCGCTCGAATCGAGCAACAGATCACCGCCGAGATCGACCGTGCCGTGGAAGCAGCCGAACAGGCACCCGAGGAGCCGGTCGAAACCCTGCTCCGCCACGTCACCAGTGCGTCGACGGGAGTGGTGAGTTGACCATGGGCGCCGGCGGAACGCAGGAAGCGAAGACGACCTACCGGGAGGCGCTGCGTGAGGCCCTCCGGGAGGCTCTGCGCGCCGACGACCGGGTCTTCCTCATGGGCGAGGACGTGGGCCGGTACGGCGGATGCTTCGGCGTCAGTCTCGGACTGCTGGAGGAGTTCGGCCCCGAACGCGTCCGCGACACCCCGCTGTCGGAGTCCGCGTTCGTCGGCGCCGGCATCGGCGCCGCCCTGGCCGGGATGCGGCCGATCGTCGAGATCATGACCGTCAACTTCAGCCTGCTCGCCCTCGACCAGATCCTCAACAACGCCGCCACCCTGCTGCACATGTCGGGCGGCCAACTGCCCGTGCCGCTGGTCATCCGCATGACCACGGGCGCCGGACGGCAACTCGCCGCTCAGCACTCGCACAGTCTGGAGGGCTGGTACGCCCACATCCCCGGCATCCGCGTCCTCGTCCCCGCCACCCTCGAGGACGCACGCCACATGCTGGCTCCCGCGCTCGCCGATCCCGACCCCGTACTGATCTTCGAGCACGGCAGCCTCTACAACGCCTCCGGCGAACTCCTCCCGCACACCGCCCCCGTGGACCTGGACCATGCCGCGATCCGTCGGCCCGGCACCGACATCTCCCTGATCACATACGGCGGTTCGCTGCCCAAGACCCTCGCGGCGGCGGACGAACTGGCCGCCGAGGGCATCGGCGCGGAAGTGATCGACCTGCGCACGCTGCGGCCTCTCGACGGCGTGACCATCGCCGCGTCCGTGGCCCGTACCCACCGTGCGGTGATCATCGACGAGGGCTGGCGTACCGGCAGCCTCGCCGCGGAGGTCTCCGCCCGCATCGCCGAGGAGTCGTTCTTCGAACTGGACGCGCCCGTCGAGCGGGTGTGCAGCGCGGAGGTGCCCATGCCGTACGCCCGGCGGCTGGAGGAGGCCGCCCTGCCGCAGACCGCCGACATCGTCGCGGCGGCCCACCGGGCGGTGGACTGATCATGGGCGAGTTCACCATGCCGTCCCTGGGCGCCGACATGGACGAGGGCACGCTCCTGGAGTGGCTTGTGGGGCCCGGTGACCTCGTCCACAAGGGCGATCCTGTCGCAGTCGTCGAGACCGCGAAGTCGACGATCGAGGTGGAGTGCTTCGAGACGGGGAGCATGACGGAGCTGCTCGTCGAACCGGGCACGACGGTCCCTGTGGGCACTCCCCTCGCCTTGATCGGACCGGCGGCGGGGAAGCCGCAGGAAACGGAGGAGGCAGGGAAGCCGCACAAACGCCGGAAAGGAGGGGAGACCAGGAGGCCCGAGGGCCCTACGAAAGCCGAGAAGGCGGAGAAGGGACCAGTCCCCCACGTGTCGAGGAAGGTCGAGCCCTCCGAGGCCCCCACCCCGCCACCCGAACCCGCCCCGGTCCCGGTGCCGTCGGTACCGTCCGACGCTCGGCAGCGCGGCCACATCGAGGCGGGGCCCCTGGTCCGGCACCTCGCGGAGCACAGCGGCGTCGACCTGGAGACGCTGCACGGCTCCGGACCCGGTGGGCGCGTCACCCGGTACGACGTCGAGGAAGAGGCTGCCCGAGCCACTGCTCGGCCGCCACGCGTGCGATCGACTCCCTTCGCCCGGCGGCTCGCCGCCGAACTGGGCGTCGACCTGGCCACGGTGACGGGGACGGGCAGGGAGTCGGCCGTGCGTGCCGTGGACGTACGCCGGGCAGTCCCCGGCCCGTCGGCCCCACCCGAACCAGCACCCGTGGGCGTCACCACGGCGCGTTCTTCCGCTCCACGGCCTTCTGCTGCGCCCCCGTCCGAATACCGGGCGGCAGCCATGCGCCAGGCGATCGCCGGCCTGATGACCCGCGCCAACCGGGACATCCCGCACTACTACCTCTCCACCACCGTGGACATGGCCGCCGCGATGGACTGGCTGCACGAGCACAATCGGAGCAGCCCGGTCGGTGAACGGCTGCTCCCCGCGGCGCTGCTACTCAAGGCGGCGGCCCTGGCGGCCCGGGAGGTCTCTGACCTCAACGGCTTCTGGACCGACGACCACTTCACGGCAGGCGAGGGCGTCCACCTCGGCGTGGCCGTGTCCCTGCGCGGCGGGGGGCTCGTCGCCCCCGCTCTGCACGACGCCGACACCCTGGCACTCCCGCAGCTGATGACCGCCCTGAAGGACCTGGTCGGCCGGGCCCGCACGGGCAGGCTGCGCGGTTCCGAGGTGTCCGACACCACGATCACGGTCACCAACCTGGGCGACCAGGGTGTGGAGACCGTCTTCGGCGTGATCTACCCGCCGCAAGTGGCCCTGGTCGGGTTCGGGCGGGTCATCGACCGGCCGTGTGCCGTAGACGGGCTGCTGGGCGTGCGCCCCGCGGTCACGGCGACACTCTCGGCCGACCACCGGGCGACAGACGGTGCCGTCGGTGCCCGCTACCTCACGGCGGTCTCCCGCCTTCTGCAGAACCCGGAGCAACTGTGAACATGAACAGAACCGACGCACTGGACATGGTCAGGGAATCGATCTCCTCCGTCATCCCCGACGCCGACGCCGACGTCGCCGCGCTGGCGCCCGACGACAGGTTCCGCGAGGTGCTCGAGATGGACTCGCTGGACTTCCTGAGTTTTGTTGAGGTCCTCAGCGAACGGTCGGGCATCCGCATCGAGGACGAGGACACGCCCCGGCTCACCACGCTGTCCGGCAGCGCCGACTTCCTCGTCACCCGCATGCAGTGATGTGCGCCCCATGGATGACCAGCCGCCGACGAAGGTGGCCGTCGCCGCCCTGAGCGGACCGCGCCTCGGGGGGGCGCGAGCCGTCGAGCTCCCCGGCCTGATGACAGGGGCGACCACCACAGCCCTGCCGAGCAAGGAGGAGATCGTGACCACGCTGACCCAGCAGTTGCACCACGAGCACGAGCACCTGCTGCCACACATCGAAGCACTGCGCACGGTCGCCGATACCGTGGGCCGAGCGACGCCGGAGGCGCTCGGCACCGCGCTCGCCGACCTTCAGCTCTTCCTGGCCGATCACCTCATCCCGCATGCCGAAGCCGAGGAGCGGGTGCTGTACCCGGCGGTCGCTCGAGTGATGGGCGCCGCAGAAGCGACCGCAACCATGTCCAGGGAGCACGCCGAGGTCGGTCGACTGGCGCGTGAGCTGGGCACACTACGGGAGGCGATGGGCCGGGACGGGCTCAACGGCGAAGGCCAGGCCGCACTGCGACGCGTCCTGTACGGCCTGTACACACTGGTCAAGGTCCACTTCGCGAAGGAAGAGGAGATCTACCTGCCGCTACTCGAAGAGCGGCTCACCGCCTCGGAGACCGAACAGCTTCTCGCCGAGCTGGCCCACTCCAACCCCCACCGGTGAAACCCGCCAAGCCGGACGATCACGGCTCAGACCGCTTCCGTGTCGTCGACGACATCGATCACGTCATCGATGTCCCGCACCGATGCAAGCAGTTCGGGGGCAACGGCCTTGTCCACCCTCCCCGTCATGGTCACCACGCCGTTCTCCACGGCGACCCCGACGGCACGCGGATCCAGCAGATGCCGGCCGATCAGCGATTCGACCTCGGCCCGGATCTCGGCGTCGTCACGGATCAGGGCACGCAGCAGGTCGCGTCGGCTCACCACACCGACGAGCCGGCCGTGGCGGTCGGTCACCGGGAGCCGCTTCAGCCGCGCGTGGGCAGCGGTCCACGCTGCGTCCGCCACTCGCTGCGCCGGGTGGACGGTGACCGGCGGGAAGGTCATCAAGGTGGCTGCCGTGTCCCCGCGGCTCTTCTCGTAGAGGTGGTGCTGCCGCAGCTTGCCGACAGGTCCGTGCCGGTGCGGTTCCGCCATGACGGCGGCCTTGGCCAGCAGATCGGACTCCGAAACGACACCGATCACGTGATCGTCGGCGTCGACCACCGGCAGGGCGCTCACCTGCTCGCGGGCGAGTGTGTGGGCCACGTCCAGGAACGGCATGTCACCGGGGACGGAGGCCGCCGGTACCTGCATGACGTCCCGCACACGGAGGATGGCCGGTTCTCGGGCGGGCGGCTCGGGTGCGGCCGTGGCGGGAGGCTGTGTCTTCTCGCTGCCGGGAGCGGTGTCGGGCCCCTCGGTGCTCCTCGCCGACGCGGCGGCGGCGACTGCCGTGAGGTAGCGGCGCAGCGCGTCCTGGCGCGTTTCCTCCTGGGGTGTCCAGGGGCGGCCCGGGCGGGCTTCCTTCCGCGCAGAGCTGTGTTTGTAGTCGCTCATGGCTGCCTCCTGGGGACACAGTCCACCTACGCGGTCAGTCTCGCATCGATCCACGGGTGCGGGGGCCGAACGGTCCCGTGTGCGGGACAGGTGGCCCGGCGCGGCGCGACACGCCGTCGCCTACCAAGGAGACTGGGAAACGGGGCCTGGGCCCACCTGGAGGAGATTTCGTGACGGGTTTCCGGGACTTTCTGGCACGGTTCCGGCCGGCGGCGTCGCCCGGCCGGGCCGCACCGAGTGGTGTCCCCGCGGACCGCTCCGCCGAACTCCGTGCCGAACTCGCGCCGCCCCTGGCCCTGCTCGAACAGGCGGAGGCGGAAGCCCGGACCGTACGCGAGCGGGCCGACTGGGCCGCCGCGTCACGTCGGCGGGAAGCCGAACGGCAGGCCGAGGAGATCGTGGCCGAAGCGCGTGCGGAGGCCGGCCGGGTACGGGCGCACGCAGCCGGGCAGGTGCTGCGTGCGGCCGAGGGCGAGGCGGCGGCACTGCTGACCGAGGCGGAACGCGAGGCAGCCGCCGTACGCGATCGTGCCAGGAACCGTACGCCCGCGTTCGCCGAGCGTGTGCTCACGATGGTGCGGGAGGACCTCGCGGCGGAGGAGATGTCACCGCTGGCACCGGCGGATCACCTTGCTCCAGGCCCGGAGGAACCACAGGAGGGTGGTCCGTGATGGGCGCCGGATGGGTGGCGGGCGTGACCCGGGCACGCGCTCTGCGAACCAGGTGCCTGGGGGCCGAGGGCATCAGGGAAGTAGCCGCGTCCCGCACCCTCGATGACGCCCTGCGCTACTTGGCGGCCACGCCATACCGGCACGACGTCACTTCAGGGGCCACGCCGGCCGAGGCCCAGCGTGCGGTCTCGGCGACACTGCTGTGGCATCTGCGGGTTCTCGCCGGCTGGCAGCCGGCCGCCGGCGCCGACGCCATCCGGGCACTCGCCGCCGGATTCGAAATCTCCAACACCGAACACCACCTGAGGGCTCTCGCGGCCGACTCCCGTCAGCCGGGCGCCGAACGTCTCCGTCCCCCGGCCTACCGTCTGGGCGCGCTGGCGATCGCCTGGACGCAGCTCGCCGGTACCCGTACGCCGTCGGAGCTGCGTACCGCGCTGGCGGCCTCCGTCTGGGGCGACCCCGGGGGCGACTCCCCCGCCGCGGTCGCCACCGGTATGCGGGTCTCCGCCGCCGTACGTCTCGCCACCGCCGTTCCCGACGTGGCGCGCTGGGCGGCGGCCCGGCTCGCCTTGCTGTTCGGCCGTGAGGTGTTCATCGTCGGCCGCCGAGTGCCGGACGTCTCGACCCGCCGGGCAGCCCGTCTTCTCGGCCCGCGGGCGGTGGACGCGGGGTCGTACGCCGATTTCCGGCAGGCTCTTCCGACCACCGCGAGGTGGCTGCTGGACGACGTCGACGACGCGACGGACCTGTGGCGGGCGGAGGCACGGTGGTGGGAGGCCGTCGAGCGGGACGGCCTGGAACTGCTGCGTCGGTCCCACTTCGGTCCGCAGCCGGTGGTGGGGGCCGTGGCACTGCTGTCCGCCGATGCGTGGCGTACACGCGGCGCGCTGGAACTGGCCGCCCGGGGCGGCGGCCCCGGGGACTGGCCGGCGGAGGTGCTCGATGCTCCGGGCTGAGGCAGCGCTGCCGGTCCGGATGCGCAGGGTGGCCATCGTGGCCCCCGAGAAGGCGCTGCGGGAAAGTCTGGTGCGGATCGCCGAGGCGGGCTGCGTCGAGATCGACCTGGCCGGGGACGGAGGGCCGGATGTCCGCGGGCCTGCGGCGACGCGCCTGCAGCGGGTGCGCTCAGAGCCGGCGCGACCCGTTCTCAGCGATGCTTCCCCCGACCTGGACGTCCTTGAAAGCGAGGGCCGGACGGACCTGCTGGCGGGTGAGGCGCAGCTGGAGGAACGCCTCGGCAGCGCGGTCCGGCACGGGGCGGGCGCGGCCCTGGCCGGCTGGTGTCCCGAGACAGAGGTGGGCGCCACGGCGGCGCGCATCGCCGCCGCCGGGGGCGCGCTGGTGCCGCTTCGTACCCCGCGTGGTGTCGATCCCCCGACCTTGCTGACCGGAGCGCGCACGCTGCCCCCGGGGCATGCGGCGAGGACCATACGTCGCTCCTTCACGCCCTTGGTCACGACGTATGGAACCGTGCCCTATGCCGACCTCGACCCCACGATGGCGGCCGGGTTCGTCTACGTGGTGATGTTCGGCCTGATGTTCGGCGATGCGGGGCACGGGCTGCTGCTGGTCGCCATCGCACTCCTGCTGCGCGCGGGCAGGCCGCGCCGAGCGGCGGCGCTGCGCCCGCTGTGGCCCTTCATCGCAGGGGCGGGTCTGACCGCCACCCTGGCCGGGGTGGCGTACGGCGAGTTCTTCGGCCCCACCCGGATACTGCCGGTGCTGTGGCTGGAGCCGCTGGAGGAGCCCATGCGGCTGCTGGCCGCGGCCGTCGGACTCGGCGCTGTACTGCTCGCCGTCGCCTACGCCGTCGGCATCGTGAACCGGTGGCGGGAGGGCGGTCCGGCAGCGGCCCTCTACGCGACGACCGGGATCGCGGGGGCGACGCTCTATCTCGGTCTCGCCGTCGTCGCCGGGTACGCGTGGCTCGGCCAGGTCGCGTACGGGGTCGTGGGTGCGGTGATCGCGGCTGTCGGCCTGGCGCTGGCTGGGGTGGGGCTGTACGCGACCACGGCGGGCGGTCCGGGCGGCGCCGTGCAGACCGGCATCCAACTGTTCGACGCGGTGGTGCGGATCGGCTCGAACGTCGTGTCCTTCGCGCGGCTCGCGGCCTTCGGGCTGACCCATGCGGCACTCGGCGCGATCGTCTGGGACGGAACAACGGCGCTGGTGGGCCGAGGCCCGGTGGGCGTCGTCGCAGCAGTGCTCGTCTTTCTGCTCGGCAATGCCCTGGCCTTCTCGCTGGAGGCACTCGTGGCCGGTGTCCAGGCCCTGCGGCTGGAGTTCTACGAACTGTTCTCCCGGCTCTTCGAGGGCGAAGGCCGCCCCTTCAGGCCCTGGCACCTGCCCGTGGAACACCTCACGGCGCCGGCCGCCGGCGCCGGGCCGCTCGCAGCGGCGGCGGTCGTACGACACGGCCCGGTGAGGGAGGAAGAATCGTGATCACCTGGTTCTTGGCCCTGCCCGTCATCGTCGCGGGCTTCGTCGCCGTACGCCTGGTGCTGCGGCGCTCGGGCCGGACGGCACTGTGGTGGATGGTCGCCGCCGACGCCGTGCTCCTGGTGGCCGCCACCGTGGTGCTGGCCCTGGCACTCGGCGGCGGATCCGCTCAGGCCGCGACCACGACGGCACAGGACTCCGGCTCCGGATCCGCCGCCCTCATCGGAGCCGCGATCGCGGTGGCCGGAGCGACGATCGGGGCGGGCATCGCCGTCGCCTACACAGGCGCTGCGGCTCTGGCGGCGCTCAGCGAACGGCCCGAACTCTTCGGCCGGGCCATGGTCATCGTCGGGCTGGCCGAGGGCATCGCCATCTACGGGCTGGTCGTCGCGGTCATCCTCATCGGGAAGGCATGACCATGAGCCGCGTCGCCGCTCTCGGGGAACGTTCCAGGGTGACCGGTCTGGCCCTGGCCGGGGCGGTCGTCCTGGTCGCCGACGACGCCCAGGCTGTACGCCGGGTCTGGCGCAGCCTGCCGGACGGCATCGACCTGGTGATCCTCACACCCACCGCGGCCGAGGCACTGGATTCGGACACCGCAACACCCGGCCCCCACCGTCCGCTGACCGCCGTGATGCCGCCATGACGACCCCGGCCCCCGGGCAGACGACGGACGCGCTCTCGCCGGTCCGGGCGGGGTTGCTGCGAGCCGCTCACGCCGACGCGGAGGCGGTCCTGACCCATGCCGAGCGGGAGGCCGCAGCACTGCTCGACCAGGCCCGCGCCGAGGCTCGGGCCATCCTCGACGAAGCCCGGCGGCAGGGCGAGGCCGACGGCTCGGACGCCGCCCGGGACCTTCTCGTCAGGGCCCGGCGGAACGCCAGGTCCCGCACGCTCGCCGCTCGCCGGGAGGCGTACCAGGAGCTGCGCCGCGAGGCCGCCGAGCGGGTCCGCGCCCTGCGCGGGACCGATGGCTACGCCGGCCTGCGGGCGTGGCTGGGGCAGCGGGCTCGTGTCCTCCTCGGTCCCGCGGCCGAAGTCGGCGAGCACGCCGACGGGGGCGTGGTGGCCAGGGCGCCGGGAAGGCGGGTCGACCTCTCGCTGACCGCGCTCGCCGACCGGGCGCTGGACCGAATGGGAGGGGAGGTGCGGAGCCTGTGGGAGCCGTGACGGAAGACTCCGGGACCCGTCAGCGACAGACCGACCGGCGGTCGGTCTCCCGCATCCTGCGTGTCACCGGACCGCTCGTGGAGATGGAGTACACGGGCGGCATCGCGATGTACGACCTGGTCTCGATCGGCCCCGCCCGGCTGCCCGGAGAGATCGTGGCCATCAGCGGCCACGTGGTCACCGTCCAGGCGTACGAGTACACCGGCGGCCTCGCTCCGGGACAGACGGCGCTGCCCCAGGGCCGTCCGCTGTCGGTCCGGCTCGGCCCCGAACTGCTCGGCGGAATCTTCGACGGTCTGCTGCGCCCCCTGTCCGGTGCCGGGGACTGGCTGTTGCCCGGTGCACAACGAAACACGGCTGAGGAACGGGTCTGGCCTTTCCGCCCCTTCGTGGCGCGGGGCGAGCAGGTGGCCGAGGGGCAGGCGCTCGGAGAGATTCGCGACGCGGGTCCCCTACGGGTGAAGGTCCTCGTGCCGCCGGGCGGCGGGGGCACGGTCGAGGAGATCGCCGAGGCCGGGGACCACCCACGGGAGGCCGTGGTGGCTGTGGTGGGCGGTACCGAGGTGACAGTCGGCGCCCTGTGGCCGGTGCGCCGGCCGCGTCCGGTGCGGGAGCGCGTCGACAGCCACGAGGCCCTGAGCACCGGACAGCGGGTGATCGACCTGCTCTTCCCCGTGGCCCGGGGCAGCACGGTGGCGGTGCCCGGCGGCTTCGGCACCGGCAAGACGATGCTCCTGCAGCAGATCGCCAAGTGGTGCGATGCGGACGTCATCGTCTACGTCGGCTGCGGGGAGCGCGGCAACGAGATGGCCGACGTCATCACCGAACTGTCGGAGCTCCAGGACCCGCGCACGGGCGGGCGCCTCGCGGACCGCACCGTGACGATCGCCAACACCTCCAACATGCCGATGATGGCCCGCGAGGCGAGCGTCTACACGGGGATGACGGTCGCCGAGTACTTCCGGGACATGGGCCTGGATGTGGTGGTCATCGCCGACTCGACCTCCCGGTGGGCCGAGGCGCTGCGCGAGTTCGCCTCCCGCACCGGCGCGCTGCCCGCCGAGGAGGGCTACCCGGCCGGACTGGCCTCCGCCATCGCCGCGTTCTACGAACGGGCCGCGGCCGTGACCACCCTCGAAGGAGACCGGGGATCGGTGACCGTGATCGGCGCGGTGTCACCACCCGGCGGCGACATGACCGAACCGGTGACCGCGCACACCGAACGCTTCGTCCGCTGCCTGTGGACCCTCGACCGCGACCTCGCCTACGCCCGCCACTACCCGGCGGTCTCCTGGGCGGGGTCCTTCTCCCGCGACGTTCCGGTCCTCGCCGCCAGACATCGGGCGGCCGGCGATCCGGCGTGGGCCAGGCGCCGCGACCGGGTGGGAGCGGTGCTGGCGGAAGCCGACCGGCTCGCCGACCTGGTGGACCTGATCGGCATCGCCGCCCTGCCCGCGCGGGAGCGGATCAGTGTGCTGGCGGGGAGGCTGGTCCGCGAGGGCGTACTGCAGCAGAGCGCGCTGTCGGAGCGGGACGCCTACTGCGGGCCGGAGAAGACGGCCGCCCTGGCCGACGCCGTCCTCGCGGTCGCCGACCACTGCCGCGAGCTGGTGGACTCCGACATCCCGGCGTCCGCGGTCGAGGAGGTCGACTTCGGCCCACTGCTGCGCGCCCGCGAGGACACCGGCCCGCAGGACGCCGCCGGAGTGGCGGCGCGGCGGGACGCCATGCTCGCCCGGTTGGGGGGCTTGCGGCCATGAGCCTGACCGGTGGGATCGAGTACACGTCGGTGCGTGAACTGCGGGGGCCGCTCGCGATCGTCGAAGGCGTGACCGGGATCGGCTGGGACGAGTACGTACGCATCACCCTCGCCTCGGGCGATCTCCGCCACGGCGTGGTCCTGGACGCCGACCGCGACCTGGCGGTCGTCCAGGTGCTGGAGGGCACCGCGGGCATGGACCCGGAAGGTGTCCGGGCGGCCTTCACGGGCAGCCCACTGCGTGTTCCGGTCGGCACGGAGTGGCTCGGCCGGGTCTGCAACGGCCGGGGCGAACCCCTCGACGGCGGCCCGCCCGTCCTCGGCTCCCACGACGCCGAGGTGGGCGGCGCGCCCATCAACCCTGTGCGGCGCGAACCGCCATCCGAGCCGGTGCTCACCGGCGTCGGGGTCGTCGATGCCCTGACCACGCTGGTACGAGGGCAGAAACTGCCGGTGTTCTCCGTGGCCGGGCTGCCGCACCTGGAGCTGGCCGCCCAGGTCGCCGCGCAGGCCACTGCCGCCGGTGAGGCGTTCAGCGTCGTCTTCGCGGGCATGGGGCTCACCCATGCCGACGCCTCCTTCGTGCGCGACGCCCTGGAGGAACGGTCCGCAGCCGGAGAGCTGGTCCTGCTGCTGAACACCGCCGACGACCCGGTGATCGAACGGATCCTCACCCCGCGCATCGCCCTCACCGTCGCCGAGCACCTCGCCTTCACCGAGGGACGCCACGTCCTCGTGGTGATGACCGACATGACCACGTACGCCGAGGCCCTGCGCGAGGTCTCCGCCGCCCGCGGGGAGATCCCCGCCCGCCGCGCCTACCCCGGCTACCTCTACAGCGACCTGGCCTCCCTGTACGAACGCTGCGGACGCATCCGGGGCCGTCCCGGCTCGGTCACCGTACTGCCGGTGCTCACCATGCCCGCGGGCGACATCACCCACCCTGTGCCCGACCTCACCGGCTACATCACCGAAGGCCAGATCGTGCTCTCGTCCGAGACACACGCGCGGGGCGTATACCCGCCGCTGGACGCGCTGTCCTCCCTCTCCCGGCTGATGCGCAAGGGCGCGGGGCCCGGCCGTACCCGCGACGACCACCTCGACGTCGCGGCCCAGCTGCTCGCTGCCCTGGCCCGCGCGCGGCAGGTACGCGATCTCGCGGACCTGGTCGGCCAGGCGGCGCTGAGCCCCACCGACCGCCGCTACCTGGACTACGAGGAGGCGTTCCTGCGGGACTTCGCCGACCAGCGCAGCGACGAGCCGCGCGACCTCGACACCTCGCTGGAACGCGGCTGGCGGGCGCTACTCACCCTGCCCCGCAGTCAGCTGTCCATGCTTCCCGCCTCCCTCCTCGACGCCCACGGAGCCCAGGACTCACCGGACACGGAGGCGTCCCGATGACCGGCGCACGCCGTACGCCGCCCGGCCGTGCGGGTCGCCTGCGGCTGCGGCACAGCCTCGATGTCGCCGAGCGCGGAGCCGACCTCCTGGAGCAGAAGCTGCGCATCCTGCGCTCCGAGCACCAGCGGCTGCTGCGTACGGAGCAGGAAGCCGCCGACGCCTGGCGGGACCTCCTGGCGGAGGCCGAGAGCTGGCTGCTGCGGGCACTGCTCCTGGGCGGGGAACAGTCCCTGGACGCGGCCGCCGCGGGCATCGGCGCCGCCGAGGTCACTGTGCGCTGGGCCACCTCCATGGGCGTACGCCACCCGGCCGCGGTCGCCCTGTCCGTACCGGCCCGTCCGCCCACAGCCGCCGCCCCCACCAACACGGCCCTCGTGCACGCCGAGGCGGCCTACGGCCGCGCCGTGCGCGCCGCCGCCGAGTACGCGGCGGCCCACGCCGCCGCCGAGTTGGTGGGCACGGAAGTCATCAGCACACGGCACCGGGCCCGTGCTCTGCGGCGCCACTGGATCCCCCGCCTGCGGGAGGCCCTGGAGCGGAGCGACCTCGCCTTGGAACAGGCCGAGCACGAGGACAGCGTCCGGCGGCGTTGGGCCGCTCGGCATCAGTCATGAGATGTCCTGATAAGAGCTGAAACAGAAGTAAAGTAAGCCTACCCTAAGTACCAGGTCGGGCAGGTTTCCGGCAAGGACACGGTGTACAGCGGTCGGAGCAGGCCCCTGCCCGGACGCACCAGGCCCCGCCACAGTGGCGGGCAGCCTGGCGTGCCCGCCTTCGGGGCGATTCACTGGAACGCCGCGTGGATCTCCTGTTCGGTCGCGGAATGGGAAACGATCAGGAGCTCGTCCCCGGCCCGCAGGCGGATCACCGGATCCGGCACGGTGGGCTGTCCGTCACGGACGATCGTTGCGACAACCGTCCCTTCGGGCAGCCTGACCTCGCCCAGAGCCTGGCCCACCGCCCTGGACTGGGGCGTGATGGCCGTTTCGATGACGTCGACGCCGGCCTTGCTGAGCCGCAGCAGGGCGACCGTGTCGGTGGCCCCGGTGGCCTCCTCGATGAGGGAGATCAGCGGGGTGGCGGCGGGGACGGCGACGTCGACGCCCCAGCGCGCGTCGAACAGCCAGGCGTCGTCGGCGTCGTTGACTCGGGCGGCCACGCGGGGCACCGAGAACCGCCGTTTGGCGAGCAGGCCGACGACGAGGTTGTCCTCGTCGTCACCGGTGGTGGCGATGACCAGGTCGGCGGTCAGGGCGCCGGCGTGTTCCAGGAGGGCCGGTTCGCAGGCGTCCCCGGCGACCAGCCGCACCGGGATGCGCCCTTCCAGTGCGGCGATGCGGTCGTCGTCGGTGTCGATCAGCGTGACCTCGTTGTGGGCGGCGGCGAGCACCTGGGCGATCTGGGTGCCGAGCCGTCCCGCGCCGGCGATGATCACGTTCATGTCCCCAGCTCCTTGTCGAGGAAGCCGCGCAGTCTGCCGAGCGCGGTGGCGGCGACGGCGAAGGTGACCAGGTCGCCCGCCTGTGCGGGCGTGCTGTGCGCGGGGATCATGGAGCGGCCCGCGCGGGTGACCTCGACGACGCGGATCTCGCCGTCGACGTCGAACTCGGTCAGCCGCCGCCCGATGAAATAGTCCGGCAGCTCGGAGCGGATGAGCAGGGTCTCTCCACTGCCGAAGCTGAGTTCGGGGCTCAGGTGGCGGTGCAGCAGCATCTGGTGGATCTGGTGCACGGTCCAGCGGACGCCGGCGATGGTGGGGATGCCGAGTTCGCGGTAGATGTCCGCACGCCGGGGATCGTAGATGCGGGCGAGGACGATCGGCACCCGGTAGGTCTCCTTCGCGGTGCGCGCGCTGACGATGTTGCTGTTGTCCCCGGAGGTGACGGCCACGAACGCGTCCGCGTGCTCGATTCCGGCGGTCTGGAGCACCGCGCGGCTGTAGCCGTTTCCCTCGTGGAAGCGGATGCGGGGGCTGTCGGGCAGCCGCCGGGCCGCTTGGGGACGCCGGTCGACGACCTGCACGTCGTGCCCTTCGGTGGCGAGCAGACCGGCGAGGGTGGAGCCCACCCGTCCGCAGCCGACGACGATCACCTTCACGGTGGGCCTCCTTTCCGGCGGACGGCGCGGCGGCGCAGCCACCCCTTGCGGGCCTCGTCCGCGAGCAGGGGCAGGGTGCCGAGCCCGGCCAGGACCGCCCAGTCGGCGGCGTCGAGCGGGGCGGTGTTGAAGACGGCCTGCAGGGGCGGCAGATAGCTGATCGCGACCATGAAGGCGACACCGAAGCCGCCTGCCGCCAGCAGGGCCGGATTGGACAGCAGACCTGCTTTCAAAATGCTCTGGCGATCGGTGCGCACCGCGAGGGAGACGAAGAACTGGCTGAGCACGATCCCACCCTGGGCCAGCGTGACGGCTTCCCGGTAGACGGGGTGGTCCTCGGTGAAGTCGTCGAACGGGATGCCGGAGGAGTGGATGTGCCAGAAAAACACGGCGCACACGCCGAGCGCCTGGATGCCGCCCAGAAACAGGATGCGCCCCACCACCGCCGTCGAGAACAGCCGCTCGCGCCGGGAGCGCGGCGGGCGGTCCATCACGTCCGACTCGGGCCGTTCCGCGCCCAGTGCCAGGGCGGGCATCACGTCCGAGCCCAGGTCGATCGCCAGGATCTGCACCGCGCTGATGGGCACCAGCGGGAATCCGGCGAACGTCGCCGCCAGGATCGGGCCGAGTTCGCCGATGTTGCTGCTGAACACGTAGATCAGGAACTTGCGGATGTTCTGGTAGACGGACCTGCCGAGCCGCACCGCCGTCGCGATGGACGCGAACGAGTCGTCCAGCAGCACCATCGAGGCCGCCTCCCGGGCGACGTCGGTGCCTGAGGCCCCCATCGCCACGCCGATGTCCGCGTGCTTGAGCGCCGGGGCGTCGTTCGCTCCGTCCCCGGTGACCGCCACGACCTCGCCGCGCCGCTGGAAGGCGGTGACCACGCGCATCTTGTGCTCCGGGCTGACCCGGCACAGCAGCAGCTCGGACGGCTCGGTGAGCAGCGCGTCCAGCGCCTCGTCGTCCATCGCGTCGAGCCGGGCGCCCGTCACCACCACGGGATCCGGCTGGCGCACGATCCCCACCCGGCGGGCCACGGCCTCCGCTGTCAGCGGGTGGTCGCCGGTGACCATGACGACCCGGATGCCGGCCCGGCGGCAGGCGGCGACCGCGTCGGTGACCTCCGGACGCGGCGGGTCCAGCATGCCGACCAGGCCCAGCAGTGTCAGCGCCGACTCGGCCTCCTCCTGCGCCGGGCGGGGCCCGTCCAGCGCCCGGCGCGCGACCGCCAGCACCCGCAGCCCCTGCGACGCCAGCCCGTCACTCGCCGCGACGACCGCAGCCCGGTCCACCCCGGTCAGCAGCCCACGCCGCCCGTCCCACTCCACGTCGGTGCACCGCGCCAGCAGCTCTCCGGGCGCTCCCTTGACGCACGCCTGGTAGCCCGCGCCGGTCTTGTGCACCGTGGTCATCAGCTTGCGGTCCGAGTCGAAGGGGAACTCCGTCACCCGCGGCGCGGCCGCCTCCTCCGCGCCCGGATCCAGACCGGCCTTGGCCGCGACGACGAGCAGCGCTCCCTCCGTGGTGTCGCCCAGCACCCGCCAGTGCTCCCGAGGGCCCGTAGGTGGAACAAGCCGGGCGTTGCAGCACAGGCCCGCCACCCGCAGCAGCTCACGCACCGGCGCGGCGTCGGCGACCTCGCCGCTCGGCTCGTACCCCACACCGCTCACCGGGTGCGGTGCACCTCCCGCCCACACCTGGGTGACGGTCATCTCCGCCTGGGTGAGCGTCCCGGTCTTGTCGGTGCACACCACCGTCGTCGACCCGAGCGCCTCCACCGCCAGCAACTGCTTGATCAGCGCATGGCGGCGCGCCATCCGTCGCACGCCGATCGCCAGCGACACCGACAGCGTCGCGGGCAGCCCCTCCGGCACCAGCGCCACCATCACGCCCAGTGCGAACACGAACAGGGTCACCGTGGACTCCCCGGTAGGCAGTCGCACGGCGAACAGCAGGGCACCGATCGCCAGGGCCGCCCCTGCTACCCGCCGCGCCATGGAGGCCACCTGGAGCTGCAGCGGGGTCTTTTGCCGGGGGGCGGCCGCGGCCAACCGGTAGATCCGCCCGAACTCGGTCGCCGCGCCGGTGCCGAAGACCACGGCCCGCCCGGATCCGGCGACGACGTCGGTCCCCATGAACACACAGTTGCGGGCCTCCAACGGCGGTCCGGTGGCCGCCGGCTCGGCCGTACGGCCGACGGCGTTGCTCTCCCCGGTCAGCGGCGCGTTGTTCACCGCCAGCTCGTGCGCCTCGACCACCCGGCAGTCCGCCGACACGGCGTCCCCGGCCTCCAGCGCCACCACGTCGCCCGGCACCAGATCCCGGGCGGGCACCTCCAGCCGTTCGCCGTCGCGCAGCACCCGGCAGGTGTGGGGCACCATCGCCTCCAGGGCCTGAGCCGTTCGTTCGGCCGAGTACTCCTGGGCGAAGCCGATGCCGGCGTTCAGCATCACGACGCCCAGGATCGCCACCGCAAGCTGGAAGGTGCCGATGTCACGCGGCTCCTCCAGCGCGTACGCCAGGAAGGTGATCCCCGAGGCGACGATCAGCACCAGCGCGAAGAGATCCGTGAACTGCGCCCCCACCTGTCGCCACACGGCGCGGCGCGCCGTCCGCGGCAGTTCGTTGGACCCGTACTTCTCCAGCCTGGCCTGTGCCTCAGCCGTCGGCAGGCCGCGCCGTGAGGTGCCCAGCGCGGTGAGGACCTCACCGGCGGGGAGTTCCGGTACCGGAGAACGCGGCCCGGAATCGGACGTGCCACCGACCGTCACGTCCCTCCCTCCACCCGTTACCAGCCGGTCCGTACCCGCCCGTTCGCCGCTCATGACCGGCGGCGCTGTCTCATCGTGCGGCGGGCCGGCAGGCACGGACAGGGCCGTCCGGGAGACAGGTCCCGGACCGTTCGCTGCCTCACGCCGGGACCGTGATGACGGGGCAGCGGGCGTGGTGCAGCACGCCCTGGCTGACAGAGCCCAGAAGCATGCCGGTGAACCCTCCGTGCCCCCTGGTTCCCACCACCAGGCCCAGGGCGTGTTCCGAGGCCTCCGTCAGGACCTGCACCGGGTGTCCGCGGACGACCTCGTGGTGCAGCCCCACGTCCGGGTGCGTCGCGGTGCGGCCCGCGACCGTTTCCGAGAGCACCCGGCGGCACTCTCGCACCGCGGCTTCCTCGTCGAGGACGCCGAGAAGCGGCGGATGCCACACGTACAGGGCCCGCAGGAGCGCTCCGCGCAGGGCCGCTTCCTCGAACGCCACGTGCACCGCCGCGGCCGATTGCGGGCTGCCGTCGACGCCGACCACGAAGTAGGCGGGCTGCTGGGTGACGTGCTCCGGCTCGGGTACCACCGCGACCGGGCAGGGAGCGTGGGCGGTGAGCGGGAGGACCACGGAGGCGGAGGAGAGCATCTCGCGCCGCCTGCTCAGGTGCCAGGAGCCCACCACGACCAGGGCGGCGCCCCGAGCCTCCTCGCGCAGGACCCACGCCGGCTCTCCTTCCGCCAGCAGCGTCGACACCTCCACCGCAGGACGCCGCGACTCGACAAAGGCGACCGCCTCCTTGAGGACCTGATCACCGAGTCCGTGCAGCGCCCCGTTCCACTCCTCCCAGGACGGCCGCGCCTCCCCTGACCGGTATCCGCCGGTCGGCACGCCCTGGGCGTGGACGAGCCGCAGTGGCAGGTGCCGTCGTTCCGCCTCGTCGGCGGCCCAGGCGAGGGCCAACCGCTTCGAAGGGTCCGGGTCGACGCCCACCACGACCGGATGACGCCCGTCCGCACTGGTCATGGCACCTCCAGGGATCTCCCCGCCGCCCGTACGTTCACTGTTCTTCCAGCCTCACCCCTGCCGTCGGGTGCCGCCACGCCAACGGCTTCGCGCGGCCGGTCGGCTCGTCTCTCGCTCCGCATATCGGCCGGCAGGTGAGAAGGAGGGTCTGTCGTGGCGACTCCGGTCGTCGTGGGAGTGGACGGCTCGCCATCGAGCCTGCACGCGGTAGAGATCGCGGTTCAGGAGGCCGGCCTGCGCGACGAGGGCCTACGGCCCGTGCACGCCTTCGGGTGGCCGTCGATGCACGTACCGCCCGGCGTACCCCCGTGGCGTCCGGCCGTGGCAGGGGTGCGTGAACTGGTGGAGGGCACGCTGATCAAGGCCGAGCAGCGGGCCCGCAGGGCCGCGCCGCAGGTGGAGATCACCCGGGAGGTCAGCGCCGGTGAGCCGTTGACAGTGCTGGAGATCGAGTCGCGTACCGCGGCGCTCGTCGTGGTGGGCAGCCTCGGGCTGGGCGCGTTCGGCAGCCTCCTGCTCGGCTCCACGGCCGTGCACCTGGCCGCTCACGGTCGCTGCCCGGTGCTGGTGGTGCGCGGCCGGCCGGACCCGAGCGGTCCCGTGCTGCTGGCGGTCGACGGCTCACCGGCGGGCGAGGAGCGGGCCTACGAAGGCCCTGGTGATCCTCTGACGTGGTGGTGAACGTCGAGCGGCTCCGCCAGGAGGAACAACGGCTGCTGGACGACATTGCCGTCTCCGTGGCAAGAACGCCATCCCGATGCTGACAGGCCATGACCCGTCGGTGACGCCTTCGCGGCTCCCCACGCCGCAGCGGTCAAACGTGCTGCGGCACGACCGCAACAGGGCACTGGGCGTGGTGCAGGAGTGTGTGGGCCACCCGGCCGAGCTGGAGCCCGAAGTGGCCCTGCCGCCGCCGCGCTCCGACGATCACGAGGTCGGCCGCGGCGGAACGGTCCACCAGCACCTTGCGGGCCGGCCCCTCCACCGTCGTACGGCGTACCCGCACGTCCGGGTGGTCGGCGACCGGGCCGCGGAGCAGCTCATCCGCCTGGGCTCGGGCCCGTTCCCCGTGGTACCGGGCGGGTGTCTCGGCGAGCGCGGCCACATCGGCGGTTTCGTGCGTGGGGCAGCGCCAGGCCCGGACCACGTCGAGGGTGCACCCGCGCACCTCGGCCTCGCGGAAGGCGAACCGCGCCGCTTCCCCGCCGGTAGCGAGATCCCCAGCCCCGAGGAGGATCCGCTCGTGGGTACCGGCCAGGCCGGCCTTGTCACCCCGGACCACGATCACCGGACATTGCGCGCGGGCAGCGACGGCCAGCCCGACGGAACCGAGCAGCAGTCCCTTCAGCTCGCCACGGCCCCGCGACCCGGTGACCAGGGCGGAGGCGTCGTCGCTCTCCCGCAGAAGCGCGTCCGCCGCTTCGGCTTGGAGGATGTCGGTGGACACCTTCAGGTCGGGGTTGCGGCGCCGGGCGCGCTCCGCCGCGGAGCCGACGATGTGGTCGGCCATCGCCTGCTCCGACGGGCGTTCCGTACTGACCGACGGGGTGATGCCCTCATAGCGCTCCCAGAGGGAGGCGTACACCAGCCGCAGTGGAAGACCGTGCCGAGCGGCCTCATCCGCCGCCCAGTCGAGCGCCACCAGGCAACCGTCCGATCCGTCCACGCCCACAACCAGGGGCAGTTCCCGCCTCATCGTTCCCACCACCTCGCTGTCGGGCGTCCTCCAGGTTCACTCTCACCGTCACACCCGGAACAGCCGGTCGCGAGAAGCTGTCCGGTCCCTCAAAGGCCCCCGCACAAGGGGGGCTCCGGTGCCGGGCCCCGTCTCCAGCACCGGCATCGTGATGGTCAGGACACCATGCCGGCAGTTCGCCGTGGCCTCGTCGCCCTTCGCCCCGGTCGGCAGCGGGGTGTAGTGGCCGTAGACGAACTGCTTCTCGGCGGTCACCACGCGGCGCTGGGCGCGCAGGGTCAGGATGCCTCCTGTGATGGTGATCTCGATGTCCTCGGCGTCGACTCCCGGAAGCTCGGCCAGCAGCACATACGTCCCGCCGCTCAGGCGCTCTTCCACGTGGATGCCGTGCGTTTCCGGAACGGTATCCGTCACGGGGAAGCCTGCCTCCGCCCAGTTGGTCGGGGCGGGCAGCATGGACCGGCCGGGGAGCCACTCGATCGTGCTGGTCATTTCGTTCACCTCTTCTCCAATACCAGCGTCTTTCACCGGGCACTGTGCGCGCTGGGGCCGACCGGCCCCAGCGGGAGGGTCAGCTGGCATCTTTCCTCACCAAGACGACCGTCCGGCGCTGGAAAGGACGAAGCCCACACAGCTGCCGCACGGAGCTGAGGAGCGCGGTGTCATGGTCCGTTACGTGCCGAGATGACCCGGCTGCCCCATGAGGTCTCCCGGCACCTGGCCGCCATCGAGTCCGAGGCCGGACGGCGGCTCGGGCAGCCGGACGACCCACTGCTGGTGTCCGTACGCTCCGGGGCCCGCTTCTCCATGCCCGGCATGATGGAGACGGTCCTCGACATCGGCCTCAACGACGACTCCGTCCTGGGCCTGGCCAAGGTCTCGGGCAACGAACGCTTCGCCTGGGACTCCTGCCGGCGTCTCATCCAGATGTACGGCAGCACGGTCATGGGCGCCGACGGGGCACTGTTCGACCGGATCATGACCCGGCTCAAGTCCCCCGCCGAACAGCTGCGCCGGGCGATCCTCGGCCCGCTCCTGGAACGGCGAACGCGCCCGCGTCTGCCGCCGCCGCGAGCACATCCCCGACGACCTGAGCACCGCCGTCACCGTGCCCAACATGGATGCCGGCGGCAGGGACACCGCACCCACGCCCACGGAGCTGTTCGCCGCATCGCTGGCCACCTGCTTCGCCTTCTACGTGGGCCGCTATCTGCACGGCCACGGCCTGCACCGCTCGGGCCTGCGGGTCCGTACGGAGTTCACCATGGCTCCCGACCGCCCGGCCCGCATCGCATCCGTCCGCGTCACCGTTGTCCCGCCGCCCGCCCTCTCCGCCCAGCGCCACGCGGCCCTGCTGGCTGTCGCGTCCCACTGCACAGTCCACAACACGCTGCACCAACCGCCGGAGATCACCATCGAGCTGGAGGTGTGAAGCCTGTGGTTGGAGGGGGCCTCCGACATGTCTGCCCATGGGCCGTCTCGGGCCAGGACGAGCTCCGTGGCCCCGGCACCTCTCCCGTCAGGCCACCCGAGCGGGGACGACCTCGTGCTGCTCCCCGCCGAGCACGACCTTGATCGCACCCGTGTCGGAGGCCCCGGCGAAGACGTCGTACGCCTCCTCCATGCGCGTCAGCGGGAAGGTGTGCGTGACCAGCTGCCCGGTGGGCAGCCGACCGGCGGTCGCCATCCGCAGCAGGGTGGGGGTGGAGTACGTGTCGACCAGGCCCGTGGTGATGGTCACGTTCTTGATCCACAGGTCTTCCAAGTGCAGGGTCGCAGGCTTGCCGTGCACGCCGACGTTGGCCACGTGCCCGCCGGGCCGCACCATGCGCGTGCACATCTCGAAGGTCTCCGGCACGCCGACGGCCTCGACGACCACGTCCGCGCCCAGCCCGTCGGTGAGGTCCGCGATCAGCTGCTCAGGAGCTTCCCGGGCGTCCGCCACAGCGTCCACGCCGAGCTGCCTGGCCGCGTCCAGGCGCGCGGCGGCGAGGTCCACGGCGACGATCCGCTCCGGTGCGAACAGCTTGGCCGTGGCGATGGCCGCGAGCCCGATGGGACCGGCGCCCACGACGGCGACGGTGTCCCCGGGCCGTACGTGCCCGTTGAGCACACCGACCTCGTAGGCGGTCGGGAAGATGTCGGCCAGCAGCACCGCGTCCTTGCTGTCCAGGGCGCTGGGCAGCGGGTGCACGGAGAGGTCGGCGTAGGGCACACGGACGTACTCGGCCTGGGTGCCGTCGATCAGGTGGCCCAGGATCCAGCCTCCGCCGCCACGGCACTGGCCGTACATGCTCTCCCGGCAGTACCGGCAGCGGCCGCAGGCAGTGACGCAGGAGACCAGCACCCGGTCACCGGGCCGCACTGTGCGCACGTCACCGCCGATGTCGACGATCTCACCGACCGCCTCGTGCCCCAGCACCGTGCCGGGGCGGACCTCGGGAACATCGCCCTTGAGGATGTGCAGGTCCGTACCGCAGATGGTGACGGCGTCGACTCGCACGATCGCGTCCGCCGCCTCCTTGATGCCGGGGTCCGGAACGTCCTCCCAGGCGGACTGTCCGGGGCCGTGGAAAACATAGCCCTTCATGGCGTTCCCACCTTCCTGCCGTTGAGCATGATGCCGGGATTGCACCGCATATCCAGCTTGTCGCGGCCTGGTGGAAGACGCATGGGCCGGTCGGCCCTACCGCACGCCCCATTCACCCGGCTTCGCTGAGACCATGTCCGACACTTCCATCGGATCCACTCCGCATCTCACCGAGCGCACGCTCAGCGGGACCACCGTCGTGGCAGTGCGTGGCGAGATCGACCCCGGAGCCGACCTTGTTGTGTTTCATGGTGCGTCCTCCTCGGCTGGCTCGGCCGACGCGCCTGACTCAGCGGAGTCGGCGCAGATAGGGGTCCTGGGCCCGGCGCGGCAGCAGGCGCACGCGGGCGTCGAGTACGGTGACCGCGCCGGGCGTCGCGAGGACCGGGTTGAAGTCGGCCTCCGCGAGCTGCGGCAGGTCGCTCGCCATCCGGGACAGGCGCAGGAGCAGTTGCTCCAGCCCCGGGAGGTCGACGGGCCGGCCGCCACGCGAGCCGAACAGCAGTGGTGCGCAGCGCGGGGACGTGATCAGGTCGTGCACGTCGTGGTCGGTGAGTGGGGCGAGCCGGGCGGCGTGGTCAGCCAGTACCTCCGTGGCCGTGCCGCCGAGCCCGAACAGGACGAGCGGCCCGAAAACCTCGTCCTGGACGACACCGGCGAAAAGCTCGGTGCCGCGCGCGGCGAGCGGCTGGACCACCACCCCGCTCAGCAGGTCACCGAAACGTGTCCCGAAGTCCCGGAAGCCCGCCCGCACTTGGGCGTCCCCTTGGAGGTCGAGATGGACGGCACGCTCCTCGGTCTTGTGCACCAGTCCCGGCCAGTACGCCTTCAGCACCACCCGGCCGTCCGCGCCCCGCAGTCGCCGGGCCGCGAGGACTGCTTCCTCCTCTGTCTCCGCCCAGGCCCACGGAATCTGGGGGATGCCGTAGCAGTGGAGGAGTTCAGCGCAGGCGCGTGGGTCGAGCCAGCCACCGTCCGGCCTCACGGCGAGATACTCCTCGGCGATCTCGTGAGCGCGGCGCGTACCGATGCCTTCCAGTCCCGGGACCGTGCCGAGGGGCCGGCTGAGCCAGGCAGCGCGGCGCGCCGCGTGGGCCAGGGCCCGGGCCACGGCCTGTGGTTCGGCGTACGAGGGGATCGTGCCGCCATCTGACGCGGGCAGCAGGGTCACCGGAACGCCTTGCTCCAGCCGTACCACGGCGACCGGCCGGTCCCGGTGTCCCGGGACGCGGGTCACCGCCCGCACCAGGTCGTCGCCGGTCGCCTCGGCGACCGCCGTGGGCACCAGGGCCACGAGCAGTGCGTCGACGCCGCCGTACGTCATCAGCCGGTCGACACACGCGCTGAGCTGCTCTTCGGTCACCGCGGCCGTGGCGTCCACCGGATTGCCGATCGCGGCTCCATCAGGCAGCACGGCTTTCAGGTCATGGGTCAGCTCGTCACCGAACGACGACAGCGCGAGCCCCGCCTCCGAGCAAGCGTCGGCAGCAAGCACGCCGACGCCGCCCGCGTTGGTGACGACGGCCACGCCGTTACCCGCTGGGAGCGGCTGGGAATGCAGCAAGGCGGCGGTTTCCAGGAGTTCGCCGACCGAGCGGGTGGCGGTGATACCGGCCTGGGTGAACAGCGCCTGCCGGGTCATGGTGCGGGTGGCGGCAGCCGCGGTGTGCGACGCGGCAGCCCGCCGGCCCGCCTCCGTGCGGCCGGCGTCCACCGTGAGCACCGGCATACGACGGGTCACGCGCCGGGCCGTACGGGAGAACGCGCGCGGGTTGCCGAACGACTCCAGGTGCAACAGCGCGAGGTCGGTACGGCCGTCGCTCTCCCACCACTGGAGCATGTCATTGCCGCTGACGTCGTACTTGTCACCGAGGGAGGCGAAGGTCGACACACCGATGCCGAGGCGGGACAGCCCGCCGAGGAGCGCGATGCCGACACCGCCCGATTGCACGGCGACCCCCGCCGTACCGGGGCGCGGATGGCCGGCGGCGAAGGTCGCGTCCAGACTGACTGACGGATCCGTGTTGGAGATGCCCAGGCAGTTCGGGCCGACGAGCCGCATGCCGTACGTGCGGCAGGCGGCCATGAGCGCCCGCGCCTGGTCGGCGTCGAGACCGGCGGTGACGACCAGGAGAGCCCGTACACCCACCTTGCCGCACTCCTCGGCGGAGGCCGGCACCGCGGCGGCGGGTACGGCGAGAACCGCGAGATCGGGGGACTTGGGCAGGGCACTGACCGACGGGTGGGAGGGCACGCCAAGGATCGCGGCGGCGGCGGGGTTCACGGCGAACAGGCGCCGGGTCAGGCCGCCCGCCTTCAGGTGGTGCAGGATCGCCCGGCCCACCGACCCGGGCCTGCGCCCGGCCCCGACGACAGCGACCACGTCCGGCCGGAAGAGCGTCTGCAGGCTGGCCACGTCGGCGGCCCGGCCCCGCTCCTCCACGGCGGACAGGTAGGCATCGTCCTGGTCCAGCCGAATAGTGCAGCGCACCTCGGGACCGTCGAAGTGCCGGGCCGTGCGCAGACCGAGGTCGGCGAAGAGCCGGAGCACTTCGTGGTTCTCACCCAACGCGTCGGCCGTGAAGGTGGTGATGCCGTTCGCGCGGGCGGCCGAAACCAAGTGCTCGACGAGCAGGGTGCCCACACCACGGTGGTGCGCGCCGTCCGCGACAGCGATCGAGATCTCGGCCGTATCCTCCTCGCCGCCGCTGTCGTACTCGGCGAGCCCGATCACCCGGCCCTGCGTCTCGGTGAGCAGGGCCCGGTAGCCCGGGCGCGCCGGCGCGCAGGCCCGGTCGGCGGCCATCGCGGCGGAAGGGCGGCTGGCGGCAAAGAACCGCAGCCGCAGGTTCTCCGCAGACATCTCCTCGTAGAAGCCCCGCAACCGCTTGTGATCTCCGCGCTGCACTGGGCGTATGCACACAGTGGTGCCGTCCGCGAGCAGGGCGTGGACTGGGGGGCGGTCGAGCACATCGTGCGTCATGGTGGTCTCCTCCGAGCCGCTCGGCGGCTGCCGATGCTTCGAGCACCCAGCGCGTCCTGAAGCGGCCCTATGGGTCCGGTCCAGCCGGGGCCGATCGGGCTCTACGGGCGCCCGCTGCAAGTCCTTGGTACGCCGCGCGGCTGGTCGAGCGGACTACCGCCCTTGGGTGGTGTGTCAGTCGTGCGCGACGACGGCGACGGGGGCCGTGGCGTGGTGCAGGACGGCATGCGTGACCGGACCGATGTGCACCCCGAACGGGTGGCGGCGGATCCGTCGGCCGACGACGACCAGCGAGGCCCCGTGGGAGGCGTCGATCAGGTGACTCGCCGGGCTACCTGATGGGGACTCCTCGACCACCTCGACGGACGGGTACTTCTGCCGCCACAAGTTCAGTGCCTCGGCGAGTGCGGAGGCGTGCCAATGGGCGATCTGGTCGTACCGTTCCAGGTCGGTGGTCGGGCCGTCCACGTAGTACGAGGGCAGGCTCCAGCCGTGCACGGCCCGCAGGCCGGTGTCGCGCCGGGCAGCCTCGTCGAAGGCGAACTCGAACACCGAGGCATCAAGGTTGTCGATGTCGATACCGAGCACGACCGGCCCGTACCGCGTCGCGGCCGATGGTATGCCCGCCGGGTCCATCTCGTGCTCGTCCGCTGCCTGCTCGCCGGCCCGGACCAGGACCACGGGGCACTCGACGTGCGCGACGACGGCCAGGCCGACCGAGCCGACCAGGAACCCGCCGATCCCGCTCAGGCCACGCGAGCCGAGGACGAGCAACTCGGCTCCCGTCGCGGCCTCGCACAGCACCTCGCTCGGGCGACCGGCCCGATGCTCGGCGATCACCTCGACATCGGGGTGGCGCAGCCGGAGACCCTCAGCAGAATCGCGGGGAATCCTCTCACTCCAGTGCTGATGGGTCTCGGCGCCGAGCAGCGGGGCCTGTGCCGTGGGCTCCGGCACTGGCTCCCACACGTGGAGAATCTTGACCGGCAGGCCGCGCAGCTTCGCCTCACGGGCAGCCCACTCGGCGGCGGCCCGGCTCTCGGGCGAGCCGTCGAGGCCGACGGTGATCGTGCGCGTCATAGTCTCCACCTCCTGAGTAACGGCTGATGGTTCGAGCGTGCCCCCGCGAGCTGTCTTCGTGGAAGGGCCACAGGTCCCCTGCGGGCACCGACCGGCCCACCACGGCCACCGGCACGACTGGGGCCGATCGGCCCTGGGGCGTTCACGATGGTGGGCGGTGTCCCGTTAGGCAGGCACCGCGCGCCGCCTCCTCGGCCCTGCCTGCTCCCCGCCCGTCTCCTCGAACCCTCCCCCGATCTGCTGCAGGTGCATCACCTGCCGGAGGGTGCCCGCGTGGCGGCTGCTCCAGCGCTCAGTGAGCTGGGCAAAGGTGAGCAGCCCACGCCCGCCCTGGTCCATACCGGGAGTCGCCCGCGGGCATCAGTGTCAGGACGCCGGGGGCGTCGCTCTCATTCTCAGCGCCGCACCCTCGGCATCCCCAGCCCGATCCACGAGATGATCTCCCGCTGGATCTCGTTGTTGCCGCCGCCGAAGGTGAAGATGACCGCCGAGCGGTAGCCGCGTTCCAGTTCGCCGTGCAGGACCGCGCCCGCCGAGCCCTCCTTCAGCGCGCCGGGGGCGGCGACGATCTCCATGAGCCAGGCGTAGGCGTCGCGCCGGGCCTCGGAGCCGTAGACCTTGACGGCCGAGGCGTCCTGCGGGGTGAGGGTGCCGTCCTGCACCGCGCCGACCATCCGCCAGTTGAGCAGCTTCAGCGCGTCCAGCCGGGTGTGGGTCCGGGCCAGGAGGCGGCGCACCCAGGGCAGGTCGGCGACCCGGCGGCCGTCGGCGAGCTTGGTCTCCATCGCCCAGCGCTGCACGTCGTGCAGGGCGCGGATCGCCATGGTGCCGTGGGCGGCCAGGGTCACGCGTTCGTGGTTGAGCTGGTTGGTGATCAGCCGCCAGCCCTGGTTCTCTGCGCCGACCCGGTGGGAAACGGGGACGCGGACGTTCTCGTAGTAGCTGGCCGTGGTGTCGTGCGAGGCGAGGGTGTTGATGAGGGTGCAGGAGTAGCCGGGGTCGGTGGTCGGCACCAGGAGCATGGTGATGCCCTGGTGCGGCGGGGCGTCCGGATCCGTACGGACCGCCAGCCACACCCAGTCCGCCGTGTCGCCGTTGGTCGTCCAGATCTTCTGACCGTTGACGACGTATGCGTCGCCGTCGCGTACCGCGCGGGTCCGCAGGGACGCGAGGTCGGTGCCCGCGCCGGGCTCGCTGTAGCCGATGGCGAAGTCGATCTCGCCGGAGAGGATCCGCGGCAGGAAGTACGCCTTCTGCTCCTCGGTGCCGTACCGCATGATCGTCGGGCCGACGGTGTTCAGCGCCATGAGCGGCAGCGGGACGCCGGCCTGGGCGGCCTCGTCGAAGAAGATGAACTGCTCCATCGCCGTCAGGCCGCGCCCGCCGTACTCCTCGGGCCAGCCCACGCCGAGCCAGCCGTCCGCGCCGAGCCGCTTGATGGTCTCGCGGTAGAACCGCTTCTGGGCGGCCGGGTCGCCGTGCCGGGCGTAGGCGTGGTCCGGGACCAGTTCGGCGAAGTAGGCGCGCAGTTCGGTGCGCAGCCGCTGCTGCTCGGGCGTGTATTCGAGGTGCACGGCGCCTCCAGGCTCCCAAAGCCGGTCCTGTCGGCGCACACCGTAGAA
The DNA here is from genome assembly GCF_042958445.1 of Streptomyces sp. NPDC007991. Classification (NCBI taxonomy): domain Bacteria; kingdom Bacillati; phylum Actinomycetota; class Actinomycetes; order Kitasatosporales; family Streptomycetaceae; genus Streptomyces; species Streptomyces sp. NPDC007991. The sequence continues at coordinate 69,136 of NZ_JBIBJD010000023.1, forward strand.
CGTGTTACAGAAATTGGGAATGGCCAAGGATTTGGTAATGGCCGAGGACGGGCAGCGGACTCCTCAGTTCAGCGTGGCGAGGAAGTCCGTGCACGCCCGGGCGCACGCACGGCACGCCGCCGCCGAGTCCTCCGCCCCCGCCTGCCGGTCGAAGGCGTGCGCGGCCTCCAGGCACACGGTCCGGCACCACTCCACCTGGACGCGGATGCTGGTCTCGTCCACCTGGTTCTGCTCGGACAGCACACGGCAGGTCGCGTCGCAGACCTCCGCGCACATGATGCCCTTGCGTCGTACGAGTTCCTGGTTCTCGGTTCCGTCGGGATCCACGAGGCTCGCGCGCAGCGCGCACGCCCGGGCGCACTCGGTGCACGCCTGGGCACAGGCGAAGCGGTCCTCCAGGAACCGGAACAGCTCCTGCTGGGATGTCGTCACACCGCGCGGGTAGCCCCGCCGATGCCGGTCAAACCCGGTGCCGCCAAGGGTTGCGTACGGTTTTCCGGCCTCGCCTGCCGGGCACCCGGCAGGACCGGGAACGACGACGCACGGAGGTGAGTCACATGCCCGGCCGCCAGGAACTTCCGTCGACCCTGGAGCGGTCCGCCAAGGAGGCGCAGCGCACCTGGATCAAGGCGCACGACTCGGCCGTGGAGCAGTACGGCGAGGGCGAGCGCGCGCACCGCGTGGCCTTCGGGGCGCTGAAGCACACGCACGAGAAGGTCGGCGACCACTGGGAGCGCAAGGAAGGCGGCCGGAAGGCCCCGTCGGACCCGCGCTCGGCCCGGCCCCGGCAGCAGGGCGGCCGCAGCGGCGAGGGCGTCGACGAGCGAGCCTCGAAGGAGCACCTGTACGACCTCGCGAGGCGGCTGGGTGTCGAGGGGCGGTCGCGCATGTCGAAGGCGGAGCTGCTGGACGCCGTCCGCAAGGAGAACCGGTCGAAGACCCGGTCCGCCCGGTCGGGGTGAGCAGGTTCGTGGTGAGGACCAGGGGTACTCGCGTGCCATGACTAGCGCATGGATGGAGATGGCCGCGGGCCGCGGGGCCCTCGGCATCGGGCTGATCGTGGCGGGTGTGGTGGTCGTGGTCCTGCTGCTGGGGGCCTTCGTCCTCGGCGTGCGCGTCAAGCGCAGGGAGCTGCCCACGCCGCGGCCCGACGAGCAGCCGCGCGTGCCCGACGGCGGCCCGGTCCGTGAGACGACCGAGCGCCGGGAACCCGACGAGGTGCCGAGAAGCCGGGACCGTCTGACACCGCACGAGCTGAAGACGCACGGCAACCAGAGCGACCGCCGGAGCGCGACCCAGGAGCGTCCTCGCTGGAACGAGGGCAGCAGCGGCTCGTTCGGCAGCGGCGGCCCGGGCGGCCGCTGAGCCCCGCTCCCCGCACCCCACGTCGTACACGCCGTGCACAGGGAAGTGAGAACCATGGCCGATCCCGCCCGCGACACGCTGCCGCTGCCGGACTACGACCACCTGCCGATCGGCGGCCTGGAGAGCCGTGTGCGGTCGCTGTCAGCGGACGAGGTGGAGGAACTGCTGGCGTACGAGCGCTCGCACGCCGACCGGCTGCCGGTGACGGAGCTGCTGGGTTCCCGCCTGGAGCAGCTGCGCGAGGGCGCGGAGCCGACGTCCGGCCATCCTGGCGCGTTGCGTCCCGAGGCGGGCGAGGGGCACGGGGCCTCTGAGGTGTCGCCCGCCACAGCTGCGCAGCCGTTCAGCCCGCCGCCGCACGGCACACCCGACCAGCGGGGCAAGCCGAAGGGCGACCGCACGTAGGCGCCACCGCCGGACAGAGCCGACCAGAAGGGCCCGTGCCTGTGCACGGGCCCTTTTCGCGCGCTGGTCACCCGCGCGACGCAGGGTGAGATGGATGGCGCGACGCTTCGCGATGCCCTTCGAGGACGTCATCGGTGTCTGCGTGGTGCTGACGGTGCCGGTGCTCACCGTGCTGTTGCTACGTCCTCGCGCGATGCCTCCGAAACATTCCCTTCACGCAGGAAGTATTTAGGGGTAACGCCCGCTGCCTACCGTGCCTGCCTTGTCAGTCCCCAACCCGCAGCAAGGAGGCGTGGCATGAGTACCGAGCCACGACTGGCCGAGGTCACCGAGCCGGCACCACCGCAGAAGGCAGCACCGGGCGCCGACCAGGCCGTCAAGGAGACCCTCGAGGACTACACGCTCCGCTTCGCGCCGCGCAGTTACCGGCGCTGGACCCCGATGGTGGTGGCGACGACCGCGCTCGGCGGCATCGCCTACATGGCCGACTTCTCCATCGGCGCCGGCATCGGTCTGGCCCATGGGACGGGCAACGCGCTGCTCGCGATCGCCGTCGCCGCCGTCGTCATCTTCGTGACCGGCTTCCCGCTGGCCTACTACGGGGCCCGCTACAACATCGACCTGGATCTGATCACGCGCGGCTCGGGCTTCGGCTACTTCGGCTCGGTCCTCACCAGCGTCATCTTCGCCAGCTTCACCTTCATCTTCTTCGCCCTCGAAGGCTCGATCATGGCCCAGGGCCTGAAGCTGGGCCTCGGACTGCCGCTGTGGCTGGGCTACTTGGTGTCCACGCTCATGGTGATCCCGCTGGTCATCTACGGCATGACGGCGTTGAGCAAGCTCCAGGTGTGGACCACCCCGATCTGGCTGCTGCTGATGGTCGGCCCGCTGGTCTACCTGGTCGCCACCGACCCGGGGACCGTCGACCGCTTCCTCGCCTACGCGGGCACCGACGGAGACGGCGGCGTCAACACCGCCTCCGTCCTGCTGGGCGCGGGCGTGTGTCTGTCGCTGATCGCGCAGATCGGCGAGCAGATCGACTACCTGCGCTTCATGCCTCCCAAGACCGAGGAGAACAAGCGGAGTTGGTGGACGGCCGTGGTGATGGCCGGCCCGGGCTGGGTGGTACTGGGCGCGCTCAAGCAGGCGATCGGCGTGTTCCTCGCCGTCTACATCATCGCCGAGGTCGGTCCCACCGCCGCGCCGGAGCCGATCCAGCAGTTCAAGCACGCCTTCGACGCGATGATGCCGTCCTGGCTCGTCCTCCCGCTGGCCGTGGCCCTGGTCGTGATCAGCCAGATCAAGATCAACGTGACGAACGCGTACTCCGGCTCGCTCGCCTGGACCAACTCCTTCACGCGCGTCACGCGGCGCTACCCGGGCCGGCTGGTCTTCGTCCTGGTCAACCTGGGCTTCGCGCTCGCCCTGATGGAGGCCGACATGTTCAGCTTCCTCAACAGCATCCTGGGCTTCTACTCGAACTGCGCGATCGCCTGGGTGGTCACCGTGGCCACCGACATCGGTATCAACAAGTACGTGCTGAAGCTCTCCCCGCACGCACCCGAGTTCCGCCGCGGCATGCTCTACGCCGTCAATCCGGTCGGGGTCGTCGCCTTCGTCGCCGCCTCCGCGCTGTCCATCGCCATGTACTTCCACGCGCTGGGCGACACCCTCCAGCCGTACTCCCCCGTCGCCGCCGCCGTCATCGCGTTCCTCCTCACCCCGCTGATGGCCGTGGTCACCAAGGGCAGGTACTACCTGCGCCGCACCGACGACGGCATCGCCGAGCCGCTGCTCGACGAGGACGGCAACCCCAGCGCCGTCACCTACGAGTGCCATGTGTGCCGGCAGCAGTTCGAACGGCCGGACGTGGCTGCCTGCCGCACGCATGACGCCGTGGTCTGCTCGCTCTGCCTGAGCACCGACAAGGTCGGCGACCATGTCCTGCCGGAGGAGCCCGCCGTCGTCTGACCGCGTGGGGCGCGGGGCGAGGGCTCCCGGACCCCTCGCCCTCCCCGGCGGCCTCATCCGGCGGTCGGCGGCCTCGTCCCGCGCTCGGCGGTACCAAGTCGGTCCCGGACTCCCTTCGCCGGCCCCCGTGAAGGGGCGCTCTCGCGCACCGGACGGCATACTGATCTTGCGTTGCGCAGTGATGCGGGCCGATGGTCGGAGAGGAGATGACGGGACGTGACCAGCGCAGGACCGGGCGGCGGATGGGGAACGCCCGAGGAGCCGGACGGCACTCCCCCGATCCCCGACGACGTGTGGCAGAGGTTCCTCACCGACACCGAGCACGCCATACGCGCCTGTGCCCCCAGGGAACCTTCCGCACAGGAGCGGGCGGCGGGACGGCGGCTCCAACCCGCGTACGCCGTCGGCGACCTGTGGCAGCCGGAGGACGTGTGGGTCCGCGTGCCCTGGGGCGATCTGGACCGCCGTGCCAAGGTCCGGCGCGTGGGACGGGTCGTCGCCACCGCCGCCGCGGTGGCTCTCGCGCTGGGAGCCTGGTCCCAGTTGTCCGCCGGCACGGGCACCCGGCCGGGGACGGGCACCGTGCGACAGGTGGAGGGGGCGACCGCGAGGCTGCCCACGGCCACTCCCTTCCCGTCCGGATCCCCGGCACCCTCCAGGTAGCACACGCAGGACGGGTACGGTCCCGCACGGCCACCTAGGATGAGTCCACAGACCGGATCCGGGCGCTCGTCCGGGCGCGGCCCCCCACAGCCGGAGTCATCGGGAACGCGCACGCCGTCGGAAGGGGGACAGACATGGGCGCGCCGCGCCTCAGCAGTACGCCGTTGCCGGGCATAGGTGTCCGCTACGACCTGACGACCCGGGACACCCGCCGGCTGTCCGTGGTCGCCCACCGCGACGGCCACCGGACGATCAGCGCCTACCGCGAGGACGACCCGGACGCCTGCGACCTGTCGGTGCGTCTGACGGCGGAGGAGGCGGCGATGGTCATCGACGCGCTGATGCCCGCGCACCACACGCCGAACCTGCTGTCCACCACCGACCTGGGGCTCGTCGCCGAGCGGATCGAACTGTCCGGCACCTCGCACTGGAACGGCCGGCTGCTGGGCGAGTCCCGGATCCGCACCGACACCGGCGCGTCCATCGTGGCGGTGCTGCGCCGGGCGGAGGCGATCCCCTCCCCCGCGCCGGACTTCCGGCTCGCCGGCGGTGACACGCTCATCGTCATCGGGACCCGCGAGGGCGTGGAGGCTGCCGCCGCGATACTCGGGCGGGAGTGACCCGCCATGCACTCCTCCGCGGTCTTCCTGATCGAGTTCGGCTGCCTCATCCTCGGGCTCGGGCTGCTCGGCCGCCTCGCCGGGCGCTTCGGCTTCTCGCCGATCCCTCTCTACCTGCTGGCCGGGCTGGCCTTCGGCGAGGGCGGACTGCTGCCGCTGGTCGCCAGCGAGGACTTCGTCGCCATCGGTGCCGAGATCGGTGTCATCCTGCTGCTGCTCATGCTGGGCCTGGAGTACACGGCCACCGACCTCGTCTCCAACCTCAGGACCCACTACCCGGCCGGGATCGTCGACGCCGTCCTCAACGCCCTGCCCGGGGCGGTGCTCGCCCTGCTGCTCGGCTGGGGACCGGTCGCCGCCGTCGTACTTGCCGGGGTCACCTGGGTCTCCTCCTCCGGCGTCATCGCCAGGGTCCTGGGCGAGCTGGGGCGGCTCGGCAACCGCGAGACCCCGGCCATCCTGAGCATCCTGGTCCTCGAGGACCTCTCCATGGCGGTCTACCTGCCGATCGTCACCGCCCTGCTGGCCGGGGTCGGCCTGGCCGCGGGCGCCGTCACCCTGGCCATCGCCCTGGGCGTGGCCACCCTCGTGCTCGTCCTCGCCGTGCGCTACGGCCGCCATGTCTCCCGCTTCGTCTCCAGCGACGACCCCGAGAAGCTGTTGCTGGTGGTGCTCGGCGTGACCCTGGTGGTCGCCGGGCTCGCGCAGCGACTGCAGGTGTCCGCGGCCGTGGGCGCTTTCCTGGTGGGTATCGCCCTGTCCGGCGAGGTCGCCGAGGGTGCGGCGAGCCTGCTCGCGCCGCTGCGGGACCTGTTCGCCGCGGTGTTCTTCGTCTTCTTCGGCCTGCACACGGACCCGGCCAGCATCCCGCCCGTGCTGGTACCGGCCCTCGCGCTGGCGGCCGTCACCACCGCGACGAAGATCGCCACCGGCTACTGGGCCGCGCGCCGCGCCGGGATCGGGCCCAAGGGCCGCTGGCGCGCCGGCGGCACGCTCGTGGCCCGCGGCGAGTTCTCCATCGTCATCGCCGGGCTCGCCGTCACGTCCGGCATCGAGCCCGCTCTCGGCCCGCTGGCCACGGCGTACGTCCTCATCCTGGTCCTGCTCGGCCCCCTGACCGCGCGCTGCACCGAGCCCGTGGCGACCGGCCTGACCGCCCGACTTCGCCGGAAGAGGACCACGCCCCGCACCCTGTCGGCCCCTGTCCCACCGGGCGCCCACGAAACCATCGACGACCAGGACACCGTCGGCCGCGCATGACCGCCCCGGCCCGGCCAGTCCCCGGACCGGGCGCTCGCCGTCAGCAGGGGGCCCGCCCGGCAGGCCGGGGCATGGCTGCGCTCCCGTGCCCGCCACGCGGGAGCGCGCCGGGCGAAAGCCCCGCGGGACGACGGCAGACAGCCGCTCTCTGCGGCCCACCCCGCGAAGGGCCGACGCGCTGGAAGCGCCCTGGGATCCACGGAACACAGCAGCGCAGTGCCGGCGGCACAGGCGCCGCCGGCCGGCCGCGCATGGCCACACCCCCCGCCCGCCGCACCCAAGCGCGCCGGGCGAAAGCCCCGCGGGACGACGGCAGACAGCCGCCCATGATGCCCACCGCGCGAAGGGCCGATGCCCCGAGAGTCCCCGCAGCCGGACGGAACACGGCTGCCACCCTGTGCCCACCGGCCAGCGGCACACGGCCGCACTCCTCACCATCGAAAGCCCCAAGCGACGACGGTAGACAGCCGTACCCCCTGCCCAGCGCCCCCGCCCGCCACACGGAAACGCGCCACGCGAACCCCACGGGAGAACGGCACACAGCCGCACCCCCTGCCCGGCGCCCGGCAGGCCCCGTCGGGCAGGGGCCGCACGGCCACGTCTCCCTGCCCTCACGCGCGGGCGCCCCGTCGGACTCCGGTCAGCCTGTCTTCCAGCCGCGGCGGGTGTCGATCCGTTCCCATTCCGCGTCCCACTGCGCCATGCGCCGCCGGTCCAGGGCCAGCCTGATCACCCAGGTGGCGCCCAGCACCATCCCGCCCGCGAGGACTCCTGCCAGACCGCCGCCGACGGTCGTGTGCAGCCAGGCCTCGCCCCCGGACACCGGTGGGGTCGTGATGTCACCGCTCCTGTTCACCCACAGGGGGATCGTGCTCCCGGCGGGAGTCCTGGGCGGCACCCGCGCCTGCTCCGTGTGCGTCGAGCCGTCCGGCGCGGTCCAGCGCACCTTGGCCCACACCCGGTGGTCGCTCGCCTCGCGGGCCGGTGACGGGCCGGGCGCGTCCTCGACGGCGACCGCGGCGACCTGACGGCTCTCCGCCTGTTGCCGTTCGACGGCCCGCTCGACCGCGCCCGCCGCCATCAGCCCCGCGCACACGCCGCCGAGCAGGGCGAACACCCAGCCGGCGAGCACGATCCAGGCTTCGACGACGTCGATACGCCGTTTGAGCGCGTTGCGCCGCCACCGCCACCACCGCACGGTCACACGCTCTGAGGTTTCCATCGGCCGACACCCCCTCGTGAGCACCGGCAGCACCCTTCCAGTGTGCGCCTGAACCGCGCTTCTGTCGGCGTATCGCTCAACCGGACGACGCGGCGATCCGCACCCGGTCGCTCTCCCCGCAGGACAGGAAGGACGCCATGGCTCGCGCTTCCTCGGCGACGGACTCGCGGTCGGCCCGGGAGAAGCGGCGCAGCGGGGTGACCAGGACGGTGTCCGCCTCGACGCGCCAGCTCGCGGCGACCCGGCCGTCGAGCAGGACGACGCGGGCGCCTTCGACCGACAGGCCGCGGTGGGCGTCGTCGATGATCCGGCCGCGGTCGTGGTAGCCGAGGATCGCGTTGTCGAACGCCGGCAGGAACCGCACCGGCGCCGGGGTGCCGGGGTCGGGGCGCGGCGCGTCGGGGAGGTCCAGCAGTTCCCGGCCGCGCTCGTCACGGAAGGCGACCAGCTCCCCGCGCAGGGCGGAGACCGCGGCCGGCAGTCCCGCCAGTCCGCACCAGGCACGCAGATCGGCCGAGGCGGCGGGTCCGAACGCGGCCAGGTAGCGCCGTACCAGTGTCTGCCCCACGGGATCGGAGCCGTCCGGGGCCGGGGGGTCGATCTCGCGCCCCAGCCAGGAGGAGACCAGGGCGTAGCGCGCTCCCGCCGTCGTGTGCCACAGTCCGCGCGGCGGCAGCTGCACCATCGGGAGCAGGCCGGCGACCAGCATTTCGCCCAGTGGCCGGGGCCCCGCTTTCGGCCAGCGGCCTGCGACGGCTCGCGCGAGGTCTCCCATGGATCGGGGTTCGCCGTCGGCCATGACCTCCCGCCCGGCTGCCGCGAGTTCGCCGAGGTCCACGCCCTCCAGTTCGCGGCGGTACGTGCCGAGCACCCGCTGGCGCAGCATCGCGTCGTGGCGTGCCCGCCAGGCCCCGACGTCGTCGGCGGTGACGAGGTGGACGGTGCGGCGCATGAGGTGGGTCCGCACCACACGCCGCCCGGTCAGCAGGTCCGACAGCACCGCTGGGTCGAACGCCCGCAGCCGGGACCAGAGTCCGATGAACGGTTCCTGCGGTTCCTGCGCCTGGAGGCCGCACAGGTGCGCGACGGCGTCGAGGACCGGCAGGCCGGCACGGTCGAGGAGCAACTGCCGCGCGAGTGTGGCGCGGTTGAGCGCCCGGGCGTCGAGAACGGTCAACGGAACACCTCGGTCTTCGAGTCGGGTGCCGACCCGTGGATCGGGAGGCCCGGGCGGCTTCCCGGTCACCGTCGCACGCGATGCGGTCAGGCTGTGACCGCGACCGCCGTCCTCCGTCGCCTGGAGCCGGGCCTGAACCAGACCGTCTGCGGACTGTCCCTCAGCCGCTCCCGGCTGGTCCGTTCCCCGCACGTCACCTGGCCGGACACCTTCCCGGAGTCCGGGGGTGTGCGGCGGACCGCGTACGGCGCCGGTGTCCGCGCTGCGCCTCGGTCGCCGGCGGCGCGGTCAGGACGCACGCCCCAGGTGGCAGCGCACGAACCCGCGGCCGTGACGCCGTGCGGCCCCGGACGTGCCGTACAGGAACAGACGTAGCACCACCGAGTGACCCCAGCATCATGTTTTGCCATGGTTTGCCCCGCCGTGGCCGCGGCACTCGGGGCACGCGCGAGGGTCGAGCCGACAGCGTGCAGCCGACGCCGCGCGAGCCCGCCCCGGTGACGGGGCAGAACAGAGGGTGACCGATGACGACGATCGGTGTGGAAGAGGAGTACCTGCTCCTCGACCCGGTTACCGGGTTGCCGGTACCCCTGGCCGACAAGGTGCGTGCGGCGGCGGGTCTGGCGCATCTCGTGGCCGACCAGGAGGTGCAGTGCGAGCTGCTCCAGGCGCAGGTCGAGGTGGCCACGCCGGTGTGCGGCACACTGGAGGAGGCAGGGGGACATCTGCTGCGGCTGCGGCACGCCATCGGGGCGGCGGCCGACGAGCACGGCTGCCGGATCGCGGCCTGCGGGACACCCCCGCTGCGCCATCGCCACCCGGTGGCCGTCACCGACCAGGCCCGCTATCGGGCCATGCTCACCCAGGCTCCCCAGCTGGTGGCGGAGCAACTGGTCAACGGCATGCACGTGCACGTGGCCGTACCCAGCCGGGAGACCGGGGTACAGGTCCTGAACCGGATCCGGGTCTGGCTGCCGACCCTGACGGCCATGTCGGCGAACTCCCCGCTGTGGGACGGCCACGACACCGGCTTCGCCAGCTGGCGCACCGTGATCTTCGGCCGCTGGCCGGTCAGCGGCGTGCCCCCGTTCTTCCGTGACGTGGCCGACTACGACCGGCGCGTGACGCAACTGCTGGAGACCGGTGTGATCTCGGACAGCGGGCAGTTGTACTGGCAGGCCCGTCTGTCGGCCCGGTATCCCACCGTCGAGGTGCGGTGCCTGGACGTTCAACTGCGCGCGGACGACGCGGTCATGCTCGCGGGCATGACCCACGCTCTCGTGGACACGGCCATCAGGGAAACGGCCGCCGGGGCGCCGGTGCCCGACTGCGCGCCGGAGCTCCTCCAGATCGCTCTGTGGCATGCCGCCCGTCACGGTCTGAGCGACACCCTGATCTGCCCGGGCGGCCGGCCGCGCCGTGCCGGGGACGTGCTGTACCAGCTCCTGCGGCACGTCGCTCCGGCCCTCGACGCGTCCGGCGCGACCCGGCAGGTGACGGCCCTGGTCCACCGGCTGCTGCAGAACGGGACGGGAGCGGACAGACAGCGTGCCGCACTCGCCGAGGGGGGCGTACGGGCCGTCACCGACCTGATCGGCGCGGAGAGCAGCGTGGTGTGACTCCCCGCGGCCCTTCAGACCGCGGCGGCGCGCACACCCACCGCACCTGACGGCCCGTCATCGAGGTCGGCACGGCATCGGGATCCTCACCGCCGCAGCCCGCTGTCGACGACCGAGAACCGCGAAGATCGACAACTGGTCAAGCCCGGGACGGGCTGCGAGGATGAAGGCAGAGGCGCAAGGGCCAGTCTCACCAGGAGGTACCCCGTGAAGATGCTGATCAACGTCCCGGAGACCGTGGTCGCGGACGCGCTGCGCGGTATGGCGGCCGCCCACCCGGAGCTGACCGTGGACGTGGAGAACCGGGTGATCGTGCGGCGGGACGCTCCCGTGGCCGGAAAAGTGGGGCTGGTCTCGGGCGGTGGTTCCGGGCACGAGCCGTTGCACGGGGGGTTCGTAGGGCCCGGCATGCTGTCGGCCGCCTGTCCCGGCGAGGTGTTCACCTCCCCGGTGCCCGACCAGATGCTGCGCGCGGCCGCCGCCGTGGACAGCGGGGCCGGGGTCCTGTTCATCGTGAAGAACTACACCGGTGACGTGCTCAACTTCGACATGGCCGCCGAGCTGGCCGAGGACGAGGGCATTCAGATCGCGAAAGTGCTGGTCAACGATGATGTGGCGGTGACCGACAGCCTGTACACGGCCGGGCGGCGCGGTACCGGCGCGACCCTGTTCGTGGAGAAGATCGCGGGCGCAGCCGCCGACGAGGGCATGCCGCTGGAGCGGGTGGAGGCCATCGCCCGGCAGGTCAATGAGAACTCCCGCAGTTTCGGTGTCGCGCTGAGCGCGTGCAGCACACCGGCCAAGGGCAGCCCCACCTTCGATCTGCCGCCCGGTGAGCTGGAGTTGGGCATCGGCATCCACGGCGAACCCGGCCGGGAGCGGCGGGCGATGATGACCTCCGGAGAGATCGCCGAGGCCGCCGTCGAGGCGGTGGTGGACGACCTGAGGCCACGCAATCCCGTGCTGGTCCTCGTCAACGGCATGGGGGCGACGCCCCTGCTGGAGCTGTACGGCTTCAACGCCGAGGTGCACCGTGTGCTCGCCGCCCGGGGCGTCCCGGTCGCCCGCGTGCTCGTGGGCAACTACGTCACCTCCCTGGACATGGCGGGCGCCTCCCTCACCCTGTGCCAGGCCGACGAGGAGCTGCTGCGGCTGTGGGACGCGCCGGTGAGGACGCCGGGTCTGCGCTGGGGCATGTGACGCGGAAGGGGCAGCGGATCACCACGTACCTACCAGGCAAGGAGACCCAGTGCTCGACGCCGATTTCTTCCGCCGTTGGATGACGGCGACCGCCGCGTCCGTCGACCGTGAGGCGGAACGGCTCACCGCCCTCGACTCGCCCATCGGGGACGCCGACCACGGCAGCAACCTCCAGCGCGGCTTCAGGGCCGTGACGGCGGCCCTGGAGAAGGAGGCTCCCGGCTCTCCGGGCGGCGTCCTGACGCTGGCCGGCCGCGAGCTGATCTCGAAGGTCGGCGGCGCCTCGGGGCCGCTGTACGGGACGCTGCTGCGCCGTACCGGCAAGGCGCTCGGGGATGGCGCCGAGGTCAGCGCGGAGCAGTTGGCCGAGGCGCTGCGGGCCGGGGTGGACGCCGTCAGGACGCTGGGCGGTGCGGCGCCGGGCGACAAGACCATGATCGACGCGCTGGTGCCCGCGGTGGACGCGCTGGGCGACTCGTTCACGGCGGCCCGGACCGCCGCGGAGGAGGGCGCCGTGGCGACGACGCCCTTGCAGGCGCGCAAGGGCCGGGCGAGCTATCTGGGCGAGCGCAGCATCGGGCACCAGGACCCGGGGGCCACCTCGGCGGCGCTGCTCGTCGCCGGACTCGCGGAGGCCGCCGGTGAGTGACGAGCGGCTCGTGGGGATCGTGCTGGTGTCGCACAGCGCGGAGGTGGCCGCGTCGGTCGCCGCGCTGGCGAAGGGGCTCGCGGGCGGTGGCCCGGTGGTGCCCGTGGCCCCGGCGGGCGGCACCGAGAGCGGCGGACTCGGCACCAGCGCCGAACTGATCGCGGCGGCGGCCACGTCCGTCGACCGGGGTGCCGGCGTCGCCGTCCTGACCGACCTGGGCAGCGCGGTACTCACCGTGAAGGCACTGCTCGCGGAGGGTGACGAACTCCCGGAACAGACGCGGCTGGTGGACGCTCCGTTCGTGGAGGGAGCCGTCGCCGCGGTCGTCACGGCGGCCACCGGGGCGGATCTGACGGCGGTGGAATCGGCCGCCGCGGAGGCGTACACGTACCGGAAGGTGTGAGACCGGGCCGGGGGGGGCGGGGGGCCCCCCCCCCCCCGCCCCCCCCGGGGGGGTTGCCCCCCGCCCCGCCAACAGCCGGTGCCACCCACACCCCGGGCCGGCGCCCCCCCCCCCCCCCCGCGCCCCCCCCGCC
>NZ_JBIBJD010000024.1:0-72652 GCF_042958445.1 Streptomyces sp. NPDC007991
TACCGCACGGCCCTGGCCTGGCAGAACACCGCCTACAACCAGCCCCCGCACCCGAGCTTCTTCATCGGCAACGCCATGCCGACCGCTCCCCGTCCTACCGTCTACACGCCCTGAAGGAGAGATCATGCATCCCATCGAGGCAGCCGGTTGCGGGCGTATCAGCCGCAGGACCCTGCTCAAGGCCACCACCGCCACCGCCGGGGCGATCGCCACCGCCGCCGCGTTCGCCGAACTGGAGACGCCGGCCAACGCCGCCGCGGGTTTCGTCAAGGGCGTCGACATCAGCTGGGTGCCGCAGATGGAGGCGCGCGGCTTCTCCTGGAAGAACGCGAGCGGTCAGAAGCAGGACCTCCTGACCATTCTCAAGGGGTACGGCATCAGCGCGGTGCGGTTGCGCACGTTCGTCAACCCTTCCAGCAGCCCCACCGACGGGCACTGCGGTATCAACGAGGTGGCCGCCTTCGCCAAGCGGGTCAAGGCCGCCGGAATGTCGATCATGCTCGACTACATGTTCGGCGACACCTGGAACTCCGTCGGCGTGCAGAACCCGCCCGCCGCCTGGCGGAACATGAGCTACAGCCAGATGCGGACCGCGATGAGCACCTACGTGAACCAGACCATGACGGTCATGAGGAACAACGACGTGCTCCCCACCTGGGTCCAGATCGGCAACGAGATCAACAGCGGAATCTGCCGCCCCGTCGGCAGTGTCTCCAACCCGGCGCAGCTGACCGGGCTGCTCAACGCGGCGTACACCCAGGTCAAGGCCGTGTCCCCGAACTCGATCGTGTGCATCCACCTGGCCCAGCCGCAGAAGTACGACGTGATGACGACGTTCTTCAGCCGCTACGCAGCGAACGGCGGCAAGTGGGACATGTCGGTGTTCTCCTCGTACGGCAGCGCCGACCTCGCCCCCGGGATCGTGGCGAACATGAAGAGGATCTCCGACGCCTACGGCAAGCCGTTCCTCCAGAGCGAGTTCGGCGGCCGGGTGGACCGGGCTTCCTCGACCCAGGCCTCGCTGGTCGCCTACATCAAGGCGCTGAAGGCCAACGGGGGGCAGGGCATCTTCTACTGGGAGCCGGAGTGCATGTCCCCGTTCACCGGCTACACCATGGGCGCCTGGGACTCCGCCACGCAGCGTCCCACCGTCATCATGAACGGCTTCACCCAGGCCTGAGTCAAGGACGTGGCCCCAGCCAGGGCATCCCCTCCGGTCGACGATGGGAAGTGGATTGAAATGGGCATGACAGTCACTGTTCAAGGGCGCGGGGTCAGGCTGGGTGCAGCGGGCCTCCTGACCCTCGCGACACTGGTCGGAGCCGGTGCGGCGCATGCCGACGCCGCCACGCGGGCGCTGCCGGCCGGTTGCTCCGGAACTTCGCCGATCAAGTGTCACTACGCGGTCGCACCCGGCAACTACGACGTGACGGTCTCCGTCGGCGGCGCCGCTTCCGCCGGGCAGACCGAGATGTGGGTGGAGGCCCGGCGCCTGATGCTTCCGGCGACGAGGACGGCGGCCGGTGCCGTCGCCACGTACTCGTTCACGGTCAACGTGCGGCAGCCGGAGGGTCAGCCGACCGGCCAGGGCGGAACCGGGAACCCCGGTCTGGACATCCGGTTCGCGGGGACCGACCCGCAGGTGTCGGCCGTCTCCGTGAAACCGGCGTCCCAGCCGCTGGTCGCCTACCTGGCCGGTGACTCGACGGTGTGCGACCAGCCGGCCGCCCCCTACACCGGCTGGGGCCAGATGATCACGCCGGCGGTGGGGCCCGGCGCGGTCATCGCCAACTACGCCGACTCGGGGGAGAGTTCGAGCAGTTTCCTTTCCAACTCGGCGCTCTTTCGGGCCCTGCTGTCGAAGGTCCGGGCGAACGACGCGGTGTTCATCCAGTTCGGCCACAACGACAAGCAGACCAGCGCGTCCGCCTTCCGCAGCAACCTGACCTCCATGATCACGCAGGTCCGTGCGAAGGGCGGAGTCCCGGTCCTGGTGACCCCGCCGGTCCGCCGGCTGTTCGACGGCAACCGGCTCACGGCGACGGCGCTGCACGTCAACGGCGTCGGCGTCGACCTGCCCGCCCAGACGCGCGCGGTCGGCACGGCACAGAAGGTGCCGGTGATCGATCTGACCGCCAAGAGCAGGACGCTGGTGGAGTCCCTCGGCCCGTCCGCCTCGGCCCAGCTCTTCCTGCGCTCCTCCGTCGACGGCGTCACGGACAACACCCACTTCTCGCAGTACGGCGCGACGCAGATCGGCGGGCTGGTGCTCCAGAGCATCCGGGAGCAGCGCCTGCCCCTGGCCGCGTATCTGCGCTGACCGAGGCGCGGCGGCGCCCGTCCCTGGGAAGGACCTGATGAAGAACCTTCGGAAACTCCTCACGACCGCACTGGTGATCGCCTTGTCCAGCCTCGGCGCCGGCCCCGCGTCGGCCAGCGGCGTCGCGGCGAACTGCACCGGTGCCTCCAACGCCCCGGCGGTACGAGCGGCGGCCGCGCCGGTCACCGTGTGGCTGGCCGGTGACTCCACCATGGCCAACCCGGGCGCCGCCCGCTGCCCGGTCGGCTGGGGCAGCCAGTTCGACGCCCTGTTCACCACCGACGTGACGGTCAGGAACCAAGCGGTGGGAGGCCGCAGCATCCAGACCTGGCTGTACGAGGGGAACGTGAGCAGCACCAAGGGCTCCGACGGCGAGTGCCGTCTCACGTCCGGTACGTACTCGTCACGCTGGCAGGCGATGCTGAACGCGAGCACAGGGATGAAGGCCGGCGACTATCTCTTCATCCAGTTCGGCATCAACGACTCCTCCTCGACCTGCCCCCGGCACGTCGGCCCGGCCCGCTACCAGCAGCTGATGACCATGATGGCGAAGGCCGCCCTGGCCCGGGGCGCGCACCCGGTGCTGCTCACGCCCGTGGCCGCCATCACCTGCTCCGGCGGCACGGCGACCAAGAACCGCGGCTTCGTCTCCCAGACCTTCGCCGCCGGATCCGCGACCGGGGCGCCGGTCGTCGACCTGCAGACACTCAGCGTCTCGCGCTACAACAGCCTGCGCTTCTGCCCGCACAACGGCGACTACGGATCGGGCCCCGTGGGCGCCTTCTTCTGCGACGACCACACGCACTTCGAAACCTACGGAGCGCAGCAGATCGCCGGGCTCGTCGCCGGTGACGTGCGACGGCAGAACCTCCCGCTCGCCGCGTATCTCAGGTAGCGCCCGGGGCGGCCGGTTTGGCTGCCACTGCCAGACTCTGGCCGGAGGTGCAGGAGCCGCACTGTCGGAGTAGCCCGGGCCGGCCCTTGACGTCGGCCCGCTCGCCGTCAGGGAGCCGTGCCGAGATCCACGGCCAGGTCTTCCGTCTCCGTCCAGAAGCTGTCGTCGGCGTCCTGGAGCCGGCCGGCGGCGTGTTGCATATGGCGGCGTGCGGCGGCGCGCGCCGCTTCGGGGTCGCCTGCCTCGATGGCGGCGAGGATGGCGTGGTGCTCGTCCCGGACCGCTTCGATGAAGTCGTTCCGGCGGGCCTCGTTCGCGCGCGTGACACGGATGCCTCCGCGCGAGACGTCGCCCAGGTACCGCACCGTCGAGACCATCACGGCGTTGCCGGTCGACTCGGCGATGGACCGGTGGAAGGCGAGGTCCTCGTCCACGCCGTCGCCGCCGGCCGCGACCGCCGAGTCGATCGTGTCCAGTGCCTGGCGCATCCGCGCGAGGTCGTGCGGTGTGGCCCGGGTGGCGGCGAGGCCGGCCGCCTCGCCCTCCATGGCCCGGCGTACCTCCACGATCTGCAGCACCTTCGCCTTGGTGTCGGCGGCGTCGAGGTCGAGCGGGCGGGTGCGCCGCGGCAGGACGAACACGCCGATGCCCTGCCGCGGTTCGATCAGACCCGCGTTACGGAGCCTCGACAGGGCCTCGCGCACCACGGTGCGGCTGACGCCCAGCTGCTTGACCAGCTCCACCTCGGTCGGCAGTCGGTCACCCTCGGCGAGCCGCCCCGACTCGATCTCCTCGGAGAGCGTCGCGGCGACCTGATCGGCGAGCCGGACCGGCCCGGGCACCTTGGAAAACATGGTTTTCAGTCTATAGACCCTCACCCGGCTGCCCCGCCGTGAGCGGCCCGTCGACCAGGACCGCGTCACGGTGGTCGGCGACGTAGTCCCGCACCACCGCCGCGAAGTCCGGATCGGGCCGGAGCCCGAGCGCCGCGGCCCGCGTGGTGTCGAAGGCGGAAGGCCACGAACCCACGATGGCCTCGACCTCAGGCTCGGGCGCGATCGTCACCAGGTCGGCGACGGCGTCGCCGGCCAGCTGCCGCAGCGTGGCCAGCATCTCGGCGACCGAGACCGCGAGCCCCGGAAGGTTGACCGGCAGTCCGCCCTCGAACCGGCCTCTCCCGGTACCGCGCTCGGCCTGCGCGATGCGGAGGATCCCCTCGACCGTGCGCCGGGGCGATGCCAGGACCACCCGCAGGCCGGGACGCACGGGGCAGCGGGCGGGCAGGCCCGCGAGCGGCTCGCGGATGATGCCGGACAGGAAGCCGGAGGCGGCCGCGTTCGGCTTGCCGGGCCGCACCGACACGGTCATCAGGCGGGCCACGCGTCCGTCGAGGAAGCCCCGGCGGGTGTAGTCCGCGACGAGCTGCTCGCAGACGAGTTTCTGGATGCCGTAGCTCGACCGGGGCGTGGGCAGCGTCGACTCGCTGACCACCGCGGGGAGCGGCAGCGCCGGGTCGGAGCCGTAGACCGCCACACTGCTGGCGAACACCAGGCGCGGGACGGGTCCGCCGGCTGCCGACTGCGCCCGGGCGGCTTCGAGGAGCGCGCGGGTGGTGTCCAGGTTGGCGCTCATGCCCAGGTCGAAGTCGGCCTCGCACTCGGCCGAGACGGCGGCGGCGAGGTGGATCAGCACGTCCACCGGCTCCGCGAACACCTCGTCGAGGCACGCGGCCAGGTCACCCCGCACCGTCTCCACGAGCGGGTCGGCCGTCTCCGGAGCCCCGGGCGGCACGATCCGGTCGGCGAGCACCAGCCGGCCGACCGGCGCACCGCGGAAGGTGCGTGTCCTGAGCAGGGCGCCGGTGACCTGTCGTCCAAGGAAGCCGAAGCCGCCCGTGATGACGATCCTCATGCGGTGTCTCCTCGGTAGTCGTTCAACGGTAGCCGTCCAGCCAGCCGAGGCCTTCGCTCGTGCCGGCCAGAGGGATGTACTCGCAGCCGATCCACCCGTCGAAGCCCAGGTCGTCGACGACCCGGAACAGGTGGTGCACGTCGAGCTCGCCCCGGTCGGGCTCGTGGCGGTCGGGCACGCCCGCGATCTGCAGATGACCGACCCGGCCGGTCGGCAGGTCGCGACGCAGGGTGGTGGTGAGGTCGCCTTCGACGATCTGGCAGTGGTAGAGGTCGAGTTGCACCTTGAGGTTCGGGGCGCCCACCTCCCGCACGACCGCGTGCGCCTCCGCCTGCCGGGACAGGAAGTAGCCCGGCATGTCGCGGCCGTTGATCGGCTCGATCAGGATGTCGACGCCCAGCGCGGCGGCTCGCTCGGAGGCCCAGCCGAGGTTGGCCAGGTAGGTGTCGCGGTGCTCGGCCCGTTCCTTCGGCGTGGCGTCGGACGGGACGAGCCCGGCCATCACGTGCAGCCGCGGGCAGTCCAGTGCGGCGGCGTACTCCAGGGCCCGGGCGATCCCGGAGCGGAGTTCCGCCTCACGGCCGGGCAGCGCCGCGATCCCGCGTTCTCCGGACTCCCACGCTCCGGGAGGGGCGTTGAACAGCACCTGCCTGAGGCCGTGGTCGTCGAGCCTGCGGCGCAGCTCCGTGGCGTCGTAGGCGTAGGGGAAGAGGTATTCGACGGCGGTGAAGCCGTCCGCCGAGGCCGCGGCGAAACGGTCGGGGAAATCGTGCTCGGTGTACATCATCGACAGGTTCGCTGCGAACCTCGGCATGCTGGCTCCTGTGTGGGGACCGGGAAAGCCCGGTCAGCGGTTGACGACGTGCTTGTCGGTGGTGAGCACCGCGGCGGCGCCGACGACGAGGCTGAAGGCCAGGACGTACATCGGGAGTGACGTCGAGCCGGTGGCGTCCTTCAGCGCGCCGATCATGTAGGGACTGACGAAGCCGGCGAGGTTGCCGACCGAGTTGATCGCTGCGAGGCCGACCGCGGCGGCGGTGCCGCCGAGGAACGCGGTGGGCAGGGACCAGAACAGCGGCGCGCAGGTCAGCACGCCCGCCGCGGCGATGGACAGCGCGGCCAGGGACAGCGCGGTCGACCCGGCCCAGCCCGCCGCCAGCGAGAAGCCGGCCGCGCCCATGAGACTGGGCACCACCAGATGCCAGCGGCGCTCACGGCGCTTGTCCGCCGACCGCCCGAGCAGGTTCATCGTGACGAGCGCGGCCAGGAACGGCACCGCGCTGAGCAGGCCGATCGCGAGGTTGCCCTCGATACCGGTGGACTCGATGAACGTGGGCAGCCAGAACGCCAGGGCGTACTGGCCCATCACGAAGCAGAAGTAGATGAGGCACATCAGCCACACCTTGGGCTCACGGAAGGCGTCCCACACCCGGCCGTGCACGGTCTGGTGCGCCGCGTCCTCGGCGATCGCCCGCTCGACGACGGCCTTCTCCTCGTCGGTGAGCCACTTCGCGGCGCGCACGCTGTTGTCCAGGTAGAACAGCGTGGCCACACCGATGAGGAGCGCCGGGATCGCCTCCAGCAGGAACATCCACTGCCAGCCCTCCCAGCCGTTCACGCCCTGGAACCGGTCCATGATCCAGCCGGAGAGCGGGTTGCCGAAGATGCCGGCCACCGGGATGGCGGACATGAAGAGCGCGATCACCCGGGCCCGGCGGTGGGAGGGGAACCAGTACGTGCAGTACAGGATCACCCCAGGGTAGAACCCCGCCTCCGCGGCTCCGAGGAGGAACCTGAGGACGTAGAACATCGCCTCGTTGTGGACGAACATGAACGCCCCCGAGACCAGGCCCCAGCTGATCATGATCCGGGCGATCCAGGTGCGGGCGCCGACGCGCTGGAGCATCAGGTTCGACGGCACCTCGAACAGAAAGTAGCCGATGAAGAACAGTCCGGCGCCGAGGCCGTACGCGGCCTCGCTGAAGCCGAGGTCGTCGGACATCTGGAGCTTGGCGAATCCGACGTTGACCCGGTCCAGGTAGGAGACGACGTAGCACAGGACCAGGAAGGGGACGATACGCCGCACGACCTTGCGGAAGACGGCGTTCTCACGGGCGGCGTCGGCGGATGCCGACGCCGTTATGGGCATGGACATGGGTGATCCCTCGTGCGGCTCGGGGAATTCTCTGACGGGCGGGGAGCGGTCACCACGCGGCGTTGAAGGCGGACCTCAGTTCGTCGAGGGCGTGGGACGGGAGCGGCTCGGGGCGACGGTCGGTCAGGAGCCAGAGACGTGCCGTCTCCTCGAGTTCTTCGAGGACGGCGAGGGCGGTGGCCGCGTCGGGTCCCCAGACGACGGGGCCCAGCCGGTCGAGCAGCACGGCCCGCAGGGGCGTACGGCTCGCCGCGTGTGCGGCGATGCGGGCGGTCACCAGGTCGGCCACGCGCGGGTCGCCGGGCCGGTGGTAGGGGATGAGCGGGACGTGCCCGACCTTCATCACGTAGTACGGCGTGAGGGGCGGCAGCACGTCGTCCTCGCTCCACACGCCGGCCAGGGTGAGCGCGACCAGGTGCGTGGAGTGGGTGTGGATGACGAACCGGGCCGTGGGGTCGGCGGAGCAGATGCGCCGGTGCAGGGTCAGGGTCTTGCTGGCGCGGTCACCCGCGATCTGCTCACCCCGGGCGTCGACCACGGCCAGGCGGCCGGGATCGAGGAACCCGAGGGCGGCGTCGGTGGGGGTGATCAGGTGGTGCTCGCCGGCCTTGGCGCTGATGTTGCCGGCGCCGGCGTGGACGTAGCCCCGGGCGAACAGGCTGGTGCCCACGCGGACGATCTCGTCGCGCGCCGCGTCGACAGCCTTGTCGACGGCCTCGTCGTGGCCGGTCCCGGCGGTGGTGCCCGGCTGCTCGGTCATGCGGCCCCCTCGTCCAGCACGGCGAAGGCGGAGGTGAAGAAGTCGGGGCCGCCGAAGTTGCCGGACTTGAGCGCGATGTGGAGCGTGTCCCCGTCGGGCAGGGTGGCCGCGCACCACGGGACACCGGGGTCGATCTGCGGTCCGATCCGGAGCCCGGTGACACCGAGCGCCTGGACGACCGCCCCCGAGGTCTCACCGCCCGCGACGACGAGCCGGCGGACACCCTGTTCCACCAGCCCCTGTGCGACGCGGGCCAGCGTCCGCTCCACGAGGTCACCGGCCTCGGCGGCACCGAGCCGGCCCTGCACGGAGCGGACCGCGTCGGCCGGCTCGGTGGAGTAGACCAGGACCGGCCCGTCGTCCAGATGTGACGCGGCGAAGGCCAGGGCCTGCCCCGCCACGTCCTCACCGGCCGCCACGCGCAGCGGATCCACGCGGAACGCGGGCCGGCCGCCGCGCAGGTACCGGTCGACCTGGCCGTTGGTGGCGACGGAGACCGATCCCGAGACGATGGCCCGGTGCCCGCCGGGAGGCGGCAGCCGCGCGGCGGCAGGCGACGGCTCGAACCCCCAGTTCGCGGGCAGGCCGATCGCCAGACCCGAACCGGCGGTCACCAGCGGAAGCCCCCGGACCGCCGCGCCCAGGCGCAGGAGGTCGTCGTTGGAGACGGCGTCGGCGACGGCGATCCCGGCACCGTCCTCGCGCAGGGCGTCGATACGGGCCCGGATCGCCTCGGCGCCGCCCGCGACGACCGTGTGGTCGATGAGGCCGACGGCCCGCGTGGTCTGCGCGCCGAGGACGGAGACCAGGTTGGAGTCGGTCATCGGGGTGAGCGGATGGTGGCGCATACCGCTCTCGCTGAGCAGCACGTCACCGACGAACAGATGACCCTTGAAGACCGTGCGCCCGTTGTCGGGGAACGCGGGCGTCGCGACCGTGAAGTCGGTGCCCAGCGCGTCCATCAGCGCCTCGGTGACCGGCCCGATGTTGCCGGCCGGTGTCGAGTCGAAGGTGGAGCAGTACTTGAAGTACACCTGCTCGGCGCCGAGCGACCGCAGCCAGGCGAGTGCCCGGAGCGAGGCCGCGACGGCGTCGGCGGCCGGAACCGTCCGCGACTTCAGGGCGATGACCACGGCGTCGGCGTCGGCGTCCAAAGCCTGTCCGGCGCCGGCCGGCGGCACGTCGATCAGCTGGACGACGCGCATGCCCGCGCGCACCAGGTTGTTGGCCAGGTCGGTGGCGCCGGTGAAGTCGTCGGCGATGCATCCCAGGCGGATTCCCATGTCACGCCTCCACCGGCTCGGGCAGGTCGATCCCCGGGAAGATCTTGATCACCGCGCTGTCGTCCTCGGCCCCCAGCCCGGACGCCGACGCCTGGAGGAACATCTGGTGGGCGGTGGCGGCGAGGGGGAGCGGGAACCGCTCCGGGCGGGCGGAGTCCAGCACGAGCCCCAGGTCCTTGACGAAGATGTCGACGGCGGACAGGGGCGTGTAATCGCCGGCGAGCACATGGGCCATGCGGTTCTCGAACATCCAGGAGGTGCCGGCGCTGTGCGTGATGACCTCGTAGAGCGCCTCGGCGGGAACGCCGGACCTGATGCCGAGGGCCATCGCCTCGGCCGCGGCGGCGATGTGCACGCCCGCGAGGAGCTGGTTGACGATCTTGACCTTCGAGCCGAGTCCGGCGCGGTCGCCCAGGCGGTAGACGGTGCTGCTCATGGCCTCCAGCACCGGGTCGGCGAGGGAGTACGCCGCGGCGGAGCCGGACGTCATCATCGTGAGCTCGCCGGCCGCCGCACGGGCGGCGCCCCCGGAGATGGGGGCGTCCAGGTAGAGCACACCCGACTCGGCCAAGCGGTCTTCGAGCCGCGCGGACCAGCCCGGGTCGACCGTGGAGCACATGACGAAGACGGAGCCCGGGCGGAGCCGGCCGGCCGCCCCGTCGGCACCGAACAGCACGGACTCGACCTGCTCGGCGTTGACGACCACGCCGACCAGGACGTCCACCGCGGCTGCCAGCCCGCCACAGGAGGCGAACGCCGTACCGCCGTCGCGGGCGAAGGCCGCGGCAACCTCCGGCCGCAGGTCGTGGACCCCCACGTCGTAGCCCGCGTTCCGCAGACTGCGGGCCATCCCCAGGCCCATGGCTCCCAGTCCCACCACACCCACACGCACTCGTGCGGGCTTGTTCTCGTCGTCCATGCCCATCCTCGTCTTGCCGTGTCGTCCGGAGGGGTCGGCTCCGACTCTCCCCGGGGAGATCAGGTCATATGATGACCTGAGGGCAATGATTTGCTTGCTGTGATGTCGCTCACAGGGGACGAAGGGGCAGCCGGAGTGCCGGTCAGCGGTAGGGCGAGCGGCGGACGGTCAGGACGGCGACGTCGTCGTGCTGGTCGACCCCGCCGGCGAAGGCGCGGGCGTCCTCGTACAGGGCCCGGGGCAGTTCGGTGGGGGAGAGGGCGAGGTGTTCCGCCAGGCGTTCGTCGACCGGGTAGAACGTGCCGTCCGTGGCACGGGTCTCGGTGAGGCCGTCCGTGGTCAGCAACAGGGTCGAACCGGCCGGGAAGTCGAACCAGCCCACGGTCGTCGGTTCGCGGGACAGCTCGGCGAGACCGAGCGGCACACCGGATTCCAGCGGCGGTGCCGCGACGACGCCGTCGTGCATCAGGCGGGGCGGGATGTGCCCGCAGTTGACGATCTGCGCCTCGGTGTGGGCGTCGACGGACAGGACGAGTGCGGTGACGAACCGTTCGTCGTCGCCGCTCTGTTCGGCGTAGGAGTTGTGCCGGACGACCGCGGCGTCCAGGGTGTCGACGAGCGCGGTGAGCGTGGGTTCCCGGTGGGCCGCCTCACGGAAGGCGCCGATCACGGCGAACGCGGCCCCGACGGCGGCCAGCCCCTTGCCCTGCACATCACCGATCAGCACCCGTGTCCCGAAGGGCGAGGCGACGACCTCGTAGATGTCACCGCCGACCAGCCGGTCCTCCTGCACGGGCTCGTAGACGCCGTTGACCAGGACGTCGTCGGTGACCAGGGGCAGGGGGTGCAGGATGTGCCGCTGCATGGCGGCGGCGGTGGAGCGCAGGCGGAGCATCTCGTGCTCGCGCCTGATACGGCGCTGGCAGGCGTAGACGGAGGTCGCTCCCAGCGCGAGGGTGAGCACGACCAGCAGGGCGCGGTCGAGCGAGCGGCCCACCTCGCTGCCGCGCAGCAGCACGGTGAGCGTGACGATGACCGTGGTCCAGGCGGCGACGAACCTCGTCTGCGCGGCCGTGCACAGCGCCGATGCCGTACCCGGGAGGAAGACCAGGAGACCGAGGAGCCACACCGCCGACCCGGACAGCGTGCCCAGGATCTCCACCAGGGCCGTCACCGAGATCACGCCGACGGCCAGTTCGACGTTGCTCGGAGGCTCGATCGCCTCAAGGGCGTCCGACGGTCTTCTCCGGCGGGTGTCGATCATGGGAACTCCCCGGGCAGATCGTGGTCTCTCCCGTACGTTATGCAGGCCTCACGCGGAGATTGCGCGAGATCGGGCGAAAACATAGCTTGAACGCCTGTTCATCGAGCTGCGTGTTTGAGAGGTGTCCCGGTGGGGCGACGCGAGAAGCCGGTCGACCCCGACGCCGGTCCCGTACAGCGGCTTGCGCACGATCTGCGTGTGCTGCGGGAGAAGGCCGGGAAGCCCCCGTACCGGGAGATCGCCCAGCGGGCCGGCTACTCGATCACCGCGGTGTCCCAGGCGGCGGCCGGCGAGCAGTTGCCGACCCTGGCGGTGGTGCGGGCCTACGCCGAGGCGCTGGACGGCGACCCGGACGAGTGGGAACGACGCTGGCGGGAGACGGACGCCGAGGTCCGTGCGCCCGCGCCGGACGAGCGGCCGCCGTACCGGGGGCTGGCCCGCTTCGAGCCGGACCACAGCGATCTGTTCTTCGGTCGGGAGGAGCTCGTCACCGCTCTGAGGGAACTGGTGCGCGAGCACCGGTTCGCGGCGGTGTTCGGGGCGTCCGGCAGCGGCAAGTCGTCGTTGCTGCGGGCGGGGCTGATTCCGCGGCTGCGGCAGGCGGCCGGGGCGGAGCGGCCGGCGGTGATCCGGGTGCTCACGCCGGGGGAGCGGCCGGCGCACACGCACGAGCGGGCGCTCGTCGCGCGCGACGGCGAGGCGGAGACCTGGGTGATCGTCGATCAGTTCGAGGAGCTGTTCACCCTGTGCCGCGACCGCGCGGAACGCGACCGTTTCCTCGGTCTGCTGCTGGCGGCCACGCGGCCGGAGAGCCGGCTGCGCGTGGTGGTCGCGGTCCGCGGTGACTTCTACGGTCACTGCGCCGACCACCGTGAGCTGGCCGAGGCCGTCTGCCGGGCCGGCATGCTGGTCGGGCCGCTGGGCCGGGACGAGCTGCGCGAGGTGATCACCGGCCCGGCCGCCACCGCCGGCCTGACCGTGGAACGTGCTCTCACCGCCCGGATCGTCGACGAGGTCGTCGACCGGCCGGGCGCGCTGCCCATGCTCTCGCACGCCCTGCTGGAGACCTGGCGCCGCCGTCGCGGCCGGATGCTGACCTTGGCGGCGTACGAGGAGGCAGGCGGCGTACGCGGCGCGATCGCCGCCACCGCCGAGGAGGTGTACGGCGGGCTGTCGGCGGAGCAGGGGCGTGTCGCCCGGCGGATTCTGCTGCGGCTGATCGCGCCGGGTGACGGCACGGCCGACACCCGCCGCCCGGCCTCCCGGGCCGAACTCGGCGGCGGCGCGCGGGAGGTGCTGGAGCGCCTCGCCGGCGCCCGTCTGGTCACCCTGGACGGCGACACGGTGGAGCTGGCACACGAGGCGCTGATCACCGGGTGGCCACGCCTGGCCGGCTGGATCGAGGAGGGCCGCGATCGCCTCCGCACGCAACGCCGGCTCGGCGAGGCGGCTCGCGGCTGGGAGGAGCTGGAACGCGACCCGGGTGCGCTGTACCGGGGGACCCGGCTGGCCCGGGCCGAGGAACTGTTCGCACGGCAGTCGGACGAAGGCTCCATGGGGTGGGTTCGGCCGGGTGACGGTCCTGCCAGGCCGGTTCGGATGACCGCCGGCCTCCCTCGCCGGCTTCGGCGGGGCGGGGGCCTCACCGGGGTGGTTGGGCGCGGCGGTGGGCTCACCTGGTCGGTTCGGCGGGGCGGCGGCCGAACTCGGCCGGCCGGGCCCGACGAGGGTCCCACTCGGCCGGCCGGGCCTGACAGCGGCCCCACCCGTCCGGTTCAGCCGGACGACGTCCCCGACTGCCCGGTTCAGCCGGACGTCGGCCTCACCCGGCGGGTCGGGCCGGATGACGCTCCCGCCCAGCGCCTCAGCCTCGACAGCGCCCCCACCCGGCCGTCCGACCCCGACGACGACCTCACCCCCCTGGAGCGGGCCTTCCTCACCGCCTCGCTCGCCGCCCGGGGCGCCGAGCGGGAGGCTGAGAGCCGGGCCGCGCGGCGGACGCGGTTCCTGGTCGTCGGGCTGGCCGTGGGCCTCGTGCTGGCGTTGGCCGCCGGGCTGATCGCCTGGCAGCGTGACCGGGTGAGTGAGGACGAGGCCGCCAAGGCCACGGCCCGCCGCCTGGCCACGGTGGCTGGCAGTCTCCGTTCCACCGATCCGCGCACGGCCGCCCTGCTCGGGGTCGCCGCGTGGAAGACCGCTCCGCTCACCGAGTCCCGCTCGGCGCTGCTCGGTGGGCTGGCGCAGCCGGAACGCGACGCCTTCACCGACCCCCGGGTCGGCAGAGACGTCCGGCGCTTCCTCACCGACGGCGGCCGGACCCTGCTCAGCGTCGACGACGGCACGGTGCCCGTCAGGAACGTGGCCGACCACAAGGTCACCGCCACCCACCACCTGCCGAGCGGTACGGAAGTGGTCGCGACCGGTCCCGACTCCCGCTTCCTCGACATCATGGGACCGGAAGGGGACGAGACGCTGTGGGGCCTTCCCCGAGGCAGGCCCGCCGCCGATCTGGGCGATGTGACGTTGCAGGGCAGTGCTGACGACGGGAGCGCGTATCTCACCAGTCCGCTGGACGGCCCGGGCACGGTCCGGCTGCACCGGGCGAGCGACGGCAAGGTCCTGCTCAGCACCGGCATTGCGCGCCCCCTCTCCTCCGCGGCCGTCGGCCCCGGCGGACGCCTGCTAGCCCTCTGCCCGGCCGACGGGCCGCTCCAGCTGTGGGACGCGGCCGGCGGGAAGCGACTGCCAGGGGACTGGGAGAAGGCCGGCAAGACCCTGTGCGGGACCGGCACCGGCGCGGACGGCGGCTCACGCCTGCTGACGTTCAGCCAGGACGGCAAGCGGCTGGCCGCCGTCTACGGCACGACGGCCGTGGTGTGGGACGTTGCCGGCGGTCGCACACTCGACGACTTCACCAGTGGTGATGACGCCGGCTTCACGCAGGCCGGCCTCTCTCCCGACGGGGAGTTCCTGGCCACGGCGGACGACCACGAGCTCGCCGTTTGGCGGCTGGCCACCGGCGGCACCCAGGTCTTCCACCGGCCGCTGTCCGGTGCGGACACGAGGGGGCTGACCTGGGACGCGGGCAGCCGGCGCCTCCTGCGCTACCTCGACGGCGCCACGGTCCACACCCTCGACCTGACCGACCGTCTCACCCCGCGGTGGCAGAGCACGCCCGCCGACGGCAGCCTGCTGAGCCCGGGCGGCGCCGCCCTGGCCACCGTCATCCGGTCCGGCGGCGGCTACCGGTTCGAGCTGCGTTCCACGCGCACCGGCACGGTCCGCGCCCACGCGACGCTCGGCCCGCTGTCGACCCCGTCCGACGAGGGGACCCCGCTGCTGGCGTTCAGCCCGGACGGCCGTGCGCTCGCCGTCGCCGACACCGTGTCGTCGCACGGCTCACTGCGGCTGCGCTTCACCGTGTGGGACGTGCGCGGTCATCGGGTGCGGACGGTCCTCGACACGTCCGGCGCGGCGGACCGCCCGGCCACCGCCCTCGCCCTGGGGCCGGGCGGCCGCACGCTGCTGGCCGTCCGCGATGCCGCGGGCAGCCAGGTGACGGAGGTCTGGGACACCCGGAAGCGCCGGCGGTCCCGGGCCGTGCCCGGCCCGTCCGGGGCGGCCCTGACCGTACGGCCGGACGGAGGCCTGCTCGTGGGCTCCGACGATCAATACGCCGATCCGGTGTCAGGAAAGGTCACCGGGCGGGCGCTCGCCGACGGCCGCGAGGTCACGGCGCTGGCCTTCAGCCCCGACGGCTCCCGGCTCGCCGTCGGCGACACCACCGGGCACGTCACGCTGTGGGACGGTGACCTCCGCCACCGCGCGGGTGCACTGACCGGCACCTCCGACACGGTCTTCGAGGGCGAGCCGGAGGCGGTGGAGGCGCTCGCCTTCTCGTCCGACGGCAGCACGCTGGCCGTGGGCGGCGCGAACGGGACCCTGCGGCTGTGGGACACCGAGGGGCAGCAGCTCCTCGGGTCGGACCTGCCCACGCCCGGCGACGAGATCCGGTCCCTCGCCTTCGCCGAGGACGGCGGCACGGTGTACGCCAGCGGCCCGAACGTGCCGCTCCAGCGTTTCCCCGTCGCCCCGGACCGGGCCGTCCGGACCATCTGCGCCCGTACCGGTGGCGGACTGACCGAGGCGCAGTGGCGCACCTACGTCCCCGACGCGCCGTACGAGCCCGTCTGTGGGGATTGACTTTTTTCACAGGCCGTTCCGGGTCGCTGAAAAACGCCTCTGACCTGCACGCTCCATGACCAGAACGACCGCGGCGTCCCGTCGGCGGTGTACGCGAATCCCCTCAGTCAGGTTCTGGTCTCACTCATGCGCATGCACCCTCTGGTTCCCTCCCTTCTGCTGCTCGGCACCCTCTCCTTCACGGCGGCCTGCTCGTCCGGACCCGGCGAGCCGTCCGGGTCCGCGGGTCCGGCCTCCGCGCAGCCCGGCTCCAGCCCCGAGCCGTCCTCCGTCCGCGGCGTCGACCCGTCCAAGATCAAGGGTCTGGAGATCGTCAGCGACAGCAGCGAGAACAAGTCGTGTCCCTTCGCGACGAGCTATCCCGACGTGCCCGGTGCCGAGACGATGACGGCAGCGATGAAGAAGTACGTGGAGCGGCGCCTGGCCGCCTTCCGCTCGGATTCGGCGATCTGCCAGGACGGCACGGGCGGCGCGGACAGCGGCGAGCTCAACATCAGTCACCAGTTCCTGGTGGCCTCCGGCGACGTCCTCGGCGTCCGGCTCAGCACCCAGGACCCCGGCAGCGCCGGCTCCGGGCTGTCGGCGACGACGTACTGGTACGACGGCAGGGCGGGCGCGTACCGCACCGCCCTCGGACTTGTCGCCGACGGCTCCCGGGACGCCTTCCTCAGCGCCTTGAAGGACCGGCTCAAGGGACGCGAAGGCGTGGACGCCGCCTTCGTCGACGACACGTTCTCCGACCCGGCCTCCCGCGCCGCCGCCCTGGACGACATGGCGTTCACCGCCGACGGCGGGCTGCGGGTGGCTTTCGACCGCGGCGACGTGGCCGTACCGGCCGCCGGTGCCGTCACGGTCACCCTCTCCAAGGGGGCGGTCACCCCCTGGCTGTCCGCGTTCGGGAAGCGTGCCCAGCGGCAGACGGTGACCCCCAGCCCGTCGCTCGACCTGGGCGCGACGCACGTCCCCGCGCAGGCCCTCCCCACCCACACCGCTTCCGGTGACGACGACACCGACTGCAAGAAGGTCCGGTGCGTCGCGCTGACCTTCGACGACGGACCGGCAGCACCGGAGACCGCGACCCTGCTGACCTACCTGGCGCGGTACAAGGCGCGTGCCACCTTCTTCACCGTCGGCCAGAACGTCGCCGCCCACCCCGGCCTGGTCCGCGCCGCCGCCCGCGCCGGGAACGAGATCGGCAACCACTCCTGGAACCACCCCGATCTCACCAAGCTCGCCCGCGGGCAGGTCGTCTCCCAGCTCAACCGCACGAGCACCGCCATCGAGGCCGCCACCGGCAAGGCCCCCACCCTCTTCCGTCCGCCCTACGGCGCCGTCGACCGCCGGGTCCGGGCCGCCACCCGTCTCTCCCCGGTGCTGTGGGACGTGGACACGGAGGACTGGAAGTACCGCGACGCCGACAAGGTCGCGCGGACCGTCATCGCCAAGATGCGGCGCAACGACGTCGTCCTGATGCACGACATCCACCCCACGTCGGTCGCAGCGGTCCCGCAGATCCTGCGCACCCTGACCGCCCGCGGCTACCACTTCGTCACCGTCAGCCATCTGCGCGCCACCCTCTGACGGTGCTCGCATTGCAGGTCGTCCGGGCGGCGGCGGAGACTGGAAGTCCACGGCGGCATCCCGGAAAGGCCCGGAGCGATGGGTGACTACGTGGAACTCCCCGGCGTCAGGACGTGGTACGAGACCGATGGCACCGGAGACCCGCTGCTCCTTCTCCACGGCGGCCTCTGCACGAACGAGACATGGCAGGCTCAGCGGCCCGATGTCGCGGCGAACTTCCGGGTGCTGCTTCCCGAGCGCCGTGGGCACGGCCACACACCCGACGTCGACGGGCCGCTCTCCTACCAGGACATGGCCGATGACACCGTCGCCTTCATCGAAGAGGTCGTCGGCGGTCCCTCCCATCTCGTCGGATGGAGCGACGGCGGCGTCATCGCCCTGCTCGTCGCCATCGCCCGCCCCGGCCTGGTCCGGAAGGTCGTGGCCATCGGGGCCAACTTCCTCCCGGGCCCACAGAGCGGCGCGGCTCCAAAGATGCTCGACCGGATAGCGCCCGACGCACCGGAGCTGGCCATGTTCCGCGAGGCGTACGAAGCCGTGTCGCCCGACGGCGCCGCCCACTGGCCGGTCGTCGTGGGCAAGCTGGCCGCCATGTTCCGCACCGAGCCGACCATCCGCACCGAGGACCTGGCTCGTATCACGGCGCCCACGCTCGTCCTCGTCGGGGACGACGACCTGATGACCCTCGAACACACGATCGCGCTGTATCGCGCGATCCCCGGATCCCAACTCGCCGTCGTGCCGGGAACGTCGCACGCGCTGCTCATGGAGAAGCCGCGCGAGGTCAACCGGATCATCCTCGACTTCCTCACCAAGGAGCCGATCCCCACGATGCTTCCCGTCCGGCGATCCCCGGCGGCGACCACCGGGGGCAGCGCTCCGGCGGAGGCTACTCGTCGGAGAGTGTGAGGTCCGGGACCCGCCAGGCCGCCAGCGCGAAGGCGGCCAGGGACACCGCGGCCCCGGTGAGGAAGACCAGGCGCATCGAGGTGACGTAGCCCTCCAGGAACGGCAGTGCCGCGGCCGGGTCGAGCGTGCGCAGGAAGGCGGAGTCCTCCAGGTTCACGCCGCCGCCGGGCCGGAGGACGCCCGTCAGGGCGTGCTGGGTGTCGGGCTGGGCCAGAAGGTGGCGGTACACCGGGTCGCGGCGGGCCTCGGCCAGCCGCTCGGCGATGCCGCCGGCCGCCGCTGTGAACAGGATCGACAGGAACGCCGCGGTGCCGACCGTACCGCCGGTGGAGCGGAAGAAGTTCACGGACGCCGTCGCCGCGCCCATGTCCGTACGGGGCACCTCGCTCTGCGCGAGCGTGGTCAGCGTCTGCATCGACGCACCGAGTCCCGCGCCCATCAGGGCCATGCCGAGCGCCGGGTGCCACAGCGGGCTGTCCACGCGCAGCGTGGCGAACACGAGCATCGCGGCGGTGAACGAGCCGGCACCGGCGACGAGATGGACCTTGAACCGGCCGGTCCGGGCGATCATCCGGCCCGTCAGCAGCGTCACCGCGAGGTTCGCGGCGACCGTGGGCAGCGTCGCCAGGCCCGCCTCGATGGGGCTCATGCCCCGCACCAGCTGGAGATAGAGCGGCAGCGTCGTCATCGCGCCGAACATGCCGATGCCGACGACGAAGTGCAGCCCCACTCCCAGCCGGAAGGTCCGGATACGGAACAGGCGCGGCGGCAGCAGCGCGGCATCGCCCGACCGCCGCTCCACCACGACGAACACCGCGAGCCCCGCCACACCGATCGCATACATCAGCAGGGCCCGGGGCGAGTCCCACCCCCAGGTGCGGCCCTGCTCGGCGACGGTGAGCAGCGGGACGAGGCCCACGGCCAGGGCGAGCGCCCCGGCGTAGTCGAGCCGGTGCCCCACCCGCCGGTGCGGGAAGCGCAGCACACGCATGCTCGCCGCGGCGGCCGCCGCGGCGAGCGGCACGTTGATCAGGAAGATCCAGCGCCAGCCGGCGATCCCCAGCAGGTCGGCCCGGTCCGCGAACGCGCCGCCCACCAGCGGCCCGACGATGCTCGCGCCACCGAACACGGCCATGAAGTAGCCCTGGTAGCGGCCCCGTTCGCGCGGGGTGGTGATGTCGGCGACGATCGTCATCGCCAGCGACATCAGCCCGCCGCCGCCGAGACCCTGCACGGCGCGGAACGCCGCGAGTTCGTAGATCGACGTGGCGCATCCGCACAGCAGCGAGCCGACGGTGAACAGGGCGATCGCGGCGAGGTAGACGGGCCTGCGGCCGTGGATGTCGGAGAGCTTGCCGTAGAGCGGCGTCGCGATGGTGGCGGTGATGAGATACGCGGTGGTCACCCATGCCTGGGCGGTCAGCCCGTGCAGGTCGTCGGCGATGGTCCGCAGCGCGGACGAGACCACCGTCTGGTCCAGCGCCCCCAGGAACATGCCGAGCACCAGCCCGGACATGACCGTGGTGATCTGCCGGTGACTGAGCCGCGGGGGCATGTCCCCGGCCGCGCCCTGTTCTTGGGTGTCGGAGAAGGTCACGTGTCGTCCTCGGGGTGGGGCGGGAAGGCCGGCCGACCTTGCCAGGGCGGCCGGCACGCGTTCCCGGGGCGGTCAGCCGGCGAGGCCGGCCAGGTCGTCGACCGCCTGCTCGACGTCCGGCAGCGTCAGCATGGCCAGTTGGGCCGACCGGGCCCGCGCCCGCGGTTCGGGGTCGG
Organism: Streptomyces sp. NPDC007991; assembly: GCF_042958445.1. Classification (NCBI taxonomy): domain Bacteria; kingdom Bacillati; phylum Actinomycetota; class Actinomycetes; order Kitasatosporales; family Streptomycetaceae; genus Streptomyces; species Streptomyces sp. NPDC007991. Next base: position 19,974 of record NZ_JBIBJD010000024.1, read on the forward strand.
CGAGGAGCTTGCGGGACACCTCGGCGATGCCGGCCGCGCTGCGGTCCGTGACGTGACGGCCCAGGCCCAGCTCCGCCACCCGCTCCGCGTTGGCGGGCTGGTCCCCGAAGTGCGGCAGGACCGCCAGCGGCGTGCCCGTGCGCATCGCCTCACGGATGCTGTTGAAGCCGCCGTGGGTGATGAACAGGTCGACCGACTCCAGCAGCAGCGGCTGCGGCACCCGCTCGGCGACATGGACGTGCCCGGGCAGCCCCTCGGTGTCCACCGCCAGTCCGGACGTCGACACGACCACCGTGCAGTCGTCCAGCTCGGCCGCCGCCCGCACGATCGCCCGCAGACTCTCGCCGGCGTCCGGCAGCTTCACGGGCAGAGGCGTCTCCCGGTCCTCCATGCGCGCCCGCATCTTCGGCAGGGCGGTACCGATCGCGGCGTACACCAGCGGCCGGTCCGTGGGCAGTGCGGCGGCCCACTCCGGCAGCACCATGCCCCGCTCGACGTCCACCGTCTGCCGGTACGCCCAGGTCTGGGGCAGGTGCCGGGCGAACGAGAAGGCGGGCGGCACGTAGTCGACGCGGCCGTGCGGCACGAGGGACAGCGGGTCGTCCCGTACGGGCAGTCCCAGCTCCTCGCGCCGCTCGTTCAACTGCGGCAGCACCTCGGCGGGGTCCAGGAGATTGCTGAAACCGGAAGGCGTCGGCAACTGCGGCACGCCGAGCAGTTCCGCGGTGAGTACCGCACCCATGTCCATGCCGTCCCGCAGGATCACATCGGGCCGGAACTCCCGGGCGAGGGCGAGCAGGATGTCCAGGTGCGGCTTGATCCCCGGCCCGGCCACGTTGCGCATCAGCAGCCGTGTCAGCGCGTCCGTCGGCTCCGTCAGGTCGGGGGCGTCGCCGAGCTGGGCGAGGTAGGGGCCCACGGCGGCGAGCGGATCGAACTCCGGTAAAGCGGCGTTCACCCGTACGTCGTCGTCACGGAAGACGGGGACGAGGGCCTCGGTGGTGACCACCAGCACGTGATGCCCGGCCTTGGCGAGGGCGCGCAGCAGGGGCAGCTGAGCGCGCCCATGGGAGGGGCTGCCGAGCGTGGTGCACAGAACCCGCATGGAGTGAGCCTTTCTCTCTGAATTCTTCTCGCATGTGTCTTCTCGTACGTGTCTTCTCGTGTGTGTCTTCTGGGGCTTGTGTCGTCTGCGGAGGCAGGGAGCAGACGTCACGCCACCCGCGCCGGTGCCTGTGCGCGCCCGATGCCCTGCCAGCGCAGCCCGGCCCGCGCGAGCCGGTCCGCGTCCAGCAGGTTGCGGAAGTCGTGGACCTCCTGGCCGGACATCCGCGCGGCGATCGCCGCCCAGTCGAGGTCCCGCAGTTCCGGCCACTCGGTGAGGACGAGGCAGGCCGCCGCTCCCTCCGCCGCACGCACCGGGTCGTCGACGAGGCCGACCAGATCGCTCAGGTCGGGCCGCTCCTCGCGCAACGCCGGGTCGTACGCCGTGAGTTCGGCGCCGCGCTCGCGCAGCAGCCGGGCGACGGACAGCGCGGGCGAGTCGCGCAGATCGGAGGTGCCTGCCTTGAAGGTCAGGCCGTACAGGGCGAGTCGTACGCCGTGCAGTGAGCCGTCCGCCCCGCGTCCGCAGGCGGCGGCGACCCGGTCGACGAGCTGCCGCTGGTGGGTGACGTTGGTCTCGATCGTGGCGCGCAGCAGGGGGAAGTCGGCCCCGGCCCGTTCGCACACGGTCAGCAGGGCGTGGGTGTCCTTGGGCAGACAGGAGCCGCCCCAGCCGGGCCCGGGCCGCAGGAACGCGGAGCCGATGCGCGGATCCCGGCCGATGCCCTCGACGACATCGCCCACGTCGGCGCCGAAACGTTCGCAGACCGTGGCCAGGTTGTTGGCGAAGGACAGCTTCATCGCGAGGAAGAAGTTCGCCGCGTACTTGGTCAGTTCGGCACTGGCGGGGTCGGTGAGCACCAGCGGTGCGTCCAGTCCGGCGTACAGGCCGGCCACGCGCCGGGCGGCGTCCCGGTCCGCTGCGCCGATGACGATGCGGTCGGGATGCAGGAAGTCCTGGACGGCGCGGCCCTCGCGCAGGAACTCCGGGTTGCTCACCACGGCCACGTCGTCCCGGTCGAGCAGCGCGGCGACGCGCTCGCACGTACCGACGGGCACGGTCGACTTGTTGACGACGACACAGCCGGGCGGCAGGACGTCGCGGATCTGCGCGGCGACGGCCTCCACGGCGGCGAGATCGGCGGCGCCGCCCGCGCCCATGGGCGTGGGCAGGCACAGGAAAACGGCCTCGGCCTCGGCGACGGCGGCCGCGGTGTCGCCGGTGAAGTCGAGCCGGTCCGCGTCCAGGGCGTCCCGGACGGTCTCGGGCAGACCGGGTTCCAGGATGTCGACCCGGGCCTCGCGCAGTCGCTCGACCTTGTGCGGGTCGGCGTCCGCGCACACCACGAAGTGCCCGAGGGAGGCCAGACAGGCGCCGGTTGTCAGTCCGACGTAGCCGGTGCCGATCACGGTGACGCGTCGAGCAGGCACAGAAGATCACCTTTTCCGGTCGGTGGGGTGCCCGCGTGCGAGGCCGAAGGGCGCGCGTAGGCGTACTCGATCGCGTCGTGCGGGCGGACCTGGAAGGGCCGACTACGTCGTACGGCCCGGGTAAGCGAGGACTCAGGTCATCAATCGTTGACCCGAGTCAGGTATCGCACGCGGCGATAACGTAAGTCAACGATTGATGACATGGGTCGGTGACTTTGAGACAGGCGCCGCAGACTGGAACATGGGCGGATGGCCAGAGGGCCGTGGACCACGGAGGTGCGGTACATGACCGGAGTGCACAACGGCGAGGCGGCCGAGGCGGTGGCTCACCGGCCCGCCCACAAACGCTCGGCTTCGGCGACGCGCACCGCGCTGCGGGCCGCCGCGGCCTTCCGCTTCGGCAAGTACGGCTACGAGGGCACCAGCGTGCGCGACATCGCGGGCGACGTGGGCGTGGACGCCGCCCTCGTCTACCGCTACTTCGGCTCGAAAGAAGCGCTGTTCAACGACGTTTCGGGGACCGGCAAGATATTCGAGCCGCTGCTGTCGGAGCCGGTGGAGGCGATCCCCGACTGGTTCTGCGCGCTGCTCATGGGGCCGTCGAGGGAGGGCGGCTTCCCGCATCCGGTGCTGTCCGTGCTGCGGTCTTCCGGCCGGGACGAGGCGGTGGCGCGGCTGCGGGCGGACTTCACGGACGTGTTCTCCCGCCGTCTGGCCGCCCGTCTCGACGGCCCCGACGCCGACCTGAGGGCGGAACTCCTGGCGGCCTGGATGCTCGGCACCAGCCTGATGCGCACGGAGATACGCCCGCCCGCCCTGGCCTCGGCGCCGGACGCCACGCTGGAGCGCTACTTGCGCGCGGGCATCGAGGTCCTGCTGGGAGCGGCACCCGAAGACGGCGACGGGACGGCCGGGGACGAGGAGCGCGCCGCCGGCGACGACTGACCCGAGACGCCAACCGGTTCTAGCGGCACCTGCTGGTGGACTGCCGCGGTCTGGTCCTGGCCGTCGCGGTGACCGCGGCGAGCGGGCGGGACCGCGACGCCGCCGTCCCCTCGCCGGAGCGGCTGCGCGGGCTGTCCTTCTCCATCCGCCTGGTGTGGGCGGAGGGCGGTTAGGCCGGGCGGCTGGCCGACTGTGCTGCCGAGAAGCTCCGCCTCACCCTGGAGATCGTCGGACGCACCGAGGAGGGCCGCGCGGTGGGCCCGACGGCCGGGTCGGCGAGAACGCTGCTCATCGGAGATTTTGTCGCCGTTCAGTCGTGAAGCCCAGGAGGCCCCGAGGCCGACGAGGCCGGTCAGCCGGTCACGTCGGCCTCGGGGCCTGCGGAGTTCAGCGGCGTGCGACGGTCGGCTCGGAGGTCACCGTGGAGGTGAACGCCACCCGGCCCGCCTGGGCGGCGCTCACTTTGACGCGGTTCCTGCCCCACGCGTCCGGCTCGGCGGGCTCCGCCGTGATCAGGCAGGGCTGGTCGAACTCGACATAGCGCAGGAAGGCCGTGTCGAAGCAGACGGCCGTGGAGGACCGTGACATGAACCGCGCGTGCGCGGCCTGCCCGGCCGCCTCGAGGAGTACCATGCCCGGCACATGGTCGTGTGGGTGGTCGAACAGCACGGGGTGACTGGTGTCGAGCCGGAGCGTCCAGGTATGGGGTGTGTCCGTGGGCGTCAGCACGACGTCCTTCACCGCTTTGACGCCGACTCGCGAGGGCGGCGCCGGCGGGGTGAGCGGCAGCGCCCGGGCGAAAGCCTCGCGCGCGTCGGCGTATTCGCCGCGCAGCCGGTCGTAGATCGCCGGGGGGTGGGTGGTGTACTTCAGCTCTGCGGTGGCGAGATGGGCGCCGTCGCGCAGGACCCCGACCCGCGCGGACAGGTGGACGGAGCCGAGCCGGCGCCTGGTCACGCCGGTGTGCGTGATCAGCAGCTCGATCTCGGCGGGCTCGCCGCCCACCGCCAGAGCGCGGGGATCCACGTCGCAGCGGACGCTTTCCCAGCCGAGCCGGTGGTTCAGCGGTATCTCGTGCGTGGTGTGGGTCAGCAGGGCGAGTGCCTGGCGGATGGTCTCCGTGACGAGGAGTGGGGAGTAGTGCCTGCCCCTCACGTAGAAGTGGTGCTCGACCGGCCAGCGCCCGGTGACCGCCTGCGTGGCGTGGCGGACTTGGTCCCACGAGGCGATGAGGGCCTCGTTCCGCACCGTTTTGCGTACCAGCAGCCCGGTCAGCTCCTCGGGCGTGCCGGCGGCCATGTCGATCTTGCCGGTGGTGTCAGTTGCCATACGTCTGCGCTCCCCAGGAACGACGTGTCGGGCAGGTGACAGGCTGTGAAGTCTTGCGTGACCCGCGGTGCTGAATAAAATAAAGAACTGTTTTCTTTTTGTCGAGTCTTTACGAGGCGATACATGGGTGTCCGGGCTGTGAAGCAGGAGAGGGCCGTCCGCACACGTGCGGCTCTGATACACGCGGCCGCTGAGGTCTTCGCGGAGTCCGGCTTCTCCCGGGCCAGCGTCACCCAGATCGCCGAGCGGGCGGGGCTGACGCTCGGAGCCATGTACTTCCACTTCCGGTCGAAGGAGATGCTGGCGCGCGAGATCGTCGCCAGCCAACCCGATCTGGTCGTGCCGCCGTTGGAGTCCGAGGGGCTGCAGCGCGCCGTCGACCTGACGCTCACCTGGGCGTACCGGCTGCGTGACGACCCCGTCCTGCTCGCCGGGGCGCGTCTGGTCATGGACCAGGAACTGTTCCTGGAGCGGAGCGAGAACTCCCACAAGCAGTGGACGAAGGTGCTCAGGGAGGAGTTCGAGGTGGCCCGCCGCAGACGCGAACTGCGGGCCGGGGCGGACCCGGAGGGGCTGGCCAGACTCCTGGTCAACGCGTGCACGGGCGCCCAGATGCACGCCCGTCTGGAAAGCGACCACCTCGACCTGCCCTACCGGGTCGAGGAGATCTGGCGGTTCCTGCTCCCCTCGGTGGCCACTCCCAGCGCCGCGCAGCGGATCGAGTTCGGCGAGGCGAGGGGGAAGGCGCGGTGAGCGCGCGCGACGCTGCTCCCCGGGTCGTGGTGACGGGCGCCACCGGAGCGGTGGGCCGGCACGTGACCCGAGCGCTGGCCCGGCGAGGACCGGTGCGGTCGCTGGTGCGTGACGCGTCCAAGGCCCGGCGACTGGAACTGCCCGGTGAGACGGTGGTCGGCGACTACCGCGACGGGCCCGCCCTGAAGCGCGCCTTGGCCGGGGCCGAGGCGGTCTTCGTGGTCACGGCGAACCCGCTGCGCCCGCAGGACGACGCGCAGATCCTCGACGCGGCCCGGGCCGCCGGTGTACGCAAGGCGGTCAAGCTGTCCTGGCTCGCGGTGGCCGACCCGTCCGCGAACGACCTCATCGCCCGCTGGAACCGACAGAGCGAGCAGATGCTGCACACCTCGGGCCTGGCCTGGACGGTGCTGCGGATGCGCACGCCGATGTCCAACACCCTGTCCTGGGCCTCGTCGATCCGCGAGGAGTCGGTTGTCCGAGCCCTGGACGGGAACGCGCGCACCGCGTGCGTCGACCCCCGGGACGTGGCCGAGGCCGCGGTGCGGGCCCTGACCGAGGCGGGGCACGAAGGAGTGACCTACGCGTTGACCGGCCCGGAGCCGATCGGCGCGCGCGAGCAGACCGAGATCCTCGCCCGGGTGGTGGGGAGGCCGTTGGCGTTCGAGGAACTCACCGCGGAGCAGGCCCTGGCGCGTTGGTCCGCGCGTCTGCCCGGCGCCGTGGCCGAGGCTCTGCTCGAGGCGGCGCAGCGGCGACGGGCGGGAGACTCCTGCGAGGTCGGCGACGACCTCGGACGACTGATCGGAAGGCCGCCCGGGACCTTCGCGTCCTGGGCGGCCGACCACGCGGCGGCGTTCAGCTGACCGCCGGCCAGGCCTGCGGTCGGCGTGCCGCAGGCCGGCCGACCCGATGCCGCGCACGGCATCGCCGGGCCGAGGCGGCCGACGACACGAGAGCAGGGGGACACATGGTGGACGACGTGGGCGGTCAGGGGCTGCTGCGAGGGAAGACCGTCATGGTGACCGGCGCGTCCAGCGGCATAGGGAGGGCCGCCGCACGGTTCTTCGCCGCTCAGGGGGCGTCGGTGGTCATGATGGCCCGGCGCGAGGGACACCTGAGGACGCTGGCCGGAGAGATCGCGGACGACGGGGGCCGGGTGGCGGTGGCCGTGGGCGACGTGACCCGCCCGGACGATGTGCGACGGGCCGTCACCACGGCCGTCGACGTCTTCGGCGGCCTGGACGCCGCCTTCAACAACGCCGGTTGGGGCACGCTCGGGACCGCGCTGCACGAAACCGACGACGCCCTCTACGACCAGATCATGGACGTCAACGTGCGGGGGGTGTGGAACTGCCTCAAGCAGCAGATCCCGGTCATGCTGGAACAGGAGTCGGGCGGTTCGATCGTCAACACCTGCAGCACCGCGGGCGCGTTCGCCACGGGTGTGCTGGCTCCGTATGTGGCCGCCAAACACGCGGTGCTCGGCTTGACGCGGGCGGCCGCCGCGGAGTACGGCGCACGCGGTATCCGGGTCAACGCCCTGATGGTGGGGACCACCCGCACCGAACTGATCGAACAGGCACTGGAGAAGGTCCCGGAGCTGGAGTCCGCCGCGGGGGCGCGGGCCGTCATCAAACGGATGGCCGATCCCCTGGAGGTGGCGCGGGCCGCCGGCTGGCTGTGCAGTGACCAGTCGTCCTTCGTCACCGGAGGCGCGGTTCCCGTGGACGGCGGGTGCAGCGCCGTCTGATCCCCGGCCGCCGGGGCCCGCCGCGGCGGACGCCCGCTCACCGTCCGGTCAGCCGGAACGGCTGGGGCGGGGGATGACGCGGCGTTCGCCGGTCCTGCCGGAACCGGTGCCCGGGGCGGCGCTCACGCCCTTCAGGACGAGCCGCCACACGTCGGAGAACTGCCCGATGACGTCCTGCGCCGGGGTGCCGCAGGTGAGGGCGTGCTCCCTGGCGGTGGTCTCGGCTCCCCGCACCAGCAGCAGACACAGCGTGGCGACGGCTGCCGGGTCCACATCGCCGCCCAGTTCGTGGGGCGATGCGGACCGCAGCCGTTCGCGCAGCACGGGCGCCCACAACTCGGTCCAGCCGTCCGGCTGTTCGGCCCTGCGCTCGCGAGCCAGCCGTGCGGCGGCCCGGACCCGCGCCTCGTCCTCGAGCAGCGCCACGAGAGCCAGGGTGAGGGCCACGGCGGCCCGCAGGGCCGGCTCCCCGGCTCCGACCATCCGCTGCACCACTGCCCGGGTGATCTCCTCGCCCTCCGCGCACACCGCCTCGGCCAACTGCTGCTTGCTGGCGAAGTGGAAGGTGAGGGCGCCCATGGAGAGGCCCGCGGTACGGCTGATCCGGGTCAGGGACGCGCCGTCGTACCCCTTGCGGTCGAACTCCGCCGCGGCCGCCTGCACCAGGGCCTGACGCGTCCGGGCGGCTCGTGCCTGTTTCACCGAGGCCCCTCCTTACCCGCGTACGACGGCTGTCCGTTGCCGTCGGCGTGCCACACCCCCCGTAGTCACCACCACTTTACGGAGCGTCGGCCGTGAGGTCGCGGGGTCCGACTTACAAAAAAACAAAAAGCACACTACTATTTTGCCATTCGTTGGTGCTGATGAAGCCGGTGCGGTGGAATCCATGATCACCGCGCAAGGGGGTCGACATGGACATCAAGGTGTTGGGGGCACTGGTCGTCACGGAGGGAGCAACGCCCATCGCCCCCTCGGCGGCCGAGCCGCGGCAGGTGCTGGCGCTGCTGGCGGTGCTCGCCGGTCGTGTCGTGCCGAGCGGGTTGCTGATCGAGGACCTCTGGCCCGACCGGCCGCCCCACCAGGCCAAGGCCATGCTGCAGTCCTACGTCGTCGAGTTGCGCGAGCTGACCGCCACCGCCCTGCGCAGCCGTGAGCGGACGGCCTCGGAACGGGGCCGCTGCGAGCGGCGGGCCGCCGACATCCTGGCCGACATGCCCGGCGGGTACCAGCTCCGTGGCGACGGGACCACCAGCGACGCCTGGGAGTTCGAGCGGGCCGCCGGAGCCGGCTACCGCGCCCTGGCCGCCGGGGACCTGCTCACCGGGGCCCGGCGCCTGCGGGAGGCGCTGGGGCTGTGGCGGGGCGAACCGTTCGCGGACATCGCGCCCGGACCGCATCTCGCCGCTCAGATCGACCGCCTGCGGCAGTCCCGGGACCGGGCGTTCGGCCGGTGGGTCGAGGCGGAACTGCGCCTGGGCCGCTACCGGGAGCTGGCAGCCGATCTGCCGCGTGTGCAGGTGCCCGACCGAGTGCGCGACCAGCTGCCCGCCGCCCTGGAGCGGTGCATGGACCAGTGGGAAGCCCTGGCGGCCTACCAGCGGCTGACCCAGCCGCCGTCGGGGTCCCGCTTCGTCCTCACCGCCCGGGCACCGGGGCCCGGGCAGCGCCCGCTCGGGCGGGCCGTGCCGGATCCGCGTGTTCGTCCGGCCGCGGCCGCGCGCTACGGCACGATGGGCAAGTCCCGCTCCGTGGCGCTCAGCAGGTCCTGACCCACCATCACCGGCACGCGCCCGCTTCGCCGTGCCGCCCGCGGTAACGGCCCGAGGGGCCCGACGATCGCCGTCGGGCCCCTCGGGCACTTCGGCGCGCCGGCCGTCACCCCGCCCCGTCCCGGGCGAGTACCGGCAGAGTGAGCCAGTCGGTCCGGCGCGTGACGTGACGGACTTCGCGCCACTTGACGTAGTCCGGGCCGGCGCGTTGGGCCCGCCGGTGCCCGCTCCACACAATCGGCGGGACAAACTGCCGTCGCGAGAAGTTCCGCCATGACCCGAGTTCCCGCCCTCTGCCCGTCCCCCAGCCGCCCCTTCCGGGCCGCCCGGCGACCGCCGGTGCCTCCTGATGTGCGAGCACACGGCTCCCCGGTGACCGGCCGCCCGACGAAGGCCCGCCGGACGGCCGGGCGGTGCGTGCGGACGGTCGGGAAGCGCTCCGGGCGAGGCGGGTCCCGCCGTCACCTCCCGCCCCGTCCGGGGTGCCCGGTCCACGTCTGACGAGAGGATCTCCATGGCCGGTCTGCCGTCCATCGACAGCTACCCGATGCCGCTCGGCTCCGGCCTGCGCGACTCTGGCGAACGCCGCCGCGTTGCGCGAGCACCGCGCCGCACAGGGCATCCCCGTCAGGTACACGGCGCGGCCCGGCGGCATGACGCCGGAACAGCGCGGCCTCCTGGCCGAGGTCGCCCCCGCCCCCGGCGACTGGCCATTCACCACATGGCGCCACAGCGCGTTCTTCAAGACGCGACTGCTTCAGCGGATGCGTGCCCACCGACGGGACCGGCTGATCGTCTGCGGCGTGTACGCGCACGTGGGGGTGCTGACGTCGTGGAGGTCAGCCGTGACGCGCGGACGGGCGAGGTGCACGCCCTGCGCGCCCGGAACTTCGCCTCGATGCAGTTCCACGCCGAGTCCCTGCTCACCCGAGGCGGACCGCGCATCGTGGCCGCCCGACTGACCGAACTCGCCAAGGGGATGTACCTCGTGTGACGACCACGCGCCGGCCAGCTCCGGGCGGATTCGGCACCGTACCCGCCCGGACCCCGGCAGTGGTTCCGTCGCCGTGACACTCATCCCGCCGGCTTCCTTCGACGCGGAGGTCCGAGCGCCCATGGACACCCAGCACAGCAGGACAGCGGCCGGCCGGACGGTTCCGGCGGGCCGCGGCGGACCCGACCGCGGCGCGAGGGACGCCGCGGCGGTCGTCGCACACGCCCGTCCCGGGCCCACGGCCGGGACCGACCGGCCCCCGGTCCACGCCGCGGGCCGGGAGGCTCGGGGCGCGCTGCTCCCGGCGGTCCCCGCGGGAGCCCCGCCCGGCCGCCGGGAGCGGCCCGCGCCGCCGCACGCGGGCGACACCGGCGCTCCGGCCGACGGTGCCGCCCGCGGAGGCTACGTCCTCGCCGAGGCCGACGGCGGCACCCCCGAGGTCGTCCTCGTCGCCACCGGGAGGGAGGTTCCCATCGCCCTGGGGGCGCGGGAGATCCTCCAGCGGGAGGGCACCGCGACCCGCGTGGTGTCGATGCCGAGCGCCGAGGTGTTCCGGACCCAGGGCAGGGAGTACCGCGACTCGGTGCTGCCGCCCGGCGCGGGGGTCCGGGTGTCCGTGTCGGCGGGCCTCGCGCTGGGCTGGTACGCGATGCTCGCCGCGGGGGGAGAGACGGTCGGTCTCGGGCAGTTCGCAGAGCGTGGCGCCTACCGCGCGCTCCGGCAGCAGCCCGGTTTCACCCCGGAACGCGTGGCCGCCGCCGCGCGGGCCCGGCTGCGCGGGGCCCGGTGAGCGGCGTGGGGGCCGCACCGCGCCGCGCCCGTGCGAGATGGCATGGACCTGACAAAGCGACTGGTTCCGCGTTGTCCCGCCGGGAGAACGTCGGGAGTATACGGACGGCGGGGAAGACAGCCGTCCGTCGGTGCCCCCCTCAATCGGCTGTCTTCCCCCGCTCGATCCCCCTACGCCGCCCGGCCGTACGAGGAACCCGGTCGCCGGTATCCGCCGGCCCGGGGCCGTGCCCCGCGCCGGCCGACGGGGGCCCGGCCGCACATCACGACCGTGCCCCCGGCCCCCCGGACGCGCGCCGAGGGTCAACGCGCCCCCGCACCGGCCCGCGCCTGCGGCTGCCGGCCGGCGAGCGGCGTCCGGCCCCTGGGGAAGGCGCCCCCCGTCAGCGCCAGCAGCGGCCGGGACTTGACCACCGTCTCCTCGAACTCGCCCTCCGGAGAGGACAGAGCGATCACCGCACCGCCCACGCCGTAGCGGAGCCGGCCGGGAGTGAGCACCGCCGTTCGGATGACCACGCTGAGGTCGGCCGCGCCCGACAACGAGAAGTAGCCGATCGCCCCCGAATACACCCCGCGCGGCCCGGCCTCCAGCTCGTCGATGATCTCCATGGTGCGAATCTTCGGCGCGCCCGTCATCGAACCCGGCGGGAAGGCGGCCCGCACGCAGTCCACGGGGGAGCGGTCCTCGCGCAGCCGCGCACGCACCGTGCTGACCAGCTGGTGGACCGTCTCGTAGGTCTCGACCCGGAAGATCTCGTCGGCCTCCACCGACCCGATCTCCGCGCACCGGCCGAGGTCGTTGCGGACCAGGTCCACGATCATCAGGTTCTCCGCACGGTCCTTCTCGTCCGTCAGCAACTCCGCCACCAGCGCCGCGTCCTGCTCCGGCGTGGCCCCGCGCGGCCTGGTCCCCTTGATCGGCTTCGACTCCACCCGGCGGTCCGCGCCGACCCGAAGGAACCGCTCGGGGGAGGTGCTGAGCACCGACAGTTCACCGAAGGTGAGCAGCGCCCCGAAAGGCGCGGGGCTGACCCGGCGCAGCAGCCGGTAACTCGCCCACGGATCGAAGACGCCCCGCGCCTCGGCCATGTTGGTCAGGCACACCTCGTAGCTCTCGCCCGCGGCGATCTCCCGCATCGCCGCGTCGATCTTGCGCAGGTACTCCTCCCGGCCGTGCCGCAGGGTGAGTTCCGCACCAGGGACCGCCGTCGGCGGCTCGGCCTGCGGACGACCCGACAGCCGGTCCAGGCGCCGGGCGGTGTCCCGCATCCAGCGGCGCGCGGCTTCGCGGTCGTCCCCCTCCACGAGCGCGAGGAGATACGTGGTGCGCGTCGCGTGGTCGAACACCACGCCCCGGTCGGCGAAGACCATCACCGCGTCCGGCTCGAATGCCCGGTGCACCGCGCTGCCGCCGCACTCGGCCTTGAGTTCGTAGCCCAGATAACCGACCCAGCCGAGGGCGAAGTCGAAGGGCAGCTCCGGCACCGTCGTCCTCAGGGCGGCGAGATCGCGGTCCAGCCACGTCAGGAAGTCCCCGGAGACCACCTCGGTGCCCGTCGCCGAGCGCACCGTGGTGGTGTTCGTCCACACGTCGGCCTCGGCGATCCGGGCCAGCGGCCCCGACGCGTCCCCCATGAAGGAGAAGCGGCCGAGCGCCCCGCGGGAGGAGCGGCCGGTGCTGCTGTCCAGCCAAAAGGCGTGCTCACTCGCGCCGAAAAGCTCCGCGAAGACGGCCTCGTCGCTCCACCGGGTGTCCAACCGGTCGACGACGACGCGCAGTTCACGGACCGCGCGGCGCTCCTTCGCCGCCGCGGCCACCGGCGTGACCGGTTCCGTGACCCGCGCACGATCCGGGTGCGCCGGGTGCCGCTCGCGCCACCGGCGGGCCAGATCCACGAAGTTGCGCAGCAGCTTCTTGCCGTGCCGCGTGAGGATCGACTCCGGGTGGAACTGCACCCCCCACATCGGCCGGTCGCGGTGCCGCAGCGCCATCAGGACACCGTCCGGCGTCCACGCCGTACCCTCCACACCGTCGGGCAGGTCGGTCACGGCCAGCGAGTGGTAACGCACCACCTCGAACGGCGAGGGTATGCCGCGGAACAGCTCGTCGCCGTGGTGCAGCACCGGCGACAGACGGCCGTGGCGGGGCTCCGGCGCCCGGACGACGGCCGCGCCGTGCGCCAGGGCAACGCCCTGATGCCCCAGGCAGATACCGAGCAGCGGGAGTTCGCAGCGCTCCACCAGTTCCCGGCAGATCCCGAAGTCGGCGGCGCGCTCCGGAGTGCCGGGGCCGGGGGACAGCACGACGGCGTCGACCTCGGAGAGCCGCCCGATGTGCCAGTCCGGGTCGTCATTGCGGATGACGACCGGCTCCTGACCGGTGATCCGGGCCAGGTAGTGGACGAGGTTGTGGGTGAACGAGTCGTAGTTGTCGACGAGCAGGATGCGCATGGTCTGTCCCGTTCTTCGTCATGGGGTCGGCAGGGGCGGACGCGGCGTCCGCGCGGACGGATCCCGGTGGCTTCAGCCGGAGGTACGGACCGGCGGGACGACCGCGGGACGCGTGCGGGCCCCGTCCGCCTCGGAGCCGGCCCGGACCGCGGACACCTTGATCAGCATGTGCTCGACCACGTCGTCGCCCTCCTGGGCCCGCAGGCTGCGCAGCACGTCCAGCTCGCGCCCGGTCTCGTCGGCCAGCTCGCGCAGCCGGACCAGATCGCCCCGGTTGCTGAAGTGCAGCAGGACCGAGCCGCCGGCGGTGGTCCACCGGGGCGCATCCCGCAGGTAGCGGCGGTGGGCGGCGTACCCCGCGTCGACGTAGGCGCGGTCGTGGATCGACTCGTAGTGGTGATCGGCCGGGGCCAGGACGAAGTTGGAGTGCCAGTACACCGTGTCGAAGCGCTCAGCCGGGTCGATCGCGTCGAACAGGTCGCTGTGCAGGGCGCGGACCCGGTCGCCGACGCCGTGCCGGAGCGCGTTGCGCGCCGCGTTGTCCACCGCGTACGGGTTGACGTCCGTGGCGAGCACCCGGTCGCAGCCCGCCAGCGCCGCGCTCACGGCGATGATGCCGGTGCCGCAGCCGATCTCCAGGAACGATCCCTGCCGCGGGACCTGGGTCCCCTCCATGAAGCCGAGCAGCTCCATGGCCGCGTCCGTCGACGGTGAGTACGGCGGGGCGAACACGTCCGGCAGCAGGTCCCACTCACGGCCCCGCATGGTGAAGCGCCGCGGCCGGTCGCGGTCGGTGCGCGCCATGCGGCTGCGCTCGAGCGAACGTTCGTGGCTTCGGATCTGCAAGGTGAGCTCCTTCCTGTGGCGGAGCCGTTCGGCCCCGCGCCGGCGGCACGAGCCTCGGGCAGAGTGGTGCCCGGCAGGAAGGTGGTCCCGGAACACCGGGAAGGCGCCGCAGCGGTGCTCCCGGCACAGCGGTGCGCGAGCGGTCAGCCCAACGTTGACGTGCCGAAGTCGCGCCAACTAGGTTCTGCCGCGCCGAGCCACGCTCGGCTCGACGAACGGGGGATGGAACATGTCGGGCTTTCACGCACCAGAGGACGATTCCGTACTCGCCGTACTCTCCCTCTTGGCGGAAGAGGCGCCGCCCAGCCGTTTAGAGGCGCTGCTGCAACGGGCCCGCCGCAGCGACCCGGACCCCGGGGAACTGGCCCGCCTCGAACGGGCGGTGCAGCTCGCCCGGGAGGTCCACGCCTCCGTGGACCGCAGACAGCAGCGCGAGGCCGGGTACGCCGCACTCGTCGACACCGCGCGCGACCTGACGTTCCCGTACGACCTGGACACGCTGCTGAGCGTGATCACTCGACGGGTCAGGCTGCTGCTCCACTTCGACATGGCCTACGTCGCCCTGCGGGACGACGACGGCCACATGGTCATCCACACCTCGGAGGGCGCCACCACCGCGCTCAACACCGGACTCAGCGTCGAGAGCGGCAGCGGCCTCGGCCATCAGGCGCTGATATCCGGGGCGCCGCTGTGGACAGCCGACTACCTCAACGACGACTCCATCGCCCACGCCGACAGCATCGACCAGGTGGTCGAGGCCGAGGGGCTGCACGCTTTGATGGCCGTCCCGCTGCGCTGCGGTGACAGTGCGGTCGGCGTGCTCTACGGAGCCGACCGCAAGGTGCGGCACTACACGCCCGTCGAGATAGGCCTGATCTGCTCCCTCGCCGACCTCGCGGCCGTCGCGATCGAGAGGACCGGCGTGCTGCAACAGGCTCATGCGCAGCTGGCCGACCTCGAACTCGAGGGGTTCCGGGCGCGCTCGAGCCTGGCCCGCCTGGAACAGCTCGGGGAGTCCTACAGCCGCATCATGAGCCTGCTCGTCGCGGGCGCCGACCTGACCACCGTGGCCAAGGCCGCCGGCGACGCGCTGGACGGCGCCCTGCAGATGCGCGACCCGGCCGGCCGGGTCCTGGCCGCCGCGGGGGAGATGCCCGACCTGGACGAGGACGCGGTGGCCAGGGCCGTGCTGGCCGCGCACGCCCAGCGCGGGCCGGTGGAGGCCGACGACCGCACCTGGGTCGCTCCCGTCACCGCCGGCACGGAGGACCTCGGCGTCGTGGTGCTGCGGCCGGTGGCCCAGCTGGTGGGGCAGGACAGCTGGCTGCTGCAGACCACCGCGCAGGCGTTCGCGGTGCACCTGCTGATGCAGCGCAGCGCCGCCGCCGCCGAGGGACCGGTGCGCGACGAACTCCTCGACGAGCTGCTGGCCGTGTCCGCCACCGCGTCCCCACCGCACCAGACGGCGCAGCGGGCCCGCAGACTGGACATGGACCTGGAACAGCCCCACGTCGTGGTCGTCGCCCGGCCCGAAGGCGGCGAGCAGGGCCGGGCCGTGGTGTGGGCCTCCTCCTACGCGTACCGGATGTCCGGGCTGAAGACCGTGCACGGCGGCTGCATCGTCCTGCTGCTGCCCGGCACGGACGCCTCCGCCGCCGCCCGGGCCGTCGCCGGCGAACTCACCCCGCTGCTCGGCCACCCGGTGTCCGTGGGCGCGGCGGGTCCGGACTGGGGAGCCGCCTCGATCGCCCGGATGCACCGCGAGGCCACGCGCTGCCTGGACGCCCTCACCGCCCTCGCCGGCGTGGGCTGCGCGGCCTCCGCCCAGGACCTGGGGTTTCTGGGCCTGCTGCTGTCCGACGACTACGACGTGGACGCGTTCATCAACTCGGCCATCGGCCCCGTCCTCGCCTACGACGCCGAGCGCCTGACCGACCTCACCCGCACGCTCGAGGCCTACTTCGCCTCGGGCGGCAGCCCCACCAACGCCGCCGAGGCGCTGTACGTGCACCCCAACACCGTCTCGCGTCGCCTGGAGCGCATCACCGAACTCCTCGGCACCGAGTGGCAGAAGCCGGGGAGGGCCCTGGAGGTGCAACTGGCGCTGCGGCTGCAGCGGACCCGGGGGGTGTTGCGGGAGCGCGGCGGGGCGGGAGCGGCGGGCGAGGGGGAGTGAGCCGGGACGGGGGTGACCGGAAAGCGCCTGCCGTTGGCCGGTCCACACCACTTCACGGCGTCCGGGATCGGTGTACCTGACAAACAACCCGTGGGAGTTCCGGAACGTCCCCGTCCAGGCGCCGAGGCTGGTGGTGCAGCAAGCGAACGAGCTCGCTGGACGAGCAGCTCACGAAACGGGAGCGTGAACCGAGTGAACAGCACCGTAGCCAACCAGCACCCGGCTCCGGCGACCCCCCACAACGCTGCGCCGCGCCGTCACGGCGACGCCATCCCCACGGTGACGCCCGACGACGCCCGCTACCCGGACATGATCAGGGGCCACGGCAACAACCGGCACGTGGCCTCTCCCGAGGCGATCCGCCTTCCGTCCACCACCGAGCAGGTCGTCGAGATCGTCAGGGAGGCGGTCCGCGACAACAAGCGCGTCGCCGTGCGCAGCGGCGGACACTGCTTCGAGAACCTCGTCTTCAACGACGAGACGGAAATCATCGTCGACATGCGGCTGATGGACCACGTCGGCTTCGACGAGGACCGCGGCGCCTTCGTCGTGGAACCGGGCGCCACACTGCTGAAGATCTACGAGAACCTTCACATCGGCTGGGGCGTCACCCTGCCCGGCGGCGGCTGCTACGCCACGGGCGCCGGCGGCCATTTCTCCGGCGGCGGGTACGGAATCCTCTCCCGCAAGCACGGCATCCTCAGCGACCACCTCTACGCCGTCGAGATCGTCACCGTGGACGAGCGGGGCGAGGTGCGCGCCGTCGTCGCCACCCGCGACCCGGAGGACCCCTACCACGACCTGGCCTGGGCTGTCGCCGGCGGGGGAGGAGGCAACTTCGGTGTCGTCACCCGCTTCTGGATGCGCAGCCGCGGAGCCGAGGGCAGCCCGGGCGACCTGCTGCCGAAGGCGCCGTCCACCGTCTTCTCCATCTTCGCGGCCTGGTCGTGGGACCAGATCACCGAGGAGGCGTTCGCCACCTTCATGGCCCGGTACGCCGACTGGTCCAAGACCCACGGCGGCCTCGACTCGCCGTACATCGACCTCGGCCACTGGATCTTCCTCCAGCACGCCGACTCGGGCACCTTCAACGTCGTCGCGCAGATCGACTCGACCGTGCCGGACGCCCGGAGACTGGTGGACGACTTCATCGCGTTCGTGGCCGACTCGCTCGGCGTCCAGCCGCAGAGCAACTCCATCACGGAGCAGCCCTTCCTGAAGGCCACCGCGGCGACCATGACCGCCGGCGAGACGATCACCAGCCCCAGTCTGCGCACCTCTCACAAGTCGACCTACATGAAGGACGCCTTCCCCGAGCACCAGGTGCAGACCATCTACCGGTACCTGACGAAGACCTCCAACCCCAACCCGTACAGCTTCCTGGTCATCAACTCCGTCCGCGGACAGATCAGCGCGCTGGACGACGCCGACACCGCGGCCACCCACCGCGACGCCCTCTGGCTGGTGTACTTCGAGTCGTACTGGCACAAGGCCGAGGACGACGAGCGGAACGTCGCCTGGCTGCGGTCGCTGTATCAGGACCTGTACGCCGACACGGGCGGCGTCCCAGTGCCCAACGACGTCACCGACGGCTGCTACATCAACTACCCGGACAACGACCTGAGCGACCCGGCGTTCAACAGGTCCGGCACGTCCTGCCACGAGCTGTACTACAAGGACAACTACCCGCGGCTGCAGCGGATCAAGGCCGAGTGGGACCCGCGGAACTTCTTCCGCCACCCGCAGTCCATCGAGTTGCCGAACAGCTGACGTGACGCGGCCCGGGTGGGGCGGATGTCCCGCCCCACCCGGCAGTTCGCCCTGGGCCCTGTCGGGCCTAGGCCACGTATTCCAGGCCGGGACTGTCGGTGGACAGCACGGCCGCCGCGTGCGCCGCCGAGGCGAGGGTGATGTGCCGGTGCCAGCCCCGGTAGGACCGTCCCACGAAGTCGCGCAGCCCGACCTCCTCACCGGTCTCGGTGAAGTCCCGGTGCACCCGGCGGGTCAGCTTCGTCAGCCGGAGCAGTGGGGCCACCGGCGCGTTCATCAGGTCGGTCAACCACAGCCGGGCCGGCGGGCGCTGCGGGTCGCGCCACTCCCCGAGGAGCAGCATCGGACGCTGCCGGCCCGTCTGCGGGTCCAGCAGCGACACCCGCACCACCGAGGCGAGGGAGGTCTGCGAGGTGTTGCCCCGAGCCGGGTCGAGCCAGTGCACCGGACGGCGCAGCCCCTTCGTCGACTCCATGATCTGATGGGCGGGCAGCGGCCCCGCGCCGAAACCGGGCAGTGCCTGGTCGGCCACCGTCAGGCGGCAGGACGCCCCGATCCGGCCGACGACGGGCACCCGGGCCCGGGCGAGCCGCGCCAGCGTCGGGCGGACGGCGCTGCCGCGCAGGTCCAGCAGGACCGGCCGGCGCGTGACGTTCCAGTTCCGCGCGGTGTCGAGGGCCACGGCGACGGCGCACTCCTCCGCCGTCTCCCGCCCGGCCTCCTGGGGAACCTCGGCCCGTGCACGCCGTTCGTGGTCCGTCACCCACTGCTCGGGCAGGAGCAGACGCCAGTTGACCGGAACGCTCATCTCCTCCGAGGCGAACCACAGGCCGAACGCCTGCTGGCCACGGAACATGTGGCCCAACTGGGGGGCGAACAACCGGTCCACACCCACGGTGTGCTCCCCGGCCTTCGGGATGTGCAGCGAGCGCACCACCCAGGCCCGCGGCGTCCCGGCCCGCTCCACATACGCCGCGAGGTCGGCCCGCATCGGACGCCAGTCCCACGTCGAACTGGAGATGAAATGGTGCAGGCTCTGCTCGGCGCCCACACCGCCCACATGCGCGGCGATGTTGCGGATCGACTTACGGCCTTCGGCGAACAGCAGCCCCTGCAGATACTGGTCGGCCTTCTGCCGCTGGTCCTTCCTGCGGAACCGGGAGAAGAGGGCGGCGCCGAGTTCGGCGAGGACGTCGTCGCAGATCGCACTGTCGGTCGCTTCGTGGACCCGAAGACGCTTCAAGCCCAGTTCGGCGAAGGTCTCCCGCGTGACATCAGACGTGTTCACAACGCTCTCCATCCGGTCGGACAACCCTGCGGCTGCACGACCACCGTCGTATCCGGGCCCGTTCCGGCACGAGGTGCGCCGAACACCTAGTCGCCGCGCCCGTCGGTGCCCGGGCCACCAGCGCGCCCGCCGGGCGCCGCACCGGGCCACGGCGGCCGGCCGTACCGCCGGTCAGGGGTGTGGCCGGATCACCCCCACGGCGGAAAACGGCAGGAACACGCCTGTACGGGCGCCGCTAGGTGACGGACTCGGCCCGGGGCCTCTACCGTTCGTCGTCAAACTGCCGGACCATCGCCTGGCGGTCTCGCGGAGTACGGGATTCTGTCCGCCGCCGAAGTCTCGGCGGGTTTCACTCCGCCCGGCCGCCGAGGCGGTGGACACGGCCCGCAGGGCCCGAGAGGTGAGAAGTCCCGACGTGACCACACCATCCAGAACGGGTGACAGGCGCCGTACCGAGTCGTACACGGCCGTCGGCGACGCTCTGGACGCGGCCCGTGAGGTCCCCGCGACCGAGGGCGCGCCGACCGACTGGGCCGACCGGCTCGCCGTGCTGCTCGCCGAGGAGCGGTCCGACGGTGTGCTGCACTACCTGAAGCCGGCGCGCGGACGGTTCCTGGACGGCACCGGGAGCGACCAACTGGCAGTCGTCCAAAGGCGCCCGCCCGACCTGGTCAGCTTCTGGGCGGGCAACGCCGACCTGCTGCTCGCCGACGGCGACCCCGACGTGCTCGCGGAACGCACCGAGGAGGCGGTGGCGCGACTGTCCGCCCACGCCCGCACCGTGCTGCTGTTCACCGGCTTCGATCCGCGCCCGATCCCCGGACTGCGCCACCTGCGCGGCAGGACCGCCACGTACACCGCGCACGTGCGGGCCATCGCCGACCGGTACGGCTGCCCGGTGGTGGACCTGTGGTCGCTGCGCGCGCTGCAGGACCGGCGCGCCTGGGAAGCGGGCGAGCTGTGTCTGTCCCCGGCGGGCCACCGCCAGGTCGCCGCACAGGCGGCCCGGGTGCTCGGGCTGCGCAACACCGTCTCCGAGGGCCGGCTGCTGCGTGAGCCGGGAACGTCGCTCGTCCGGCTGCGCCGCAGCGGTGAGGGGTGGTTGCGCGACTACCACGCACCGTGGCTTGCCCGCCCGGTGGTGGAATGCCGGCAGGAGGGCGGGCACGAGTTCTGAGGACCGGCCGAGACGAAGGCCGCGGGGCCGTCGGGAGGCCGGGTGCCGAAGCGGCCCGCGCCCGGCGCCGCAGTCCCGGACGCCTCACCGCCACCCCGCCCCACCGTCGTCTCGCCTCACGGCCGTCTCGGCTCACCGCCGGCTGCGTGCCGGTGCCCGGCCGAGGACGGTGGAGCGGCCGGGGCCTCGTTCCGGTGGCGCACCGCTGCGGATCCATGCCCGTTCGACTACTGACCCGGCGGCATCGTCCGTACGAGCCGTGTCCGTACGAGTTCCGTCCGTACGATGATGACCGGCCGTGCGAGCCCGTCCGTGAGAGTCCCGTCAGTACGGCGACCGTCCACACGACGACCGGCCGTGCGGCGCGCGCCGCACGGCCCCGGGGCAGACGTGTCGGCCGGGCGACCGCTGGTCGCCCGGCCGGAGTTCACCCCCGTCGTACGCGCGTCCGTCAGGCGTCCGCCGTCGCGCCGAGGTCCGCCGCGAAGCCGTCGTGCCATGAGGTGAAGCGCGGCTCCCAGGGAGGCGCCGCGCAGACCCGTCAGGTACAGCCACCTCGTGGCCCCGGCGAGCAACTGGCTCGCGAGCTGCTCTACGTCCATTCCCGGAGGTGCACGGCGCCCGCCGTCGCCCTGTCCAAGGGCATGCCGGACCGGGCCGACCAGGAGCCGCTGCCGGTGGTGTGCACCCACCGCATCCTGGCCACCAGCCGGGGCGGATCCTCCTGGTCGGGGACCCGGTGACCGACCCCGGCCACCGGTCGGCTCGACTCGGGCGTCACCAACCACGCCGCCCACCGTTTCCACCACGCACGCCGGATGCGCATCGCGGCCTTCCGCTTCAGGCTCGACGGCCTTCGCTGACCCCGCCACTGCCACGCGCCCGCACCCGCACCCGCCGTCCACGTCTCTCCGCGGTCGCCGGCCGGCTCTCCCACCGCGTCAGGAGGCCTGGCGTGCCAGCGGAACCGGTGCGGAGAGCACCGAGACGGCGTGCGCGGCCGACGCCAGGGTGGTGTGCCGGTTCCAGCCGCCGTAGGAGCGTCCGACGTAGTCGCGGATGCCGACGTGGGAGGTCACCTCGTCGAAGTCCCGGTCGACCCGCCGGGCACAGTCGCTGAAGCGCAGGACCGCGGCGGCCGGATGCGGCAGGTCGGTCAGCCACATCTCGGCCGGCTCGCGCCGGCCCGGAGCGCTGACCCCGACCAGCGACAGCGGTGCCCCGCCCGGCCCCGCACCGGGCACCCGCACCCCGACTGCGGCGACCAGAGCGGTCCTGCGGACCGCGGGCAGCGACCGCGAGACGGTCTCCAGGCGGGCCATGGGCCGGAACAGCGCCCGCGCCGCCTGCATGATCTCCGGAGCGGTCAGCCGGCGCGAGCCGTGCCCGGTCAGTGCCGGGTCGCGCACCGTGAGCGGGAGTTCGCCGTGCACCCGGACCATCGCGGGGAACCCCATGGCACGCAGCCCGTGGACCGTGGCGACGGGATCGGCCTCCTCGATGTCGACGACCACCGGCTGCGACGGCAGCTCCCAGGCGGCCAGGCTCTCCCGGCAGGCCGTCAGCACGCAGTCCCCGAGGGTCTCGGGCCCCACCTCGCACGGAATCGACGCCTGGTTGCGGCGCAGCCCGTCCTTGATCCACGTCTGCGGCAGGTACAGCCGCCAGTTGAACGGCGCCGTCATGGTGTCGGCGACGCCCCAGACACCGACGGCGCGCTGGGCGTTGAGCGCCTGCCCCTCGTCGACCGAGAAGTAGCGGCTGACCCCGACCGAGTGACGTCCCACCTTCGGGATCGTCATGAGGCGGGCGACATAGGCCTGCGGCGGCGCCAGACGCGTCAGGTACTCGGCCAGGGAGCGGCGCACCGGGAACCAGTCCCAGGTGGAGCTGCAGATGAAGTGGTGCAGACTCTGGCCGGTGCTGCTGCCCTTCGGCGCTGCCATGTTCCGGATGGACTTCCGGCCGCGGGTGGAGAGCAGCCCGTGGATGTACTCCATGCCCCGCCGCCGCTGGTCGCTGCGGCGCAGTGTCGCGAAGAGCTCCGTGCCCAGGTCCTCGAGCGCATCCCCGAGCACCGCTTCGGGACGAATGAGAGCAGTACTCATGTGACTCCTCGGTCGTTTCCTTTCACGCCGTGCGGTCCGCTCAATTCCGCCGTGCGGCCGGATGAATTCACGCCGTGCGGTCCGCTCCACATTAGGAATCGGAGGCAGCCCTAATGAATGACAAGGGCCTGGCAAGGTTCAGCGGTTGGGGTGGCTGCGGTACATGACTGCTTCGAGCCCGAGCCCACTGATGCGGTTGACCGGGGACGCACCTGAACAGCACAGTCGGCTACGGGAGTCGAACCACGCAGCGGAGACGGGTGAAAATGGGACGCAAGAAGAAAGTCATCCTCGCTGAACCGCGCAGTTTCTGCGCCGGTGTACGCCGAGCGATATCGATTATCGAACTCGCGCTGGAACGCCATGGCGCTCCGCTTTATGTGCGCAAGGAAATCGTGCACAACCACTACGTGGTGCGGCAGCTGGAGCGGCGCGGTGTGCGGTTCGTGGATTCCGAGGAGGACGTGCCCGAGGGCGCGGTGTGCGTGTTCTCCGCACACGGCGTCTCCCCCCAGGTGCGCAGCAACGCGCGGGCCCGCCGGCTGGAGGTGATCGACGCGACCTGCCCGCTGGTGTCCAAGGTGCACCAGGAGGCCAAACGCTTCGCCCGGGAGGAGCGCACGCTGCTGCTGGTGGGGCACGCCGGGCACGAGGAGGTCGAGGGCACCTTCGGGCACGCGCCCGACCGGACGCTGATCGTGGAGAACGTGGAGGACGCCGAACGGCTGGACCTGCCGGCCGACACCCCGGTGGCCTACCTCACCCAGACGACGCTGTCGGTGGACGAGACCCGCGACATCCTCGAGGTGCTGCGCCGCCGCTTCACCGATCTGCGGGGCCCGGGCACCGACGACATCTGTTTCGCGAGCCAGAACCGCCAGGACGCGGTCAAGCAGGTCGTGCCGCGCTCCGATCTCATGCTCGTGGTCGGCTCCCGGAACTCCAGCAACTCGCTCCGGATGGTCGAGGTGGCCCGCCGCCTCGGTGTTCCCGCCCACCTTGTACCGGATGTCACGGAATTCGACGAGAACTGGCTGGAGGGAGTGTCGGTGGTGGGCCTGAGCGCGGGCGCGAGCGCCCCGGAGATCCTCGTCGACCAGGTTCTGGAACGGCTCGCGGACTTCGGTTACCGCGATATCGAGATCGAGCAGGTGGCGCAGGAGGACGTGGTCTTCCATCCGCCGACGCACCTCATCGACACGGCCAAGGCCGGCTGACCGGCCGGACAGGAGAGGGAGCAAAATGACGACCGCGGTGACAGACCGGCTCTCGGTGCGCAGCACACGCGCGGAGGTGCTGCGCAGGGCGGAGCGACGTCTTGGCGAGCTCCTCGCGGACGAACGTGCCCGCTGGAGCGGTGTCGACGAGCGGGGCGCGGTTCCCGTGGACACGGTGACCTCTCTGGTCGACGCCGGCGGCAAGCGGCTGCGCCCCGCCTTCTGCGTGACCGGATACCTGGCCGCCGGAGGCGACCCCGACGACCCGATGGTGGCGGACGCCGCCTCCGGCATCGAACTGATCCACACCGGCGCGCTGCTCCACGACGACGTGCTCGACGCCTCCGACACCCGGCGCGGCGCCCCCGCCGCGCACGTCAGACACGCCACGGTCCACGCGGAGCGTGGCTGGCGGGGCGAGTCGCGCCGTTACGGCGAGGGCGTGGCCCTGATCTCCGGGGTGCTGGCCATGCTCTACGCCGACCGCCTCACCCGGAACCTGCCGCCCGCGGCCCGCGACGTGTGGGGCGAGATGGTCACCGAGATCCAGATCGGCCAGCATCTGGACGTGGCCGTGGCCGCGGAGGGCGTGATCGCGCCGGAGCTGTCGCGCTGGATCGCCATCTGCAAGTCCGGCCGCTACAGCATCACGCGCCCGCTGCTGCTGGGGGCCGCGCTCGCCGGACGGCCCGACCTGACGACCGCGTTCGAGGAGTACGGCGAGTGCCTCGGGCTCGCCTTCCAGTTGCGCGACGACCTCATCGGCGCGTTCGGCGACAGCACGGTCGCCGGCAAGCCGGTCGGACTCGACCTGGAACAGCACAAGATGACGCTGCTGCTGGCCGAAGCCGCGGAGCGGGACCAGCAGGTGCGCTGCCTGGTCAATCGCCCCGAATGGGACACCACCGCGCTGCTGGACCTCCTCGGCGAGAGCAGGACCCGTATCGAAGAGCGCATCGACGCGCTCGTGGAACGCGCCGGCGTGGCCCTCGACCAGGCCGCGATCGAACCGGTGTGGCGAGACGAACTGAGCGAGATGGCCCTCGAAGTCGCCTATCGAAACCGGTGATCGCATGTCCTTGCTGGAGACCGTGCACGGCCCGGAGCGCCTCCGGGAACTGAGCGCGCGGGAACTGGACGTTCTTGCCGCGGAGATCCGCACCTTCCTCGTCGACCGGGTCTGCGTGACCGGCGGGCACCTCGGCCCCAACCTGGGCGTGGTGGAACTGACCCTCGCCCTGCACCGGGTCTTCGACTCGCCCCGCGACCGGCTGCTGTGGGACACGGGGCACCAGTCGTACGTGCACAAGATCGTCACCGGCCGGGCGGCCGGCTTCGACCGGCTGCGCCAGGAGGGCGGTCTGTCGGGTTACCCGAACCCGGCGGAGTCCGAGCACGACCTGGTGGAGAACTCCCACGCCTCCACGGCGCTGTCGTACGCCGACGGCCTGGCGCGCGCCGACGCCCATCAGGGCCGCACCGACCGGGCCGTGGTCGCCGTCATCGGCGACGGGGCGATGACCGGCGGCATGGCGTGGGAGGCCATGAACAACATCGCGGGCGGCCCGGACCGGCCGTTGGTCATCGTGCTCAACGACAACCAGCGCTCCTACGCGCTCACCCAGGGCGGGTTCGCCGACCACCTGGGGGAGCTGCGCAACGGTCAGCCCGGGCCGCCCGGTCTGTTCGAGCAGCTGGGGCTGGCCTACCTCGGCCCGGTCGACGGGCACGACGTGACGGCGCTGGAGGAGGCGCTGCGGCGCGCGCGGGTCCTGCGCAGGCCCGTCGTCGTCCACGTGGTGACCGAGAAGGGCCACGGGTTCGCGGTGACGGAGCAGAACGAACTGGACCGGGGTCATGCCATCAAGCCGATGGACCCCGAGACGGGCCGGCCGCTGAAGGGCTCCGCCGGGCCGTCGTTCACGTCCGTCTTCGGGCGCGAACTCGTCCGCATCGCCGAGCGCCGTCCGGACGTCGTGGCGATCACGGCGGCCATGCTGGAGCCGACCGGTCTGCTGCCGATGCAGGAGCGGTTC
Source organism: Streptomyces sp. NPDC007991 (assembly GCF_042958445.1). Lineage (NCBI taxonomy): Bacteria > Bacillati > Actinomycetota > Actinomycetes > Kitasatosporales > Streptomycetaceae > Streptomyces > Streptomyces sp. NPDC007991. Next base: position 45,910 of record NZ_JBIBJD010000024.1, read on the forward strand.
CCCCAGCGGGTCATCGACGTGGGCATCGCGGAGCAGCACGCGGTCACCATGGCCGCGGGCATGTCCCTGGGCGGCGTCCACCCGGTCGTCGCCATCTACTCCACCTTCGTCAACCGCGCCTTCGACCAGTTGCTGATGGACGTGGCACTGCACCGCAGAGCGGTGACATTCGTCCTCGACCGCTCCGGCGTCACCGGCGACGACGGCCCGAGCCACAACGGCATGTGGGACATGTCGGTCCTTCAGGTGGTGCCCGGGCTGCGGATCGCCGCCCCACGCGACGGCGCCCGGCTTGCCGAACTGCTCGGGGAGGCCGTCGAGTGGGAGGAGGGCCCGACCCTGGTGCGCTTCCCCAAGGGGCCGACGGGTGACGACATACCCGCGAAGATCACGTTCGCCGGCACCGACGTGCTGCACCGGGCCGGGCCGCTCGATGTGCTGATCGTCTCGGTGGGCGCGCTGGCCCGGGTGGCGTTGCAGGTGGCGGAGGTGCTGTGGGCGCAGGGCATCGGCGCGACGGTGGTCGACCCGCGGTGGGTGACGCCGGTCAATCCGACGCTCGCCGACATGGCGCGCCGGCACCGCCTGGCCATCACCGTCGAGGACAACAGCCGTATGTGCGGCGTGGGCTCGGCCATCGCCCAGTTCCTGCGCGACGAAGGGGTGCGCACTCCGCTGCGGGAGTTCGGCATTCCCCGGCGCTTCCTCCAGCACGGCAGCCGCGCCGAGGTGCTCTCGGGCTGCGGACTGACCGCGCAGGAGATCGCCAGGGCCGTGGTGGAGGAGATCAGTGAACCGGCGGAGAACCGGATCGACGCCCCGGTGATCGACTTCGAGCGGGAGATGGCCCGCCTCATCGAACGGGAACGCGGAGGAGAGACACGATGACGACGGTTGGTCTCGGAATGCCCGCTGTCAGGCCGGGGGCCGATCTGCCGCCGCTGGCCCGGCGGCGCACGTCCCGCCGGATCATGGTGGGGTCGGTACCGGTCGGCGGCGACGCGCCGGTGTCGGTGCAGTCGATGACGACGACCGTGACCGCGGACGTCAACGCCACGCTCCAGCAGATCGCCGAACTGACCGCGGCCGGCTGCCAGATCGTCCGGGTCGCCGTCCCCTCGGCCGACGACGTGCAGGCGCTGCCCGCCATCGCCAGGAAGTCGCCGATCCCGGTGATCGCCGACATCCACTTCCAGCCCAAGTACGTGTTCGCGGCCATCGACGCCGGGTGCGCCGCCGTTCGCGTCAACCCGGGGAACATCAAGAAGTTCGACGACCGGGTGGGGGAGATCGCCAAGGAGGCGGCGAACGCCGGCATCCCGATCCGGATCGGCGTCAACGCCGGTTCGCTGGACCGCCGGCTGCTCGAGAAGTACGGCAGGGCCACCCCGGAGGCGCTGGTCGAGTCGGCGCTGTGGGAGTGCTCCCTGTTCGAGGAGCACGGCTTCCGCGACATCAAGATCTCCGTGAAGCACAACGACCCCGTGGTCATGATCGCCGCCTACCGGCTGCTCGCGCAGCGCTGCGACTACCCCCTGCACCTCGGCGTGACGGAGGCCGGACCGGCCTTCCAGGGCACAATCAAGTCCGCGGTGGCGTTCGGGGCGCTGCTGTCGGAGGGGATCGGCGACACCATCCGGGTCTCCCTGTCGGCGCCGCCGGTGGAGGAGGTCAAGGTCGGCACGCAGATCCTGGAGGCGCTGGCCCTGCGCGAGCGCGGGCTGGACATCGTCTCCTGCCCCTCCTGCGGGCGGGCCCAGGTGGATGTGCACACCCTGGCGGAGAAGGTCTCCGCCGCGCTGGAGGGGTTCCCCGCCGCGCTGCGGGTCGCCGTCATGGGGTGTGTGGTGAACGGGCCGGGCGAGGCCAGGGAGGCCGACCTCGGTGTGGCGTCCGGCAACGGCAAGGGGCAGATCTTCGTGAAGGGGGAGGTGATCAAGACCGTTCCGGAGTCTCTCATCGTCGAGACGCTGGTGGAGGAGGCCGTACGGATCGCCGAGGAGCAGGGCACGTCGGCCGACGGGCCGGGCCCGGTGATCGTCACGCCGTCCTGACCCTCTCCCTGCTCCGCCCCGACGACGGCCCGCGGGTTGCCCGCGGGTCGTCGTGCTGCGCCCGGGGAGTTGACATTCTCCACCGCCGCCCGGGGAGGTTTTGCGCCAACCGGCCGTGTGCGCATGGGTCCTCGACGAAGCCCCGTCGGAGGAGTCGGGAGGCCCGACGAAAGCGAACAAACAGGATACCGAGGGTGCTCACGAGCCCCCGAACAAGCGCCGGGTCGCAGGCGAGGCGCGCGGTGGGCACCTCGACATGGCCGGATCGATTCGCTCAAGATATCGATGGAACTACCTTGGCATTGTCCGGAACAGGATGAAACGGGGGTGACTGCACGTGGCGTCGACGGAAGTCGCACGCGGCCACGGACCGGAGTTCCCGCGCCCGGCAAGCTGAGGAGGAACCTTTCGGCTCCTCCGGCCGTGGCGCGTTCCGTCCCGGCGCCTCGCGATGCCGACGCCCGGCCGGCTCTCCGCTGCCCTCCCGCGCCGGCCCACCGCGCACGGCACGGCACGGCGCTGCAACGCCCCGGCTCGTCCTGCGCACGGGCTTGCCCACGAGCAAGCGGGATCGATTCATCACGTGTGTCCGTTGATCCATGGGGGCTGCCTATGTACCCGATCAGTTCGAGCACCACCATCAGTGACGAGCTCAGCGCCGGCGGACCGGGGGTGCTCACCGTCGCGGGCCACGGGCTCGTGGGCCGGCAGGAGGAGCGGGCCGAACTGCGCGGACTCCTCGGAGAGGCGGCCGTCCACGTCGTCACCGTCACCGGTCCGGCCGGTGTCGGCAAGAGCAGACTCGCCGCGGCGGCCTTCGCCGACGTCGTCGGCTCCTTCGAGGACGGCGGATGGGCCGTGGATCTGAACGACGTCCGCCCGGGCCAGGACCCCGAGACCGTGCTCGCCGAGACCCTCGGCCTGGACACCGGCACGGACCGGCCCGTGCACACGCTCCTGCGTGAGTACCTCCAGTCCCGCCGGTGCCTGCTCCTCCTGGACGGCTGCGACCGCATGCGTGCCGCGCTCGTACCGGTCGTCACCCGCCTCGTCAACGACTGCCCCCGGCTCACCGTCCTGATGACCGGGATCGAGCGGCTCGGCGTCTACGGCGAGGTGCTGCTGCGCCTCGGCCCGCTGGAGCTGCCCCCGGCCGACGGGGAACCCGGCCTGGCGGAGCTGCGGGAGATCCCCTCCGTCAAGCTGTTCGTGGAACGCACCGCCGTCAGCCGCCCCAACTTCGCGCTGACCGAGCACAACCGCGACGCGGTCGTCCGGCTGTGCCGGCGGACCGACGGCCTGCCCATGGCGATCGAGTTCGCCGCGTCCCGCATGAAGATGCTCTCGCCGCAGCGGCTCCTGGACGAACTGGACACCGGCCTCGACGCCCTGTCCGGGACCGAGTTCGACACCTTGTCCCGGCACCGCGCCATGAGCGCGGCCATCGCCCGTCAGCTCGAAGCTCTGGACAAGCACGAACGTGCCCTGCTGAGGCGGCTCGCCGTGTTCCACCGGGCCTTCGACCTGCCCACCGCCCAGGCCATGTGGCCGGGCGACGTCACCGAACTCCAGCGGCTGCTGGAGATGTTCGTCGACAAGAGCCTGCTGCGCACCGACGAGTGCGCGGACGGCGAACTCATCATCTCGATGCTCGGCCTCACCAGACAGTTCCTGCTGGAGGAGGCGCACACCCTGGGGGAGAGCGACGAACTCGCCACGGCCCACGCCACGTTCTGCGCCGACCTCGCCGAGAGCGCCGAGAGCGGGCTGCGCGGCCCCGAGCAGAGCCGGTGGCTGCTCCTGATCGACTACTGGCGGCAGGACCTCATCGGCGCCCTGGACTTCCTCGCCCGGTCCGGCGACACGGCGGGCGTGGTCAGGATCGCCGCGAGCCTGCACGAGTACTGGCAGGCCCGCGGGGAGGTCAGGGAGGGCATCACGCGGCTGCGCTCCGGACTCGACGCCGGGAACGGCCTCACCCTGCGCCAGCAGGCCACCGCGCGTCTGTCGCTGGCGGAACTCCTGATGAGCGCCTGTGAGATGACCGCGGCCGAGGAGTGCCTTGCCGAGGCCCGGGCCGCGTTCGAGGAACTGGGCGACCATGCCGCGGTGGCCGCCTGCGTGCGTGGGGCCGGGCTCGTCGCGCTCCAGCGCGGGGACCTGGCCGAGGCCGACCGCCGCCTCGAGGACTGTGTGGCCGCCACCGCGGGGGGTGACGGCGCCGAACACGCCGAGGTGCTGCGTATCCTCGCGGAGGTCCGCCGTGCCGAGGGCGACGCCGCCGGCGCCCGCCGGCTCGCCGAGGACGCGCTGGCCTTCTTCGAGCAGCAGCGGGACGTGCGCAGCATCGCGCTCACCCGCCTCGTCCTGGGCGACGTGGCCTTCGCCCTGGGCGACCAGGACCGTGCCCTCGACCTGTACCGGTCCGCCCTCCAGGGCATCGCCGGGTTGAAGCACCTGGCGCTGTGCGCGCTGGGCCTGGAGAAGTTCACGCTCCTGCTGACCCGCTGCCGCGGCCAGTCGATGGAGACCTGGCGCCGGGCGGCACGCGCCCTGGGCGCCGCCGCGGGCATCCGGGCCGCCACCGGCTGCGTCGCGCCCGGGCCCGTGCGCATGGAGGTGGACGCCGTCGCCGCACTCACCCGGGTGCGCCTGGGCGACGACGAGGCCGCGGAGCTGGCGGCCGTGGGCCGGAAGTCGCAGCCGGACGCCGCCGTCGCCGCCGTGCTGACCCCCTCGGACGGCGTCGAGCCGGACCCCGACGCACCGGACGGCGCCGTCAACCCGCTCACCCCTCGGGAGCGCGAGGTCGCCGAACTGGTGGCGAACGGCCTCACCAACCGGGAGATCGCCCGCCGGCTGGGCATCGCCGAGTGGACCGCCGTGAACCACGTACGCAAGATCATGCGCAAGCTGGCGTGCACGTCGCGCGTCCAGGTCGCCAGCTGGATGTCCAAGCACAACTCCGGGCGCCGGGATCGGCCGTCACCCGCACGGCCCGCCGACGCACGGGTCTTCGGGGCCTGAGGCCCGTCGTCCGGACCGGGCCGCGGCACACCGACGCTGCCGGCCGATGCCGGTCGGCGACCACGCGGCGGTGTGCGTGCCGGACCCGCGCCCGCGGCGTGCTCCCGACGACAGGCCCCGCTCTCCGTCCGGCCGCTGCCGCCGGCCGCGCGGTCCGCGCACGAAAGGCGGGGCCCGGCAGGCTCGGCGGCGGCGGACGCCACCGCGTCGCGTACCGGGCCCCGCGCGCTCAGGACCAGTGGTGTGCCACGTTGAACAGCAGCACGCAGGCGACGGTCGTCCGGAAGACCACCACGCCGCGGCTGCGCGCCAGCAGCGCGTGACCGTCGCGCAGGAACGAGCCGTACTGGCGCAGCCGCAGCGCCATGAGCGGCACGGTCGCCAGCACGAACCAGCCGGGTATCCAGCCCGCCGCCCACGGGCCAAGGATCACCAGGATGTTCAGCGCCGTCAGCGCCCCCAGGAACACCTTGTTGCCGCGCTCGGAGGCCATCACCGCGACGGTGCGCCGGCCGACCGCCGCGTCGCCGCTGATGTCCTGGGTGTTGGAGTAACCCGATATCAGCAGCTGCCCGAATCCGAACAGCAGAGCCTCCACCAGGACCAGGGCGGGCAGTTCCCCGACGGTCAGGGAGTAGGGGGACAGCACGAACGCCGTGGCCGAGAAGAGCAGCAGCGCCTCTCCCAGCCCGACGTAGCTCAGCTTCAGCCCCCAGGAGTACTGCACGCTGAAGACGAGGAGCAGCGTGGTGACCACGGCGCCCCACACCGGGACGTGGGGTGCGACGACCACGGCCACCAGCCACCACAGGGCACCCCAGCCCAGGGCGACGTACCCGAACCGCTGCGCCTGGTGCACGGTGAGCTCGCCGGTGAGCAACGGCTTGCGCTTGAGCGGACGCAGTTCGGTGTTGCCGTCGGAGAGGTAGTTCGCCGTGTCGCTGCCGTCCTTGACGCCGGTCACGTCGTCCAGCGTCATCACCGCGGACAGCACGCCCACCTTCCCCAGCGCGAACACCAGCAGTGTCAGGAGTACGGGCCCGTCGAAGCGGGTGTCCGGCTCCATGGCCGTCCACACGATGAGCAGGGCGAGGAAGAAGTCGAGGACGAACTGGAACTTGACCAGCCTGGCGTACCGCCCCAGTCGCGGCGAAACGCCCGTTCCGGTGGCTACTTGCGTACCCGCAGCCGCCATGAAGTGAGTCCTTACTGTCGGGCCGGGGACGCCCCTCAGAGCGTCACCGCGGCGGTGTTGAGGCAGGCGAGCAGTGTTCGCGCCTGCACGTTGACGTAATGGCTGTGCCGCACGAGGGAGTTGAGCTGCCCGGGCGTGACCCAGCAGTACCCGGGAGGCGGTTGCGTCGGTGCCTGCGACTCGTCCGCCTCGACGATCAGGTAACGGCTCTGTGCGTGGTGGAAGCGACCGCCCTCCTCGGAGTGCACGGCCTCGTAGCGGATCTGCTTGTCGTCGGCGCCGAGCACCAGGTCCAGGAACGGGGGGCGCTGTGCGGGGTCGAGATGGCGGTGGTTCTCCGGTGTGCACTGCACCGTCGGGGCCAGCTCCAGCGTGTCCAGCAGCCCACCTTCGGGGAGGGCCTGCGCGAGCAGGTGCGGGACGCCGCCGAAACGACGGGTCACGAACGCGGTGACCCCGAGTCCGAGCGGCTCGATCAACGGCTGGGTCCACTGCGCCACCTCCCGGTTGGCGGCCTCCACGGCGACCGCCATCACTCGGAAGTAGCGTTCCGGCACATGTTCGATGGACCAGTCGCCGCGCACCCAGTCCGTCACCTCGGCGAGCGGAACCGACCGCACCCGGCGGTCATGTCGGGAGCGTTCGGCGGTGATCCAGGAGAGCAGTCCCAGGTCCGAATGCAGGGCCCTGGGCTCGGCCGGCTGCGCGGGCGCGCAGGCCAGGACGGTACGCGCGTCCATGTTCACCACGTTGTCCAGACGGAGCAGCGCGCCGATCTGCCCGAGGGTGAGCCAGCAGAATCCCTCCTCCAGCGGAACGTCGCCCTCGGCCTCCACCACCATGTTGCGGTTGGCCTTCCGCAGGAACCACGAGCCGTGCTCCGACTGCAGCACATCGGAGATCACCCGCTCCGGCGGCACGTTCACGAAGTACTCGAGGTACTTCACGTCCGCGCCCCGGTGCACCTTGGTGTAGTTGCTGCGGGTCGCCTGTACGGTCGGCGACAACTGGAGCAGGTTGGGGTTGCCCGGCTCCATCTTGGCCTGCATCAGGAAGTGCAGGACACCGTCGAACTCCTTGGCCAGGATGCCGAGGATGCCGACCTCCGGCTGGTTGATGATCGGCTGGCGCCACTCGGGGACCGGGTTCTCGGGGTGGGCGACGTGGATGCCCTCGATCGAGAAGAACCGGCCGCTGCGGTGCACGAGGTTGCCCGTACCCGGCGCGAAGGACCAGCCGTCGAGGCCGGCGAACGGGATGCGCTCCACCCGGAACCTGTGGGTCCGGGCGTGCTCGTCCAGCCACGGTCCGACCTGCTCGGTGCGCGGGCCGCGGCCGTGCGGGGAGAGTGCCGAGCGGACCAGGCGGTCCGTGTCGGCCGTTTGGCCGTCGCGGTGCCGCGAGGCCGTCGTCGTCAGCGTGCTCATCGGTTCACCTCCGTTGCGGTGGCGCGCTTGATGTCCTTCCACCAGCCGGGGTGGTCCCGGTACCAGTCGACGGTCTCGCGCAGTCCCTGCTCGAACGGCACCCGCGGCTCGAAGCCCAGCTCCTCGCGGATCTTGGTGTCGTCGAGGGAATAGCGGTCGTCGTGCCCGAGCCGGTCGGCCACCCGGCGGATCGCGGAGGCATCGGCGCCGCACAGATCCAGCAGCCGGTGGGTGAGTTCCACGTTGGTCCGCTCGACGCCTCCCCCCACGTGGTAGATCTCCCCGGCCCGGCCCCCGGTGCGCACCATCTCCACGGCACGGCAGTGGTCGTCGACGTGCAGCCACTCGCGGACGTTGTGGCCGTCCCCGTACAGCGGCACGGGCTTGCCCTCCAGGAGGTTCGTGACGAACAGCGGGATGAGCTTCTCGGGGTGCTGGTACGGGCCGTAGTTGTTGCAGCAGCGCGTGATCGACACATCCATGCCGTAGGTGCGCCAGTACGAGCGGACCACGAGGTCGGAGGCGGCCTTGGACGCCGCGTACGGCGAGTTCGGCGCGAGCGTCGAGGTCTCGGTCCACGAGCCCGACGCGATCGACCCGTAGACCTCGTCGGTGGAGACGTGCACGATCCGCTCCACTCCGCACTCCCGCGCGCAGTCGAGCAGCACCTGGGTGCCCAGCACGTTGGTGCGGATGAAGTCGGCCGCCGCCGTCAGGGAGCGGTCGACGTGCGACTCGGCCGCGAAGTGCACGATCGAGTCGTGGCCGGGCAGCAGTTCGCGCAGCAGCCCGGCGTCGCAGATGTCGCCGTGGACGAACTCCAGACGCTCCGCGCCGATCGGCAGGTTGGCCCGGTTGCCGCTGTAGGTCAGTTTGTCGACGACGGTCACCCGGGCGCCGACGGCCTGCGGACAGCGGTCCTCGAGCAGGGCGCGCACGTAGTGCGAGCCGATGAAGCCGGCGCCTCCTGTCACCAGGATTCTCATGACGCGACCTCCACCCGGGAGTGGTCTCCGACGATCAGCCGGTGGCGGCGGGTGGCCGTCACCGAGGCGGTCCTGCCGATGAGCGAGCCGCTCAGTCCGCGCAGGTCCGACAGGGAGGACCCGTCCTGCACGATGGAGTCCTCCATGTGCGTGTGCCGCACCGTGCAGTCGCCGCCGATCGCGGTGTACCGCCCGATGTGGCTGTCCTCCACGACGCTCCCGGGACCGATGAAGGCCGGCCCCTCGATGCGGGAGCGCACCACCCGCGCGCCCGGCGCCAGCACCACCGGGCCGCACAGGTCGCTGGCGTCGTCCACCTCGCCGAGCCGCTGCGGGCTCAGTTCGTCGAGCAGCCTGCGATTGCATTCGAGGACGGCGTCGACGTTCCCGGTGTCGGCCCAGAAACCGAGGTATTCACTGGCCTTCACACAGGCCCCGTCCTCCACAAGCCACTGGATGGCGTCGGTGATCTCCAGCTCCCCCCGGGCGCTCGGCCGGATCCGGCCGACCGCGCGGTGAATGGCGGGCGTGAAGAAATAGACCCCGATCAGGGCGAGATCACTGCGGGGTGTGGCCGGCTTCTCGGCCAGCCGGGTCACCGTGGCCGACGTGTCGACCTCGGCGACCCCGAAAGCCCGCGGGTCGGCGACTTTCTGGACGACGATCTGGGCGTCGGGCCGTTGCGCGGCGAACGTGCGGGCGATCTCCGTGATTCCTTCCGGCAGCACATTGTCGCCGAGGTACATCAGGAAATCGTCGTCGCCCAGGAATTCCCGGGCGATCAGCACGCAATGGGCCAGTCCGAGCGGCTGGGCCTGCGGAATGTAGGTGATCCGGGCTCCGAACCGGGAGCCGTCGCCGATTACTTCGCGGATCTGGTCCGCCCGGGGGCCGACGACCACGCCTATATCGGAGATGCCCGCCGCCAGGATATTGTCGATGACATGTTCCAGGACCGCCTTGCCGGCGACCGGAATCAGCTGTTTCGGCGTGGAATAGGTGAGGGGCCGAAGCCGGGTTCCCATCCCGCCGGACAGTACTAGAGCCTTCACTTTGTCCTTCCGGATTGATTCTTCGGCCAATGGGTGATGTCCGTTGGGTTTTCCGGGAGTGCGTAAGTGAGGCTAACGGCGCCACTGCGGGCGCTCGTCGATATGTTCTTGGACTCTGTCATGTCCTGCTTGACGTGACAGAGTCTTCAATACCCGCCCTCGGCGGGGGTGCAATGCGGGTGAGCGCCCGCTAGGCCGGGGACTGCTGTGCGGCTTCCTCGGGACTCAGCGTCCCGCCCCGCTCGAAAGCGGCCGTGAAGCCGTCCTCGCCCAGCCGCGCACGGGCGCCCGCGGCGATCCGGTCCACGTCGTCGCGCTCGCCCTCGGGCAGGGGAGTGCCCACCCGGGCCCGGGCCGCGGCGGCCGCGCCGAGGAGGCACGCCGCCCGCTCGGCGCTGCCCGCCAGGAGTTCCGCGCCGGCCAGGCCCTCGAGGCCCAGGGCGACAGCGCGCGGATCACCCGATTCCCGCGCTGCCGCGAGGCCGTCCCGTTGCAACGCCTGGGCGGTGCGTACATCACCGCGCAGCTCCGCGATGAACCCCAGCTCGGCGAGGATCAGCGACGGCACGCCGGGCTGGTAGCCCATGCGCCGGTGCACGTCGAGCACGTTGCGCATGTGATGCTCGGCGGTGTCCAGATCGCCCTGCCGGCGGGCCCCCATCCCGAGCCCGATCTCGGCGAACTGCTCGCCGAAGTCGTCCGACTGCTCCACGGCGAGCCGCCTGGCCCGCTCGTGGTACTCCCCGGCCATCGCGTAGTCACGGGTCAGCAGGGAGATCCGGCCGAGACCCGAGAGGTGGAACGACACCTCGGGCCACAGCCCGAGATCCTCGGCCATGCGCAGCCCGTCCCGCAGGAGCCGCCCGGCCTGCCGGTAGTCGCCGACCACCTCCGCCAGGGTCTGCAGCGGCACCATGGCACGCAACTGCCCCCACCGGTCGCCCAGTTCGCGGAAGATCTCCAGGCTCTGCTCGCCGTACCTGCGCAGGGCGCCGAAGTCGCCGCGCAGCTTGGCGATGAAGGCCTGGCTGCTCAGCGCCGCCGCCGTGCCCCAGCGGTCCTCCAGTGAACGGAAGGTCATCAACGCCCGCTCGATCAGTTCCTCACTGGGCGCCAGGTCTCCGACGCCGTACAGGTTGGACCCCAGGAACCACTGGGCGTGCGCCTCGCCGGCCGGCTCGTCGAGCTCCTCGTAGGGGCGCAGCGCGGCACGGTACTCGGCCAGCGGGGCCTTGCTGCCGCCCAGGAGCAGCCTGGTTCCGCCCAGCCAGGCGGTCGCCTCGGCGACCGCCGGGGTGGCCGGGGCCCGCGGGACGAGGGACAGGGCCGTGGCCAGGTAGCGTTCCGCCTCGCGGTTGCGGCCCCGCAGGTGCCAATACCACGCCAGGGCGTTGACCAGCCGCAAGGCCCCCTCGCCGTCCTCGCTGCGCACGGCGCTCTCCAGCGCAGTGCGCAGGTTCGCCGTCTCGGCGTCGAGGCGGCGCAGCCACTCCCGCTGCCCGTGACCGCGCAGATGCGGCCTGGCGCGCTCGGCGAAGGAGGTGTAGTAGGCGCGGTGGCGCACCTGGAGGGCGTCGAGTTCACCGGACTCGCACAACTGCTCCAGGCAGTACGCCGTGACCGACTCCAGCAGCCGGTAACGCGGCCCCTCGACCCCGTCGGTCATGACGACCAGGGAGCAGTCCACCAGACGGGCCAGCAGGTCGAGGACCTCCGCGTGGTCCACGCCGGGACCCGCGCACAGCTCCTCCGCCGCCGCGAGGGAACAGCCGTCGGCGTGCACGGCCAGGCGGTGCAGGACGGCGCGCTCCTGCGTGCCGAGCAGGCCGCAGCTCCAGTCGATGACCGCGCGCAGCGTACGCTGACGCGCCGGGGCGTCCCGGGCCCCGGTGGCCAGGAGCGTGAACCGGTCGTCGAGGCGGGCGGCCAGCTCCTGCACGCCCAGCGCACGGACCCGGGTCGCCGCCATCTCCAGGGCGAGGGGAATGCCGTCGAGACGCCGGCAGACGGAGACCACGGGGCCGATGGTCTCCTCGCTCAGCCGGAAACGGGGAGCCGCGGCGCCCGCCCGCGCCGCGAACAGTTCCACGGCGCTGAACCGCAGCACGTCCTCTGAGGTCAGCCCCGCGACGGACTGCGGCAGGGACAGCGGAGGCACCTCCACGAGCTGCTCCCCGCTGACGCTCAGCGGGGTCTGACTGGTCGTCATGAGGTGCAGCCGGGGCGCCGCCTTCAGCAGCCGTGCCGCCAACTCGGCCACGGGCTCGACGACATGCTCGCAGTTGTCGAGGACCAGCAGGGTCCGCTCGTCGCCCAGGGCGCGCACCACCCGCGCGGTGGAGGACAGCGGGTCGCCGTCCGGGGCGGGGTGGGAGGTGATGTCGTCGCGTACGCCGAGCACTGCCTCGACCACCTGGTGCACCTCGGTGGCCGATGTGGGGGAGCGGTCGAGGGAGGCGAACTCCGCCAGCCGGACGCCACCGGGGAAGACAGGGCCGAGCTCGGCCGCGGTCGCCAGGGCGAGCCGGGTCTTGCCCACGCCGCCGGAGCCGGTCAGGGTCACCAGCCGGCGCCGGTCGACGAGTTCGCGCAGCCGCTCGACGAGCGCGTCCCGGCCGATGAGGTCGACGGGCGGGGCGGGCAGGTTCGTCGGCGGCCGGGCCGCTGTGGTGCTCGGCGACGGCACGGCTGCCAGCTCGGGGCTCTGCGTGAGGATGGCCCGGTGCAGCGCGGCCAGCTCGGGCGACGGGTCGACCCCTAACTCCTCGGCGAGCCGTTCGCGCAGTTCGGCGTAGCTGGTGAGGGCGGCGCTCTGCCGGCCCGCGAGATACAAAGCCCGGATGTGGGCCGTACGCAGCCGTTCGCGCAGCGGATGCAGGGCCACCAGGTCCGCCAGCTCGTCGGCGACCAGGGCGTGTTCGCCGAGCTGCAGCCTGGCCTCGGCCTGCTCCTCCAGCGCCGTCAGACGCTGTTCCTCGAGCCGGTCGGCCGCGGTCCGGGCGAACTCCTCGTCGACGAAGTCGGCGAACGCCGCACCCCGCCACAGGGCCAGCGCCTCGGTCAGCAGCTTCGTCCGGGTGCGGGGATCGGCGCTCCGGCGGGCGCGGGCCGTCAGGTCGGTGAAGCGGTCGGCGTCGACGGCACCGGACGGAACCTGAAGCTCGTATCCGGGAGCGCGGGAGACCACCAGGTCCCGGCCGCCGGGCGCGGCGTCCTCCAGGGCCCGGCGCAACTGCCACACCTTGTTCTGCAGCACACCCATGGGGTTGTTCGGCAGGTGCTCGCCCCACAGGTCGTCGATCAGCCGGTCCACGGACACGGGCCGGCCGCGGTGGACCAGCAAAGCGGTGAGCAGAGCTCGAACCTTCAACTCCGGCACCCGCACCGGCCGGCCCTGAGCCGTCCACACCGCAAGCGGACCGAGCACCCCGAAACGCATGTGATCACGCTAGCCGAAGGGGGCGGTCCGCGACAGGACGATCCCGTGTGAAGAGCGGCCGAGAGCGACCGAGAGCGGACCGGGACCGGACCGGGGGCGGTGTCGGGCACGGTGACAGCCGAGGAGCCGAGCACACGGAGGGAACCATGCCTGAGCCCAAGCTGCGGGTGTCCGTCATCATCGGCAGCGTCCGAAACGGCCGATTCGGTCCCACGGCGGCTCGTTGGATAGCCGACGAGGCCGCCAAGCGCGATGACCTCGCCGTCGACGTGATCGACCTGGCGAAAGTGTGGCTGCCCGAGGTGCTGCCGGCGGACGAGCACGCGGAGCGGCCCACCGCCGTCCAGGACCTGGCGCCGTGGCTGTCACGCGCCGACGCGTTCATCATCGTGACGCCGGAGTACAACCACAGCTTCCCCGCCTCGCTGAAGAACGCCATCGACTGGTACGTCGACGAGTGGAAGGCCAAGCCGGTCGCGTTCGTCTCCTACGGCGGCATCGCCGGCGGTCTGCGCGCCGTCGCCCACCTGCGGGACGTGTTCCCCGGGCTGCACTCGGTGACGGTCCGGGACTCCGTCGCCTTCCCCGAGTACTGGACGCGCTTCGACGACGAGGGCCGGCCGGTGAACGCGACGGAGTGCGAGACCGCCGCCAAGACGATGCTCGACCAGCTGACGTGGTGGGGACGCACGCTGCGCGACGCGCGGGCCGTGCGGCCCTATCCCGGCTGAAACTCCCACCACCGTCCCCGTGGTCCGCACCACATCGTCCCTACCCCTGGAAGGACACCCATGTCATCTCATGTCTCCCCGGCGGCGCCGGCGAAGGCAGGGACCCGCGAGTGGCTGGGGCTGGCCGTGCTCGCCCTGCCCACGCTGCTGCTGGCGCTCGACCAGAGCGTGCTGTTCCTCGCGCTTCCGCACCTGGCGGAGTCCCTGAACCCCACCGGCACGCAGACGCTGTGGATCATGGACATCTACGGCTTCATGATCGCCGGTTTCCTGGTCACCATGGGAACGCTCGGCGACCGCATCGGCCGGCGCAAGCTGCTGCTGATCGGCGCGGCGTTCGTCGGTGCCAGCTCGCTGCTGGCGGCCTACTCCACCAGCGCGGAGATGCTGATCGCCAGCCGGGCGCTGCTCGGTGTCGCCGCGGCCACGCTGATGCCCTCCACGCTCGCCCTGATCAGCAACATGTTCCAGGACCCGGGGCAGCGCGGCCGGGCCATCGCGGTGTGGGCCAGCTGCTTCATGGGGGGCACCGCGCTCGGCCCCATGATCGGCGGCGTGATGCTGGACCAGTTCTGGTGGGGCTCGGTCTTCCTGCTCGGCGTGCCCGTCATGATCACCCTGCTGGTCGCCGGTCCCGTCCTGCTGCCCGAGTACCGTGACCCCGACGCCGGCAGGCTGGACCTGTTCAGCGTCGCGCTGTCGCTGGCCACCATCCTGCCGATCATCTTCGGCCTCAAGGAGATCGCCCGCTACGGCTGGCAGCCGCTTCCCCTGCTGGTGATCGCGGCGGGCGTGGCCGTCGGCGCGGTGTTCGTCCGCCGCCAGACCCGGCTGGCGCACCCGCTGCTCGACCTGCGCCTGTTCCGCTCGGGCGCCTTCACCTCGTCGCTGCTCGTGCTGATGCTGGCGATGGCCACCATGGGCGGCAGCTACCTGTTCATCACCGGCTTCCTGCAGATGGTCGAGGGACTGTCGCCCACCGCCGCCGGCCTGTGGATGGTGCCCTCGGCGCTCGCCTCGATCGTGGCGGCGCTGATCGCTCCCGGCCTGACCAAGCGGCTGCCCATGGGAGTGGTGATCGGCAGCGGTCTCGCCCTGACGACCGTCGGCTACCTCCTGGTCGCGTTCGTCGACCCGGTGGGCGGACTCCCGCTGCTGATCACCGGCTTCGTGATCGCCTTCTTCGGCACCGGACCGATCGGCGCCCTGGGCACCAACCTCGTGGTCAGCTCCGCACCCCCGGAGAAGGGCGGATCCGCGGCCTCCCTGTCCGAGACGAGCGGCGAGTTCGGAGTGTCGCTCGGCGTGGCGGCGTTCGGCAGCCTGGGCACCGCGCTCTACCGCGGTGACATCACCGTCCCGCAGGGAGTGCCCGCCGAGCACGCCGAGACGGTGCGCGGCGGCATGGAGGGCGCGATCGTCGCCGCCCAGGAGCTTCCCGCGGACCTGCGCGACCAGGTGCTGGCCGCGGCGCGCGAGGCGTACACCGCCGGGCTCAACGTCGTCGGCGTCGTCTGCGCCACGCTCATCGCCGTCACGGCGGTGCTCGCCGTGACCCTGCTGCGCAAGGTGGGCGGCACCCCGCCCGCGCAGGACGATCCGGCCGCCTCGCACGAGGAGTCGGTCCCGGCACGTTCCTGACCGGAACGCCCCACAGCGCGGTCCCTTTCGCCACGCCGGCGAAGGGACCGCGCTTTTTCCCTTCCGGCGCCACCGGCGGACCTGACACATGAAGCGGCCCCTTCATGGACCCCCTCCACGGCCGTGGACAGCATGGTCATGTGCGTTCGCACGGGCCGGCGCGACAAGCCGCCCGCCCACGAAATGCAAAGGGGTCCGTTCATGGTCCAATGCCGAATCTGCGGTGGCCCGGTCGATGAGTTCATCGACTTCGGCCGGCAACCGGTATCCGATTCCTTCGTGACACCCGAGACGGCGGGCAGCGAGTTCTTTTTCCGGCTGGCCGCGGGCGTCTGCACCGAATGCACCATGGTGCAGCTCATCGAAGAGGTGCCCCGCGAGAAGATGTTCCACGAGGACTACCCCTACCGTTCCGCCGGTTCGGTGGTCATGCGCGAGCACTTCGAGAAGTACGCGAACCAGCTGCTGGGCAGCGAACTCACCGGCGACGCTCCCTTCGTGGTGGAGATCGGCTCCAACGACGGGACGATGCTCAAGACCATCGGCCGGGCCGGCGTGCGCCACCTCGGCGTCGACCCCTCGGCGCAGGTCGCCGAGTTCGCCAAGGCGCAGGGCGTGCGGGTGCGCACGGACTTCTTCCAGGAGGCCAGCGCACGGGAGATCGCCGAAGACGACGGTCCGGCCGACGTGATCTTCTCCGCCAACACCGTCAGCCACATCGCCTACATCGACTCGGTGTTCCGGGGCGTGGACGCGCTCCTCGGCCCCGACGGCATCTTCGTGATCGAGGACCGCTACCTCGGCTCGATCATCGCCCAGAACGCGTTCGACCAGATCTACGACGAGCACTTCTACCTCTTCTCGGTCACCTCCGTGCAGGCCATGGCCCGGCGCTACGGCCTCGAACTGGCGGACGTCCAGCCGCTGTCCGTGCACGGCGGATCGATGCGGTACACCATCGCCCGCCCCGGGCGGCGGACCGTCTCCGCAGCCGTGACCGAGCACGTCGAGCGCGAACGCGAGGCGGGCCTGGCCCGGCCGGAGACCTACCACCGCTTCGCGGAGCACGCGCGGAACAGCTGCCGAGACCTCGTGCGGCTGCTCACCGAACTGCGCGAGCAGGGCCGCTCGGTGGTCGGCTACGGCGCCACCGCCAAGAGCGCCACCGTCCTCAACCACTGCGGGATCGGCCCCGACCTCGTTCCGTTCATCTGCGACAACACGCCGGCCAAGCAGGGCCGGCTCGCCCCGGGCGCCCACATCCCCGTCCGCCCGTCCGAGGAATTCTCCCGGCCGTACCCCGACTACGCCCTTCTCTTCGCCTGGAACCACGCCGAGGAAATCATGGCGAAGGAAAGGGAGTTCCGGGCGGCGGGCGGCAAATGGATCCTCTACGTGCCCGACGTCCACATCGTCTGAACGACCGCCAGGGACCGCGACACGGGGCACCGAGCCCCACCCCCCCCGATTCCAACCGGAAGGTGTCATGAAGAAGTACGCCGGCAAGAAGGCCGTGGTCACCGGTGGCACGCACGGCATCGGCATGGCCGTGGTCAAAAAGCTCCTGGAAGGCGGAGCGGAGGTGCTGCTCACCGGTCTCAACGAGAAGAACGTCGAGGCCGCCCGCGCCGAACTCGGTCCGCGCGCCCACGTGCTGCGCTCCGACGCGGCGAGCATGTCCGACATCGACGCGCTGGGCAAGGCGGTCGAGGAAACGCTGGGCCAGGTGGACTTCGTCTTCGTCAACGTCGGTTACCTGAAGTTCGGTTCCCTCAGCCAGGTCACCGAGGAAACCTACGACCGGATGTTCGACACCAACACCAAGGGGGCCTTCTTCACCGCGCAGCGGCTCGCGCCCCTGGTCAAGGACGGCGGTTCGTTCGTCTTCACCACCGCCGTCGCCGTCGGTATGGGCTTCGTCGCCACCAGCGTCGGCACCGGCATGAAGTCGGCGATCCGGGCCTTCTCCAAGGTCTTCGCCTCCGAGCTGCTGCCCCGCGGCATCCGCGTCAACACCATCAGCCCCGGCTTCACCGACACCCCCACGATGGGCATCGCCGAGATCTCCGACGAACTGCGTGCCGCCAACATCAAGGAGGGCATCGAGCTGACGCCCATGCGCCGCTTCGGCACCGCCGACGAGGCCGCCACAGCGGTGCTCTTCCTCGCCTTCGACGCCACCTTCACCACCGGCGTCGACCTGCCCGTCGACGGCGGCCTCGGCCAGGGCCTGGAGTGGCCGCACGACGAGATCGTCGAACACTGACCCGCCCGGACCAGCAGACAGAGGTGGAGCGATGACCAGTCGCACACAACGCACCAAGGTCGCGGTGATCGGCGGCGGCATGGCCGGCTGCGCCGCCGCCCGTCAACTGCTGCGCAGCGGCCGTGAGGTGGTCGTCTTCGAGACGGCGGACGGGCTCGGCGGCCGGGCCCGCTCCTGGCACCGCCCGGAGATCGAACCCGACGTCGGCATCAACCTGATGTACGTCAGCTTCTACAAGCTGATGACCCAGCTGATCAAGGAATACGGGCTTGAGGACGAGCTCGTCCGGATCTCCAGCAACGTCTGGATCTCCGACCACGGCAAGACCGTGCCGCTCTCCTCCGACTCGCCGCTCAGCCTGCTCACCTACAAGCACGTCGGCCTGCGCGACAGGGTCGCCTTCCTGCTGAGCACCCTCAAGCAGGTGGCCCGCAAGAAGCAGCTCGACCTGTTCGACCCGGTGAAGTCGGCCCCGTTCGACGACGGGACGACCGCCGCCGACTGGGGCTGCCGGCAGGTGTCCGAGCGCGGCTTCGACTTCCTGCTGCGCCCCCAGATCGAGGGCTTCTGGAACTTCGCCTGCGAGGAGATCTCCGCCGTCCACGCCCGTGCCCTGCTCGCCTGGATGGGCGGCTCCGGCTTCTACGTGCTGCGCGGCGGCATGGAGATCCTCGCCGAGAAGAACGCCGAGGGCGCCGACCTACGGCTGTCGCACGAGGTCACCGCGGTCCAGCCGGACGGCACGGGCCTCGTGGTCACCGCCGTGGGACCGGACGGCACCCCGGTCACCGAGAGCTTCGACGAGCTGGTCGTCGCCACGCCCGCGCCGATCGCCGCCAAACTCGTCGCCGCGCTGCCCACCCGGACCGTGGGCGAGGAGACCCGCCGGTTCCTGGAATCGCAGCGGTACGAGCCGGCCCTGTCGGTGTCCTACCTGGTCGACAAGGGCACACTGCCCGCCGAGGCGCACATCGTGGCCGGCGGCCCCGAGGACCCGCCCCTGCGCAACATGATCACCTATCCCCGCACCGTGCGGGATGATCACGGCCGGCCCGTCGAGAAACTCCTGGTGTTCGCCTACCCCGGCCGTGCCCACACCCGCCGCCTGCTGGGCCGCCCCACCGAGGAGCAGTTCGCCGAGGTGACGAAGTTGCTGCCGTCGCTGTGGCAGGACTTCCCGGTCACGAGCGCCGAGCCGTTCCAGATCGCGGAGCGGCCCTACGGGTTCCCCATCCCCGCCCCCGGCCGCTACCGCCGCTCCGTGCGCGTCCTGAAGGAGCAGCGGCCCCCGGTCGTCTTCGCAGGCGACTACTTCAACTCCCCCACGACGGAAGCCGCGATGCTCTCGGGAGTCCGGGCCGCCGCGGTGCTCACGAAGGCAGGTTGAGACCCCATGAAGGTCCTGTTCATCCCCGGAAACAGCCCTTACCCGATCTTCTCCCACACCCCCCTCGCCACCGCCGCGCGCAATGCCGGGCACCAGGTGTTCATGGGCGGCATCGACTGGGTGCTGCCCAACATCGCCAGTGTCGGCCTGCCCGCCGTGAAGATCTCCCCGGTGTCGATGGAGGAGGTCAGCGCCTTCATGGGCGCCATGCCCGACGATCCCGCCGAGCAGCTCAAGGCGGTCGGCCGGGTCTACGCCGAGATCGCCGTGGACAGCCTGGACCGCCTGCTGGACCTGGCCGACCACTGGCGGCCCGACCTCGTCGTCGGCGGTGGCATGTTCTACACGGCCCCGCTGCTCGCCGACCACCTGGGCATCCCCAGCGTGCGCCTGGAATGGGACCGCATCGACTCCCGCGCCTACGACCCGGGAGCCGAGCCCGTGCTCGCCCCTGTCCTCGCCGAACTGGGCCTGGACAAGGTCCCCGCCCCGGACCTGTGGCTCGACGTGTGCCCGCCCAGCCTGCGGCCCGAGGACGCGGTCCCCGCCAAGCTCATGCGCTGGGTGCCGGGCAACCCGCAAAAGCCCCTGGAGCCGTGGATGTACACCAAGGGCGACCGTCCCCGCGTCTACATCACCGCGGGCACCCGGCTGTTCAGCGGCGAGGGACTGCGCGACATGGCGCGCAGCGTCGGCAAGCTCGGCGCCGAGGTGGTCGTCGGCGCCCCCGAGGCCGTCGCCGCCGAACTGCGCGAGGAGGTGCCCGAGGTGCGCGTCGGCTGGGTGCCGCTGGACGTCCTCGCACCCACCTGTGACGTCATCATCCACCACGGGGGCGGCGGCACCGACATGACCGCCCTGAACGCCGGCGTGCCACAGCTGATCGCCCACCCCGAATACCCCACCAGCGCCACCCGGCGGATCGTCGAGTACGGGGCCGCCGCCCTGGTCGACTCCGGCGGCTACGAGGAGATCAACGCCGCCTGCGAGCTGCTGCTCAAGGACCCCTCGTACCGCGAGCGGGCACAGGCGATCTCCCGGGAGATGGCGCAGCTGCCGCCGGCCCACGAGATCGTCGGCGACCTGGAACGCCTGGTGGCCGACCGGGCCTGAGCCGGCCGCGCCGGGCCGGGCCCGGCCCGGCCCGGCGACACGAAAGGAGAACGCGGTGCGTATCGCCCCGACGGCGATCCCGGGGGCGTACCTGGTGACCCCCGAACAACTGCCGGACGAGCGCGGCGCCTTCTGGGAGGGGATGCGCGCCGACAAACTGGAGGAGGTGCTGGGTGAGCCGTTCGTGCCCCGGCAGATCAGCTACTCCGTGTCCCGCCGCAACACCCTGCGCGGCATCCACACGGTGGCCGTCCCGCCCGGGCAGGCCAAGTACGTCAGCTGCGTACGCGGCGCGCTGCGCGACATCATCGTCGACCTGCGCGTCGGCTCACCCACCTTCGGCCGGCACCACGTGTGCACCCTGGACGCCTCCTCGGGCCGCTCCCTCTACATCCCGGAGGGTGTCGGCCACGGCTTCTTGACCCTCGGCGACGACACCTGCATCTGCTACGTGATGTCGACGGTCTACGCGCCGGGCACCCAGATCGACATCAACCCCTTCGACCCCGAACTGCACCTGCCCTGGGACATCACCGAGGAACCCCTGATGTCACCGAAGGACAAGGCCGCGGCCGGCCTCGCGCAGACCCTGGCTGCCGGGGTGCTGCCACGCTGGAACGAGGAGAAACCGTGACAGACGCCATTCGCGTCGGAGTTCTCGGCAGTGCGGAGATCGCCTGCCGCCGGATGCTTCCGGCCTTCGCCCGCTCCGCGGCCTTCGAGATCACCGCGATCGCCTCGCGGGACCCGGGCCGCGGCGCGGCGGCCGCCGCTCCCTACCGGGCGCGGGTGCTGCACGGCTACCACCGGCTGATCGAGGACGGGGACGTGGACGCGGTCTACATCCCGCTGCCGCTCGCCCTGCACGCCGAGTGGGTCGAGGCGGCACTGCGCGCGGGCAAGCACGTGCTGGCCGAGAAGCCGCTGAGCACCTCCATGGAGGTGAGCGCGCACCTGTTCGCCCTGGCGCGCCGCCGCCGCCTGGCCCTGATGGAGAACGTCATGTTCATCCACCACGGCCAGCACGCCCGGGTCCGCCGGCTCATCGAGGACGGGGCCATCGGCGAACCGCGCTCCTTCCACGCGGCGTTCACCGTGCCCCGCCGCTCCGCCGGGGACATCCGCTACCGACCCGAGCTGGGCGGCGGCGCCCTGTGGGACACCGGCGTCTACCCGGTGCGCGCCGCGCAGCACATCCTCGGCGCCGAACTGACCGTCGTGGGCGCCGTCGCCACGGCCGCCGCCGGCTTCGACGTCGACACCGCCGGGGCCGCCCTGCTGCGCCGCGACGGCGACGGCGTCGGCGTCCACCTGACCTACGGTCTCGACCACGCCTACCGCAGCACCTACGAGGTGTGCGGCAGCACCGGCCGGCTGACCCTCGACATGGCGTTCACCCCGCCCGCCGACCACGTCCCGGTGATCCGGCTCCACGACCGCTCCGGCAGCCGGGAACTGCGCCTCGGCCCCGAGGACCAGGTGGCCGGCACCGTCGCGGCGTTCGCCGAGGCGGTGCGCCGCGGCGCTGTCCGCGCCGAGGACGAGAAGGCCACGCTGGAGCAGGCCCGGCTGCTGCGCGACATCCTCGGCACGACCGTCCCGACCCCGGCACTGAGCGACTGAGAACGACGCCGGGCGGCGCACGGCTGAGCGGCACACGGTCCGGCCGTGTGCCGCTCAGTCATGTGGCTGCGCCGTGCCGCCGGGCCCTCAGCGGGCGGTGCGCCCGACCGTGTGCTCGGGGCCCAGCTCCTCGATCTTGAACTCACCCGTGGGGAAGCTCGGCGTGGGCAGCGGATCGGGGTAGGCGGCCTCCACGCGCGGCGGCTGCCGACGCACGTACGCGGCGCGCAGCCTCAGCGCGGTGTCCACCGCAAGCCGCAGCGGCCGGGACGGCTCCGGAACGCCGAACGCCTTGCGCATGTGCGGTGTCAGGAGCGCCGGAAGAGCCGCGGCCGCCGCCTTGCGGCCCAGCGGCTGGAGCCGTTTCGGGAGCCATCCGGCCATCGGCTCGATGACGGTGTTCCGCAGCACCTGCCACAGCGTCACGGCCTCCGGCGAGTACGCGAAGTGCCGCTCGACGTAGTCGTCGTGGAACCGGGCGAACTCCTCGAACGAGCCCGGGATGTCCTTCAGGCCCATCAGCTCGCCCTGTTCGCGCATGTGCAGATAGGCCGCGGTCCGCTCCTGGTCGCTCAGCGGCCGCCAGCCGTACCGGTCCACCCAGCGGATCTGTATCAGCATGCTGGTGGCGAGGACGAACAGGTACTCCTCGTTGCTGATGCTCCACTGCTTCTTGTCGTCGCTGATGTGCCGGACCGCGTTCTTGTGGATGCGGTTCATCTGCCGCGCCGCCGCCCGGCCGCGCTCGTCCTTGAACCCCCGCCGCACCATCTCCAGGCTGATCAGGGCGAAGTGCTCCATGCGCCGCTGGGTGTTCTGGGTCAGCTCCCCGGTCCGCACCAGGAGCGCCGCCATCTGCGGCGGCGCGACGCTGTTGCAGAACGCCAGCGCGCCCGCGACGCTGAAGTCCCACGGGAACTCGTAGCCCATGTCGAGCCACCAGATGCGGCTGTACTCCTCCTTGACGTCCATGCCCTGGATCTCACGGAGCCGGGCATAACGTGCGTTCCTGTCCATGGCCATGCCGTGGCCTCTCCTCTCGCCGGTCACCTCGGAAAAAGCGGGTCGGCTGACGTCGGTCCGTGCGGCCGTTGCGCCCGTGCCGGTGGCGGGGGAGCAGCGGGTCGACGGCTCCGCAGCGACGACCATGCCCCATGGAGAACGCCGTGCGCCCCAAGGCGCCGGCGACTGCGTCAAGTCCGCCCCCCAGCGAGCGGCGCGCGGGGCGTCCCGCCCGAACACGTGGGGGGCGGTCACTCCGGGCGCCGGGCCGGTCAGCCCTGGTCCCGCACGGGGCCGAGGCGTCGACGTGATTGACCGCTGACCTCGACGCCGACGAGGACCTCCGTCGATCCCGGCCGGGGCGTGGGCAGCTCGCCGTACCGGATCACGTCCAGCGGCCCGAACTGTTCCACGGGGGCGGCAATCATGGTTCCGATCCTGCCGCACCACGATCCGCAGGCCGGTGGACGCCTCCACAGTGTGTCACCTGGCCCCGCCCGGCTTCACCTCAACGTAACGGGTACAGGCGCTACTTGACATAAACGTGGGGCTTCTGTGTCAGCGCTGCCGGACCGTAGGCACGCTGGGGCCGCTTGGCAACCCAGACCGGATGCGCTCGCCGAATGGAGCTGCATGTGACTATGTTGAACAGACGACGGTTCATGGCCGGAGCGGGCGCCGCTGTGGCCACCTCCGGGACCGTCACCGCAGTCGGAACGTCCTCACCCGCCGCGCACGCCGCCCCCGCGCACGCCGCCCCCGCGCACGCCGGCGCGATCCCCACGGTCAGGCCCGGTGACGCCCGCTACGCCGACATGGTGTCCGGCATGAACGCCCGCCTTGTCGGCACCCCCGAGGCCGTCCGCCTGCCGGCCACCACACAGCAGGTGGTCCAGGTGGTGCGCGAGGCCGTCCAGGCCGGCAAACGGATCGTGGTGCGCAGTGGCGGTCACTGCTTCGAGGACTTCGTCTTCAACAAGGAAGCTCAGATCATCGCCGACCTGCGGCTGATGAACCGGGTCGGCTACGACGAGCGGCGGCGCGCCTTCTTCGTCGAGCCGGGCGCCACCCTCCTGGACATCTACGAGACGCTGCACAACGGGTGGGGCGTGACCATCCCCGGCGGTGGCTGCCACAGCGTCGGCGCGGGCGGTCACTTCGCGGGCGGCGGCTACGGCGTCCTGTCCCGGGCGCACGGCATCGTCATCGATCACGTGTACGCCGCCGAGGTCGTCACGGTCGACCGCAAGGGCCGGGTGCGGGCCGTCGTGGCCACCAGGGAGCCGAACGACCCCAACCGTGACCTGCTGTGGGCGCTGGCCGGCGGTGGCGGCGGCAACTTCGGCATCGTCACCAAGTACTGGCTGCGCAGCCGCGGAGCCAAGGGCAACGACCCGGGCCGGCTGCTGCCCCGGCCGCCCTCCAGGGTCGTCTACACGCAGGTCACCTGGCCCTGGGAGCAGATCACCGAGGCCGGCTTCACCAACCTGCTGCGCAAGTACAGCCGTTGGTCCAAGGACAACGCCTCCCTCGACTCCGAGTACCTGGACCTCGGGCACTGGCTGTTCCTCAACCACGTGTCCGCGGGCACCCTCTTCATGGTGGCGCAGATCGACGCCGACAAGCCCGGCGCCCAGCAGCGGATGGACGCTTTCGTCGACTTCCTCAGCGAGGCCATGGGCGCCGAACCGAACTGGCGCGACTCGCAAAACCTGCCGTTCATGAAGGCCACCACCTACAGCACCACCGGCGGTGAGACCCTCAACAACCCGAACCTGCGCACCTTCCACAAGTCCGCGTTCGTCAAGGACGTCTTCCCCCAGCGCCAGATCGACGCGCTCTACAAGCACCTGACGCGCAAGGACTACGACAACGCCTACAGCTACATCGTGCTGGCCTCCGCGGGCGGGCGCATCAACGAACTGGGCCCGACCGAGACCCCGGCGCCGCACCGCGACTCGCACCTGGTGATGTTCTACGAGTCCTACTGGCACCACGCCGACAAGGACGAGGCCAACATCGCATGGCTGCGCGACATCTACCGCGACGTGTACGCCGACACCGGCGGCGTGCCCGTGCCCAACGACGTCACGGACGGCTGCTACATCAACTATCCGGACAGCGATCTGAGCGACCCGGAGTTCAACAAGTCCGGCATCCCCTGGCATCAGCTGTACTACAAGGGCAACTACGCGCGGCTGCAGAAGGTCAAGGCGGCCTGGGACCCGCGCAACGTCTTCCACCACCGGCAGTCCATCAAGCTGCCGGGCAGGTGACACCCACACCACCCACGAAGCGGGCTGTGCGACCCACCGGGTCGCACAGCCCGCTTTGTTCGTCATCGCGACCGCCCCGGCCGGGCGCCAGACTCCGGCCGGGGCGGTCCGCACCTCACAGCAGGGCGCGCGCCTCCGCGATCAGCTCCACCTGCTGCTGCCAGTCGCCGCCGTCGACCACGAGGTCGAGGTGATCGGCGCCGGCCTCCGCGTAGGCGGCGAACCGCTCGGCGGCCTCCTTCGGGCTGCCGCCGATCGGCACCAGCGGCGCCTCCTCGGGAGACAGCCCGTACATGTCCACCAGACTCTTCTCGAACGCCACACGCGCCGAGCGCACGGACTCGTCGTCGCCGAGTCCGGCGTGGAGCCACACCGTGGTGCGCGGCGCGGGCCGCCCCGCCTCCTCGGCGATCTCCCGCAGCCTCGCGACGCCGCGGGCCACCGTCGCCGGGGGCACCATGGACGGCAGCCAGCCGTCCGCGTGCAGCGCGGCACGCCGGATCGCGCCGTCGGAGTTGCCGCCGATCAGCACCGGTGGTGCCGGTACGGCCGGCGCCAGCGTCACAGCGGGGCCGTCCGGCAGCGTCGTCTCCTCGCCGGTCAGCAGTCCCGGCAGCAGCTCCAGGGCGCGCACCAACCGTGCGTTGCGGCCCTCCGGAGCAGCGCCGACGGCCTGCCAGAACGGCGTCCCGGGCGCTCCACCCGACCCGACCCCGAGGACGACGCGGTTGCCGGACAGGTGCTGCAGCGCACCGATCTGGGCGGCGGTCCAGGCGATGTTCCGCAACGGCAGCACCAGGACGCCGAACCGCAGCTCCACCCGAGTGGTCACGGCGGCGGCGGCCGAGAGGGCGACGGTGGCCTCCAGGGCCGGCGTGCCGTTGCCCATGATGAAGTCGGACACGGACACGGAGTCCAGACCGGCCTGTTCGACGTGGCGGGCACCGGCCGCTATGCCTGGAAAGCCCTTCGGCGCCAGGTCGGCCATGGTGGGCAGGGAAATGCCGACTTTCATCGCTGGCAAGACGTCCTCCGTGTCGCATGACGAATGGGGGCGCCATCCCCGGGCACGGGCCACCGAACCGGTCCGGATGCCTGATCGCACGGCGATGGCCGTTGCAGCGTAGCGACGGACGCGGAACCGTACCCGGCCCCCGCCCGCACTATGTCAGCTTGCCCGTCCACCCGGGCGCGCCCTGCCTGAGCGGACACTTGACGAAGCCCCAGGGACCGCCTTGCCCGCCGGCCGCGGGCCGGGTTCCACTCGTGCCGTTGTCAGGCAGTTGCCGGGGGTCAGGACCTCCTCCCAGCTCAGCGATGCCTGGCGGGTGCTCGTGGTCAGGACGACTCTGGAGTCACTACCGACATGACAGTTGTAGCCATGGACCCCGGCGACATCGCCAAGGGGAGCAAGCCGGTCACCCGCCTCGACCGGGTGATCATCAGGTTCGCGGGGGACTCGGGTGACGGTATGCAGCTCACCGGTGACCGTTTCACCTCGGAGACCGCGTCGTTCGGCAACGA
>NZ_JBIBJD010000025.1:0-61681 GCF_042958445.1 Streptomyces sp. NPDC007991
TGGGGCCACCCCCGCCTCTTGCGGGGCCTTTTGGTCGGGTCTGGTTTTTCTTTGCCCCTCCCGGCCCGTCTGGTTGTGGGGGCCGGGGGGGGTCCCCCCCGCGGGCCCCCGCCCGCCCTCCCCACCGCACGGTCAGCACCAGCTTTCCCGCCGTGCGGCCCGTGTCGCCGAGCGTGCTCCCGGCGTGGTCGTCCTCCACGAGCACGACCTGTGCGCGCACGCCGAGCCGGACCGCCTCCGAGCTGTGTCAGCCGCCGGCGAGGTGCGCCGTGAGGCGAGCCGTGCCCGCGGATACCGCGAGAAGCGTGCCGAGCGCGGTCCGCTCGGCCGATGCGGGCGATCCGGTGTCGCCGGTTTCCGCGCGCGCTCCTACCAGCAGCACCTGCCACGGCCCCGGTGCCCCCTCCGCCTCGACCGTGACCCGGTCGCCGTCGCGAGTCGTCCGGAAGACGGCCGTCGTGGCGTCCCGGGCACCCGTGACCGGGATCCGTGTCACGACCGCCGCACCGTCGACGGGCGTGTGGACCCGCAGCGTCACCCCGTGCGCCCAGTCGTACTCCGCCGCGTCGTCGCTCTCGCCGTAGGGGATGACCGAGCCGGGCCGGGCGAGCAGGGGCAGGCTGGCGTAGCCGTACCGCTCGCGCCGCCAGCCCGGCCCCTGGACCCGTTCGCCGGACAGCAGGTGCGTCCAGGTGCCGTCCGGGACGTAGTAGTCGACGACGCCGTCGGCCGAGAGCACGGGGGCGACGAGCAGGTCGTCGCCGAGCATGTACTGCCGGTCGAGGGTGTGGCAGGCCGGGTCGTCGGGGAACTCCAGCACCATCGCCCGCATCATCGGCGTGCCGCGCTCGGCGGCCTGCTGTGCCGCACGGAACAGGTAGGGCATGAGCCGGTGCTTGAGGCGGGTGAAGTCCCGGGTGACCGCGACCGCCTCCTCGTCGTAGTCCCACGGCACCCGGTACGACTTGCTGCCGTGCAGCCGGCTGTGCGAGGACAGCAGCCCGAACTGCACCCACCGTTTGAACACCTCGGGCGTCGGGGTGCCCTCGAAGCCGCCGATGTCATGGCTCCAGAAGCCGAACCCGGAAAGACCGAGCGACAGCCCGCCGCGCAGCGACTCGGCCATCGCGCGAAAGTGCGACTCGCAGTCGCCGCCCCAGTGCACCGGGAACTGCTGTCCGCCCGCCGTCGCCGAGCGGGCGAAGAGCACGGCCTCACCGGCGCCCCGGGCCTCGCCGAGCACCTCGAAGACCGTCTCGTTGTAGAGCTGTGTGTAGTAGTTGTGCATGCGCTCCGGATCGGAGCCGTCGCGCCAGACCACATCGGTCGGGATCCGCTCACCGAAGTCGGTCTTGAAGCAGTCGACGCCCTGCGCGGTGAGCGCGCGCAGCTTGCTCGCGTACCACCGGCGCGCGTCCGGGTCGGTGAAGTCGACCAGCGCCATGCCGGCCTGCCACAGGTCCCACTGCCACACGTCGCCGTTGGCCTTGCGGACCAGATAGCCGTGCCGCTTGGCCTCCGCGAACAGCGCGGACTTCTGCGCGATGTACGGGTTGATCCACACGGACACGCGCAGACCGTGCTCCTCCTTCAGCCGCCGCAGCATGCCCTCCGGGTCGGGGAAGACCTCCGGGTCCCAGGTGAAGTCGCACCACTGGTACTCGCGCATCCAGAAGCAGTCGAAGTGGAAGACGCCCAGCGGGATGTCGCGCTCCGCCATGCCGCGCACGAACCGGTTCACCGTCTCCTCGTCGTACGAGGTCGTGAACGACGTCGACAACCACAGCCCGAACGACCAGGCCGGCGGCAGCGCCGGACGGCCGGTCAGCGCCGTGTAGCGGTCCAGGATCTCCTTGGGCGTCGGACCGTACACGACGAAGTACTCCAGCGACTGGTCCTCGACGCTGAACTGCACCTGCCCGACGGCCTCCGAGTCGACCTCGTAGCTCACCCTGCCGGGGTGGTTGACGAAGACGCCGTAGCCGCGGTTGGTGAGGTGGAAGGGGACGTTCTTGTACGCCTGCTCGCTCGCGGTGCCGCCGTCGGCCTGCCAGATGTCCACGCTCTGGCCGTTCTTCACGAACGGCGTGAACCGTTCGCCGAGCCCGTAGACCAACTCGCCGACGTCGAGCGTGAGCTGCGCCAGCGCGTAGTGGCTGCCGTCGCCCAGGACCGCGAAACCGGTGCCGCGTGCCGTCGCCGAGGTGAGGAGCCGACCGTCCGCGGTGAAGTCCAGCCGCCACGGGGCCGCGGTGTCCACGCGCAAGGACAGCTCCCCGGCCGTGAGTTCCAGCAGCGAGCCCTCCCGGGTGACCCTCGCCGCATGGCCGGGCTCGGTGTGCAGCGCGAACTGCGGGCCGCGTTCGGCGGCGCCCGCGTGGTGGGTGGAGCGGATGCCGATGACCCCCTCGGCGGGGGACCAGCACTCGACGGTCAGCAGCGGGCTGTTGAGGGTCTGGCCGCGGCGCGTGACGTGCCGCACGGGTGCGTACAGCGTGAACCGGTCCTCGTCGACGCGGACGTCGGCGACCTCCGCGGCGTACGACGCCCGGACGCCTTCGCGCATCATCCAGTAGCCGTCGGTGAACTTCATCGAGGGTCCTCACCGGGGGTGGTACGGGCGCGGTGGGCGGCGATCAGCCGCCGGTACCAGCGGTAGCTGTCCTTGGGTGTGCGTCGTTGCGTGTCGTAGTCGACCCGGACGATGCCGAAGCGCTGGCCGTAGCCGCGGGCCCACTCGAAGTTGTCCAGCAGCGACCACACGTAGTAGCCGCGTACGTCGACGCCCGCGCGCACGGCGGCGGCGAGCGCGTCCAGATGGCTGCGCAGGTAGTCGATCCGCTCCACGTCGCGGACCCGGCCGTCGGCGTCGACGGTGTCCGCCTCCGCCGAACCGTTCTCGGTGATCAGGAGCGGCGGCAGCGCGGGGTAGCGCTCCGCCAGGCCGACCAGCAGGTCCGTGAAGGTGTGCGGGACGACGGGCCAGCCCATGGTGGTGTGGCGGACGTCGTCGCGCCAGGTCTCCTCGGCCCGGACGTCGACCGCGCTGCGGGTGGCCGGGTCGGGGTCGCGGTACGGGGCCTCGGCGACGGTGATCGGGCGGTAGTAGTTGATGCCGACGAAGTCGAGCGGTGCGCCGATGAGACCGAGGTCGCCGTCGAGGCGGTACGAGTCGTCGCCGGAGGGCAGCAGCTCGCCCCAGGTCTCGGCTTCGTGCTCCGGGTAGCGTCCGGCGAACAGCGGCTCGAACCATACGTCGTTGTGGAGTGTCTCGACACGGCGTACGGCGGCCAGGTCGGCGGGGGAGTCCGTGGCCGGCAGCAGCCGGTCGGGGTTGAGGGTGATCCCGACCTCCCGTGCCCCCGCCGCGCGCAGCGCGCGCACGGCCAGCCCGTGACCGACGAGCAGGTGGTGTGCGGCGGCGAGCGCGCCGCGGCCCTCGCGGGCGCCCGGGGCGTGGGCGCCCGCCGCGTAGCCGACGAAGGCGCTGCAGAAGGGCTCGTTGAGTGTGATCCAGCGGTCCACCCGGTCGCCGAGCCGGGCGGCGACCACCCCGGCGTACTCGGCGAACCGCTCCGCCGTCTCCCGTACGCGCCAGCCGCCCCGGTCCTCCAGGGCCTGAGGGAGGTCCCAGTGGTAGAGGGTGGCGGCGGGCGAGATGCCGCAGGCCAGCAGCTCGTCGACGAGCCGGTCGTAGAAGTCGAGCCCGGCCGCGTTGGCGGGGCCGGAGCCGGCCGGCTGGACACGCGGCCAGGCGATGGAGAAGCGGTAGCTGTCCACGCCCAGCTCGCGCAGCAGGGCGATGTCCTCGCGGTAGCGGTGGTAGTGGTCGCAGGCGACGTCACCGGTGGCGCCGTCCGCGACGCGCCCGGGCTCGCGGCAGAAGGTGTCCCAGATGGACGGGCCTCTGCCGTCCTCGTCGTACGCGCCCTCGATCTGGTAACTGGCCGTGGCGGCACCGAAGAAGAAGCCTGCGGGGAACTCGGGGAATTCGGTGGATCCGGTGAACTCGGTGGACTCGGAGAAACTCACGGGGCGGGCACCTGCCTACTTGACCGACCCGCCGGTGATCCCGGCGGCGATGTACTTCTGGGCGACGACGAGCAGGATCGCGGCCGGTACGGCGGAGAGCACCGCCGTCGCCATGACCGCGCCCCAGTCGCTGACATGTGCGCCGACGAACTGGTAGATGCCGAGCGTGATCGGCTTGACGTCGTCCGTGGTGTTGAGGGTGAGCGCGAACATGAAGTCCGACCAGGCGAAGAGGAAGGTGAACAGCCCCGCCGTGATCAGGGCGTTGCGGCTCATGGGCAGCACGATCCGCACGAACGCGGTGAAGCGGTTCGCCCCGTCCACCATCGCGGCCTCGACGACCTCGCCCGGTATCGACACCATGAACGCCCGCAGCAGCACGACCGCGAACGGCAGGCCGAGCGAGGCGTCCGCCAGGATCAGCCCCAGATAGGAGTTGACGAGGTCGAGCTGCGCGTAGGCGCTGTAGAGGGCGTTGGCGATGACGATGCCCGGAACCAACTGCGTGATGAGCGTGGCGAAGACGATGCCCTGCCCGCCACGGAGCCCGAACTGGGCGAGCCCGTACGCGGCGGGCGCGGCGAGCGCGAGGCAGACGACGACGGCGCCGAGTGCGACGACGAAGCTCGTGAGCAGCGAACCGCCCTGGGTGCTGATCGCCGTGTCGAAGTTCTTCAGGGACGGTGACACGGGGAACCACTCGGTGGCGGCGATGCTCGACTCGGGCTGGAGAGCGGTGTTGAGCATCCAGTACACCGGGAAGAGCAGCACGGCGAGGATCAGCAGCGCGGCGACGGTGTTCCACACCGAGCGGACGCGGAGAAGGCTGGTCGGTCGGTTCATCGTCGGTCACTTCCCCTTGCCGAAGTCGGCGCGGTTGGCCCGCAGGTACAGCACGGCGAAGACCGCGCTGATGAGGATCAGGACGTTGCCCACCACGGCGCCCTGGCCGAAGTCGAGCTGAAGGAAGGAGAGCTGGTACGTGACCGTGCCCAGCGTCTGTGTGGAGTCCGCGGGGCCGCCCGAGGTCAGTGCCAGGATCAGGTCGAGGATCTTCACCGTCGACATGAAGCCCAGCACGAGCACGACGGTGATCACCGGGCGCAGCATCGGCAGCGTGACGCTGCGGAACGTCCGCCATGGGCCCGAGCCGTCGAGCGACGCGGCCTCGTACAGGTCGCGCGGGATCTCCTGGAGGCCGCCGTAGAGGATGACCATGTTGAACGGGATGCCGATCCAGATGTTGACCAGGACCGCCGACAGCAGTGCCACACCGGGGCTGCTCAGCCAGGGCACGCCGTCCTGTGGGGCGAGGCCGACCGCGTGGAGGGCGGTGTTCAGCATGCCGTGGTCCTGGTCGAGGACGCGGCGCCAGACGACGGCGGAGACGACCATGGGCACGAGCCACGGCAGCAGCAGGACGGCGCGCACGAAGCCGGAGAGCCGGAAGCGGCGGGAGAAGAAGACGGCGAGGGCCAGGCCGATGGTGAACTGGCCGAGCAGCGAGCCGACGGTGAACAGAGCGGTGTGCCACAGGGCGTCGGTGAACAACTCGTCGGCGAAGACGGCGCGCCAGTTGTCGAGTCCGTTGAACGGTGCCTCGCCGGTGAAGTACGTCTTCGGCGTGTAGTGCTGGAAGCTCATCACGACGTTGCGGACGAGCGGGTAGCCGAAGAAGAGCGCCATGTAGGCGAGCGCGGGAGCGACGAAGAGCCAGCGCAGCAGCCCGCGGCGCAGCGGAGCACGGCCGGCGGCTGACGTCCCTTCGGCGGCGCCGGTGCCGGGCGCGGGGGAGGCGATGGTGGTCATGGCCGGTTCCTCACTTCCCCGCCGAAGCCTGCTGCTGGGCCCGGTGCAGGGCCTGTTCCGGACTGGTCCGGCCCGTCAGCACGGACTGGAAGGCGCCCGCGAGCGCGTCGCCGACGGCCGGCCAGCCGGTGCCGACCTTCGAGGTCCGGGAGCGGGCGGTGGTGACGAGTTCGGCGAAGGCGGCGAGCTTCGGGTTCTGCTTCGCGTACGCCCGTGCGGCCGTGGCGCGGGTGGGCACGTTGTTGACCGACTCGCCCCACTGGAGCTGGTTCTTCTCGGAGTTGAGGCAGTTCAGGACCTTGCCGGCGTTCTTCTCGCGGGCCGGGTCCTCGTCGTTCCTCGGTACGGCCATGACGGTGCCGCCGATGGGCGGCACCACCGGCGTGCCCGCCTCGGGCACCGGAATGCTCGCGACCGCCCAGTCCACCTTCTTCTGGGCGCTGAGCACCGGCACCTGCCACGGCCCGTTGATCATCATGGCGGCGCGGCCCGCGACGAACTGGTCGTTGACGTCCTGCTGGTTCCAGTTGACGACGGACCTGGAGACGGAGCCGTCCGCGACCAGGTCCTTCCAGAGCTGGAGCGCGGCCTCACCCTTGCCGTTGTCGATCTCGGTCTCGTCACCGCCCGCGGACCAGAAGAAAGGCAGGAACTGGTAGACGCCGTCCGCGTTCGGGCTCGCGCTGAAGGCCATCCCGTACGTGTCGCCCGAGGTCAGCTTCTTCGCGGCGGCGCGCAGCTCCTTCCAGGTGGTGGGTACGGTGATGCCCGCGTCCTTGAGGAGCTTGGTGTTGTAGATCAGCGCGAGGGAGTTGACGGAACGGGCGATGCCGTACTGGGTGCCGTCGTACGAGCCGAGGGACTTCGCGCTCGCGGAGAGGCCCGAGGTGTCGACCCCGACCTCGTCGAGCGGCCGCAGGCCCTCGGTCTGCGCGAACTGGGGCAGCTGTGAGCCGTCGAGCTCCAGGATGTCGGTGAGCGAGTCGGACGACGCCATCCGGAGCGCCTTGGAGGCGATCTGGTCGGCGGGCACGCTGATCTGCTCGACCTTCAGGCCGAGCGGCTTGCCGCAGCGGTCGAAGAACCGCTGGTTGGCGGTGTGCTCGGCGGTGTCGGTCGCCGAGTTGAGCACGGTGACGGTACCCGGGTCGGGCTGCGCGGCACAGCCGGTCAGCCCTGGCGCGACGAGGGCACCGGCAAGGGCGGCGGCGAGCACGGGAAGGCGTCCGCGTCTTGTTCTGATGCGTTCTGCCAAGAACGGCAAGGCTGGTCCTCCGTTACGTGTGCGGCTCTGGACATGTGGTTGTCCGGCGATGGGGCGTTGCCGGCCGTGCCGTACGGGCGATGCGAGGGGTCAGCCGGTCGACGGCGGGGCGATGACGGGCCCGGCCATCCGCGGCGGGATCAAGTGGTGCGGCGCGTTCGAGGCAGGTGCCGTCAGGGGCTCCTGCGAGGTCGATGACCCGCTGACGCGGCGGCCGGGGCCGATCGCGTCGATGGCGAGCCGGGCCACGGCCGTTGACATCTCGGCGACGGGCAGATCGATCCGCGGCAGATGCCGGATGCCCAGCTCGTCCGGGAGGCTGCCGACGAGCACGACGGTCAGATCCTGGGGAATCCGCAGCCCGGCCGCCGACACCGCGTCCAGCAGGCGGGGGAGGAGGATCAGGTGCTGGACGATCAGCGCGGTCGGGACGGGCCGCGCGGCCAACGCCTCGCTCAACCGCCGCACCAGGACGTCCGGTTCGCGGTGGGACGGGACCACGCGGACATCCGCCCCGGTCTCGACGGCCGCTCGCCGGGCGCCGTCGAGGCCGTGCAGGGCATAGCCGCGGCGTGCGGCGACCTCGTGCTCGGCCGACGAGAGGAAAAGGATCCGCCGATGGCCGGCCGCAGCGGTCTCACGCACGGCGAGGGCGACGGCGGCCTCCCAGTCGAGGTCGGTCCAGGGCAGCGCCGCGTGATCGTCGTGACCGAGCAGCGCCCCGGGGAAGCCCAGTTCGCGCAGGACCTCGACACGGGGGTCGCGGTCCTCGACCGCCATCAGCACCGCGGCGTCCGCGAGCCTGCTGCGCGCCACCCGGCGCAGCCCTCCGACGCCGTCGCTGTCCGTCATCAGCAGCACGTCGTACCCGTGCACACGGGCGGCGTCGGTGACGTCGATCGCGAACCGCCCGTCGATCGCCCGGTACGCCCCGGGCACGCGCGGCGCGGCCAGCGCGAGCACCCGGGTCCGTGCGCTGCGCAGCGTACGGGCACTCGCGCGCGGGTGGTATCCGAGCTCGTCGATCGCGGCCCGCACCGCGCGCCGGGTGTCCTCGGAGATCTTGCGCGACCCGCTCAGGACGTACGACACGGTGCTCGGCGCGACGCCTGCCCGCTCGGCGACGTCCTTGATCGTGGTCATCCCCACCTCCACCCGGCGCGTCTTGGGACCGTCGGCTTCCTCGCCGCCATCGAATCGATTCGACAAACGGGGTGACCTTAAGCACGGCGGGTGGGGAAGGGCAATACCTCGAGCGATACGTCCGGTTGGCACACCGCACGATGTCCTGCGCCCGTCGCGGCGTGTGGTGGCGGGCCGTCTCTCAGAGACGGCGGTTCAGGCGATGGAGGCCGAGACGATGGCCGAGACAGCGAGGTTGCAGGACGCCGTCACCCAGACCGCGGGATGAGGCTCCGCCTCGACCAGCGTCGCACCCAGGCGCCCCGGCGTGATCAGGTCCACCACCAGGAACGCCACAGCCATCATCACGAGCCCCAGCAGCCCGAACGCCGCGGTCGAGACCAGCCCCTTGCCGAAGTCCTCGTACGTCGTCCAGATGGAGGTGAACACGATGCCACCGATCCCGAGCAGGGCGGAGCTGAGTACCATCGCGGCGTTGCGATTGCGCTGCTCCCATATCTGCCGGCCGAGCTTTCCGGGCGTCAGCACGTCGACCAGGACGATGCCGAGGACCAACAGGACCAGCCCGAGGCCGCCGTATGCGGTGGCCCGCCCGAGTCCGTTGACGATGTCGCTCATGGGGTTGCCGACTCCGAAGGGTAGAGATCGTGAGTGATCGCGGTCAAAGAGAGGCAAAATCTAGCGCATGGGGTTCCGCCTGCTGATCGGCGGGTGGCGAGTCCCGTAGCGACTCGCCACCCGCCGCCTTGAGCCGGTCAGGCCGTGTGCAGCGTCAGCCCGTACCGGTTGAGGATCTCGTTGACGGGCTGGTGCCAGGTCTCGCCGCCGCTGCCGCAGTTGCCCCAGCCGCCGGAGGTGACACCTTGGGCCTGGTCGCCGCTGATGAAGGAGCCTCCTGAGTCGCCGGGTTCGGCGCAGACACTCGTCTTCGTCATCTGATGGACGGCGCCCTGGCTGTAGTTCA
This sequence comes from Streptomyces sp. NPDC007991, assembly GCF_042958445.1. Classification (NCBI taxonomy): domain Bacteria; kingdom Bacillati; phylum Actinomycetota; class Actinomycetes; order Kitasatosporales; family Streptomycetaceae; genus Streptomyces; species Streptomyces sp. NPDC007991. The sequence goes on from NZ_JBIBJD010000025.1 coordinate 9,213, forward strand.
CCGTCTCGTTCTTCGCCAGCACGGTGCCGCAATGCCAGTGCGTGGTGGAGCCTGAACGGCAGACGGAGGCACCCACCGGGGCCTCGGCGGAGCCGCGGACGAGCTGGTCGGGAATCGTGCCCCAGCCCAGCACCACCGGTACGGTCCACCAGCCGCTGCCCACGTTCACCCAGGCGTAGTCGTTGTCCGGGAACGACGACCCCTGGAAATTGCCGATGTAGGACCGGTCCCAGCCGTACACGGCCGCACTCGGCGAGCCGCAGTGCCCGGCGGTGACGAAGCCGCCGTGCACGGAGAAGCCGATGGAACAGCGGACGTTGCCGGTGTAGTAGGGGTCACCGCCCACAGTGCCGGCGGCCAGAGTACGCGGGGCGGCGGGGGTCTGGCGCACCGTCACGGGGCCCGCTTCGCGGGCGCGGGCGAGAAAGGCCCGGACATCGTTGTCGTCCCGGTGCGCGGCGACGATGTCCACCACGACCTTGTTGGCTTTCGGATCCACGTGCCAACTGGCGACTCCGGCGGGCGCGGACAGCCGGTCGATGCTCTTCTTCGCTGCCTCGAGTTGCCGCGCGTCGTACTTCACGAGGTGTACGGCCGCTCCGGTCGCGCGTACGGCGTCGGCGTGCGCGGCGCGGGTGACGGCGACGGTGAGCCGGCCGCTGTCGGCGTCGAACCAGGAGCCGCCGTAGGCCGAACCGGCCGCGCTGCGCGCCGTGCGTTCGACGGCCGTCGCGGCCTTCTCCGCGGCCAGGCGCGCCTCGGCCTCGTCCCGCGTCAGCCCCAAGTCGCGCTGCATCGCGGACAGGAGCCCGGGGGAGGCCGACGCCTCGGTGGAGCGCGCGGGAGTATCCGCGGCGGAGGCAGGCAGGGCACTGGCGGTCGCCCAGGTGCCGAGCAGGAGGAGTGCGGACAGCGCGGTGCGCAGTGTTGTGGTGCGTCTCAAGGGAATGCCCCTTCGTTGTTCCAGCAGAGTGGGGGTGGAACAGCTGTAGGTGAGAGCGCTCTCGTGAGGTGCGCGGCAGAGCTTAGCCCGTGATCACATAAAGGTCTATGCCAATTCCGGCCGCGGGTGCGGGGTTTGCACGAGTGCTCCGCGGCAGCGCGGCCGTGGCGCTCTTTGCCGGGTGCGCGTTGGCCGTGGTGGCGTTATGCAAGGGGAGCCGGTGACGCGCCGACGACCACCGGCCCGGCGGCGCACAAGGCGCCCGAGCAAGCGGCGGCAGCAGCGGGACGCCCAGCTGATCGCCTTTGCCATGGTGGCTACGGCAAGGCCCTGCGCTACGGGCTGCCCGAACTGGACACGCTGCATCACGCCAAATTCGAGGAGGCGATCCGGGACCTGATGCGCCGGGACGGCTGCCGGGACCCCCAGCGGGTCGGCGGGGGCGGTGACCTGGGCGCGGATGTGAAGGCCACGGACCCGCTCGGGCGGCGCTGGGTGATCCAGTGCAAACACCGCCGCCTACGGAGTGGCGGGCTCAGCGGTGGGCACGCCGGAGCTGCAGGTGCTCAAGGGCACGGCCCGTCCGGCGCACGGGGCGGACGTGGCGGTGATCGTCACGAACGGCAGGGTGACCGCGCCGGCCATGGACTTCGCCAGGCAGCAGAGGCTGCACGTGGTGGACCGACAGACGCCGGCCGCGTGGGCATCGGGCTCACGGCCGCTGTGGGAGCTACTGCGCGCCGTTCCCCCCTCCCAGACGACCCACGCTCTGAGGAGCAGTCGCCTGGCTCCCGGAGGCGAGGTGGGCTCAGGGTCCACGCCAGACGTTGGCGAAGGCCGCGTTTTCGATGGTTCGCCTCTGGCGTACGCCTTCCAGTTCCATGACCGCGTCGTGGACGGCGGCCAGCACGGTCGTCACCGCCTCGTCATCGGGGCCGGTCTCGTCGTCGGATGGTTCGTCGTCGATGCCCACGGCGGAGGCGAGGGCGGCCAGGACGGGTTCCTTCTCTTCCCAGCGGTCGACCGCGCGGCGGCGTGCGAGTGTGTCGACCGGTTCCACGCGTTGCGCGCCGAAGGACAAGCGGCCGCTTCGCTGAGGCTTCAGCTCACCGTCGTCCTCCAGGGCGGTCTGGTAGGCGGCCGCGAGGTTTTGGCCGCGGCGCCACAGCCAGTCCTCGATCCGTTCGTAGGGCGCCTGTCGGGTGAGTCCTGCGGCGGCCTCGGCCATGAACCGGTCGTCGAGGGTGGGCGGTCCTCCCGGCACGATGCGGTCGCCGTCCACTGCGGCCGCTCCGACCCCGATGAGATCGATCAGCTCGGCTCCCGCGAGTGCCAGGGACAGGTCGCCCTGTCCCACGGGGCGCTTCAGGTCCATGGCGATGATGAACAGGTCTTTCGCCGTGGTCATGACCGGCTCCTCTCGGCGGGGCGGCTGTCACGATCAGTATGGCCCCGCCTCGCGGACGTAGCCCTACTCGGGAAGGCGGCGGGAGTTTTTGCCGACGACGTCGAAACGACGGGTCCTCGATGTGCTGGCTCCCGAGCCATTGGACCGAACAGTCTATCGATGAGGAGGAACCATGAGGAGCACCGTCCGCCGGCAGGTGGAGGACTGGTCGTCGACACTCCGACCTGAACCTCGCAACGAGCGCCCCGACAAGCGGAGCCGGCGGAGGCCGCAGACGCGCAGCCATCGCGTGAGCTGGGTCAACGGCACATCCAGATCAACGGCCGCCTGATCCGAACAAAACCGCCTGGTGCCGGCTCTTGGACCCGGTCCGCCTCCGTCCTGGCCACGACGTCGCCGAGAGCACTGCCGCCCAGGTCGTCTCACTGCGCCCGCGTCCGCCGAGGGTTTCGGAACCTCCACCCGCACCCGACCTGTCCGGCCCGTGCGCCGAATCCCTCCTGCCCCGTACGCTCGTCCGTCAACAGGCTGAGGTAGATGGAGACAGAGCGCATGACGACGGACAGGGGCACAGGCGGGCTCGCGGCGGGAGCCGGCCGAGCGGCTCAGCCTGCCGGGAACGCTTCTCCTGGGCGCCGTACTGGCCCGATTCACTGGGTTGTGTTCAACAGCGCGTGCGTAGCGGGGTCGGTGGCCCTGATGTGGTTCGCGCCGGTGGGTCCCCTGCCGTCGTTCCTGCGCGGTCCGGCCTTCGTCATCTCCGCGTTGGCGATACCCCTGGCGCTCGTCCTGGTGCCCGGCGTCTCGCTCCGCCATGTCACCCACAAGAAGCCGCCGAAACTGGCCGTCGGGGCCCTCTCTGCCGCCCTCGTCTCCGCGGTCGTACTGGCGATCATCACCCGAGACGCCGGCGAAGAGCGGGGGCTGGAGAAGCGGGGACGGTGGACCGAGGCGGTCGTGGTCGACGTGGACAACGGCAAGACCGACGAGTGCACGCTCCGCACCCGAGACGGCCGGAAGATCTCACCTCGGATGACGGACGGCTGCGACCCGGAAAGGGTTGAGCGCGGCGACACACTTCGCGTGCTCTACGACCCCAAGGGCGCGGCTGGTCCGTTGGAGGACGAGGACACGTACGTGGACCTGGACCCGGGCGCGTACAAAGGGACAATCGGCGGCCTGGCAGCGCTGATCGTGGTGACGGGTACGTGGGGCTGCGTGCGGGCGAGTCGGGGGGAGAAGTAGAGAGGACACTCCCTTGGACGGCTGTGGACGGCCAGGCGGATCTGCAGAAGGCGGCCCTGGTCGTCGTACCCGCAGCAGAAACCACGAGGGCCGCCATGGACCTGTCGGGTCCGCGGCCGCCCTCGTGGGGTGATGGACGGTTCAGTGGGTGCCGGTGAGTTCGCCGCTGAGCTTTTCGTGGATCTGGGCGCTCGGCTTGTTCAGGCCGATGATCTCGACGTTCTTGCCGCGCTGTGCGTACTTGGTCTCGATGGCGTCGAGTGCGGCGACGGAGGAGGCGTCCCAGATGTGGGCGGCGCTCAGGTCGATGACGACCTTGTCGGGGTCGGTGGCGTAGTCGAACTGGCCGACGAGGTCGTTGGAGGAGGCGAAGAACAGTTCGCCGGTCACGGAGTAGACCACGCTGCTGCCGTCCGGGTCGGCGACCGCTGTGACGCCGGCGAGGTGGGCGACGCGTTTGGCGAAGATGACCATGGCGGTGATGGAGCCGACGACGACGCCGATGGCGAGGTTGGCGGTGGCGACCACGCACGCGACGGTGATGACCATGACCGTGATCTCCCCGGCGGGCATCCGCTTCAGAGTCTTCGGGGCGATGGAGTGCCAGTCGAACGTCGCGAACGACACCATCACCATCACCGCGACCAGGGCCGCCATGGGAATGTCGGAGACGACCGGTCCGAAGACGATGCACAGCACCATCAGGAAAGAGCCCGCCAGGAAGGTGGACAGGCGGGTACGGGCGCCGGACACCTTCACGTTGATCATCGTCTGGCCGATCATCGCGCAGCCGCCCATGCCGCCGAAGAAGCCGGTGACGATGTTGGCGATGCCCTGCCCGATCGACTCACGGGTCTTGGAGGAACGGGTGTCGGTGATGTCGTCGACCAGCTTGGCCGTCATCAGCGACTCCATCAGCCCGACCAGCGCCATCGCGAGCGCGTAGGGGGCGATGGTGGTCAGGGTGTCCATCGTGAACGGCACATCCGGCAGGCCCGGTACCGGCAGGGAGGAGGGCAGTTCGCCCTTGTCACCCACGGTCGGCACCGCGATGCCGGCGGCGACCGTGATCACGGTGAGGATGATGATGGACACGAGCGGGGCCGGGACCACGGTGGTGACCTTCGGGAAGAACACCATGAGCGTCAGCCCGGCGGCGATGAGCGGGTAGACGGGCCAGGGCACGTCGTGCATCTCGGGCACCTGGGCCATGAAGATCAGGATGGCGAGGGCGTTGACGAAGCCGACCATCACGCTGCGGGGCACGAACCGCATCAGCTTGGCCACGCCGAGCGCGCCGAGGAGGATCTGGAAGACGCCGGCCAGGATGACGGCGGCGACGAGGTATCCGAAGCCGTGCTCGCGGTTCAGCGGCGCGATCACCAGGGCGACGGCGCCGGTCGCGGCGGAGATCATGGCCCGACGGCCGCCGACGATGGAGATGGTGACGGCCATGGTGAAGGAGGCGAACAGGCCGATCGCCGGGTCGACCCCGGCGATGATGGAGAACGAGATCGCCTCGGGGATCAGCGCGAGCGCCACCACCAGGCCGGCCAGGACCTCGGTGCGCCAGACCTTCGGGTCGGACAGCCAGTCAGGGCGCAGGCCGCGCAGCCGCGCGGTCGGGGACAGTGCGGACGTAGACAAGAAACGTACCTGTCGTGCTCGGGCACGCCCGGCATCACTCGGGGCGTGCGGGAAGGCGCCGGATGGCCGGGCCGGCCATCCGCGAAGCCCACGTACGGCGGGCTGAAGTCAGGAGGAAGCAGCGGCCGAGAGCTGGGACCCGCGGGGCTGTTCAGGGGCGAAGGATCACGGCGGGCAGGCGGCGGCGCTGGGCGTCATGGGCATGCGCACGCACTCTCCTGCAAGCATCGGTCTTCGCCGGGGGCATCGTCGGCCCCGACACGGCTGACGGTCACGGGAACGATCCACCCCGCACCATGGAAGCGGGGACGGCGTGGAGCCGACCCCGACGACCACTTACTCTACCCTAACGTTACGGTAGAGATCGACGTCGGCCGGCTGTGGCCTCGACGACAGATGAGGAAGGGCGCCCGCGTGAGCAGCGAGCACATGCAGATCGGCGAGGTCGCCGCACGGACCGAGCTGTCGCTGCGCACCATCCGGCACTACGAGGAGACCGGACTGGTCATCCCCTCCGCCCGCTCCCAGGGCGGCTTCCGCCTCTACACCGAGGCCGATGTCGCCCGCCTGATGGTCATCCGCCGCATGAAGCCGCTCGGCTTCACCCTGGACGAGATGCGCGACCTGCTGGAGATCACCGACCGCCTCGACTCCGGCGAGGAACTGACGGCGGACGAGCGGGAGACCCTGCTGGAGCGCGTCCGCGGATACGAACAAGGCGCCGCCGAGCAGGTGGAGAAACTCCGCACCCAACTGGCGCGGGCCGAGGAATTCGCCGCCACGCTGCGCGAGCGCCTGGCACGGAACCAGGCCGCCGCACCTTAGAGGCCGTGAACGGTCTCGACCGCCGCATCGCGCCGCCCGTCCACGGTGCCCTCCTGCTGGGCCTGCTCCAGTACGGCGGTCAGCTGCCTCTCCAGGCGGTCGGGCCCTTCCAACAGGCGCCCGGCTGGGTCGACTTTGCCCAGTTACAGCCGCGTGATGCGGCGCTGCGGTTCCTCGATGTCGGCCGGAGCGCCGTTGGCCAGGGCGGCTTGGAGGGAGGCGCGGCTGACCGGAGTGGCGTCCGCCAGGTGGGGCAGTCCGGCACCACGATCACGACAGCGCCGGCCGACGCGCCATCACTGGTCAGCGTCTTCGAGCCGTCCCTCGGTCCCGGGCTCAACCGTCGGCTTCGACGCAGGAGCGGTGTAGAACACGGATCGGCCCTGCTTGGTGCGTTCGGCTTGGCTCTTGGCCACGAGTCCCTCCAGGGTGACGCGCACGACTTTGGCCGCGATGTCGCGATCGGGATATGCCTGGTTGAGCGCTGTGGAGATCTCCGCGGCGGAGCGAGGTTCCTTCTGCTCGGCGAGGTGGCCGCGAATGAGCTCGACCAGGGTGGGCTGGGAGGCCTTCACGGTGCCCGCCGTCTTTGCCGCGGACTTCCTGGCCGTTCGCCGTCCTGGCGCGGCAGTGGACTTTCCTTCCTTCCGCTTCCCGCCGGGCGAGGCGGCAGCCTTCTTTCGCCGTGGAGAGGGCACCGCGACGCTCTTGGACTCCGCTGCGGGCTTGGTCGGCGCCGTCGTGATGCCGAGTGCCTGCTGCATGCTCACCAGCACGCCGTGGTCGTGCTGCAGAGCGGCCAGCTGCTCCTGCAGGGAGGCGATTTCCGCACTGATACGTTCCTGCTCCTTGAGGTTCGTCTCGAGGTCGCCGGTCACCTGGGTGATGTACTGCGATGCCAGTTCAGTGGCGGGAGCCGTTGTCTCGGGCATGGCGCTGACCTTTCCTCGGCGTTGGAGGCGTGCTGCGGGATGATGCCTGTTCATGGGCGATGTCTGGGCGGACCGAGCGGGCACCGCTGTGCCGCAAGAGGCCCTGGTGTAGAGATAGTACGGACAGGTGGAACCGATTGTTCCCGCTGAATGCTGTCCTTTGCCTGGAGCCTGCCTCCGAGCTCCGGGTGTCCGGTGACAACGAGGCAGTAGGCAAGAAGGTGTCGGTGCTGTGATCGGCCCGGTGACACGGACTGACCGCGGCGAGGGTGGCAGCCGGGTCCGTGGGAGGGTTTCGTCATGGCCAACGAGGCGAGTTTCCAACCCGACCTGTATCAGGGTACCGCCGGCTACTACGACCGCTTCCGGCTTTCCTACCCTGACACGATGCTCACCGACCTGAGCTGCCGCACGTCCCCGTCCGGGCGCGGACGTCTCCTGGATCTGGCCTGCGGCACCGGCCAGCTCGCCTTCCCGCTACGCGGCCGATTCGCGGACGTCTCGGCGGTGGACGCCGAATTCGACATGACGCAGGTGATCCGTGCCAAGGCGGCCGCCGCCCCGGACGCGGCCCATGTGCGGGCCGTCACCGCCAAAGCCGAGGAACTGGACATGGAGGCGGGAAGCGTCGAACTGATCGTCATCGGCAATGCCTTCCACCGCCTGCGCCGCGACCTAGTCGCTCAACGCGCCCTCACATGGCTCGAACCCGGCGGTTGCCTGGCTCTGTGCTGGTCGACGAGCCCATGGTCCGGTCCCTTGGACTGGCAGCAGGCATTCGGCAGCCTCCTGCGCAGATGGCAAAAGGCCCTGGGCGCAACGAGCCGGATTCCACCCGGCGCTGAGCGACAGCGGCATGCGGACCCCGACCAGGACGTCCTCTCCCGCGCCGGCTTTGCTCCCGTCGAACGGCATCAGTTCACGGTCGAGCATCGCTGGACGATCGACGAACTCGCCGGGCACGTCCGCTCGACATCGTTCCTGCCTCCGTCTGTGCTTGCGGGCCGTGCCCCCGAGTTCGATGTCGACCTCATGACCGAACTCGGCCCTTACGCGACCGACGGCCACCTGACCGAAACGGTGAGCTTCGCCTACGACCTGGCCCGCAAGCCAGCCGCAGAGACGGACTGACCAACGCCGCACGCGCTGGCCTGACGTGGCGCTCCGCGGCCACTTCGGGGCACCCCGCCGCGCGGCTGGGTCTTCACTGGCGGCCCTACCGAGATCGCCCTCGCGCTGGGACACCGGGACGGCAGCCGAACCTGCCCCGTCGCGGAGACCGACTGACACGAAGATGTGGTTCGGCTGCCTGGCGATCCCGGATACAGCAGAATGTTCCTCGGCCAGGATCGGGGGAGGGCGTCGTGATCACGGGGAAGCCCCAACTGTTGTTCGTGCACGGCATCGGCGGTCTCCGGGACACCGCCACTGACCGCCGGAGGTGGCTGGAGTCCCTGGCCGCCGGAGCGCGGGACGCCGAGAGGGCCGATGCGATCTCGGCACTGACACAGAGCTGGCTGGCGGATGTCACATTCGCCAATTACAGCGACCTGTTCAACCGCCGAGGAGCCCAGGGCGACGCAGCAGGGGAACGTGACGAGCATGAAGCCCCCTTCCTCATGGAGCTGCTCGACTCGATGCTGGAGGAGCTCGCCGAGGAGTTCCCGCTGGAGAGCAGCCCTCAGGAAGCAAGGGTCATCCGTGACGCACGTTTCCAGCTCGATGCCGCGATCGAGGGGCGGCAGGCTCAAGGCGCGGGAGAAATAGGCCGTCGACTGGTCGGCGTCACGACGACCATGCTGCGCCTCCCAGGGGTGCGCCAGGCAGCGCAGTGGATGAACGGCCGGGGGGTCCTGTCCCAGCTCGCCCAGGTCGGCCGTTACTTGGACCGCCGGGCCAAGAAGGCGGAGCTCGGCACGGTGGTCCGTGCGCGGGTGCTCGAGAGCCTGGACCCTGCGCGGCCTCTCGTGGTGGTTTCGCACAGCCTCGGCACGGTCATCGCCTACGAGGCGCTGCATGAGTACGAGGGAGCGGTGACTCTCTGGGTGACCCTGGGTTCGCCTCTGGCTTTGGGCGCGGTGGTTCTGGACCGTCTGGTGCCGTGCCCGGCGTTCTGTCCGGCGAATGTCGCCTCCTGGCTCAACTTCTGGGACCGCGACGACATTGTGGTGGGCCGACCGCATCTGGCCCACTGGATCGGTCCGAGCGAGAGCGGGGTCAAGGCCGTGACAGAGCGCGTTGACTCTCGCGGGCTGTGGACGCACACCGCCACGAAGTACCTGCGGCACGGGATCGTGGCCCGACCTGTGATCGAGGCCCTCCGGCCGTGACTGCCCCTACGAACCCGCCGCGGAACGTGCTCGTCGTGGGCGCACAGTGTCAAGGCGGCGCGAAGCTGGAAGGGCTTGAGGACGCTGCTCGCGCCCTGCATGCCGTCCTGGTGGACCCGAAGCTGGGGGGCTGCGTGGACCGCGGTCAGGACTCCCTGCTGATCGGTACCGGTCTGGGCAGGAACAAGGTCATTGACGCCGTGGAGCGGGCGGCGAAGGCCGCACAGCGGGACGGTGGCCCCCTCGTGCTCGCGCTGCTCGGTCACGGGGAGGGCGCCGAGGGCGCTCCGCTGTACTTCGTCACATCGGGCGAGAAGAGCGCCCCGTCGCTCTCCAACGTGAACGTCCCCGCCGTGCTTGGCGACGTCCTGAACCACCCTGGCCTCGCCGGTCTGATCGCCATCGTCGACACCTGCCTCTCCGGCGGGGCGATGCCGGCCACTCCGGCGATCACTGCCGGACGGCAGGAAGGCAACGTGCGGTTTTCCCTCCTCTTCGCGGCCACGGCGAAGGAGCAGGCGTTCGATATGCGGCTGAGCGCGGAACTCACCCGTCTGATCGAGGAGGGCTTGCCCGGCGCCGGGGACTTCCTGGGGGTGGATGACGACCTGATGGAGCGGCTCCGTCAGCGGATCCACGGTCAGCAGCCGGGGCGGAACGTTTTCGACGGAGGTCCGTATCAGGGTGGTGCCCTCTGGCTGGCTCGCAACCGTGCCGCATTCCTCAACGGCGCGCTCGGATCGATCGCGAGTATGGCGGTGCGAGACGCCGTCAGACGGATCGACTCCAGCCTGCGGTTGTCTACAGAAGCCGAGCTTGCCGCATGGCTGAAGGACAACCGGCAGACGGCATGTGACGGCTCTTGGGCCGCTGTCCACCGGCTGCGCGAAGTGCTGGCCGAGCTTGAGGTCGGCCGCACGACGCTGAACATCGTCAACAAGGTATTCGGCCCCGACCTGACCGAAGAAAGCCTGCAACTGGTCGCCATGCTTGCGGGCCTTCCTCTGCACTTCGTGCGGCACGAGCCACCAAGGAGCCTGCGCGACGTAGTCGAGTTCGCTGCTCATCACGGGGGCACCGCAGACGGCCGGCACCGCGCCCTGGCTCACTTGGTTGCGGCCATGACCTACGTGACGGGACGGGGAGACCAACTACCGGAAGACGTCGTCGCCTGGGCCCAGGACCTGGAGCTCACTCCTGTGGTGCGCAGCCGTCTGCACGAGCTGAATCATCAGCCCCATGGTGACCAGGCCCCACGGCTGGTGCTGGTGCTTGCCGACGACGGAGGCGAGAGCATTGTGCGGGTGGACGCATGGTTGCTCTTCGGTCAAGCCGTGCTCGCACACCGGAGATTCCCCTGTGGTCCAAGGAACGACGATCTGAAGTCGGCCTTGGCTGAAGCCGTGTCGTGGGCGGCCCCTTGGGCCAACGTAGCGGGCAAGCGGCTGCAGCACATCGACGTGGCCGCACCGACCTTGGCGCTACTGGACCGTCCCGCGGAAGACCACGTCGTTCGCAGACACAAGCTCGCTGTCAATTACACCGTCACCACCCGCTGGTCCGGCCTGCTGGTGCCTCCTCCGGGCGCCACGGTCGACGACATGCTCCAGGTGGGCGAACAATTGTTGGCCCACCTGAATGACGGCAACTGCTCCGGCCCCAAGTGGCTCCGTGTCCAGCAGCTGAGGACCGTTGACCAAGTGCAGGAACATCTGAGCAATCACGGCTTCGGACAGCAAGTGTGGGCGCTGACCTCCCTGCCGGAAACGGACTGGGACTTCGTGGCGCAGGAGCTCCTCGAGCACACACCCGCACTGGTCTGGCCGCGGCAGAAGGACCTCAGCGACGAGCAGGTCATCCAGGCATCCGTTGGAAAGCACTGGCAGGCTCTGCCACAGCAGCTCGCGCACGCCTACCGGAATCATCTGAGTGGAGCCGGCCAGAGCCACGACGATGACCTCGGACCACTCGCGGCCGTCCGCGCCGCCTGGCATGACAAGGACTGGCAGGCGTTCTGCCGGAGACGGGCAAAGGCGGTCGTGAGAGCACCAGACGAGATGACGTCCAAGGAGTGAGCATGAGCTGGACCCCGTACTACAGGGGCACGGGAGTCCCCCCGAAGAGCCGCGCCGAGCTGCCCAAACTGCCGGCACCGCCCCCGTGGCGAGCCCCCGGTGGGCAGCGGGAGGCCGCCTCGCGCAGGGATCCCGCCACCACCTACCGCCCCATCCCCGGGCTCGTCGACGCGGTGAACGCCGCCTTGCACCTGCGCCGCCCTCTGCTGCTGACCGGCCGCGCGGGTTCCGGTAAGTCCACCGTCATCCGTCAGATCGCTGCCGAGCTGGACCTGGGTGAGGTGCTCCACTGGCACGTCACCTCCCGCAGTACCCTTGCCGACGCGCTCTATCGCTACGACGCGCTCGGCCGCATTCACGCCCACAACCTGAGAACCCTCGACGGCAAGGCCCGGCCCGACGGCGACGACCACGCCGACGACATCGGCGAGTTCGTCCAGCTGGGCCCGCTAGGCACCGCGCTCCTTCCCGGTGACCGCCCCCGCGCACTGCTGATCGACGAGATCGACAAGAGCGACCTCGACTTGCCCAGTGACCTCCTCGATGTCCTGGAACGCGGCGCCTTCGAGATCCCCGAACTGGCCAGGCACCCCAAGTCCGACATCCAGGTCCGCACCGCCGACAAGGACGGCAAGCGGATCATCGAGCACGGCTGGGTCCAGTGCACCGAATTCCCGGTCATCGTCCTGACGAGTAATGGCGAACGCGACTTCCCCGCACCCTTCCTGCGCCGCTGTATTCGCTTCGACATGCCACCGCTCTCCCAGGAAACGCTCACGGACATCGTGGCCGCCCATCTCGGTGACATCGAGGACAGCACCACCACCGCCCTCGTGCGGAACTTCCTCCAGAAACTGAACGACGGCGAGTACGTCGCGATCGACCAACTCCTGAACGCGGTCTACCTTCTGCGCGGCGACCGTGTCCCGGACCTTGTCCAGCGGCAGAGCCTGGAGGACATGCTCTTGCAGGGGCTGGGCCATGGCTGAGGACGCCGCTGCCCGCCTGGCACGGCTCGCTTCGGCGGAGGGCGGTGACATCGACGTCAAGGAACTTCTCGACGCCGTCCTCCTCGCCTCGGCGTGGGACGACGCCGACCGGGGCCCTGCGGACCCGTCCCACGATGCCGCAGACGTAACAGAACTCCGGGAGCAAGACCAGGTCAACACGAACGCACCCGCGACAGACATCCAGGCACGCGCAAGCGGGGACGCGGCACACACCGCCTCGGTCTGGCTCAGGGACGAGGGCAGCGCTCACATCATTCCCGGCAAGCGAGTGAGCGTTGGCCGCGCCACCCCGCTCCCTGACACCCTCGACATCGGCCGTGCGTTGCGCCCGTTGCGCCGCCCCTGGCTTTCCGGCGTCCGTCGTCGCCTCGACGTCGATGCCACCGTCGAGCATTACACCCGTACCGGGATGCTGATCCCCCGGCTCACCCCCGCTCCGGAACCGTGGCTGGACGTGATCGTCGTTCTGGATCGCGGTACCGCCATGGCAGTGTGGGACGAGGCGGTCCGCGCTCTCGTCAAGGTACTGCGCACCCTGGCCGCCTTCCGCGACGTCCGCGTCTGGCACCTTGACCACCCACCCGGCGACATTCCCGTCCTCCACGACCACCACGGCCGTGCCCTCTCCATGGACCCGGACGCCGGGCACCACACCCAGCCGGCCCGTCGGCTCCTCCTCGTCGTCTCCGACTGTGCGGCGCCGGCGTGGCGGCAGGACACCTTGTGGCGGACGCTTCACACCTGGGGTCGTACTGCTCCCGTAGCCCTCATCAACCCGCTGCCCAAGCGGCTCTGGCAGCGTTCCGGGCTCGACCTCCCCCACACCACCGCGACCGCGACCGCCCCGGCCTCCCCCGGCCGTCTCATGTCCTATCGCCGCCCACGGCTTCTGCGTGAAACGGACGAGACGAAACCCTGGCAAGCGCTGCCGGTGCTGCAACTCGCCCCCGACCAGGTCCGAGCCTGGGCCCGTACCCTCATGCGCACCGACCCCTCAGGCTGCGAAGCCGTCCTCGTACCCGCCACCGGCCGGCCCCCCTTGCGCCGCCGCCGTCAGGGCCCGACCGGCGAGCCCGACGCACCCCCCACCGACGACCGGGTACGTGCTCACGCCGAGACGTTCACGGACGACCGTCAGTCCCCCGCCGTCCGCCTCGCCATCGTGGCCTCCCCCCTCGGTTCCTTCACGCTTCCCGTCCTCGACGTGCTCCGCGACCGCCTTGTCCCGGAAGCCACCATGGCCGACACCGCTGAGTTCCTCACCGCCGGCCTCCTCACGGCCGCCCGCCGCGAATCGGCCGACACGGTCTACCACCTCCACCCCGCGGCAGCCGCCCACCTGACCAGCCTGCTCACCCGCGACCAGCTCTGGGCCGCCCACTTCGCCCTCAGTGACCACCTCGCCGCCCGCCTCCAAGGTCCTCACGGCATCCCGGTCGTCCTCCACTCACCCCACGCTGACGAAACCTTGCCGACCGGCATCCGTCCTATCGCCCACGCCGCGGGCACCACGGCGCGGCTGCTGGGAGCCGAGCCAACGGAGCCGCAGCCCGAAGGCGGACGCAGCCCTGCGGCTGCCCGGCCGGCAGGATCGTCGAGCGCGCAACAACCCGGCGCGGCCCACGCCACTCCCACGATGCCGCACGACAAGCCTCAAGCCACAGAGCTCTACCGCACCTTGGCACGGCACTTCCGTGCACGTCTTGCCAGCCTCTCGGGTCGGGGCGCCGACTATACGAGTGGACCCGACCAGCGCCCATCACGGCGTGGGACTTCCGACCCCGTGGACATGGAAGAGGCGCTCTCGGATCCGCTCGCAGTCGGTGCCATGGAACTGTTCGGGTTTGAGAGGCTGAGGCGCCGCCTGACGGAAGACGAACTGCTGGGACTGGTCCGGACGTTCGAGATCACGGCAGCCGAGCTGGTGGAGACGCTCGACGGGTTGTTCTTCGAGCTCCAAGACGGGGGAGCGAGGTACTTGGCCGCGAATACGCGCACGGCGGCCGAGATCGCGCTGCGGCTCATCGAGACCCTGGCAGACATCGAGACGATGCCCGAGTTGCGTGTGGGGATCGCCTTCGGCACCGTGACCATGCGGACGGGGGATGCCGTCGGTAGGGCGGCGACCCTGGCCTCAAGGCTTGCGTCCGTAGCCCCCAGGGACGCGGTGCTGGTGGACAGTGCGTTCGCCGAGGAGGCCGTCCGTGCCGGTGACGCCCCCGCCTCCGGGGCGGAGGCTGCCGAGGCCGCGGACTTTGCCGATACGGAGGGCGGGGACTCAACGTCGTATCGCTACGCGCTCCAGCCGATGTGGCAGCGGCCGCTCCATGGGTTGGGTGTCGTTGAACCATGGCTGCTCACGCGTCGAGCGGATACGCCGAGTGCCCCCCGGGTGGTCGGGGCGCTTCCTTTGGACCCTGCCCAGGCGAGGGTGCCCCAGCAGCCGTCTCAGGACCGGCAACCCGAACAGGAACCCGTGGGACACCATGGCACCACTCAGGGATGGGGTGGCGGACTCGGGGACCGAATTCCCTTCCTGGCCCGGCTCGAAGAGCAGGATCGAGCCGACCTCCTCGCCCTCGGCAGCGAAATCACCTTCAGCGCCCGTACTCCGCTTCTCCGTCAGCACGAACCGAGCAACCACATCCTGATCATCGTTTCGGGCTGGGCCAAGGTGACCGCTGCCACCACATACGGCTACGCGGCCCTGTTGAACCTGCGTGGGCCGGGAGACCTGGTGGGTGAGGAAGCAGTGCTCACCGAACGCCCCAGGAGCACGACTGTGACCGCGCTGGAGCCGGTGACGGCTGTGGCCGTGCCGGGCGACCGATTCACGAGTTTCCTACAGCGACATCCCGGCGTCTCCCACCACCTGCTCCGACTCACGGTCGACCGGGTACAGCTGGCGGAGCGGCGCCGTCTGGAGCTGGCCTCGAAGTCCGTGCGTGAGCGCTTCGCCCTGCTGCTGCTGGACCTGGCGCGAGCACACGGACGTCGTACGGAGGAAGGCATCGAGCTTCCCCTGCCCCTCACGATCCAGGAAATGGCCGGGTCCATGGGCGCCAGCAGGACGACGACGCAGCGGCTGCTCAACGAGCTGCGTGTGCAGAACATCGTGAAAACCGGTCGGCGCGGCATCGATATTCTCCGCCCCGATCGGCTGCGGACCATGGCCGGGGCAGAGGGCAGCCCTGGCGGTTCCGCGGAGGTCCGGTCCCCGTACCGGGGGCAGGAGAACGCCAGGAGCGATGTCTCGAAAGGAATCCGGAAGGTCGAGGTCGCCATCAAGTGGAACCCGAGTCCGGCAGGGCAACCGCCCACCGCCCTGGACCTCGTCGCCGCGGCCTACACGGCGAGCGATCCGTATGGCGATCCAGCGTACGCGGTGCACTTCGACAGCCGCTCCCCGGACAGCACGATGCACTTGAACCGGACCAGCGACGACGGCGCGGGCTTCGGATGGGACGAGGTGATGACCCTGGAGCTCGACCGGCTCGCCGACTCATACGCCCGCGTGGTGGTCGGCGTCGTCGTCAAGCAGCATCCCGTGCACCGCACCTTCGCCGACGTGCTCAACCCGGCCCTGCGCATCCGAGAGGGATACACGATCCTCGGCGAGGACGACTTCAGCGGCGTCCTGGAGGCGACGGCGGTCACGGTCGCGGAGTTCGTGCGCGACGAATCCGGCTCATGGACTTTCCGCGCCGGCATCCACGGCATCGAGGCTTTCGACGGCGGCACGGCCTCCTTCACGGCAGTCATGGGCAGGACGCACGAACGCTGACGCCACCATGAGGCGGCCTGTCCCGTGAGGGTGCGCAGTCCCGCAGGCGGCGGATGTCCTCCGCACTGGCCCACCAAAAGCCACGCCGACGCCAGGCGAGGGACGATCTCTCCCGTGGAAGCGACGCGGGCCGGCGGGGGCGCGAGTCGCCGCCGTGGTGTCACCCCTTGGCCTGTCGCCACTGCCGGTACAGCTGTTCGTAGCGTGCCGCGACCGGGGCCTGGGGAAGGAACCGCCGCACGGCGGGTGCGCTGCGGGCCTGGGCTGTGGGCAGGTCGGGTTCCAGGCCTGCGGCGACCAGGGCGAGCAAGGCGGCCCCGTGCAGGGTGGCGTCGGCCTCCGAGCTGGCGTGCACCGGCCGGCCCAGCACGTCGGCCCGCAGCTGTACCAGGTCGGGTGAGCGGGATGGTCCGCCGGTCAGGATGACGGGCGTGTCCGCAGCGTCGTCGGTCATGAGGGTGTCCACCGCCTGGCGTACGACGTAGGCGGCGGCCTCCTGTGCGGCGCGCAGCACGTGGGCGGGGCAGTGGTGTTCGCCCAGCCCCCAGAGTCTTCCCCGTTCCATCTGGTTCCAGCCGGGGAAACGGCTGCCGGTGAGCAGCGGCGACATGGCCAGCCCCGCGCAGCCGGGAGGGACGGCGCGGATGTCGGGACCCAGCCGGTGCAGGGCGGTGGCCGGGTCGCCGAGCCCCAGCAGGCGGGCCCAGTAGGCCAGCGCTCCGCCGGTCATGCCCGTCGCCCCGCCACAGGTCCACAGGCCGGGGGTGAGATAGGGGTTGAGGACCGCGCCGGGGGGACGTTGGCCGGGGGAGGCGATCACCCGGGTCAGTACGTCGGTGGTGCCGGCCACGTCGACGACGGTGCCGGGCGCGGTGCCTGCCACGGCGGCGGCGCCGACCGTGCCGTCGGGGCCTCCGGCGGCCACCGGCAGGCCGGGAGGCAGGCCCGTGGTGTCGGCGGCGGCCCGGGTGACGGTACCGACGATGTCCGTCGCCGCGTGTTGCGGGGGGAAGTGTTCGGGGCCCTTGCCGCCCACGGCGAGCAGTTGGGCGTCCCAGACCCGGCGGGTGACGTCGCTGCCCAGTGTGTACGCGGCGCTGGTCACGTCGGTCGCGGCCTGCCCGGTCAGACGCAGGACGAGGAAGTCCTTGGGGGCGAGCACCCACCTGATCCGCCGGTGCAGTGAGGGGTCGTTGTCCTTCAGCCAGTGCAGCAGGGTGACCGCTCCGCCCGTCACGGCGGGGCGGCCGGTCAGGTGGAGGGCGGTGGCCGGGTCGGGCCACCGGGCGGCGACTTCGCGGACGCCGCGCGCGTCGGCCCACCCCCCGGCCCGGCCCAGCGGACGGCTCCGCTCGTCGGCCAGGACCTGGCCCACATGTCCGGCGAGGGCGAGGCAGCGCAGGCGGGAGCCTGCGGGGGCACCCGTGGTGACCCGGCGCAGGACGTGGCAGAGCCCGTCCCACAAGCGCTCGGCGTCGAAGGTCTCGGCGCCCTCGTCGGGGCCTCGCTCCTCGCGGGCGTCGAGCAGCCGCCGTCCGTCGTGTGTCACCAGGGCGGCCCGGACAGCCGATGTGCCGACGTCGACGGCACACACGAGGTCGTCGCCGGCCATCGGGCGTCACCTCCCGAGCCTGATGAGCAGCGGGAACTCGGGCCGGCTCCAGCTGTGCGCGAACTCCACCGGCCCGGCCCCGTCGCTGTGGGTGAGCCGGGTGATGGTGATGAGCGGCATGCCCGGTGCGACCTGGAGCAGCGCGGCCTGTTCGGTGTCGGCTGCGGCGGCCGACACCTCCTGCTCGGCCCAGGTCAGCCTGATGCCGAAGCGGTCGGCCAGGGTCCGGTACAGGGACCCGCCGAGCAGCTCCTCGTCGGCGAGGGCGGGCGCCAGCCCATAGGGGATCCAAGAGTCCTGGATGGCGGCCGGCTGGCCGTCGACGACGCGCACCCGCAGCAGCCGTATCACCTTCTGCCGGGGTTTGAGGCCGAGTCGGTCGCTGACCTCCTGCGGTGCGTCGGTGACCTCACGGACACGGATCAGGGTGTCGACGGCGGCGTCCCCGCGGCCGATGTCCTCGCTGAACGGCCCGAGCGTGTGGACCCTGCGGTAGGTGGCGTGATGGTCGGCCACGAAGGTGCCGGCGCCCCGGCGGCGGACCAGCCGGCGTTCGTCGGTGAGGCGGCCCACCGCCTGCCGTACCGTCATTCTGCTGACGCCGTAGTGGTCCGCCATCTCGGCCTCGGACGGCAGCCGGTCACCGGGGCCCAGCGTGCCGCAGGACAGCTGCCTTTCGAGGTCGCGGTAGATCACCTCGTACATCGGCAGTCGTGCCATGCGGTGCCTCCCTTGGTCGCGGGTCGCATGCCGGGTCACCCGTTGCCCGGGAAGGGCAGGATCCCATGCGCGGGCCGGCCGGTCGGGACCTCGCCACGCGCCCAGCCGACCGCGGCCAGGCTTCCGTCGCCGCGGCGCACCCACACGTCCAGGCCGATACGGGTCCGGGAGCCGTCGTGCTCCACCTCGCGCACCGCGCCCGCGGCCTCGACGCTGTCGAAGGCGCTCACCGGCCGCAGGAACTTCACGCGCAGCCAGCCGGTGCGAAACCACTCGGCTCCGAAGGCGCGGGTGAGCAACTCGGCCAGGTAGCAGACCAGTTGCTGACCCTGGACGATCGGTACCGCCAGACCGGCGGCCCGTGCGGTGGCGAGGTTGTCGTGGATGTTGGTGACGAACTCGCCGATCCGGGAGAACACGGCCATCTGCTCGAACATGATCTCCTTGCGGAGTGGCTCCAGCCCCATCCCGGTCACCGTCCCCCCGCCCAGACGCTCCGCGAGCGGCAGGGAGGTGTCGTACTCGTCGCTGACCCTGCGGCCGCTCCCGCCGCCTGCCGAGCCCCGGCCCGCCACCTCTCCCGGGGTGGTCCGCATGATCTCCACTCCGCGGTGGCGGACCAGCGTGCGTCCGTCCTCGTCCCGGGCGTCGGCCTCCATGACGACATAGCCCTGCCCCCGGCGCTCGTACTTGTCCACGTAGCGGCCGGCGAGCCGCACCCGCTGCCCCACCAGGACGGGCCGGTCGAACCAGAGTTCCTCCTCCGTGTGCAGTCCCACCACCTGGCTCGCCGCGTAGTGCAGGGTGAACAACTGCAGCAGGTCGTTGGCGAGCAGTCCGGCCTGGCCGATGCGCGGACCGTCGGGGCCGGCGCGCAGGTACCAGTCGCCGTGATCGTCCTGCGTGAAGGCGAAGCGCTTGACCTTCAGGTCGTCCACCACCAGGCCGACCGGGCCGAACTCCTCCGGGATGACGATCTCGTCGAACACCGGCGGCTTCAGACCCGCTTCGAGGTCCTTGTCCTGTACGGCGCGGGAGGGGTCGGTGAGGTTGCGGCCGAGGACCGCCGTGGGGTGTGTGGTCATCGCTCTTCTCCGTCCACGACGGCCACCGCGCGCAGCGGGGAGCCGGTGCCGTGCGCGATGCGCAGCGGGAAGGCCAGGAAAAAGGAGAGCGGGGGCAGCCGGTCGAGGTGGGCCAGGTTCTCGATGATGAGCACACCGGCGGACAGCAGCACATAGTGCGCCGGGAGTTCGCCGCGTCCGCCGTCGCCGCTGTCGAGGCTGACGCAGTCGGTCCCCACGGCCCGCACGGACCGCTCGCGCAGCAGCTCGGCCGTCTCTCGCGCGATGCCCGGCCAGCTCTCCAGATGGGCGAAGCCCTCCTCGTGCAGGCCCCAGCGGGTGCGGGCCCACTGGAAGTCCAGCAGCACGATGTCCCCGGCCAGCAGCGGCCCGTAGCGTTCCTCCCAGGCGTGCAGGGGCTGTGGACCGACCATTTCGTCGGGGCCGGGCGGCGGGTCCAGGGTGACGGTGGCGCAGCGTCCGGTGAGCGCGGTCAGCGGGAGCCGGTCGACGCTCACGTCGGCGTGCGGGCCCTGGACGGGGAAGTGGCAGGGGCTGTCGACATGGGTGCCGGTGTGCTCGCCGAGCACGAGCTGGTGCATGCGCGCGACGTCGCCCATCGACAGCCACCGGTTCTGGAAGTACTTGGCGTGGGTGGGGTAGGTGGGCATGCCCTCTTCCAGGGTCCGGCTGAGGTCCACCAGGCGGGCACCGGCGAGTACCTCGCCCAGTGCCCGGACGGTCGCCGGGTCCCCTCCGGCCCTCGTTGTACGCATCCCGTCCTCCTCGGGTCAACCGGTCCGCACCTGGCGGGTCTCCTGCCGCGCCACCAGCACGGCGATGATCAGTACGCTTCCGTTGAAGATGGGCTGCACCCAGAACGGCACGCCCAGCAGGCTCAGTCCGTTGAAACCGATGGCCAGCAGGATGATCGCGACCAGGGCGCCCAGGACGTTGTAGTAACCGGGCCGGTAGGTGGCCACCCCGAGGAACGCCGCGGCGTAGGCGGGCAGCAGCAGCTCGGGTCCGTAGCCGGGGTTGGCCGAACCGGCTTGTGCCAGGGCGAAGTTGGCGGCGAAGCCGACGATCAGCCCGGCGGCGGCGAAGGCGGTCATCCGCATCCGGTTGGTGCGGACACCGGCGAGGTAGGCCACGCGCTCCGAGCCGCCGATGGCGTACCAGAAGCGCCCGAAGGGGGTGTGCTCCAGTACGTAGAAGAGGATCACGGCGAGCAGCAGGGTCAGCCACACCGCCAGCGACAGGCCCAGGAAGTCCTGGGAGGCCAGGGTCGTCACGGAGGAGGGGATGTTCTCGAAGATGACCTTGCCGTTGCTGATGCCCTGGGTGGCGCCGCTGAGCAGGATGCCGACACCGAGGGTGGCGATGAACGAGCTGATCTTGAAGTAGACCGTCAGCAGCCCGTTGACGAGCCCGACGAGCAGGCCGACGCCGGGGCCCGCGGCGATGATGACCCCCGGATTGCCGGTGTGCTGGGCCACGACGGCCTCCAGCATGACCAGGAACCCGATGAGATACCCGACGGACAGGTCGAACTCGCCGATGATCAGCGGCATCAGCACGGCGAGGGTCATGGTCGCCGTGACGGCCTGCACCAGGGCCACGTTCTGCAGGTTGTCGGCGGTCAGGAACCGGTCGGAGGCGAGGGTGAAGACCAGGATGAGCAGGCCGAGGAGTACGAGCGTCTCGTAGCCGCTCACCCAGGACAGCAGCCGGGTGGGGCTGAGGCGTTCGCGCGTGCCGCGACCGGACGCCGGGGCTTCGATGTGCCGGATGGTCTTGTCGGTCATCACAGGGCCTTCGTCATGAGGTTCTCGGCGGTCATGGTGGGTCCGGCGATCTCCTCGGCGACGCGCCCGTCGCGCAGTACCAGGACCCGGTCGCACAGGCCCGCCATCTGCTCGGGTTCGGTGGAGGTCATCAGGACGGCGATGCCGCCGGCCCCGGCGTCACGGATGGCGTCGAACATCACCTCGCGGGCGGCGGGGTCGACGCCGTAGGTGGGGTCGGCCAGGACCAGGACGCGTGGCCGCATGCGCAGCAGCCGGCCCAGGACGACCTTTTGCTGGTTGCCGCCGGACAGCCGGCCGAAGACGGTCGACGGGTCGGTGGGCCGTACGTCGAGGTAGGAGACGACCTGCCGGACCGCGGTACGCATCTGAGCCCGCCGGTGCCAGAACGTGCGTGCCTCGGGCAGGATCAGGTTTTCGGTGACCGACAGGTTGTGGATGCCCCCTTCGCGGAGCCGGTCCGCGGGCAGGAACACCAGGCCGTGACGGATCGCCACCCTCGGCGGCAGCGTCGAGGGCATCCGGCGCCCGGCGACCTCGACGGTGCCGCCGCGGCGCTGCTCGGCACCGGTGAGCAGGCGCGGCAGCTCCTCCAGGCCGCTGCCGCGCACGCCGATGACGCCGACGATCTCGCCCGGCGCGAGGGCGAGGTCGAGTCCGTCGACGTCGTTGCCGCGCAGGTCCCGCACCTGGAGCACGGGGCCGGCCGGCGGCCGCGCCGGGGGACCGCCGTCGCGGCCGCCGGCCTCGCGCCGCCACAGGGCGGCGATGCCGGTCGCGCCCCGGGCGGGGGCGTCCCCCGCCCCGGCGCGGGCCCCGTCGGCCGAGCGGGCATCCGGGGCGGTGCCCCGCATGACCCGGATGATCTCGGAGCGCTCCACCTTGGCGGCGGGCCCCTCGATCACCACACGGCCGGCGTCGAGGACGCTGACCCGGTCCGCGAAGGGAAGTTCCGCGAGCCGGTGGGTGACGGCCAGGACCGGCAGGCCCCGGTCGGCGATGCCCCTCACGTGCCGCAGGAAGGGCTCGGCCTCGGCCTCCGGCAGGGCCGCGGTGGCCTCGTCGAGGACCAGCAGCCGCAGGTTCTCGCCGGCGGTGCGCACGGCGAGTTCCACCGTGAGCATGGCCCGCTCGGCGCCGGTGAGGCGCCCGGCCAGTTCCCGGTTGAGCCGCCTGATCGACAGGTCGTCCAGCAGCCGCTGCGTGTCGGCCCGCAGCCTGCGCCAGGCGATCCGGCCGAACAGGCCACGGGGGTGGCCGGCGAACAGGGCCACGTTCTCGGCGATCGACAGCCGGTCCACCAGCGGGGCCTCCTGGTGCACCACCCGTACCCCGGCCGCCGCGGCGACGGCCGGGCTCCATCCACCCGTGACGTCCCGGTCGTCGATCAGGATCCGCCCGGCGTCGGGTACGTACACGCCCGTCATCGTGCGGACCAGGGTGGACTTGCCGCTGCCGTTGGCGCCCAGCAGGGCGTGGATCTCACCGTCCTCGACGGTCAGGGAGACCTCGCTCAGGGCCGCGAAGGTCCCGAACCGTTTGGTGACGCCAAGCAGCGCGGCAGTCATCGGGCCTCACTTCCACAGTCCGTCGAAGGTGCTCGGGTAGTCGAAGGAGGCGTGCCAGTCGGAGCCGGCCTTGGGCACGTTGTCCTTGTCCAGCACGACGAACGGCAGGTTCTCGCCGTGCGGGTCCGCCAGCGGCTTCTTGGTGAGCAGCCGGGACGTCTGGTCGAGCATCGCGTAACCCATGTACCGGTTGTCGTAGGCGGCGTCGGCGACCTGGACCTGCCCCTTGCGGACGAAGTTCAGGTTCTCCTGGCTGCCGAGCACGCTGATCAGGCGGACCCGGTTGCCCAGACCGGCCTGGGCGATCGCCGGCACGACCGCGGCCGCCGCCGGGTCGTAGGGGATGAACACGTAGTCGACGTCAGGATGCGAACGCAGGTAGCTGACGACCGACTGCGGGAGCACCTGGGCCACCTGGTTGCCCGTGAAGTAGCGCAGTGGCTGGACGGTGCAGTCCTTGCACTTCTTCAGCTGGTCCAGCAGTCCCTTCTGCAGGGCCAGCACGGACGGGAACTCCTTGTCGGAGTAGACGACGATGTTGGCCTTGCCCTTGGAGTCGGCCTGCACCCACTGGGCGGCCTTCTTGCCGAGCGCGGCGTAGTCGGGGCCGACGTCGAAGGCGTAACCGAGATTGTTCCCGGTGGGCTTGACGGGCGGGTTGGGGGAGTCGAGGCCGTTGGATCCGGCGCCCACCGGCACTCCGGCCCGCTTGGCCGCCCTCAGCCCGTCCTGGACGGCGTTGGGGTCGATGGCGATGTTGAGGATGATCTTGGCGCCCCAGGAGAGGGCGTTGAGCATCTGGGCGTTCTGCTTGTCGGGCGTGCCGCCGCCGTCGAAGACCCTGACCTGCCAGCCGAGGTGCTTCGCCGCCTGCTGGGCGCCCGTGGCGGGTGATACGCAGCCGCTGAGGATGCTCAGGCAGGTGATGACGGCGACCTTCACGTTCTTGGGCGTGGTGACCGACTGGGTGGGGCCCTGGTATGTGGCGGGCGATTCGGTGGTTGCCGCCTTGTGCAGGTCGTCCCACTGGTTGGAGCGTGGACCGGCCATCGCGGCGGCGTTGTGGGCGTCGGCACCGGCGCCGGAGCTGTTCTGCGCGGAGGAGATCCCCGCGCAGGCGCTGCCCGCGGCGAGGACCGCCGCGACCGGAAGAGCGAGCACGCAAGTGCGAATGCGGCGTCCGCGTGTGGTGGTCATGATGTCGCATCTCCTACGACGGACGGATGGTGGATCAGGCGATCGCGACCGGCCGCACGGGCGATCCGGTCGCGCCGGTGATGGGAAGAGGCAGGCACAGCAGCAGGAACTCGTGGACCGCCGCGGCGGCGAGTTCCTCGAGGTAGACCCACTCCATGAGCGGGATGCCGAGGTCGCGGATGAGCAGGCGGTGCACCGGCTGGGGCTCGCCCGCGACCCCGGAGGGGGCGACCTCGACGGCGGCGGTGTCACTGCCGACGGCGGCGGGCCGGTGCCGGGCGAGCAGCGTTGCGCCGTCCAGGTCCAGCCCGGCCCCTTCGACCGCGGTCATCGCCCGCCTGTTGGGCCAGTGCTTCATGGTTCCGGTGCGCAGCAGCACCACGTCGCCCTCCCTGAGCCGCACGTCCTGCCGTGCCAGCGCCAGGGAGATCAGGTCCGCGTCCACGGGCTGGTGGGGCCGCAGGGTGTCCTGTCCCAGCGCACGGGGGGCGTCCACGAGCACCGCCCTGCACACCAGCGGTGGCAGCGTCGACGCGTCGTGGGTGAGGGGGCCGTAGTCGCCGAGGTGTTCGCGCGCGGAGTAGCCGCCGTACCACTCGTCGTTCTCTCCCGACGTGATGTGCGCCAGGGCGTCGATGTGGGTGCCGGAGTGCGCGCAGAAGGAGAGGATCTCGGAGATGAAGCCGAACCGGGAGGTGTTGTCCCCGAGCCACTCCAGATCTCCCCGGGGGCCCTGGGCGCGTTCCCCCGCCGGTGTCCTGAACGTGAGGACCTGGAACGGCGGGTGGCCGGGCGCCAGCGGCATGCCGGGCCACCACCCGGAGGACAGGTCGAACACGCGGCCTTCCCCCGCCAGGGCCAGAGCGGACGGGTCGACGCGCAGATGGGTGGGGCGGTGCGTCGTTACGCTCACTCAGATCACCCCCAGGGACTTCAGGCGGGCGATCTCCTCGTCGGACCGCCCCAGCAGCCGCCCGTAGACGTGGTCGTTGTCCTCGCCCACCAGGGGCGGTGCCTTGCGGACCGACCCGGGCGAGACGTTCATCTTGATCGGGATGCCGGGCAGCCGGAGTGTGCCCAGTGCGGGATGGTCGACGTCGACCATCATCTCCCGCGCCTTGATCTGCTCGGACTCCACGACTTCGGGGATCTCGCTGACCTTCCCGAACGGGATGCCGGCCTCCCCGAGGACATGGGCGATCTCGTCGCAGGGGCGGCCCTTGGTCCAGGCGGCGACGGCTTCCTCGAGCTCCTCGATGTTCGCCATGCGGCCCGGAACCGAGGAGAACCTCTCGTTGTCCGCGAGGTCCTGACGCCCGATCGCCCGGCACAGCCTCGGGAACAGGGGGTCGGTCCCGGCGTGGATGTACACATAGCCGTCGGCGGCGGGGAAGACATTGGCAGGGCCGGTCAGCAGGTCCCGGGAACCGTTGCGCCGCGGAT
The DNA here is from genome assembly GCF_042958445.1 of Streptomyces sp. NPDC007991. Classification (NCBI taxonomy): domain Bacteria; kingdom Bacillati; phylum Actinomycetota; class Actinomycetes; order Kitasatosporales; family Streptomycetaceae; genus Streptomyces; species Streptomyces sp. NPDC007991. Next base: position 34,824 of record NZ_JBIBJD010000025.1, read on the forward strand.
GCTCGCCCAGCATGGCGTAAGCGCTGGGCCGGGTCCCCAGGGAGGCGAACAGCGCGTCCAGGGACCCCACGTCGACGTGCTGCCCGTGCCCGGTGCGGTCCCGGTGCAGCAGGGCGAGCAGCGCACCCAGCGCGCCGTGGAATCCGGCGATGTGATCGGCGATGTACGTGCCGGTCAGGGTGGGCTCGCCGTCCGGCGGGCCGGTGAGGCTCATCAGCCCCGACGTGGCCTGCGCGATGGCGTCGAACAGGGCGCGGCGCGCGAGCGGCCCGGTCTGCCCGAAGCCGGAGATGGACACCAGGATGATGCCGGGGCGCAGCTCCTGCAGCCGCGGGTAGGGCAGGCCCATCGCCTCCATGGTCCCGGGGCGGTAGTTCTCGACCACGATGTCGCTGCGCCGTACGAGGTCCTCCAGCAGCACCCGTGCCTCGGGGCGCCGGGTGTCCAGGGTGGCCCCGTACTTGTTGCGGTTGTAGACCATCGTGTAGACGCTGTGCTGCCGGTGGAACGGCGCGTGCTTGCGGGCGTCCTCACCGCTGGGCCGCTCGATCTTGATGACCTCGGCGCCCATGTCGCCCAGGATCTGGCAGCACAGGGGTCCGGCGATGAACCGCGACAGGTCGAGCACCCTGATCCCGGTGAGTGCCCCGGTGCCGTCGGTCATGATCAGCCCTCCTCCGGCTCGTAGGGACGGAAGGCGGGATACGTCCAGGCGTTGACGCTTCTGTCGATGGGGACGTCGAAGAGGGCGGGGGAGTGGCCCTCCAAGGTTTCCCCGACGCGTTTGGCGAGCTCTTCCAGGCCGACTGTCCGCTCGGCGGGCAGGCCCAGACCGCGGGCGACCCGGGCGTAGTCGGAGGGGCCGAAGTCCACGCCGATGGTCCGGTTGCCATAGTGGACGATCTGTTCCTGGCGGATGTTGCCGTAACCGGCGTCGTTGAGGACGACGACCGCGACGCGCCCGCCGACCCGCACCAGTGTCTCCAGCTCGGCCAGACTCATGCCGAGCGAACCGTCCCCGACCAGGGCCAGCACGGGGCGGGCGGGATCGGCCACGACGGCCGCGACGGCGGCGGGGACGGCGAAGCCCATGTTCCCGAAACCGACCGGCTTGATGTAGCTGCCCGGCCGCCGGATCTGCCACAGGTACGACCACACCCCCGGATTGCCCGCGTCCGGGATGAGCAGGCTGTCGTCGGGCGCGGCCGCGCGCAGCCGCCGCACGACCTCTGCGGGCGACAGGCCGTCGGCTCCCGTGGGCGCCTCCAGAGCGTCCCGTTCCTGCCACCACAGCTCCTCGGCCCGCTGCAGCTCGGCTGTCCAGGCCGACCGGGCCGCGGACAGCTCGCCGGCCCGATCGGCCAGCAGACCGCGCAGCTCCTCCAGCGTGGCCCGGGCGTCCGCGACGACCCCGGTCGTCCGGCGGCCGTAGTAGCGGCCCAGCATGGCCGGGTCGACGTCGATCTGGATCACGTGCGGCAACTCCATCCGCCAGCGGCTCGTCGAGACGGCGTTGAGGCTGTTGCCGACCGCGAGCACCAGGTCGGCGTCGGCCATGACACGGCTGGACAGCCGCGTGCCCATCCGGCTCAGCGCGCCGAAGACCAGGGGGTGTGTGGTGGGGACGGTGCCGATTCCGTTGAACGTCGTGATCACCGGTATCCGCAGTGACTCGGCCAGCGCGAGGGCGGCCTCGCCCGCACCGGAACGGTTGCAGCCGTTTCCGAGCCACAGCACCGGGCGCTCGGCCTTGGCGAGCCGCGTGGCGACGTCGGCCAGCGCGTGGGCGTCGGCGCGCGGACGCTGGCTGACCCACCGGCGCATCGGGTGCTCGCCCTCGGGCACGGCCGCGTCGGCGTCGGCCACGGGCCCCTCGATCGTGTCCCGGGCGAAGTCCAGGTGGGCCGGCCCCGGATTGCCGGACATCGCGTTGAGATAGGCCTCCTCCACGGCCTGCCGCAACCCGCCGGCGTGGGCCACGAGGCGGCTGTACTTGGTCAGGGACCGGAAGAGCTCGACGTGGTCGGCGTTCTGCGCATCGTCCCGGTGGATGTTCTCACCGGCGTTGTTGCAGGTCAGGACGAGGACGGGGCTGGAGTCCCGCGCCGCTCCGCCGATCCCGGTGAGCAGGTTGGTCGCACCGGGCCCGGTCGTCGCGAGGCAGACGCCGGGCGTCCCGGTCAGCCGGCCGTAGGCGTCCGCCATGACCGCCGCGGCGTTCTCATGCCGTGCGGTGACGAAGTCCATCACCGGCGACGACAGGATCGCGTCGGTGAGGGCCAGCGTCTGACCGCCGGGCACTCCGAAGACCGTCCGGATACCCAACGACTCCAGCATCCTCACGACCAGCTGTCCGCCGGTGACTGACCGAGACATGCCGCATACCTTTACTCTGCCCTTTTTGCATGAAATGTATCTAGTTGTCTAGATATTTCCATTGAGCGAGCAAGAGGGGCGGATGTCAAGAAGGGATTGGAGGCGAGGGGGCAGGGGGGGGGCAGTGCGCGCCAGCCGGAGCAGGGGGGGAAGGGCGCGAGGCGATCACCGGCCTGCCGGGCCGGCGGACGGCGGCCGCCGTCCGGCCGTGCCGTGGCGGGCGCCTTCCAGCTCGGGTGCGCCTTGGGCGGTGCGTCGACGGACGCCGTGACGGCACCCGGCGAGGTCGACCAGATGCTGTCGCTGTCGGCCGCCCTCGCCCCCTCCCGCGTCGTGGCACTCGTCGGTGCTGCGGTGTGACCCGTCGCCGCGCGTCACTTCGGGCGCATGCGGTCGATGGCCGCCTTCGTCACGGCGCAGGCCCTCGTGATGATGGTCCCGGCCTTCACCCATGACTGCGTGCTCGTCGTCGCGCGTACGCCTGTTGTACGTCAAGTCACCGACAGCGTTGGTGACTTGAAGCCTTGGGCGTGGGCGATGGACTTGATGACGCCAGTGGTGTCAGGAAACCTTCACCGACGCCCAGGTGCCGGCACCCGGCATGCCGTTGCGGGTCGGACGGGTCTACTCCTCCGACAACACCGGAAGCGGTGCGCTCGGCAAGGGGTGGGAGACGCGGCTGAAGACGTCAACTGACCCACCACCCACGAGACATGCGCTAGTGGCCCGCCTTGACTCGGGTGCGGTTGCGGGGGCGGACAGTCATCCGCAGGGCGCGCGGCCGTACGGTGAGCCGGGCGACCTGGCGGATGACCTGGCCCTCGGCGAGTTCCAGCCGTACCGCGCGCAGCATGGTCGCGAGCGCCGTGACCATCTCGGTGCGGGCGAAGCGGTCCCCCATGCACTTGTGCTTGCCGTCCCCGAAGGGCAGGAACGCGCCTGGCGGAGGCTCCTGCGCGGCGTCGTTCCACCGGTCCGGGTCGAACGTGAGCGGATTCGGGAAGCGTTCGGGGTCGCGGTGCAGGGCGTGCTGGCAGTAGGCCAGTTCGGTGCCGGCGGGCAGCGTCCACTCGCCGAGCCGGGTCTCCTCGGTCGTGCGGCGGGTGACCAGCCAGCCGGGGTGGTGCAGCCGCAGAGTCTCGGTGATCACCCGGTTCAGGTACGGCAGCCGGGTCACGTCGTCGAAGGCGACCGGCCGTTCGCCGAGGACCTCGTCCAGCTCGGCCAGGACCCGGGACTCGATGCCTGGGTGGCGGGCGAGTTCGTACAGGGTCCAGGACAGCACCGACGCGGTGGTCTCGGTGCCCGCCACGGCCAGGGTGAGGATCTCGGAGCAGATCTGATCCCCGGTCAGCGGCTCGCCGGTCTCCTCGTCGACGGCGCCCAGCAGCATGGAGAGCATGTCCCCGGTGTCGTGCCCGGAGGCCTGCAGTTCCTCGACGGCGGTGTTGACGGTGGCGCGTACGCCGGCCCGGGCCCGGTCGAAGCGGCGGTTGAAGGGCAGCGGCAGGCGCTCGGCCCAGTCGGGCAGCATGAGGCGCACACCGACGTCGTTCATCACCACCGACAGGTCGCTGCGCAGCCGACGGAAGACGGCGTCGTCGAGGCTGCCGGAGAACACCGTCTTGGCCAGCATGTCGAGGCTCAGCCCGACCATCGCCTCACGCACGTCGAGGGGCCGCCCGAGCTCCCAGCCGGCGACCGTGGCCGTGATCTCGTCACGCATGATGTCGACGTACCGGCTGATCTCGGTGTGGGCGAACGCCGGTTGCAACTGACGGCGTTTGCGTACGTGAGGCCTGCCGGTGGCGGTGACGACGCTATCGCCCAGCAGCTGGCCCAGCTTGTCATAGAGCCGGCCCTTGTCGAGAGAGGGCGCCAGGGCCTTGAGCATCTGATGGATCAGGGCCGGGTCCTGGACCACGACGGTGCGCGTTCCAGGTTGCAGGACGATCTCGACGAGTGGCTCCCGTGTCTCGCGCAGCGAGTCGATGAAGCCGAGGTTGTCGCGCATTTTCAGAGCGTGGCCGATAAACGGAAGCGATCCTGCAGCCCGAGGTATGGGGGGAGGTGCAGCGGACGTCACGGGGGAATCCCTTCACGGCAATCAGGGGCTCCCCTATGACTTCCCTGAACGTTCCCCAGCGCAATCCTGTCATGAACGTGTCCTATACCACGCGGGACGAACTGGCCGGGGGAGGGGGGAGCCGGCCAGCCGAGAGCGTTGCACGGGGAGTTCCGGAGGCAAAGGGGCGGGAGGCCGGCCGCCCGACCGCTGCTTCGTCCCCTCTGTGCCCCTCCCGGCCACCGGAGACCGGTAGGGCGTCGGCGCTCCTTTGTAGTAGCCCCTCTCGCACACGTCCCGGTGGACGCGCAGTCGTCCAAGCCGGCGGCAGGGCGGCGCTACGAGCTCCGCCCGCCTCAGTCCCCGTCCGCGCCTGTCTCGCCTGTCAGCCCTTGAAGCTCCTCGTTCTGGACGCGATCCAGCTCTTCTTGCAGCAACTGCTTTGCCGAGGAATAGTCAAGATTTGTGGATCTAGGTGTGCTGTCCGGGCAGGTTGGTGACGCGGCTGGCTGGTGTGTGGCCGCTGATTCCGGTGTGGGGTCGGTGGTAGTTGTACCAGTCGAGCCAGTCGAGCCAGTCGAGCCAGTCGAGCCAGTCGAGCCAGTCGGGAAACGCGGGCCGCCAGGGCCGGGTGAAGCGGGGGCTGATGCCCAGTTCGCGGCAGGTTTCGCGCCAGGTGTTCTTGGTGTAGGCCCAGGCGTTGTCGGTCAGTACCCGTTCGACGGTGACGCCGCGGGCGGTGAACCCCCAGGCTGTCGCCCGGCGCAGGTAGTTGGCGCAGGTGGCGGCCTTCTCGTCGGGCAGGTCCTCGGTGTAGGCGAGGCGGGAGTGGTCGTCCAGGGCGGTGTGCAGGGCAGGCGTGGCCGGTGCCGCCTCGGCGGTCCTGGTTGGCCCGGCCGGCTGCCCGGCCGAGGACTTTGTGGCCGCCGCCGTCGGGGATGCGGCCGAGCTTTTTGACGTCGACGTGGACCAGTTCGCCGGGGCGCTCAGGTGCGGACAGCTGGAGCGATCGTGCATTCCTGCCGCTCCGTGTCGGGTAGCGCCCTGCCCAGCGGGCGGCGGTGATATGGCTGACCTGGAACCGTTCCGCCGCTCGTCGCAAGGGCCAGCCGTCATCCACGACACACCGGGCCAGACACAGCCTGCCGGTCGCGGTCAGCGGGACATTACGGTGGAACAACGAGGGCCTCCTGGGCATCGGTGCAGACTTCGCAATCCACACCGAACCCAGAGGCCCTCGCCCCGTTCAAGGACCACTCAAGGCGTGTCACCTGTCACCAACATCCCCGTACAGCACACCTAGTGCCACGTCAGGCAACGTTTGCCCTGTCCGCTACCGACACCTCGGGGCGATGTCCCCCGTCGATATGTCCGCCGTTCGGGGGCACGGCCAGGGCGGGGCAACGCGACCCCGAGCCGTCGTTCCGTCGCGAGGGAGCGGCCAACGTGCAAGGACAAATCACGTCAAGCCGTAACTCGCGTGGGCCGGTATTGCAGGGCTACCGCCCCCGACCGGAACTCATGACGGTCCACGAGCTCGAGCTGGATGCGCTCGCGCAGACCGGCGAGCAACGTCGGCCCGTGTCCGGCAAGGACCGGCTGAACAAGGAACTCGTACTCGTCGATCAGTCCCAGATCTGCCAACGCCAGGGGCAGCGTCACGCCACCCACCCACAGGCCCTCGCCTGACTCCTGCTTGAGCCGCTGAACCGCTTGCCCCAAGTCGCCGCGCACCAGGTCGGCATTCCAATCGACCCCGCTCAGCGTGCTCGACACGACGTACTTCTTCGCCCGGTCGATGGTCTCGGCGAACGGGATCTGCCACTCATCCATCCAGTCAGGCCACGTGCCCGTGGCCGGCTTCCGCCACGCCGACTCCATCATCTCGTAGGTCACCCGGCCGAACAGCAGGGCATCGGCTCGCTCCATCTCAGCGGTCCAGTAGCGCATCGACTCCTCGTCCGGGGGGAGCCCCGCCTCGTGATGGCAGCAGCCGTCGAGCGTGACGTTGATCGAGTATCGAAGTGGTCTCATCCCGTTGCTCTCCCTTGATGTGCCGCGTTCACCGGACGGTACTCAGACGACTGCCGGCGGCATTTCTCATCGGCGCCCCGATCACACCCACTTTGACGCCGTCGTGATGCGAACTTCAACGTCGTCGTGATGCGAACCAGACCGCAGACCGAGTGCGCGACCGATTCGGCGCTCGGGGCGTTCAGGTTCGCAACGGGACGGCGCCCATAACGCTCGACTTGGATGCACGGTGCCGCGTCACCTACCGTCGGCTCAGGGTCAACGACGAACGTCGCAAACGTTGTCTGACGCGGCACTAGCAGTTCGGTGGTTGATCCAGTTGTTCCATCCGTCGGCTTGCCGCGTTGCGGACGCGGCGGGTTCGTCCCTGTTCGGCGAGCAGGCTGAGGGCGTCGGATGAGGTAATGATCTGCGCGGTCGCGGCCGGCGCCACGTCGATCACGAGATGGCGGGTGCACTTCACTCGCCGAGACCTGGCGGGGCCGCAGGACAGGCCTTGTCGGGAATCGGTTCGGGGCTGTCGGCTACTGGTCACCCAGATTGGTGGCGCGTTGATCCACCTCGGTTTCCGAGCGCCGTATGCCGGTGAATCTGGTGGGCCGGAAGGCTCGCAGGAGGTCCTGTTCCTGATCAGTGGTGATCTCGGTCGCGACCAGGCGTCCCAGAATCGGCGCCAAGGTGACGCCGCTGTGCGAGACGATGCAGTAGACGCGGGACTGCGCGGAGGCGTAGCCGGCGATGGTGTGGCCGTCCGCAGGCAGTGACCGGAAGCCGACACGCAGGTCGATCTTCGGTGCCCGGCTCGGATCGGGCAGCAGCGCAGCAAACCGCCGCGCGAGGGTGCGCGCGATGTTCCCGTCTGCGGACGGAGGGTCTTCCGGATCGACGTCGGCGTTGAGATCGAGAGCCTGCAGGACGGCATGTCCACCGGCCGCAGGGCGAAGATTGAGGCCGGGGCTGTGGATCACACAGCGCAGGTCGAGTTCCGGTGACCTGGCGTACCCGAGCAGACCGACGGTCTGCGCTCCGCGACCGGTCTCCGTCACCATGGGAACGTCGATCCCGGCCTGAGCTGCGAGCCTCTCTGTCCAGCGGCCTGCCGCCAGGACGACTCGATCGCCGCTACGGACCTCGCCTCCGGCCAGGGTGACGAACACTCCATCAGGCCTGTCGTCGATGGCCACGACCTCGCCGATCGCGTACGTGGCTCCATGCTGCTCGGCGTCCGCCAGTAAGTTGCCCACGAAGAGATCCGGCAGAACGTATCCCTCGCTGGGGAAGTGCGCGATGGACGTTATGGTCGCCGGGATCCGGAGGTCGCCCGCGATCCGCGTTGCTTCCTCGGACGTGACCCAGTGTGCGGGGTAGCCCAGGGACTGCAGTCGTTCCACGTTGCCGGCGAGCCGTTGCTCGCTGGCGGCGTCCGCCCACTGCAGCGCTCCGCTGGGGAAGTACGACGGCGCGCCGCGCAGTTGCCCGGCGAGCCTGGCGTGCTCCTCCATCCCCGCGAGATTCAGCCGGTGGTAGTCCGGGTCCGGCTTCCGGCTGGAGTTGGTCCAGGCGAAGGTGGTCGCGGTCGTACCGGTGCCGGCTCCCCACTGATCGAGCAGGAGAACGTCTTCGCCGGCGACGGCAAGTTGCCTCGCGACGCTCACGCCCAGCACGCCGGCACCGATGATGATGACCTTCATTGTTTGCCACTTCCTTTCCGGCAGCTACACGCTGCTCACATGTCTGGGACGGGAAGCTCCAGGAAGAACTCGGCGGTTCCCGGACGGACGAGGGTCGTGACCACCTCGACGGTGCTTCCGTCGTCGGCACGCAACTCCCTGCGCCTCATCAGCGCAGGCGTTCCGATCTCGCTGCGCAGCAATGTGGCGTCGTGTTCATCGAGGGTCACCGGGTCGAGGTAGACCCGGATCGCGTCGATCGGTACTCCTCTGCGCTGGAGATAGGGGAGGGTGACGAGGTCTTCGAGGTTCTCGTTCAGTAGGTCGGGGGCAACTGCGAAGAGGACGACGTGCCGTTCGACGGACTGTGGTTCCTCGCGTATGTCGAGCTTGCGGCGGACCAGTTCCACTACGGCCGTGTCGGCTGAGGATCCGGGAAGCCTCAGGACGGCGTCGGCGGCCCTGACGATCCGTGCGGAAAGGACTTCGTGTCTGCCCGGTGCGCCCTTTGCGGCCGCTGCGGGGGTGACGAAGTTGAGCAGATTGATCTGCCGCGTCACGTCCGCGACAAACGTTCCGTGGCGGCGCCGGCGGATCGCCAGTCCCGCTTCCGCCAGGTCGTTGAGGACCCGTTGGGCCGTGGCACGGCTGACGCCGTACTGGGTGGAGAGGTCCTTCTCGGTCGGCAGCTTCGCGCCAGGGGGCAGACCCCCGGCCCGGATCTTCGCTTCGATCTCTCGCCTGATCTGCACGTAAAGTGGGACGGTCATGCTGAGACCGTACATTCGGTCAATTGACTGGTAACAGTGAGCTGACCAGCCAGGCCCTCGGCGCCCGCGCCTTGTGGGCAGGGCGCTGTGACCCCGGAGACGAGCCGACGACGGTGCGGGTTCCTTTGGAGCGCTACGGAACGCGGATGAAGGGTGATCGGACCCGCCTCCGCCGATTCGCTGAGGATGCGCAGGGCCCCGGCGCGGCCGCCGCCGTACCGACGGTGGAGATCCTTGCAGCCGGCAGTCGAGTGCCAGGGGGCTGAGGCGTGCCTGATTCGTCATGTCGGTCTCCCGCCTGACTGCGCGGCGAGCAGCGCCGCACAACTAGACCGTACAATCGCTCAATTGACCGGTCAATAGCCGGTTCGCCGAGGAACTACGCATCAGCCACCCACCTGAGGCGAAGCTGGAAAGGTTTTGATCAGCTGGTCCTGTGGGTCCTTCGTCCCCCCGGCCCCGCAGCCGCGCTTCCGTGGCGACCGGTCTGGTCTCCGAGGCATGACGCACCGTTGGAGAAAGGCCCGGCCCGCGCTCTGTCTCGGACAGCGGACAAGGACGAACCCTGCCCATAACTTGCTTTCGTAGGCCCCGCGACGGGGCTTGTCGGCAGCTGTGTCACGGCCCGCGCGACGGCGACGTCCACGGGCCACTCCACTCCATCGGTGTGCGCCTTCGGGACACCGGCCGCCTGCTGGCGTACTCCCGCGCTGCCAGCAGGCGGCACAGCTGCCGATCAGCCGATCAGCATGTGCAGCACGGGAACGCTGAGCCCGAAGGAGCCCGGGCCCGCGGCGACGGCCGGGGGCACGGACTTCTCGGAGAGGAACACGAGCCCAGTGGATCCACCACACCCTGGTCGACGCCCCGTTCACCGACTTCACCTGGCAGCACATCAAGCACACCGCCGCCCGCCGCGCAGACCGCGCCCAGCACGAACACGACCTGGCGCTCGCCCTGCGCGAGCTGCTGGAGCACGCCGCCGCCGGACATGGCACCCGCCGGGATAAGGTCGTCGCCGCCCGCGCCCGCACCGCCGCAACCGATGGTGCGGTATGGGGGATCTTGTACGGCCAGCAGACGCAAACGGAAGCCGATGAGGCCGGCGAGGACGACGAGGAGCCCTTGACCAACGACGGTGCCCGTGGAAGGTCGCCGCCCGCGACCTGATCACCTACCCCGAGACCGTCGCCCTCGCACGCCTGCTGACCGACCGCATCGTGCAAGAGCGCACCGTCACCAAATCGCGCCGCCATCTCCCCTACCGGCCGCGGGGTGTAGTGGATCTCCCACAGGCCGCCCGCCGCCGGGGAGCGCTCGCCGCGGTAGGGGTTGAGTCCCTTGTGGTCGTAGGTGCGGTAGTCGATGCGGACGCGGTGGTCGTTGATCTTCTGCCGCTTGATGGGCATCAGTTCGATGTAGTCCTCGCGGCCCAGTGGCACCGGGACGTACCCGCATACGGCGACCAGCGCCGCCCACATCTCGTTCGGCGACAGCGCACAGTGGGGCATCATCGGGTGCCGCAGTCCGTCGTTCCGGACCTGCCTGAGCCTACCGACGCCTACGCACACCAGGCCATCTGACGTGCAGTTTTCACGATGCGCCGTGCTCAGTGAGCACCCGCGGCACGCGGTCTCCGTGTCAGAAGGCAAAGATCTGAACGGCGTCATCGCCGCACAGGAGCCGGCTGCGCAAGCCCCCCGGCCACCTCTCCCTGTGACAGCCCGAGGAACGGCTCCTGGCGGTCAGTGAGCGACTCTGTCGGGGAGTGCGTGACGTGTCGGCAGAGGTCAGCGGCGCATCCGGGGACGCTCCGCGTTCGTGACGGCTCGCAGTACCCATTCGGCCGGGCCGTACCGGTACTGCGCGAGCCAGCGTCGGCTCAGCTCCAGTTGGACCGCGAAGATGCCGACGGCGACGACCGGCACGACCGCCGGCGGCGTGTCTCCGGTCAGCCCCAGCCCTACGCCGGTGAAGATCAGCACGCCCAGCAGAGACTGACCGAGATAGTTCGACAGCGCCATCCGGCCGGCTGGCGCGAGCGCCCGTGCCAGCCGGCCGCCGCGCGGGGTGGCGAACACCCGTAGCAGGGTCGCCACGTAGGCGCTGACCAGCAACGGCGCGGTCAGGATGCTCGCCGCCAGCCCGGCCGGGCTGGCGACGCCGCCGCCGATCGCGAACACCAGCGCGCCTGCGAGCCCGATCGGGTACCCGACCAGCTCAAATCGGCGCAGCGCGACCGTGTGCCTGCCGATCCCGTCGGCGAGCAACTTCCGCCGGCCGGCGGCCAGCCCGACGAGAAACGCGGCAAGCGCGAGCGGGCCCTGCACAGCAAGACTTCCGGCCATCGTCGGCAACGAGCGCAGGTGCTCGTCGATTACCGAACCCAGGCCGCCGGCAAGCGCATCGGTCGACGCGCGACCGTCGGCGAGCGCGGCGTCCTGGTCGGCAACCAATTCGACGCCGGCCAGCGCAGCCACGGCCATCCCGACCGCCATGACACCGACGATCGCCCCCGCGGCGATGACCGCGGTCCTCGGCCGGATCCGGTGCAGGGCAAGCAGAACAAGGCCAAGCAGCGCGTAGGTGGTCAGGATGTCGCCCTGGAACAACAGCACCGCATGCAGGCCGCCGAGCACGAACAGCCCGCCGAGCCGGCGGACGAACCGCGCGGTGAAGTTCGCGCCGGCACTGCCCGCGGCGGCCAGCTGCAAGGTAAAGCTGTAGCCGAACAGGAACGAGAACAGTAGGTAGAACTTCATCTCGAACAGCAACCGGACCCCGAACTCGACGGAGTGGTCCAGCCAGGAGCCGTGCGCCGGATCGGCGACGAGGTGGAACGGGTAGCCAGAGGCGAAGTACGCAAGGTTCACGACAAGGATGCCGAACAGCGCGAACCCGCGCAGCGCGTCGACATCAAGTAACCGGGTTGGGGTGCGCGGTCGCAGCGTTTCCGTCATGCAAGAACGCTAGGAACGGTGGGGGCGTGGCACGAGCCGGTGCGCCCGAGAATCCGCGGTGGGGCCAGCCCCACCGGTCGGGGCGGGGCCAGCCCTACCGGTCGCAAGTCGACCCGCCGCGACCGACTCGCGTGTCCAACGTTCCCGACTCCCCACGCAGTTGGCGGTTACAAGGCGGCCCGCAACCGGCCGCTGACCCGCAGCCAGAGAATTGTCCAACAAGGCGCTGGCCGCCGTCCGGGCGCCGGTCGAGCACGGCTTCGCACACCTGAAGAACTGGCGCGTGCTCGGCAAGGCCCGCACCGACCCGAAATGGGCGACCGCCCTGGTCAGGGCCATGCTGGTCCTCACCAACCACGAAGTAGCCCGATGACCGACGATCTTCACCGAAGTCATCAACCCACGACCAGCACGAGCACCCGAACCCCGCGCGCACCAGACCCGTGACCAGCAACTGCACGATGCACACTGCTCAGTGATCGTTGGTATGCGGTCGTGCTTGGTCGAGCCGCGCGCTGGGGGCCGGGGCAGTCGGCGGGCGTGGGTCTGGGGCACGTCGGCTAGCGGATCGCAGGTTGCCTCTCCGTACCGATCCGGGGCACCGCTCGCTGCGCCCAGAACCGCGCCCGCCTCGTATGGACCCTCTTACGAACGGCTGGACCGCCTCACAGAACCTCTTCCGGCCGCCCCATAGCCCGAGGGGAGCAGCCCATGATCCCAGCGCCTACGCGCACTCCAGTGTGCTGCCGCTGGTGGCCTGGGACAGCGAAGGACCCGGGCCGCACACAGCGCCCTGGGCCCGCCCAACAGCATCAGTGCGCCCCGTTGAGCCCGAGGGCGGCCGGCTGCTGGGAGTTGGTCGGCGGTGAGCTTCGCGCGCCTGGTCTTGATTTCGACAGGAACACGTTGAGCTTTACCTCCGTGCCGTTCTCCAACTGCTCCAACGTTGGCACTGGAAACCATCAGCGAGCTGGGTCAGAGGTGTTCTCGGAGCCAGGCGAGGAGTGATCCGGCGGCCAGGGTGCCGACCGCGGTGGCTGCTCCGCGGACAAGACCGGTCAGTGCCGCGCGAGACAGATGCCGCGGCAGGCGCCGTCGCCGTGGCGCAGGCCGGCAGGGACGGCCGGGTTTGGGGCTGGGCATGCTGCTCATGATCGTGCTCCTGCTCATGGAGACCGGTGGGCGCGCACGCGGTCGGCACCGGTGTTGCCGATTCGGCCGCGTTGGGCGTGAACACCTGAGACGATGCCGGAGCTCGATTTGTTGTCCGAGCCGCAACAAATGCTGTGAGCAGTTCTTTTGGAGTGATGTACGTCATGGCGAGCGGCGGCCTTGAAGGGCAGGGCGGTGGAGCGGACCGTGGACGTGCCCGGCCTCGTAAGGCACTTGATCCCCAGTTGGCGCCCGAAGTGACGCGCTGGGCGGAGCATGTGCGGCAGCTGATCGACGGCTGCTTCGCCCAAGACGCAGACGCGGCCCGGGCACTTAAGATCACGCCGGTAACGCTGTCGTGCTATCTCTCGGGCAGGAAGGAAGTGCCCGAGCGTGCGTTCGTGCGTCGGCTGCACGACGCCTTGGCCCAGCACGGGGACAGGCCGGTGGATCCCCGGCTGCTGCAGCATACGGATGAGCTGTACATGGCCGCTCTCGCGGTACGTCAGCCTCTGGTGTGGAAGGTGCACACCCTTACCGACCAGCGAGACGCCGCGCTGCGTCGCGAACAGATGGTAAGGGCCCAGTTGCGCCGAATGCGCCTCTCGCTGGACACGGCGCAAGGTGATGTCACAGCGCTGCGCCAGGATCTGCGGCGGGCGAAGCAGGGAAAGGAAGCTCTTGCTTCACAGATCGAAGACCTCCTGGAGCGACTGCGCCAGGCACAAGAGGCAGCTGCAGAAGCCGTCGTTGCCGAGGCGATCGGAATCGCCGAGCGGGCGGCCCTGGCGCTGTCCGCCCGTCGCCTGGCTGCGCTGAAAGCCAGCAAGGTCGTTCTTGCGGCGTGCGTTGCGCTCTGCGTGGCGGGCATCGCGATGGCGGTGGTAGCGCCTCCCCTGACGGCCAGCGGCGCGCCCTGGCAGGTACGGGGATGGGCCACGGCGGGCGGGGCAGTGCTGGCCGGTACCGGGGCGGGGTTGTGGCGGCAACGCCAGCTGGGACGGTTAGGAGTGCACTGGGATTGGTCAGCTCATCTGCTGGCCACGGCCTTCACGGTGGCGATCGCGACGGTCTCTCTCTTGGTTCTTGCCGCTGGGATCCGCAGCCAGCAGGACTCCCTGGCGCATCAGGCACGGCTGTCTGCGGCCGTCAGCGACTGCACCGAAAGCGGGTCGGTAGCGATCGACAACGACAGGGAGAACGACCCCAGCACGAAAGTTCCTACGTATGAGTGCACATATGAGTGGACGATCAACCACCGGGCGTACACCCAGCGCGCCAGTGGCCGACTGGAGCTGGAGGGGAAGCACACGACTGTCCTGGTAGACCCGACAAACCCGAACACCATGGTCCCGGAACAAATCGCCACCTACAAGATCCTGTACATCTTCGCTGCGGTGGCCCTCATGTTCCTCATGTACCCCGGTTTCATGTTCTGGCGGCGGTGGGAGCAGGTCGCCCAAGGTGTGCGTCGAGCGGTTTCCACAGCTCAGGCCAGAGCGGTGATCTCGGCCAAGGAGTCCGCCTCGGTTCGGTGAGGGGCACAAGTCAAAGGCAGCCCGAAGCTCGCCTCAGCCATCGGACGCCCTGCGCCACGCGGCCGCAGGCTGGCCAGTCTGCCTGCCCGACTGCGATCCGCGCGCCGCCTCCGCCTGCGGACGACCCCCAGGAACTGCCCTGCCATCTACTGAGCCGGTGAGCCTGTCGGGGCCGGGCGAGGTGGGCCGTCTTGCTTCAGCCGTTGCGGGCCGTGCTGTGGCGGCTGGTGACGGTTCGGGCTGCGGTGCACAGGGCGGTGACGGTGGGTTTGTCGCGGTCTTGGGTGTGCCAGGGGAGGGCGGTCCAGCAGGGGGTGAGGTCGGTGACGTCGGCGTAGGCGACGCCGTGGCGTTGGTAGAGCCAGCGGGAGGGCTCCGGGGGGAACTGGACGCCCTCGCCGAGGCCGATGGCGGTCAGGGCGGGTTCCCATTCGGTGGTCTGGTGGTGGGTGTAGCGGACGGGGGTACCGTCGGGGCGGGGGTCGACGGACCAGAAGTCGCGCCAGGCCTTGGGGATTGTGGGGGACCAGCCGACGACGGGCCGGTCGGCGAGTTGCTGGAGGGGCAGTGGTCCCTGGCCGGCGAGGGGGTCGCGGTCGTGCAGGCATGCGACGCGGGGCATGGTGGTCAGGCGGTGGGTCTGCACTCCCGGCGGAACGGGCGGGAAGACAAACGCCACGTCCAGGTCGCCGGCGAGGAGGGCCTCGGCCCAGTCGGCGAACCCCATGCGCTGCACCTCGATCGTCAGACCGGGCTGGGCCGCCTGAAGTTCGTCGAAGATCTCCGGTATCGGCGGTATGGACGTTGTGGCCTCTAAGGGGTCCTTTCAGAATGATCTTCCTGTGGCACGGTGGAGGTGTACGTGATCCCGTATTGCGTGGGGGTGACCATGGCACGGCGGAAGCCGTGGGAGGTCAGCGACGAGTTGTGGTCGGTGATCGAGCCGCTGCTGCCGAAGCGTGAACGGCGGTTCCGGCATCCGGGGCGCAAGCGGATCGATGACCGCAAGACGCTGCAGGGTGTGCTGTTCGTCCTCAACACCGGCATCCAATGGGAGTACCTGCCGCAGGAGTTGGGATTCGGTTCTGGTCCCACCTGCTGGCGGCGGTTGGCCGAATGGCAGAAGGCCGGGGTGTGGGAGGAGCTCCAGCGGGTGCTGCTGGACCGGTTGCGGGCGGCGGACCGCCTGGACTTCTCCCGCGTCACCGTCGATGCTTCGCATGCGCCGGCCAAGCGGGGGCGAAACAGCCCAAAAGTCGGTCCGAGTCCGGTTGACCGTGCGCGGCCGGGCTCGAAGCATCACGTGCTGACCGACGCGCACGGCACTCCGCTGCGGGTGTCACACACCGGCGGACACCGCAACGACGTCACTCCTGCCGCTGGTCGACGGGCTGCCGCCGGTGCGGGGCAAGCGGGGCCGGCCCCGCTTGCCCTGGACGCCGTACGCCGATCGCGCCTACGACCACGACAGCTACCGCCGGCGGCTGCGTGAGCGTGGCATCGTCCCGAAGATCGCCCGGCGGGGGCATCCGCAGGGCTCGGGCCTGGGGCGGGTGCGGTGGGTCGCCGAGTCCGCCATCGCCTGGCTCCACGGACCGCGTCGCTTACGGACCCGCTGGGAAACCCGTGACGACCATTCAGTCGCGAGGTCGAGCCGCAAAGAGGCGTTCGGGATCAGTGCCGGGCCTGGTAGGGCGGGAACCTCGCCGAGTCGGTGAGGTCCTGGTCCACGTCGGGCCAGCGGCGGCGTAGCACGAGAGCGAGGCGGCGGATCCAGGTGGTCAGGCGGGGCAGGCTCTGGTAGTTCTCGGCGGTGTGGGCGGTGGCTTCCAGTGTGGCGATGAGCTGGAGCCGGCTGTGGTCACCTGGTGCGCGGGTGTCGAGGAGGACGAATCGGTGCAGCCGTACCAGTGCCCAGGACACGCAGGCCGCAGCGAGGCCGTATCCGTACCGTCGGTCGTCCTGGGCTTCTGGGATGCCGAGGGCCAGGGTGCGGCGGTACTCCTCGGCCAAGCCCGTGGTGGTCGGATCGCCCACTGTCAGCCACGCCGGGCCCGGCACATACAGGCACACGGCATCGGTCAGCGCGTGGGCGTAGCCGGCGAACTCGAAATCAATGAGTCGGGCATCGGCCGGGCCGGTGGTGTGGAGAAGGAGGTTGTTGGCTTCCGCGTCACCGTTACTCAAGGCCAGGAAAGGGCCTGGGGAAGCCAGTTCTCCCATGACTGCGGAGAGTTCATGGGCAGCGCGACCGTCGAGGGGTACCCCGAGTACCGATGCCTGCTCGATGGCGCCCTCCCAAAGAAGGGCGAGTCGTCCTGTCCGGTCTGCCGCAGTGTCAACCGGTCCCAGCGCGGCCCGGCGGGCATAGTAGGTCTCGGCCCGCCCTACCGTGGCCACGCTGAGCGCACCGCGAGCGCGGGCGAACGCAGCCAGTCGGCCGCCGTGCGCTGCTGCTCCGTCCCGTCGGAGCAGCTGGTCCAAAGGCACGCGGGGGGCGAGGTCTTCCAGCACGAGGAATCGGAGAGCCGTGTCGGCGGCAATGACACGGGGAGCGAGGGCGATCCCGAGATCATCTTCGAGGAACTGGAGCGCCGCCAGCTCGGTACATAGCCGCCATGAGGCAGTAAGTGCCTCGCGTTGCCCGTCGGGTATCCACTTGACAACAACGGAGTTCGGCAGCGCGGCAGTATCCCTTCGAAGCCAGACCCGGGCTACGGCCCACGGCTCAATTTGCTCCCAATGGTCGACAGCGACCGGCGAGGCGTAGAAGTCGGTCAAGAGGTTCTGCAGCGCGTTGACTCGGAGAATCCCTCTGGGGACAGTCATCCGCTCACCCCTTCGTCGACCTGGTCGATACCCACGGCCCCGACGCCATTCTCACAGCCGTAACCCGGCTCATCCCCGAACCGCACGCACAGATCACCGTCTCCACCGCCCGCAAAGCCAAAGGCCGCGAATGGGCCCGCGTCAAGATCGCCGACGATTTCACGCCGCCCCGAGACGCAAGTACGTCACCAGACCAAAAGCACACGGCGCCTCGCCCGGTCGACGACCATGAAGCACGCCTTGCCTACGTAGCGGTCACTCGCACCCGCCGCCGACTCGACCTGGGAGGCCTGCTGCCCGGCCCCGACGCCTGAAGGAGAGGACATCCTGCGCCGCAGCCCGAGCGATCATGGCCCAAGTCGCCGCTGTCGGCATCGGCATGGCGCCGGGAACGTGTCGCCGACCGCATCATCTGTGGTCAGTACGGGCGTGGTTCTGTGCTTGGTGGGCTGGTCGAATCAGGTGATGAGCTGCCGATGGCGCCGTCGGCGTGACATCCGGCCTCCGCTGCAACCGGTCCGGGCCTTACGCGGCTCTGATGCTACAGATGTGCAAGCTGCCGGTAAGGAGACCGACGTGACCTCTACCGCCTTCGAGTGCCACTCGCCTCAGGCCTTTGCCGACCCTTACGCCGTCGACGGCACCGAGCCCCTCTGGCCGGCCGCGGCGGGGGAGCAGCAGGACACGGACTACCTGCTGCCGCCGCCCAGACCTGCGCAACGCCGGAGCTACACCCTCGAGCCTCGCGACCGGCGACGTCTGGAACTGCACGCGGCCCTGACCGCAGCAGGCATCCCGCCCCTTCCGGAAGACCGCGACGCCATCGACCAGCTCAGCGCCCTGTCAGGCAGCATCAACGCCACCCTCCAGCGCTGGCTGCACCACACCACGGCATGCTGACGTAGGGATTCTCCCAGCCTGAGCCCGCTGCGGGGCGTCGGTTCGCGGCCCCGCCGCGCTCGCGGCCGGCAGGACGTCAAGGCTGGCGTGGACACGGTGGCAAGAGCGAGCGTGGGCCGGCGAGTCGATTTCATACGGGCACGCCGACCGGGCGCCGTCGTTGCCGCCCCACGATCAGGCCGAGGAAGACGGCCGCCCGGTCGATCTCGAGCACCGTGCCCCCACATCGCTCGCTCCGTTGGCGGCGTCGGCGGTGGGTCCGTTCGCGCGCATTCACGTTATGCAGACCTGCCGCCCGCACCCTGTGAGTGGGTGCGCTGGTGACATTGGATGGGCGTCAGCGCCTCGGAAGGAAAGACCGCTTGTTCAGGCGGTTCGGATGCTGACGGTCCCGCTGTCATGGAGTGACCAGGCTGCTGCTGGTTGACGATGAATCAGGTGCAGAGCGATTGTCGTAGGGGGGCTGCTCACACCCGGCGGCAACATCTCTTGCGGCATCTCTTGCGCGAGCCTTCCGGGACGCTGCGCGTTGCCGCTGGTCCCTACACCCTTTTGAGCGTGGTCGGGGGTCTGACATCCCCCTGGAGCCTCCGTCAGCCGCCCACGATCAAGAAGGAAGGGGAGTGGGGCGGGGCGGGGCAGAGGTCGGCGCGCCGGGGGGAGATCGGGCACCCCTGGAGGCTGCGTTGCGCGTCGGCGGCGCTTCCGCGCTGCCCGGCCGCTGAAGCGTCCGGGCGGTGGAACAGGGGAACAGCGGGGCGGTGCCGACTGGCGCTGTTGCGCCGGGCGTTGCGGTAGACGTTGAGCCAAGGGGGTGCGGTAGAGGTTGCGGTGGATGTTGCGCGGCC
Source organism: Streptomyces sp. NPDC007991 (assembly GCF_042958445.1). Classification (NCBI taxonomy): domain Bacteria; kingdom Bacillati; phylum Actinomycetota; class Actinomycetes; order Kitasatosporales; family Streptomycetaceae; genus Streptomyces; species Streptomyces sp. NPDC007991. The sequence goes on from NZ_JBIBJD010000025.1 coordinate 53,966, forward strand.
TGGTGGCAGGCTTCCAGCGCAGGTCCACGATCTTGCGGACCTGCAGCTGAGTGGTTCGGGCCGGGCTGCGGTGAGGCCGCGAGGACCGGTCGGCCATCGCGGCCGGCCCGGATTCGGCGTAACGGTCGGCCCATCGCTTGGCAGTGGCCCAGGACACGTCGTAGCGCTCAGCCGCACGGGCGACCGGCCATCCCTCATCCACAATCAGACGCGCCAGGCGAAGACGGGCACGGGGTGTCAGAGCAGCGTTAGCGTGAGACACGAAGGTCTCCTGTTGGCGGAGCGGTTGGCTTCGTAAGCGAGAGCGGGCAACGTTTGTCGACGGTTGACGGTTTTGGGTAGCAGTTGGCGATCGGACGGCTCGGAAATGTCGATGAGAGCTGACGATGCTGCGAGCTCTTCCGGGTGTCAGCGGGAAGCGCGTACTGTGCGGTGTGGCGACTTACAACCGTATCGGTGCGACCTACGCTGACACCCGGCGACCGGACCCCCGAATCGCCGCCAGGATCCATCAAGCCCTCGATGGTGCCACCACTGTGATCAACGTAGGAGCCGGCACCGGCTCCTATGAACCGTCATACACGGTGCTGGCTGTTGAACCCAGCTCGGTGATGATCGCCCAGCGTCCAGCCGGATCGGCACCGGTCCTGGAAGCATCCGCGGAGTCGGTCCCTCTCGCCGACGACTCGGCCGATGCGGCGATGGCCCTCCTGACCGTGCACCACTGGAGCGACCTGGAAGCCGGCATCGGTGAACTCCTCCGCATCGCCCGGCGGCGGATCGTCGTCCTCACCTTCGACCCCGACATCAACCACAGGTTCTGGCTGCTGGAGGAGTACTTGCCCGAAGCAGCCGCGTTCGACGACACACGAGCCGTCGCGGTCGATCGTTTGTCCAGGTTGCTGGGAGGCGCGCGCATCGAAACCGTCCCCGTCCCGCACGATTGCACCGACGGATTCCTCGCCGCCTTCTGGCGCCGACCCGAGGCATACCTCGACCCGGAAGTGCGGGCCGGTATCTCGCTGTTAGCTCAGACCAGCGACGAAGTTCTCCAGCCGGGCTTGGCCCGGCTGTCAGACGACCTGTCCTCCGGCCGGTGGCACGAACGCCATGCCGACCTGCTCGATCGCGAAGCCCTCGATGCCGGCTACCGGCTTCTCGTGGCCGACCTGTAGAACCAGGCGAGCTGTCTGACTGCACACTCAGACCTGCGAGAAAGGGCCGGTCACGGCGGTGCGCCAGAAGTGATCAGTTCGCGGCGACGTCCTGTGTTCGGGCCGCCCTGGTGCTGGCGAGCCGGTGGGATTCGGTGCCGGTCTCGATGATGTTCCCGCCGAAGGTGTAACGGTCGACAATGGCCGCGCAGAGCCGCGGATCCGTGAACGTCCTGGTCCAGCCGCCGAATGACTCGTTGGATGCGATGGCGACGCTGTTCTTCTCCTCGCGTTCGGTGAGCACCTGGAACAGGAGCTCAGCGCCCCTGCGGTCCAGCTCCATGGAGCCGAGTTCGTCTAGGCAAAGGAGATCGACGCGTCCGTAGCGGGCGATGGTCTTGGTCAGGACCTTCTCGTCCGCCGCCTCGACCAACTCGTTGACCAGCTTGGTGGCAAGTGCGTAGCGGACCCGGAAGCCGGCCAGGCCCCTTCTTGACCCACTCGCAGGTCGCCAGAGTGTGAATGACGGCTGCGTCGACGTTCCCGTTGGCCTCGAAGTCGAAGGCCCTCAGCGACTTCTCCCGCGGGAACTGCGCCGCCTTGATGCGCCGTTCGGAGCGTCGGCGGGCCCGGTCGTCGCACTCGGCCATCAGCAGTTCGGCGAGGAAGCCGCGATAAGACATCTGGTCGCCGGCGGCGGCTTCGGCCAGGTCGGGGAACTGAGCCCGGATAGTGGGCAGCCGGAGCATGCGGCATGCCTGGTCGACGGCGGCGGTCGCGGCCTGTTCGGTCAGCCCGCGGTGGCGTTTGAGTGTCACGGCATCTCTCCCTGGATGGCGGGGCGGTCGGCCGGCTGCCGGGCTCGCAGCAGCTGGTCGTAGGCCGCGACCGAGGGCAGCGGCCGGGTGTCGGGCGGCAGCTGGGCAAGCCGCCGCTCGGTCAGCGAAGTCACGTTCGTCCGTTCCGGCTCCGCAGGGACAACCGGAGCCGCGACCTCGTCGGCTTCGGCGGCCTTCCGGGCCTCCAGCGCGACGGCGTCCGCGGTCAGGGCGCCGGCCCTGAGCGCGGAGGCAAGCCCAGCGACCAGATGCTCGTGGGGGACGTGGCGACCCATCAGCAGAACCTCGATCAGGGCCCGGGTGCCGTCCCGCTCGCCGTGGGAAGCCTTCGCCGCCTCCCACCAGGCGTCATGGACCGGCATGAACTTCCCTGCAGAACACGCCTGTTCGAGGGCGGTGGCCCCGGGAAACGCGCCGGGCTTGCGGACCAGCGCTTCCAGGTAGTGGTCCAGATCCAGCCGAGCCTTCCCCTTGGCGATCAGCCGTTCATGACGGGCGACTTCCTGCTGGCCGTCGTAGACCACCAGCTCGGACGCGTGCAGCATCGCTCTGACCATTCGGCCGATCAGCCGTACCGGTACCGAGTAGCGGTTGGTACGGACACTGACCTGGCTGGAGCGGTCCACCCGCAGGCTGAACAGCCGTCCCGTCTCAAAGGGCTCGTCCGGTAACGACTGCAGCAGCGGCCGTTCGACAGCGAAGTACTCTCCCACCGGCCGTGGCCGGGAGCCGATCCGGCGCCGTTCGTCGTCCTCGTCCCACTGCTCGATCAACGCGTTCAGCTCGGCGAGAGAGGCGACGTCCGGAACGGGGACCATGTGATTGCGGCGGAACCAGCCGATCTGTCCCTCGACCTCACCCTTCTCGTGGGCACCCTCGATGCCGGGCAGGCAATACGCGGCATCGATGCCGTAGCGCGACCGGAACGCAGGCCACCTTTCGTTCTCCGCGCGGGATCGCGAGCTGAGCACTCGGGAGACGGCGGAGCGGAGGTTGTCGTAGCGGACCTTGCCGGTCGGGGCGCCGCCCAGCACGCTGAGAGCGTGGATGTGGCTCGAGGAACGCCTCCTGGCCGCAGGAGGCGAAGACGCGGTGGACGGCCGTGCCCGAATACGACAGGCGCATCGCGAACACGAAGCAGGTGACCTGCTCACCGGCCAGGCGTACCTTCACGTCGCCGAAGTCCACCTTTGCCTCGGCCCCTGGCCGGTGGGACTGCGGAATGAACGCGTGTAGCACCCCGTGGCTGGCCTCAACAGCGATCTGGGGCCGCCGGTCGGCGACATGGGCCCGCACCATCGGATAGGTCACCGCCTCCGCCCCGTGCTCGTCCAGGAGCCGGTCGAAGATCCGCTTGACCGTGTGACGCTGCTTGCGCGGAGCATCCAGATCCGCTCGGAGCATCTCGTCGATCAACGGCTTGTATGCATCCAGGCGGGTCCCGCGCGGCCGCGGCTTCTTCCGGGGCTCCGGCCAGACCGACTCCAACGCGGCCTTCACCGTGCGAAATCCGACCCCGTACTCACGTATCAAGGCCCGGTATGACATAACTGCCCGAGCGTCACGGCGGATCGCCGCGTACAAGTCGACCTTGGACTTCGGTGGCGCCATCGCAGCCTCATCCCGCAGAGCACATCCATGCTCCCACCACAACCCCTCAAGCGTTGTCAGAACTCAGAGACACCACCCTCCGGCGAAACACGGCGTTCTCGGCCCTGAGCGACAAGGGGTGTCGGCTTCCGTCAACCAACAGAACCAAGCGGTTCCTCGACAGCTCCACTCCACAACCGGGGGCCTTCGTCAAGTACAACTACTGATCTTTTCGTACGTTCGGTGGGTGTGGTGGCCGTGTGGGTGGGAAGCTGTCGGGGTGGCTTATCAACCTTTCCCTTCGGTTGCTGGCTCGTCCCTTTCTCCTTTGTCTCGGCCTCAGTTGGCGGAGGCGCGTCGTGTTCGGGCAGTCGAGTTGTTCCAGGCCGGCGTCTCGAGTGCGGAGATCGCGAGGGCGGTGGGGGTGTGTGCCGAGAGTGTGCGGCGTTGGCGGCGGGTGTGGGAGCAAGACGGTGCTTCGGGCCTGCGGCGACGGGCAGCCACCGGACGGCCACCCAAGCTGGACGGCACCCAGGTCGAGATGGTTGGGGCCGCGTTGGAGCAAGGCGCCCAGGCTCATGGTTTCGAGGCCGACCTGTGGACCCTGGAACGAGTCGGCGCGGTCGTCACCCGGGCAACGGGGGTGGTGTTGTCGAGGGCGTCGGTGTGGCGGCTGCTGACCGGCATCAGTAGGGCCTGTTGCGAAAGTGGCGCGGTCACCCGAAGGGCGGCCACGCGGCAGGCACCGCTTCGTATCAGGCTCCGGAGGACCGCTGTCCCTGGGAGCCGTGGGCCGCGAGCGGAAGACTGCGCAGCGACAGTGCGCTCGGCGCTGGCAGCGCTCCGTGGGCCGCCTCGGCGCGGAACGACTGGAGCAAGTACGCCACCAGACGCCGGGACGCGGCACGGTCATCCGGCAATGCGGTGACCAGACCGCAGTGGGACAACAGGGCCACGGCAAAGTCGGAGGGGTGGAAGTCGGCCCGCAGCACGCCCGCCGCCTGAGCCCTGCGGACCAGGGCCATGAAGTCCCGCTCGGCCTGTTCCCGTACCCGCGCGTGTTCTCGCGTGCTGTCCGGAAAGGCCGCGACGAACGCGGCCGGGAAGCCCCGTTCCTCCCGTTGTAGTTCGCAGACCGTCTCGACCAGTCGCTGGAAGCCCTGCCACGGATCGGGGTCGGCCAGCGCCTCGGTGAGCGCCCGAGCGCAGGTGTCCATCTGGTGCGCGAACGCGGCCCGCACCAGTGCGTCCCGCGTCGGGAAACGCCGGTACAGCGTCGCCACGCCGACCCCCGCCCGCCGGGCCACGGTCGCCATGGGCGCGTCGATGCCGTGCTCGGCGAAGACCACGCGGGCAGCCGAAAGGATGCGCCGCCGGTTGCGCCGGGCGTCCGCCCGCAGACTGTCCTGCCCCGCGATCCGAGAGGATTCCCCCACCGCTGTCTCTCACCTCCGGTCACATGGACGATCTCGTCCGTTTGCCAGCCTACGCTCGGCGCCACGATCCCCCGCACGGCCACTGGTGGCGAAGGTGAGAACGCAACGATGGACGACCGCACGATGAAAGCCGTACTGTTCGACCGCTTCGGCGGCCCCGAGGTGCTGTATGTGGGCCGGGTGCCACGTCCCGGACCGGCACCCGGCGAGGTCCTCGTGCGCGTGCGCGCGTTCAGCGTGAACGGCGGCGAACTGGCGGCCCGTTCCGGTCGGGCCCGCCTCATCACCGGCCGGAAGTTCCCGCAGCGCATCGGGCTGGACTTCACTGGCGAGATCGCCGCACTCGGCACCGGCGCGACCGGCGTAGCGGTCGGCGACCAGGTGTGGGGCGTCCTGGGCCGCAGCTCCGGATTCGGCAGCGCCGCCGAGTACGTGACGGTACGGCCCGAACGGCTCGGCCGGGTCCCGGACGGACTGGACCTCGTAGCCGCTGCCGCGCTGCCGGTGGCCACCACGGCCGTCACGGCCCTCCGCGACAAGGCCGCACTGCGCCCCGGCGAACGGCTGCTTGTACGGGGCGCGGCGGGCGGCGTCGGCAACGCCGCCGTCCAGCTGGGACAGGCGTACGGTGCCGAGATCACGGCCCTGGCCCGCGCTGCCAACCTCGACTTCGTCCGTACGCTCGGTGCCCACCACGCCGTCGACCACCGGGCCGTGTCCCCTGCGGAACTGGGGCTGTTCGACGTGGTCCTCGACACGGCGGGCACCGACCTGCGTACCGTACGGCGGTTGCTGAAGCCGGGCGGACGCATGGTCACCATCGCCTTCGACCTGACGCGGCCCGCCGCCTCGCTGGGCTACATCGCGGCCAGCGCCGTCCACGGACGCGGCCGGGTGCGCTTCTTCAGCGGCAACCCCGAACGTGCGCTCTTCGACGACCTCGCCCGCCAGGTGACAGAGGGGAAGCTGCGGCCGGCGGTGGACACGGTCTTCCCGCTGGAAGAGACAGCGGCCGCACACCGGGCGCTGGAGGCGGGCGGGGTGCAGGGCAAGTACGTGGTCAGGGTCGACTAGGGTTTGTTGGAAAGGTGCTGGTCACAGCCACTCGTTGAGGACTGCGACCAACACGGTCGCCTCGTGGCGGACGGCGAGCTTGTCGTATCTCGTGGCCACGGCCCGGTGGCGCTTGAGGCGGTTGATCCCGCACTCGACGACATGCCGCTCGCTGTAGTCGGTTTTGTCGAACTTCGGCGGCCGACCGCCTCGGGCACCGAGTTTCTGGCGGTTGCGGACGCGGTCGGCGGGGACCGGGATGGTCGCCTTGATCCCGCGTCTGCGCAGGTAGGCCCGGTTGCGGCGGGAGTCGTACGCTTTGTCGGCCCGCACCCGGTCCGGCCGCCTGCGGGGCCTGCCCGGACCAAGGCGGGGTACCCGGATGGCTTCCAGGACCGGCTCGAATTGCGGCGAGTCACCCCGCTGGCCGGCTGTGATCACGACGCTCAGCGGCTTCTGCCCCAGCTCGACGGCAAGGTGGATCTTGGTGGTCAGGCCGCCTCGGGAACGTCCGAGAGCATGGTCGGCCGGCTCACCGGACACAACCCCGCTGCCCTCACCCGCGACACTGTGATCGGCGAGGTGAAAGCGGGCAGCTGGCTGCACCGCCAGCTCGCCACCTGGAACAGGCTCGAGCCCGCCCAGCGCGACCTGCTCACCCGGATCGGTCTCACCCCCGGCCACGTCGCACTCGACGGTCCGCAGACTTCCTCGGCGACGCCCGCTGCGCGGCGGCGTTCCGTCGCCCAGAGCGTGCAGATCCTCTCCCTCTTCCTTGAGCGGTGGCAGCGCACGCCCGGCGCCCGCGAGTGGATCGAGGTCGACGGTGAACGCGTCATGATCGGCCCTTGGCTCGCCAAGACCCGCACCAAGCTGAACAACGGGCAACTGACGCCTGGCCAGGAGCGGATGTTGACCCAGGCGCTCGCCGAACACGGCCTCGATGCCGCCCCCGCGTGATCAATGAGGGTTTTAAGCGTTGCCTCTTTAGGGTGAGGACGGCTTTGGTGATGGCCGTCATGGGGTTGGGGGTGCAGCGGGCTCTGCGGAAGATGCGCCAGGCTTCAGTCTCGGGATGCTTCGTTCGGCTGGCGCCCGCGCCGCCGACAGGGCTCGGTTGATCGTCTGCTGGGTGAGGGGTGGGGTTCTGGTGCGGGAGTCGCCTGATCGGCGTGGTCACCCAGGGGCCGGCCCCGGTGTGGGCACGGTCGGCGGGAGCGGGAACGTCCTGGCGTTCGCGGATCCGGATGATGCGGTGGGTGCGGGCTGCGGTCAGGTTGTGGGTGCGTCCGGGCAGTGTGGGCGATGTCCGCAGCAGCTCGCCCGCGGGTTTGGCGGCGACGTGCACGTTCACGCCGTGTCGGCGGTGCTTGTGCGAGAAGTCGGCCCGGCTGTCGCCGACGAAGTTCGTTGTTCAGAACGACATCCTCGGCGTCCATCGTGGCCATTTCGGCATGTGGAGCAACGGAACGCCCCTCGTCTTTCTGGGCGCCGTCAACGGCCGGGGACGGGGCGACGCGCGGTATCGGGGCCGCGTACCGCGGGGCCCCGAACCCGGCCTTGCCGGGGGGGGGCGGGGGGGGCCCGGACGTGGTGCCGGCGCTGCTTAACCGGACCAAAGTCGGGGCCCGGGGCGGGGTGGGT
>NZ_JBIBJD010000025.1:61689-62207 GCF_042958445.1 Streptomyces sp. NPDC007991
CGCCGACACCGGCCGGGGCGGGGGCGCCGCGCGGTAGCGGCCCCGCTCCCCGGGGCCCCGATACCGCGCCTTGCCTGGGGCGGGCAGGAGGTCGCCCGTACTTCGTCGAGGCGATCCTTCACGTCACCATGGTCGGGACCGGTCGCGTCGTCGGTTGATTTCTTCCCGGGGCAGAGGGCGTGTATGGACATTCGGCAGCTGGAGTACTTCCTTGCGATCGTTGATCGTGGGGGGTTCAACCGTGCGGCGTCGGCTCTGTATGTGTCGCAGCCGTCGCTGTCGCAGGCCGTGCGGGCTCTGGAGCGTGATCTGGGCTCGGAGCTGTTCCATCGCATCGGGCGCAGGGCAGTGCTGACGGAGGCGGGAAGGGCCCTGATCGAGCCTGCCCGGGAGGCCGTGCGCAGTCTTCAGACGGCGCGGGCGAGTGTCGCGGCGGTGCATGAGCTGCGTGAGGGGCGCCTGGATGTGGCGTCGATGCCGTCGCAGGCGGTGGAGCCGCTGACGACGTTGGTGAGTGC
>NZ_JBIBJD010000026.1:0-59624 GCF_042958445.1 Streptomyces sp. NPDC007991
ATGGTACTGCAGGGGGGACCCTGTGGGAGAGTAGGACGCCGCCGAACAATTCTTGGGAAAGCCCCCGCATCTTCGGATGCGGGGGCTTTCTGCGTGTGTCAGGCGTCCGCCGGGTACCGCCAGAATTCCCTGATCGTGGCCGGGATGATGTGCGCCGCTGTGCCCGTGCCGCCGCCCCAATCGCGTTACGAGCTCTTAGGGTCGAGTCATGCGCTATGACCTCGTGATCTTCGACAATGACGGTGTCCTCGTGGACAGTGAGCCCATCTCCAACCGGCTTCTGGCCGCCTATCTCACCGAGCTGGGGCACCCGACGTCGTACGAGGACTCCATCCGGCACTACATGGGCTCCGCCATGCACCGCGTACACGACCTGGTGGTGGAGCAGACCGGGCAGCGGCTGCCCGTGGACTTCGACGATGTGTTCCACGCTCGGGTCTTCGCGGCCTTCGAGCGGGAGTTGAAGCCGGTGGCCGGCGTCGAGGAGGTCCTGCGGAAGCTGGCCGCCGACTCCGTGCCGTACTGCGTGGCGTCGTCCGGGAGTCATGAGCGGATCCGGGTGGGACACCGGACCACCGGGCTCGACCGGTGGTTCGACGAGGAGCGGATCTTCAGCTCGGAGGATGTGGGGAGGGGGAAGCCGGCTCCCGATCTCTTCCTGTACGCGGCCGAGCGGATGGGGGTCGCGCCGGAGCGGTGTGTCGTCGTCGAGGACAGTCCGCTGGGGGTGCGGGCGGCGATCGCGGCGGGGATGGACGTGTACGGGTTCACCGCCATGACGCCGGCGGAGAGGCTGGCCGGGGCCGGGCGGCTCTTCTCCGACATGAAGGAGCTGACCGAGCTGCTGACGTCAGGACGTAGAAGCTGAGGTGAATTCATCTTTGGCTGGATCTACCCATGAGTAAGTCTGGGCCCTACGCTCGCGGCCATGACTGATGTGCTGCGGCGCGGCAGGGCCTCGTTGGCGTTCGGCTTCTTGGTGCAGGGGGTCGCCTTCGCGCTGCTCGTGACGCGGATTCCGGCCATCCAGAACCGGTACGGGGTGTCCGACGCGCTGCTGCCCGCTTTCCTGGCCGCTGTGCCGGTCCTCGCCGGGGTCGGGAGCGTGAGCACCGAGCGGCTGGTGAAGCGGGTGCGGCCGAGCCGGCTGCTGCGGTGGTCCCAGCCCGTGGTGCTGTTGGCGCTGCTCGGGATCGGGGCCGGGGAGCGGCTGGTGGAACTGGGCGTCGCGCTCGCGGCGTTCGGACTCGCCGTCGGAGTGCTGGACGCGTCGATGAACATGCTCGGGGTGAGCCTTCAGCGGGCCTACGGGCGCAGCATCATGCTCAGTTTCCACGCGGCCTTCAGCCTGGGCGGGATCGTGGGGGCCTCGCTGGCGTGGGCCGGGGCGCACTGGGATCTGGCGTTGTGGGTGTCGTACCTGCCGGTCGTGGCGGTGCTGCTGCCGGCTGTGCTGGTGGGGAGCCGGTGGTACGTCGACGACGGGGATGCGGCGCCGGCGGCGGGCGAGAAGGCGGCGGGCGAGGGGCCGGTCGTCGTCTTCAAGTTGCTGCTGCCGTTGTGTCTGGTGATGACCGTTGCGTACATCGGGGACTCCACGGTCTCCAACTGGAGTGCGAAGTACCTCCAGGACGTGCTGGGGAGCTCCGAGCAGATGGCGACGGTGCCGTACAACGTGTACATGGTGACCACGCTGCTGGGGCGGGCGATCGGGGATCTCGGGGTGCGGCGGTTCGGGGCCGTCGCCGTCGTGCGGGTCGGGGCGCTGGTGGCGGCGGGTGGGTTCGCCGTGGTGGCGGGGGCGCCGGGGGCCTGGGTGGGGATGCTGGGGTTCACGCTGCTGGGGCTGGGGTTGTGTGTGCTGGTGCCGCAGACGTTCGCGGCGGCAGGCCGGTTGTTCCCGGGGGCTTCGGATGCTGCCGTCGCGCGGTTGAATGTCTTCAACTATGTGGGGTTTTTGATCGGTTCGCCGTTGGTCGGTGCGCTCGGGGACGTGTGGAGCTACCGCGGGGCCATGCTTGTGCCGATGGTGTTGGTGCTGGTGACGCTCGTGTACGCCCGGTCGTTCGCTGCTCAACCGGACCGATACGGTGGCGGGCATGAGCGGCCGCGCACAGCTGATGTGGGACGAGGCAGTAACGGGCTATGACTTCGGTCCGGGGCATCCGATGGACCCGGTCCGGCTCGCCCTGACCCGGAGGCTGGTCGACGCCTTCGGGCTGGACCGGGAGGTGGACGTGGTCGCCGCCAAGGCGGCCGGGGAGTCGACGTTGCGGCTCGTCCACCGGGAGGACTACATCGAGGCCGTGAAGGCCGCGTCGGCGGATCCGGGGGCGGCGGACCAGTCGTACGGGCTGGGGACGATGGACGATCCGGCGTTCGCCGGGATGCACGAGGTGTCGGCGCTGATCGCGGGACAGTCGGTGGCGGCCGCGGAGGCGGTGTGGCGCGGTGAGGCGCCGCACGCGGTGAACTTCGCGGGCGGGCTGCACCACGCGATGCCCGGCGGTGCGTCCGGGTTCTGCATCTACAACGACGCCTCGCTCGCCATCGCCCGGCTGCTGGAGCTGGGGGCGGAGCGGGTGGCGTACGTCGACGTGGACGTGCATCACGGGGACGGGGTGCAGGCGGCGTTCTGGGAGGACCCGCGGGTGCTGACGATCTCGCTGCACGAGCATCCCCGGACGCTGTTCCCGCAGACCGGGTGGCCGGAGGAGACCGGCGCCGACAGTGCGGAGGGGTCGGCGGTGAATGTGGCGCTGCCCGCCGGGACGGGGGACGCCGGCTGGTTGCGGGCGTTCCACGCGGTCGTGCCGGAGCTGATCGCGGACTTCCGGCCGCAGGTGCTGGTGACGCAGCACGGGGCCGACACGCACTTCGAGGACCCGCTGGCGCACCTGGCGGTGTCGCTGGACGCGCAGCGGGCGGTGCAGGTGGCCTGTCACGACCTGGCGCACGAGTACGCCGACGGGCGGTGGGTGGCGTTGGGCGGGGGCGGCTATGCCGTGGTGGACGTCGTGCCGCGGTCGTGGACGCATCTGGTGGGGATCGCGGCCGGCCGGGCGGTGGCGCCCGAAGCGGTGATTCCCGAGGGCTGGCGGCAGGAAGTGTTCGCGCGGACGCGGCAGTTGGCCCCGGCGCGGATGACGGACGGGCGCTGGCCCGTGGCCTTCGCCGGCTGGGAGGAGGGCTACGACCCCGCGGACCGGCTGGACCAGGCGGTGCTGGCGGCCCGGCGTGCGGTGTTCCCGCTGCGGGGGCTGCTGGCCTGACCGGGGGCCTGGTGGGCAGCGGGTGCCGATAGGCTGACTGTGCGGCGTTCGCCGGTTCCCGGGACAGGTGGGGCCCTGGTCGCGCACGATCTCCATGTGCTGACCCCTCAAGCCCTTCGTGCGCACCTGGTGGGCGCCCGTCTCGCCGGGACCGTGGCCACACCTCGTGAGGAGAGCCTGCGGAGCTACCGGCTGTTCGCCGCCCGGGACCCCCGCGTGCTGATCGGGCTCGATCCCGAAGGGGCCTGGAGTCAGCGGGACGTGATCGAGCTGATGGCGGACCGGTGTGGGGTTTCGGCCGATTCCCGGCGGACTTCCGGCCAGGATGTGATCGATCCGGGGCGTACCCTGGCCGCGCTGGACACGTTCGCGGAGCGCCTCGCCGAGGCCGCCCGGCGGAGGGCACCGGTGCTCCTCGGCACCGGGCACCCCCACCGGCTGCTCGGTTTCTACGCCGCTCTGGCAGACGCGCTGTCGGCGGCGGGGTGTGCCGTCCTCACCCCGGCGCAGGGTCACTGTGTCGACATAACGACCCGGTTCGGCCTACGTACGTACAACCTCGACTACGTACGAGGAGTCGCGCTGGTGCGGGGATCCGGCGTGGAACGCCCCGGTTGTGAGCCCGGCGCACATACGCACTCACCTCTCCCGGTTCGTACCGTGTTGGCCGCTGCCGCGCAGGCCGGCGGGCCCCTCCCGGAGCTGGTCATCGGGGACCACGGGTGGGTCTGCGGGGCAGGTCAGCTGGGGTTCGAGGCCATCGGGGCGGCCGATACGGACGACCCCGCCCCGTTCGTGGGTGAGGCGGAGGGGTGCGTCTCCGTCGTCGTTCCACTTGATGACGGCGTGCGGTCTGATTACTACCTGCCGCTTACCCGCTACGTACTCAATCGGGCGTGTCTGTCACAGTAGGCCGCCGATGGGTGCACCTCTTCCCCACTCGCATCACCCGCCCCTACATTGGGGAGTGAGCACGCAGCGACGAAGAGTCACCGGAAGGGGAAGCCGGTGGCCGTCGAGTGCGGAAGGTTCAGGTGTGTCATGGCTGCAGCTGGCGAGAGGCCTCTGAACGAGGTTCAGTTCCTTACCGTGGCGGAAGTCGCCTCGGTGATGCGAGTGTCGAAGATGACCGTGTACCGGTTGGTGCACAGCGGTCATCTGCCCGCTATCCGTGTGGGGCGGTCCTTCCGCGTCCCGGAGCAAGCGGTTCACGAGTACCTCCGCGAGAGCTACGTGGGGGTGGAAACCGCCTGACGACTGGGGCGGGGTGATCCCTCACAGGGCACTCGGGATCACCCTGGCCTCCTCGATTACGACCTCAGCGCTCGGGCGGGTAGGCTAGCCCCTCGTAGGTCGTGTGGGCCCATGGCGCCCAAACAACCGAGTGATGAGAAGTGAGCGAGGGTAGTCGTGGGCTCTGTTATCAAGAAGCGGCGCAAGCGGATGGCCAAGAAGAAGCACCGCAAGCTGCTCAAGCGCACGCGCGTCCAGCGTCGCAACAAGAAGTAAGTTCGCGACGCGGACGCCGCGAGAGCGTTGCTGTGGCCCCCCACCCACTGGTGGGGGGCCACATGTGTTCCGGCTCCTGCGTCCGGCTGCTTGTGGTCACTTCGCGCATCGGGCGGTCATCACAGCGCAACACCGACCCGCTAAGTTGGCCCCAGGGGGGAACGCGGCGGGGCAAGAGGTTTCTGGAAGGAAGGCGCTGATCTTGGGCAAGGTCGTGCTCGTGACCGGTGTGGCCCGCCAGCTGGGTGGCCGGTTCGTCCGGCGGATCCAGCGTGACCCCGAGGTGGACCGGGTCGTCGCCGTGGACGCGGTGCCGCCCGAGCACCATCTGGGCGGCGCGGACTTCGTCCAGGCCGACATCCGGCAGCCCGGAATCGCGCGGGTGCTCGCGGAGACGGGCGCCGACACGGTCGTCCACCTGGACGTGACGGGCACGCCGCTGGGCAGCGGCAACCGGGCCTCCCTGAAGGAGACCAACGTCATCGGCACCATGCAGCTGCTCGGTGCCTGCCAGAAGTCCCCGAACGTGCGGCGGCTGGTGGTGAAGTCCAGCACGAACGTCTACGGCTCCGCGCCCCGCGACCCGGGCGTCTTCACCGAGACGACCCCACCCAAGTCCCTGCCCAGCGGCGGCTTCGCCAAGGACACGGTGGAGGTCGAGGGCTATGTCCGCGGCTTCGCGCGCCGCCGGCCCGACGTGGCCGTGTGCGTGCTGCGGTTCGCCAACATCCTCGGCCCCACCGCCGACACGCCGCTCGCCTCGTACTTCGCGCTGCCGGTCCTGCCGACCGTGTTCGGCTACGACCCGCGGCTTCAGTTCGTGCACGAGGACGACGTGATCGAGGTGCTGCGCATCGCCTCGCACGAGCCGCGGCGGGGCACGCTCAACAGCGGCACCTTCAACATCGCCGGTGACGGTGTGCTGCTGCTCTCGCAGTGCTCCCGGCGCCTCGGGCGCCCCACCGTGCCCCTGCTGCTCCCCGCCGTCACCTGGGCGGGCTCCCTGGTGCGTACGCTGGGCATGACGGACTTCTCGCCCGAGCAGATCAGGCTGCTCACCCACGGCCGGGTCGTGGCCACGGGCCAGATGCGCGAGACGCTGGGATTCCAGCCCAAGTACACGACCGCGGAGACGTTCGCGGACTTCGCACGCAGCCAAGGTCCCGGACTTCTTCCGCCGGAGGCCCTTGCGGGGGCCGTCGACCGGATCGCCGCACTGCCCCTCGCGGGCGGCGGCCACCCCCCGACGCAGAGCGCCAACTGAGGAGCGCATCAACGATGGCGGATGCCAAGGTCATTCCGTTCGACGACGACCGGTCCCGCGGGGGCGCCGTGCAGCGTCCGCAGCGGCGCCGGAGTGCGGGGAACCGTCGCCCGGGCACGGAATCCGTGCCGGTCCGTGAGGTGCAGCCCCTGCCCACCAGGGCCGCTGCGCAGGATGATGTTCCTGTGACATCTGAGGAACAACCGCCGCAGGAGTCCCAGGGCGGTGAGAGCGGCCTGGAGCGGCGTATCGCGGGCGGCCTGGCCTTCCTGCGCCGCCGCCTCACCGGGGACTACGAGGTCGACGACTTCGGCTACGACGAGGAACTGACCGACCAGGTCCTGATGTCCCTGCTGCGCCCGCTGTACGAGAAGTACTTCCGGGTCGAGGTGAAGGGCATCGAGAACATCCCGTCCGAGGGCGGCGCCCTGATCGTCGCCAACCACTCCGGGACGCTGCCGATGGACGGCCTGATGATGCAGGTCGCCGTGCACGACAACCACCCGGCGGGCCGGCATCTGCGGCTGCTCGCCGCCGACCTGGTGTTCATGCTGCCGGTGGTCAACGAGCTGGCCCGCAAGCTCGGTCACACCCTGGCCTGCGCCGAGGACGCGTCCCGGCTGCTGGAGCAGGGCGAGCTGGTCGGGGTGATGCCGGAGGGCTTCAAAGGTCTCGGCAAGCCCTTCGCGGACCGCTACAAGCTCCAGCGCTTCGGCCGCGGCGGCTTCGTCTCGACCGCCCTGCGCGCCGGGACGCCGATCATTCCCTGCTCGATCGTCGGGGCCGAGGAGATCTACCCGATGATCGGCAACGCCAAGACGGTCGCGCGGCTGCTGGGCTTTCCGTACTTCCCGATCACGCCGACGTTCCCGTGGCTCGGGCCGCTCGGGGCGGTGCCGCTGCCGACCAAGTGGACGATCCAGTTCGGCGAGCCGATCCCCACGGACGGCTATCCGCCGGAGGCCGCCGAGGACCCGATGCTGATGTTCAACCTGACCGACCAGGTCAGGGAGCAGATCCAGCACACGCTGTACAAACTGCTGGTGCAGCGCCGGTCGGTCTTCTTCTGACAACAGCGCATACGACGATGGGGGCGCCCCTTCCGAGGGGCGCCCCCACTGTCGAACCGCCGGCTAGTCGGCGTCCTCGCTGTCGATGCCCAGCCCGGGCAGGACATCGGGCAGGAGCGGCGGGAGCGTCACGTCCGGCTCGGGGACGGGCGTGCTGCCTTCCGCCGACGGCGAGGTGCTCGTGTCGCTGTCCTGGTGGGGCGGGTCGAGCAGGCCGCCGGTGTTGCCGCCGAGCAGGCCGTCGCTGTCGCTGCCGGCCGAGTGGCTGGGGCTGCCGCTGCCGGTGCTGCCCTTGTCGGAGTGGCCGCGGCCGCTGTCACTGGGCCGGGCCGACCGGTCGGTGGCCGAGGAGCCGCTGGAGGCCGACTCGGAGGCGCCCCGCCGGCTGTCCTCGCCGCCGCCCTGGGAGGGGGGCTCGGGGAGCAGGGAACGCAGCGGGGCGACGTCCTCGTCTATGGCGTCGAACACCGACGACACCTGGTCGCTGACGTCCCCGAGCTGGACGGGGAGCTTGTCGCGCAGTTCGCCCCAGGCCTCGCGGTGGGAGCGGGAGAACGCGGACAGGGCCTGGATGGGGCCCAGGGAGTCCGGGTCGTGCTCGTACGCCTCGCTCAGCAGCCGGTGGCCTTCCGACGCGTCGTGCCGCACGCCGGACAGGGCGTGGCGGATCTCGCCCAGGGATTCGTGGTCCAGCGGGCCGCTGCGGCCCCGCTCCATCAGGCGGCGGGCTTCGCTGAGCCGGGTGGAGGCGTGGTCGAGATAGACCCGGCCGCGCTCGTCGACACTGTCGGCGAGGCCGAGTTTGACGTCCTCGATGCCGCGCTTGAGGCCGTAGAGCGAGTCGCCGGGCAGGGCGTCGGAGCTGGCGGCGGCGACTCCGCCCAGGGCGCTCGCGGCCACGCCCACGCTGAGCCCGCCCGCGGTGAGGCCCTTGGCGAGGCGGGAACGGGGCCGGAACTTCTTCAGTGGGCCCGCCCGGTGGGCGCCACGGGCCCGTGGGGAGCGCTGCTCGGGGACCGCGCCGTCCGTCGCCCCGCCTCCTGCGGTGCCCTCCTGGAGCATGGCCTCGAACGCGGCCACCAGCTGGGCCCGCTGGACGACCTTGACCTCCGGGTCGAGCTCCGGCTTGGGCAGCGCGCCGAGACCGGAGGCGAGCGCCAGCAGGCGTGCCCCCTCGGTCGGCTCCGCAGCGGCCGGGGCCGGTGCCGATCCTTCGGACTGCTCGGCCGCCGTGCCCTGCTCGGACTGCTCCTGAAGGGCCTGGGCGAAGGCGTTCGCCCGCCGGTGCGCCGATACGTTCGCGATCACTGGCGGCACCTCCTCTCGTCATGACGGTCGACTCCCCAGGGGGTCCTGAGGGTTGCACACCCTGAGCGCGACCACACGATCGGGTGATCGGAGCCGGTCAGGGGGTGACCACAGGGAGCCTGCATCCCGCACAACGAGTGGCGCGGCACTTGGGTTACGGACGCCGGATGATCGGATGCCGAAGCCAACGGACTTTCACGGAACGTGAGTTGGCCGTCGTCGAGCGTGCGGACCGGTCAGCGGGCGTCTTCCGGGAGGAGCCGGGCGAGGGTGCGGACGGCCCGGTACTGGAGGGTCTTGATGGCGCCCTCGTTCTTGCCCATGACACGGGCGGTCTCCGCGACGGAGAGGCCCTGGAGGAAGCGGAGTGTCACGCACTCCTGCTGCTGGGGGTTGAGCCGCCGCACGGCGTCGAGCAGGGCGGCGTTGGAGAGGGACTCCAGGACGGAGTCCTCGGGGGAGCGCTCGACCTCGTTGGCGTCGAGCATCTCGCCGGTGGTGACCTCGAGGCGGAAGCGGCTGGACTTGAAGTGGTCCGCGACGAGGTTGCGGGCGATCGTGACCAGCCAGGCGCCGAAGTCGCGGCCCTGCCAGGTGAACGTGCCGATGCGGCGCAGGGCGCGCAGAAAGGTCTCGCTGGTGAGGTCCTCGGCAGTCGCCTTTCCTCCGACCCGGTAGTAGATGTACCGGTAGACGGTGTCGCTGTATTGGTCGTAGAGGCGGCCGAAGGCGTCGGCCTCGCCGGCCTGGGCGCGCTCCACGAGGTCCATCATGCGGGCGCTGTCGCTGTCCGCCGCCGGCCGTCGGGCGGTGGCCGCGCCGGACGGGCGCCCTCGTCTGCCGACCGCGGCGCTGCCCTCGGCCAGTGCATAGCACGGGCCGAGGGGCGCGGCGGTGGCGAATGCGGGGCCGGCGTACGCGGTGGGGACGAAGCCGCGCAACAGGTCGAGGACCGTTGCGCGCAGCGTAGCCAGGCCCGAGGCGTCAACCCCGACGTGTGGGTACACGGGACTCCCAGAGGCAGAGCTTCCATCACGTGCAGTGCGGGACCTTTCACCCGTCGTAGCGACGGAGGGGTACCGGTTTGCGTCTGAGGAGAATAACGCTTCGTGCAGGCTCTGCTACACCGAGTTGCTCAAATCATCGATTACGTCGCTTCGGTAACCGATTGACGCCGCATCAAGTGCGAGAGGGTGAACGGTTGTTGATCGGAAAGGTTCGGATTGAGGCTGCGTCCAGGGCGTGTTGTGGCCGTGTCCAGCCAAGAGGGCTGGACACGAGGTTGTGGGGGTACGCCAGTTGGATTTACGGGCTTTGTCATCCCGTAAACGAAGGTGTCCCGGATTGATCGTCCGGTGGCCTGACCGGTCGTCAGCGGCGGCGGCGGTGCAGGGCGATCGCGGCCGCCGTGCCGCCGGCCACCGCGCCCACGCCGGCCGCGGCCGGGATGCCGACCTTGGCCGCCTTGCGGCCGGTGCGGTAGTCGCGCAGGCGCCAGTCCAGGTCGCGGGCGTGCTTGCGCAGCTTGGAGTCCGGGTTGATGGCGTAGGGGTGGCCGACCAGGGACAGCATCGGGATGTCGTTGTGCGAGTCGCTGTAGGCGGCGCAGCGGCTCAGGTCCAGGCCCTCGGCCGCGGCCAGGGCCCGGACCGCCTCGGCCTTCGCGGGGCCGTGCAGCGGTTCGCCGACCAGCTTGCCCGTGTAGACGCCGTCGACCGACTCGGCGACCGTGCCCAGCGCGCCGGTCAGGCCCAGGCGGCGGGCGATGACCTGGGCGATCTCGACGGGGGCCGCCGTGACGAGCCAGACCTTCTGGCCCGCGTCCAGATGGGCCTGGGCCAGGGCGCGGGTGCCGGGCCAGATGCGCTCGGCCATGTACTCGTCGTAGATCTCCTCGCCGATCGACTGGAGCTCGGCGACGCGGTGGCCCTTGACGATGGACAGGGCCGAGTCGCGGGCCTCCTGCATGTGCTCGGGGTCCTCGACCCCGGCCAGCCGGAACCAGGCCTGCTGCCAGGCGAAACGGGCGAGTTCGCGTGTCTCGAAGAACTTGCGTTTGTACAGGCCCCGCCCGAAGTGGAAGAGGGCGGCGCCCTGCATGACGGTGTTGTCCAGGTCGAAGAAGGCGGCGGCCCGGTCGTCGCCGTGGACCGGGAACTGCGGTTCCTCGGTCGTGCCGGCGGCCTCCTGTGAGGACTTGCGGGCAGCCTCCGCCGAGGCCTCGCCTGCCAAAACGCTCCGCGCCGTGGCGGAGCGCCTACGGGGAGTGAGCCATCCGAGAGCGGCCATGGCGTGAGCATAGCCAGTTTGTTCGGGGGTTCCGGAGCCGAGAGGTTCGGAGCGTGTGAACTCTCGGCGAGCGTGTCGTTGAAGAACGCGTCCGGCGCCGGTTCCCCCCGGGCCGGGGCGCGCGACAATGGCCGGCATGAGTCCCCTCTTTCGTCGCAGGCCCCCTCGGGACCGGCTCGTCACCCTGATCCGCAAGCCCGGCTGTCATCTGTGTGATGACGCACAGGTCGTTGTGGAGAAGGTGTGCGGTGATCTGGGAGTCCCCTGGGAGCAGAAGGACATCACCGAGGATCGGGAACTGCACGACCAGTACTGGGAACAGATTCCGGTCGTGCTGGTCGACGGCAGGCAGCACACGTTCTGGCGCGTGAACGAGGGCCGTCTGCGCAAGGCGCTGACCGAGTGATCCCGCTCCTTCCCGCCCGGTGCCGCAACTGACCGAGCAGTCCAAAGGGCCCGCCAGGTCGCTTAGGATCGACGGTGGCTGGTCTCGGGGGCGGGATACACAGAGGAGAGTGTGCGGTTTTGCCCCCAGAAGCGAAGGAACGGTGGCGGGTATGCGCCGGTTCCCCACGAGTGCGCCGGGGGCGCGTGACCCCGGTCACGTTGGCCGGGCAAATCGGACACCATCTTTGTGCACGCGTTCACAAAGACATAGCCTGCTTTCGACGGGGCGGTCATGTAGGGACGTATGACCGCCTACAGCCCCGCTCTACCCGCAGGAGCACCGTGGCAACTGGCCGAACTCACCGACCGGCGACCCGCAGCCGAGGGATTCCCGAGGCCACCGTCGCCCGGCTTCCGCTGTACCTCCGCGCTCTGACCGCGCTGTCGGAGCGTTCGGTGCCCACGGTCTCCTCCGAGGAGCTCGCGGCCGCGGCGGGAGTCAACTCCGCGAAGCTGCGCAAGGACTTCTCCTACCTCGGCTCCTACGGGACCCGGGGAGTCGGCTACGACGTCGAGTATCTCGTCTACCAGATCTCCCGCGAACTGGGCCTGACCCAGGACTGGCCGGTCGTGATCGTCGGTATCGGCAACCTCGGCGCCGCCCTCGCCAACTACGGCGGGTTCGCCTCCCGCGGCTTCCGGGTCGCCGCGCTGATCGACGCCGACCCGGCCATGGCGGGCAAGCCCGTCGCCGGGATCGCCGTGCAGCACTCCGACGACCTGGAGAAGATCATCCAGGACAACGGCGTGTCCATCGGCGTCATCGCCACCCCCGCCGGTGCCGCCCAGCAGGTCTGCGACCGGCTCGTGGCCGCCGGTGTCACCTCCATCCTGAACTTCGCGCCGACCGTGCTGTCCGTCCCCGACGGCGTCGACGTGCGCAAGGTCGACCTCTCCATCGAGCTGCAGATCCTCGCCTTCCACGAGCAGCGCAAGGCCGGCGAGGAGGCCGCCGCCTCCGACGGCGGTGTCCCGGCCGCCGCCGCGCGCAGCGACTCCCCCGACCAGGGACCCGACGGGGACATGCCCGCCGTGATGCCGGCATGAGCCTCCTCGTCGTCGGACTCAGCCACCGCAGCGCCCCGGTCAGCGTGCTGGAGCGGGCCTCGCTCAGCGCGGACGCGCAGGTCAAACTGCTCCAGGACACGGTCGCCGCCGAACCGGCCGGCGAGGCCGCGGTGCTCGCCACCTGCAACCGCATCGAGCTCTACGCCGACGTGGACAAGTTCCACGCCGGTGTCGCCGAGCTGTCCACGCTGCTCGCCCAGCACAGCGGGGTGGGCCTCGAGGAGCTCACTCCCTATCTCTACGTGCACTACGAGGACCGGGCCGTCCACCATCTGTTCTCGGTGGCCTGCGGACTGGACTCGATGGTCGTCGGCGAGGGGCAGATCCTCGGCCAGATCAAGGACTCCCTGGCCCGCGCCCAGGAGCTGAACTCCGCGGGCCGGCTGCTGAACGACCTGTTCCAGCAGGCTCTGAGGGTCGGCAAGCGCGCCCACTCCGAGACCGGCATCGACCGCGCCGGCCAGTCCCTGGTCACCTTCGGCCTGGAGCAGCTGGCCGCGGGCGGCGAGGTGCAGACCTGGGCCCGGGGCAAGAGGGCCCTGGTCATCGGCGCCGGGTCGATGTCCTCGCTGGCCGCGGCGACGCTCGCGCGCGCCGGGGTCGCCGAGGTCGTCGTCGCCAACCGCACCTTCGACCGCGCCGAGCGCCTCGCGCGGATCCTCGCCGAGGGCGACGACACGGACGTGCTGGCCCGCGCGGTCCCGATGGAGTCGGTGCCGTTCGAGCTGACACGTGCCGATGTCGCCGTCTCCTGCACCGGCGCGACCGGCCTGGTCCTGACGGCCGAGTCGGTCGCCGCCGCGGTCGAGGGCCGTACGGCCGCGCCGGCGGACGTGGCCGACGGGCCACCCGCCCCGGGCGGGACCGCGGCCATGGGCGCCGAGCGTGGCAACCCGCCGGCCACCGGACTCGGCGGCGAGGACGGCTGCCCGCTGGACCTGCCCGCGGTGCAGGGCACCGCCGGGTTCTCGGTGCTGGGCGAGGCGGCCGTGGCCGGTATGGCGGCCGCCGACCTGGAACAGCACGCGGCGTGGGTGGACAACGGCACGGCGGGCGGCGCCCAGCGCGCGGCCCGGCCGGGGACGGCCGGCCCGCTCGACCCCGCCCCGGACGCCGAGACCATCGCCGCGCTCGCCGCGACCGTGGCCGCCGTCGGCCGCATCCCCGAGCGGCGCAGGCCCGAGCCGGCCGACGAGCCGCCGCGGCCCGAGCCCGTGCTCTTCCTGCTCGACCTGGCGATGCCGCGGGACATAGACGCGGCCGCACACCGGCTGACCGGGGTGCGGCTGGTGGACATCGAGTCGCTGGCGGAAGCATCCGCGGGCGCTCCGATGGCTGCCGATGTGGACCAGGTCCGGCGTATCGTCTCCGACGAGGTCGCGGCCTTCGGGGCAGCACTGCGGGCCGCGCACATCACGCCGACCGTGGTCGCCCTGCGCACCATGGCCGCCGATGTCGTGGCCAGCGAGATCGCCCGCCTGGACGGACGGCTGCCCGGCCTCGACGACAAGCACCGCGCGGAGATCACCCAGACCGTTCGGCGCGTGGTGGACAAGCTGCTGCACGCGCCGACCGTACGGGTCAAGCAACTCGCGGCCGAGCCCGGCGGCGCCGGGTACGCCGACGCGCTGCGGACCCTGTTCGACCTCGACCCTGAGGCGGTTGCCGCCGTCTCCCGGGCCGAGGACAGCACAGAGAAAGACCGAGGGCCGGCATGAACGAAAAGGCACTACGGCTCGGCACCCGGCGCAGCAGGCTCGCCATGGCCCAGTCCGGGCAGGTGGCCGAGGCCGTGAGCCGGGTGACCGGGCGGCCCGTCGAACTCGTCGAGATCACCACGTACGGCGATGTCTCGCGCGAGCAGCTCGCCCAGATCGGCGGCACGGGTGTGTTCGTGACCGCCCTGCGCGACGCGCTGCTCAAGGGCGAGGTCGACTTCGCGGTGCACTCGCTGAAGGACCTGCCGACCACGCAGCCCGACGAGCTGGTCGTGGCCGCCGTGCCCGTGCGGGAGGACCCGCGGGACGTGATCGTCGCCCGGGACGCGCTGAAGTTCACCGACCTGCCGAGCGGGGCCCGCATCGGCACCGGCTCGCCGCGCCGCACGGCCCAGCTCAACGCGTACGCGCGCAGCCACGGCCTGGACATAGCGACCGTCCCGATCCGCGGCAACGTCGACACCCGGATCGGATACGTACGCTCCGGTGAGCTCGACGCGGTCGTACTGGCCGCCGCCGGACTCAACCGGATCGGCCGGGGCGACGAAGTGACCGACTTCCTGTCGGTCGACACGGTTTTGCCCGCCCCCGGCCAGGGGGCCCTGGCGATCGAGTGCACCGCGGGCAACGCGGACCTCGCCGCCGCGCTCGCCGAACTCGACGACCCGTTCACACGGATCGCCGTGACGGCCGAGCGGTCACTGCTCGCCGCCCTGGAGGCCGGTTGCAGCGCCCCTGTGGGCGCGCTGGCCGACCTTCTGGCCGACGGGCAGATTGTCAAGGAAATGCGCCTGCGCGGCGTCGTCGGCACGACCGACGGCACGCGCATGGTGCAGCTGTCCACCACCGGTCCCGTGCCCCAGACGCACGACCGGGCAACGGCGCTCGGTCGCGAACTCGCGGCCGAGATGCTCGCCCAGGGCGCGGCCGGTCTGATGGGGGAGCGAGCACATTGAGCCCCACCACCCTTTCCGCCGGTCCTGAACACGGGCACGTCACCTTCCTGGGTGCCGGACCCGGAGATCCGGGACTACTGACTCTGCGCGCCGTCGAGGCGCTGGCGAACGCGGACGTCCTCGTCGCCGAGCACGACGTGCTCGACGTCGTACGTCAGCACGCCAGGCAGGGCGTCTCCGAAGTGCACACCGACTCGGATCCTTCCCAGGATCCGGCTCCGGGCACAGGAGCGCCCCAGCTGACGGTTGTTGACGGTACGTCAACCACCGCAGCCACCCCCGCGGTGCGGGATGCCGCACATCTTGTCATGGAGGCCGCGCGGGGCGGCAGGCGGGTCGTGCGTGCGGTGTCCGGGGACCCCGGACTCGACACGTACGCCGCCGAGGAGATGCTGGCGTGCGCCGCCGCCGGGGTGCCCTTCGAGGTCGTCCCCGGTATCGCGAGCGCCGTCGGTGTGCCCGCGTACGCCGGTGTGCCGCTGCGGGACGCGCAGGGCGCGGACGTGCGGTTCGTCGACGCGCGCACGGCGTCGGACCGGTGCTGGACGGAGGTCGGGGCGTCGGACGGCACGGTCGTGGTGTCCACCACGCTGGACTCCGTCGCGGCGGCGGCCGGCGAGCTCGTCTCCGCGGGCCGCAAGCCGGACACCCCGATGACGGTCACCGTCGCCGGTACGACCACCCGGCAGCGCACCTGGACCGCCACGCTCGGCACGATCGCGCAGACGCTGAAGCAGGCCAAGGTGCTGCCCTCGCCCGACGGCGGCCGGCCGGTGATAGCCGTGGTCGGTGAGCGTTCCGCCGC
Organism: Streptomyces sp. NPDC007991; assembly: GCF_042958445.1. Classification (NCBI taxonomy): domain Bacteria; kingdom Bacillati; phylum Actinomycetota; class Actinomycetes; order Kitasatosporales; family Streptomycetaceae; genus Streptomyces; species Streptomyces sp. NPDC007991. Next base: position 15,707 of record NZ_JBIBJD010000026.1, read on the forward strand.
CGCCCAGCGCGACCAGCTCGCGTGGTTCGAGTCCAAGCCGCTGTTCGGCTGGAAGGTGCTCGTGCCGCGCACCAAGGAGCAGGCGGCGTCGCTCTCCGACCAGCTGCGGTCGTACGGGGCCGTGCCGCACGAGGTGCCGACCATCGCCGTCGAGCCGCCGCGCACGCCCCAGCAGATGGAGCGCGCGGTCAAGGGGCTCGTGACGGGCCGCTACGAGTGGATCGCCTTCACCTCGGTGAACGCGGTCAAGGCCGTGCGGGAGAAGTTCGAGGAGTACGGGCTCGACGCGCGTGCCTTCGCGGGCATCAAGGTCGCGGCCGTGGGCGAGCAGACCGCCAAGGCGCTGATCGCCTTCGGTGTGAAGCCGGACCTGGTGCCGAGCGGCGAGCAGTCGGCCGCCGGGCTGCTGGAGGACTGGCCGCCCTACGACCCGGTCTTCGACCCGATCGACCGGGTGTTCCTGCCGCGGGCCGACATCGCCACGGAGACGCTGGTCGCCGGGTTGATCGAGCTGGGCTGGGAGGTCGACGACGTCACGGCCTACCGGACCGTGCGGGCCTCGCCGCCGCCGGCGGAGACGCGCGAGGCGATCAAGGGCGGCGGGTTCGACGCCGTGCTGTTCACGTCGTCGTCGACCGTGCGGAACCTGGTCGGTATCGCCGGCAAGCCGCACAACGTGACCGTGATCGCGTGTATCGGCCCCGCCACCGCCAAGACGGCCGAGGAGCACGGGCTCCGGGTGGACGTCATGGCTCCGGAACCGTCCGTGCACAAGCTGGCCGAAGCGCTGGCCGACTTCGGCGCGAAGCGCAGAGCCGCCGCTGTGGAGGCCGGGGACCCGGTGACGCGGCCGAGTGAGCGGCGGCCGGGGGCCCGGCGGCGGCGGTCTACGACGTAAGCCTGCCGAGTGTGTGCGCTGCGGCTACGCGGGGGTCACCGCGTGGCCGTAGCGGAGCAGGTTGGACGGGTCGTAGGCGGCCTTGTCCTGGCGTAGGCGTGCGTAGACCTCCGGGGTCCAGGCGCGGGCGCGGTCCTGTTCGCCGCCCGGGGTGCCGTGGATGTTGACCATGGTGCGGCCCGTGCCGTAGGGGGCCATGGCCGTGTAGAGCTGTTGCGTCGCCTGCTCGATGGCCTCGGCGGCGGGTGGCGCGGCCATGACGCCGAACGAGTCGATGAAGTACAGGGCGTCGCGGGAGCACACGGCGTCCTCGACGGCGGACGGGCGGGACAGCGCGCCGCCCATGTGGCGTATCTCGACCATCAGCAGGGGGTGGTCGGCGCCGGCCGCGGGACCGGCCTGCTCCAGGAACGTGCCGAGGGCGGCGGGGGGCAGGTCGCGCAGGAGCAGGCACGACTCCCTCGCGGGGAGCGGGTCCTGCGGTTCCAGGTGGATGCGGTCCAGGGCCGCGTGGTCCATCACCTCGACCGTGTCGACGGCTACCGGGGCGGCCTCGCGCAGCGGTGCGACCAGTGCCTCGCCCTCGGCCGGGAGGCCGGGCCAGGCGATCGCCACGCGGGCCCAGAAGCCGCCGCGCAGGGGCTCCGGGATCTGGGGGATGGGCGGCAGGCGCAGGATCGTGAACGCGCTGCACATCTGGTCGGGGACGGTGCGGGTCCAGTCCGCCCAGGCCTGGAGCAGGGGCTCGGTGTGCTCGCCCCGGCAGTAGATGCCGCCGCCGTAGATCCGGGGGAGGGGGAGCAGTTCGGTGACCAGCGAGGTGACGACGCCCACGGTGCCCTTGCCGCCGCGCAGGGCCCAGAACAGTTCCGGTTCGTGCTGGGCGTCCGTTTCGCGCAGGTGGCCGTCCGGGGTGACGACCTGGAAGGAGCGGACCAGGTCGGCGGCGTAGCCGTAGGCACGGCCGAGGACGGGGAGTCCGCCGCCGAGGGTGTAGCCGATGACGCCCGCGTCCGTGGAGGTGCCGCTGAGGCCGGCCAGGCCGTGCGGGGCGGCCGCGGCCATGACGTGGCTCCACTTCGCTCCCGCGGCGACGGTGGCCGTGCGGGCGGCGGGGTCGATCCGTACGTCGGTCATGCGGGCCGTGTTGATCAACAGGCCCTTCTCGATGGGGAAGTTGGCGCCGTGGCCGGTGGCCTGGACGGCGACGGGGGTGTGGGTGGCGTTCGCCCAGCGCATGGCGGTGACGATGTCGTCCGGGGAGGTCGCTGCGACGACCACGTCGGGGGTGTGGAGGGCGGCCAGGTTGAAGCCGGTGACCTCGTCGGCGTAGGCGGGGTCGCCGGGGCGCAGGACCGGGCCGTGGATTTCCGAGAGGGCGAAGAGGTCGGGCGTGTCGTGGCGGGTGGGCATCGCGTCCTCCGTGGGGGGGGCGTACGGAGGGACGGCGGCGGCGGGGTGGCGGCCGGCCGTCGGGGTCCTTGTTGTTGCCGTTGTTTTCAGGATGGACCTGGGGGGTGCCGCTTGCATGCGGGGGCCGGGGGGCTCCGACATCGCGTCGGCATCGGGGGGTTCGGGGCGGGCGTAGCGTAGGTGGCATGACGACGTACGGATCTTTTCCCGGTACGCGGCCGCGGCGTTTGCGGAGCACTCCCGTCATGCGTCGGATGGTCGCCGAGACCCGGTTGCACCCCGCCGATCTCATCCTTCCGGCCTTTGTGCGGGAGGGCGTCAGCGAGCCGGTGCCGATCGCGGCCATGCCGGGGGTCGTGCAGCACACCAGGGACAGTCTGAAGAAGGCCGCCGCCGAGGCCGTCGCGGCGGGGATCTCCGGGATCATGCTGTTCGGCGTGCCGGAGGAGTCGAAGAAGGACGCCCTCGGGACGGCGGGGACCGACCCGGACGGGATTCTCCAGGTCGCCCTCCGGGACGTGCGGGCCGAGGTCGGTGACGACCTGCTCGTCATGTCCGATCTGTGTCTCGACGAGACCACCGATCACGGGCACTGCGGGGTGCTGGACGCCCAGGGGCGGGTCGACAACGACGCGACCCTGGAGCGGTACGCCGAGATGGCCCAGGTGCAGGCCGATGCCGGCGCCCATGTGGTCGGGCCCAGCGGGATGATGGACGGGCAGGTCGGCGTCATCCGTGACGCCCTCGACCAGATCGGGCGGGAGGACGTCGCCATCCTCGCCTACACCGTGAAGTACGCCTCCGCGTTCTACGGGCCGTTCCGGGAGGCCGTCGGCTCGTCCCTGCGGGGGGACCGCAAGACCTACCAGCAGGATCCGGCGAACGTGCGCGACGCCCTGCGGGAACTCGCCCTCGACGTGGAGGAGGGCGCCGACATGGTCATGGTCAAGCCCGCCGGGCCCTACCTGGACATCCTCGCCCGGGTCGCGGACGCCGTGGACGTGCCGGTCGCCGCCTACCAGATCTCCGGCGAGTACTCGATGATCGAGGCCGCCGCCGAGAAGGGCTGGATCGACCGGGACCGCGCGATCATGGAGAGCCTGACCGGTATCCGGCGGGCGGGCGCCCGGAACATCCTCACCTACTGGGCCACCGAAGTGGCCCAGCGGCTCAAGGAGCAGTAGGACAGGGTCAGTAGGACAGGGCCTCGTCCATGTCCCGCAGCCAGTACGTGACGGTGAGCGAGCTGTCGTAGTACACGCCCTGGGCGGGCAGCCGCGGGATCGCCGAGGGGCCGCCGCTGCTGTTCGGCGTGCGGCCCTGGAAGGCGACCGTGAGCTTGTGGCCCGTGGTGCCGCCCTCGCCGCTGCCGTCGGCCGCCGACAGCAGCACGCCCGCGTAGCCGGACTCGCCGGGAGCCAGGGTCGTCACCGCCTGCGGCTTGGACTCCTCCATCGGCTGCGGGGCCCACTGCATCTCGTCGAAGCGCAGCACGGGGTAGTAGGTGAGGTCGCACGTCTTCGAGCCAGTGTTCTTGACCGTGATCAGCATGTGGTTGAGGGGGCGGGGGACCGGCTTGGCCGTGACGGTGGTGTTGGTGCCGTTGCAGGAGACGCGGGCGGCGGGGGCGGCGGCGGCCGTGCCGGGCTTCGTGCCCTTCGCGTGCGTGTCCTCGGTCTTCGCGTTCGCGGCCTTGCCGGCGGCCGTGTGGCTTCCCGTGGTGCTCGCCTTGTCGGTGGCCGCCTTCGTGGGCGCGGTGGTCGCGGTCGCCGTCAGTTGCGGTGTGGCCGCGCCCTCGTCCTGTGTGCCCGTGCCGTCCTGGCACGCCGTGAGGGCGAGGGCGGCGATGAGGGCGGCGGGCAGGGCGTGGTACGTGCGCATGAGTGGGTTCCCTTTCGGACAAAGGTCGTTGGCAAGAAGGCCCGAGCGAGCCGCTCTACCGGTCTGCCGGGAGCGGCGTGCTTGGATGACCAGAGCTTGTGCGGCGATCCGTCCCGGCCGCCACAGCCGGCGGACGATCAGGGACGCTGGAACGCCCGCACCGGCTTGACCAGGGGAAACGACCTTCCCCTGGAACGGGGGAACGGGACATGGGGGATGGAGGAACGGTGTCGGAGGGCACGGCGGCGGACTTCGCCGCGTTGCTGGGGGAGTTGAAGGAGCGGTCCGGGCTGAGCTACGGGGTGCTCGCCAAGCGGCTCCACATGAGTACGTCGACGCTGCACCGGTACTGCAACGGGGATGCCGTACCCACCGACTACGCGCCGGTGGAGCGGCTCGCCCGGCTGTGCAAGGCGTCGCCGCAGGAGCTTGTCGAGCTGCACCGGCGGTGGGTGCTGGCGGATGCGGGACGAGGGCGTAAAGGGGCCGGCGCCGCTTCCGCCGAGAGCGTGGACCGTCCTGCCGAGCGCGTTGTCGAGGAACAGAGCATCGCGGAGGAGCCGGGCGAGAGCGTTGCCGGGGAGCCGGGCGGGGGTGCTTCGCAGGAGTCGGGCGACGTGGTGTCGGCAGGGCCGGTGGACCGCGGTCCGCGCCGACTGCGCCGTCCCCGTCCCGCCCTGCTCGCCGCTGCCGTCGTCGCCGTCGTCCTGGGTGGGGTCGGGCTCGCCGTGGCCCTGCCCTCCGCTGGGGACGACGGACGTCGTGGCTCGACGGCGGTCTTGGACGGGCATCGGCAGCAGTCGGACGGCGGCCCGGCCGTGTCCGTGTCGCCCTCGGTCAGTTCCTCCTCGGGCGGCGGCGGGAAGAAGGACGACGGGAAGGACGCCGCCGCCGCGAAATCCACCCCATCCGCCTCCGCCTCCGCCACCGGCGGCGGTACCGGCGCCGACCGACCGGGGCGTGACGCCCCCGCCCCCGCCGGCCCCGCGCCCCTCACCGTGCGCACCGAGCCGCACGCCTGGGAGAGCCCCTGTTCCCAGCGCTACCTGGTGAAACGGCCGCCGGGGCGGGTGGGGCCGCCGCCGCTGGAGCAGGACGCGCCCGCCTGGGTGGGGGCGATGGGTGCCGTGCCGTCGGGGCAGCAGTTTCTGAAGCTCACCGTGCAGGGCACCGGGAAGGAGACGGTGGTCGTCGACGGGCTGACGGTCCGGATGGCCGGCAAGCGTGCGCCGCTCGCGTGGAACGACTACGCGATGGGCTATCCGGGCGTCGGCTGCGGCGGCAACGTGCCGACCCGTTCCTTCACGGTCGCTCTCGACGCCGTGCGCCCCGCCGTCGTCCCGGAGGCGGGGCACGACGACTTCCCGTTCTCGGTGAGCGAGTCCGACCCGGAGGTCTACTACATCCGGGCCGACGCCTCCGCGTACGACGTCAGCTGGTACCTGGAGCTGAGCTGGTCCAGCGGCGGCCGGAGCGGCACGCTCACCGTGGACGACCGGGGCAGGCCCTTCCGCACTAGCGGGAACAACGGGCGCCCGGCGTACGAGTTCCCGCTGGGCGGCGACACGTGGGTCCCGGCCGGGACCACCGACTGACTCGGCGGAACCGGATGGGCGGTCGCCATGGGCACCATCAAATCGGCTGAACCGTTAGGTTGTTGACCATCGGAGTGGTTGTTGATTGAACCACCTACTCTTCCCAGGGAGACGTCCATGACCGGTGACGCCCTCAGTCAGGATCCCGCCGAGCTGCAGGGGAGGATCGACAGCAGCAAGGCGCACCCGGCCCGGGTCTACGACGTCTTCCTCGGCGGCAAGGACCACTACGCGGCCGACCGGGAGGCGGCCGCCGCCGCGCTCGCCGCCAACCCGCGCGGGTACCTCGACGTACGGCACAACCGCGACTTCCTGCGCCGCGCGGTCACCGCACTGGTGGAGCAGGACGGCATCCGGCAGTTCCTCGACATCGGCACGGGACTGCCGACCGCCGAGAACGTGCACCAGATCGCGCAGCGCGTCGCGCCCGACGCGCGGGTCGTGTACGTCGACAACGACCCGGTCGTGCTCGCGCACGCGCGGGCCCTGCTGACGAGCGGGCCCGAAGGACTCACGGACTACATCGACGCCGACCTGCGGGATCCGGCCCACATCCTGGAACAGGCCGCCAAGACCCTGGACTTCGACCGGCCGGTCGCGCTGTGCCTGGTCGCCATCCTGCACTTCGTCGCGGACGAGGAGGCGTATCCGCTGGTGCGCGAGCTGCTCGACGCGCTGCCCGTCGGCAGCCGGCTGGTGCTCAGTCACCTCACCGAGGACCTCAACCCCGAGAACATCCGCGCGGTCCAGCGGACCTACACCGAGCGGGGGTTCACCTTCGTGCTGCGGTCCCGGGCGGACGTGGAGCGGTTCTTCACGGAGAACGCCCTGGAGATCGCCGACCCGGGGGTCGTCCCGGCGCACCGCTGGCGGCCCGACCACGCGGCGCCCGTGCCGGAGCGGCCGGAGGAGTCGTACCTCGCCGGTCTCGACGACATCGAGAAGGTCCGCTACCACGACATCGACGACGTCACGGACGCGGACATCAACGTCTACGCGGGGCTGGGCGCCAAGGGCTGAGCAGGGCGTCCGCATCGCGGAAATGTGCTTGTAGGCGGCATGCACTTCCCTAGGCTGCGGCCCGCCAGCCGTCACCGCAGCCGAAGGAACCCTGTCATGACCGTCACCGAGCCCGTGCCCGCCCCCTCTCCCGTGCCGCCGCTCGCCGCGCGGGCGCGGTCGGTGGGCGGTTCTCCCGTGCGGGACATCCTCGCCGTCACCGCCCGCCCCGAGGTGATCAACTTCGCGGGCGGGCTGCCGGCGCCGGAGCTGTTCGACGCGGCGGGCATCGCCGCCGCGTACCGGGACGTGCTCGCCGAGGAACCCGCGCGGGCCTTGCAGTACTCCACGACCGAGGGCGAGCCGACGCTGCGGGCCGCGCTCGCGCAGCGCACCACGGCACGCGGACTGCCGACCGGTCCCGGCGACCTGCTCGTCACCACCGGCTCCCAGCAGGCCCTCTCGCTCCTGGCCACCGCGCTGCTCGAACCCGGGGACACCGTCCTCGTCGAGAACCCCTGCTATCTGGCGGCCCTTCAGGCGTTCGGCTTCGCCGGAGCGCGGGTCGTGCCCGTGCCCGGCGACGAGCAGGGTGTCGATCCCGAGGCGCTGGAGGAGCTCGTGGTGCGCGAGCGGCCCAAGCTGCTCTACACCGTGCCCACCTTCCAGAACCCCACCGGCCGCACACTGCCCGCCGGGCGGCGCGCCGCCGTGGCCGCCGTCGCCGCGCGGCACGGACTGTGGATCGTCGAGGACGACCCCTACGGGGAGTTGCGCTACGACGGTGAGCGCGTGCCGTGGATCGCCTCCCACCCGGGCGCCGAGGACCGCACGGTCCTGCTCGGCAGCTTCTCCAAGGTGATGGCGCCCGGCCTGCGGCTGGGCTGGCTGCGCGCGCCCGGTGAGCTGCGGCGCGCCTGTGCCGTCGCCAAGCAGGCCGCCGACCTGCACACACCGACCGTCAACCAGCTCGCCGCGGCCCGGTACCTCGCCGACCACGACCTGGACGCCCACGTCACGCGCGTCGCCGGCGTGTACCGCGAACGCCGGGACGCCATGCTCGCGGCCCTGCCCGGGGCGCTGCCCGAGGGGTCGGCCTGGACCCGGCCCGAGGGCGGCATGTTCCTCTGGGCACGCCTGCCGGAGCCCTACGACACGACGGCCCTGCTGCCCCGGGTCGTACGGCACGACGTGGCGTACGTCCCCGGCGCTCCCTTCTACGCCGGCCCGCCCGACCGCACGACCCTGCGGCTGTGCTTCGTGACGCAGACACCGCAGGAGATCCAGGAAGGGCTGCGCAGGCTGGGGGCGGGGCTGCGGGCGGGGGCGCCGGAGGCCTAGGCCCAAGGTCGGATCCGGACCTCCGACTGTGGCCCGCGGACGAGGCGCATCGGGTGTGGTTACGGTGACGCCATGCTGGACTCCATACCGTTCGACCTCGACGTGTATCTCCGGCGCATCGGGTGGGAGGGGGAGCGGCGGGCCGACCCGGCCACCCTGCGCGGGGTGCATCTGGCGCACATGCGGGCCCTGCCGTTCGAGAACCTCGACGCGCTGCGCGGCGGGGCTCCCTCCCTCGATCCGGCCGACCTGATGGCCAAGCTGGTCCACAGCCGGCGCGGCGGCTACTGCTACGAGCACAACACGCTGTTCGCCCGCGCGCTGGAGGCGCTGGGCTTCCGGGTGACCCTGCTGGCCGCGCGGGTGGCCCTCGGCGCCGACACCCTCGCGAGCCGGCCGCGCACCCACATGGCGCTGCTGGCCGAGGTCCCCGGCGAAGGGCGGCCCTACCTCGCGGACGTCGGCTTCGGGGCGATCGGCGCGCTGCTGGAGCCGGTGCCGCTGGTCGCGGACGTCGAGTTCGCCGGGGCCGGGCGGCGCCACCGCCTGGTGCACGTGCCGCACGACGGGCCGCTGGAGATGTGGCTGCTCCAGGCCCACGACGCGGCGAAGGACGGCTGGACCGGCCAGTACGCCTTCACCCTGGAGCCCTTCGAGGAGCCCGACTTCGACGTCATCAACTGGCACGTCGCGACCAACCCGCGCTCGCCGTTCGCCCGGCGCCTCTACGTCCAGCACATCAGCGCCACCCGGCACCTCCTGCTCGACGGCCGGCTCCTGACGGAGACCCGCTCCGACGGGACGGTCACCAAGCGGGAGGTGACCGGTGAGGCGGAGGCGCGGCGGCTCCTGGAGGAGGAGTTCGGCATCCTCGCGCCGGACGGGATGACGCTGCTTGGAGAGGAGAGGAGCCGGCCCTGCTTCAAGAGGACAGAACCTGGCCTGGCTCCACGGCCCGGCGCTGACTTATGAGGGGAGGACGGCTCAGCGTGAGCGTTCCGCCAGGGTCAGCAGCAGGTGCGCGGACTCCGGCCGCAGGAAGTCGGAGTGGGCGCCCGAGGGATGCAGCCGGGTACGGCGGCTGCCGCGGTAGAGCCAGTCGGCGTCCACGTTGACCAGCCGGTGGTCCAGGTCGGTCTGCTCGTAGACCTCGGACGTCGGCAGCAGCTTGGTCGTGAACTGCGCAACCGGTGCCGCACCGGCGCCCGAGTGGCCGATCCCGGGTGCCTTCTCGGCGCGCAGATGCCAGAAGCCCGTGGCCCGGTCCCAGCGCGAGTGCGTCAGGACGAGCGGGCCGCGCAGGGGGGCGCCGGGCTGCCCGTCGCGCGGGAACAGCGTGCCGAAGTGCCGGACGAAGGCGTCGCGCGGGGCGGCCATCTGGAAGATCAGGGCGCTGTCCACGGTGAACGGGCGGCGCGGATCGTGCGGTGTGCTCCAGCCGAGCACGGGCGGCTTCTCGGCGGCCCGCTGCACCGCCTCGCACAGGAACCGGCCGCCGAAGGAGTGCCCGATGAGGTGCAGGAACTGTCCGTGCCGGTTGGCCAGGACCGCGGGCCCCGTCGGATCGGTGCGTTCGGTGTCGAGGTAGCCGAGCAGATGGCCGAGGACGTACGGGGCGTGTCCGGTGCCGTCGGCGCTCATCGCGTGGGCCCGGTCGCGGATGCGGCGGTAGCCCTTGAGCGTGGGCAGGCTGGAGGACGGCCAGCGCACCACCACGCACCAGGGGCGGTAGCCCTCCTTCAGCCCCGGATAGCGGTCCGGCGCCGTCTCGTACAGGTCCAGGGAGTGCCGCAGCAGGAGCCGGGCGGTCCGGGTGGCGCTGCTCGGCGCGGTCTGCCAGCCGTGCACGTACACATGGATGTCGGTCGCCCAGCGCGGGACGGCCAGGCTCCGCGCCAGATGCTCGGCGACGCGGCCGGCGGGCACGGGCACCTCGCTGCCCGGCGGCGTCAGCCGGCCCTTGTCGTCCAGGTCGATCTCGACGGGCGCGGGCAGCCGGGTGAGCGGGCCGGTCACGAGACGAGCCTCAGCCGGCTGTCGATGCCGCAGTGCAGCGAGTAGGCCAGGGCGAGCGGATTGCGGAACTCCGAGGCGAAGCGCCGCACCAGCAGCCGGCTTATCTCACCGGCGGTGTAACGGCCGGTCAGATACAGGTCGAGGAAGGCGTACGCGTACTCCGTCGCGAACTCCTGGGGCATGTCGATCTGCGGGGCGAGGACGCCGTCCGCGCCCATGTCGATCAGTTCCTGCCCGAGGTGCTTCAGCCTGCCGGGGGCCGCCGCCCGTGCCGTGCCGCAGGCGTTGAGCAGGACGAACGGCTTGAACCTGGCCCGGGAGTCATGACGGAACCGGCGCCGTTTCCGGGACACCACCGGCCCGTCGATGTGCTCGTCGTCGGAGAGCCGGATGGACAGACCCGGGGTCGACGGGCCGCTTAGCACCATGCGGCCGTGGCACCAGAAGTACATGACGTCCTCGTTGAGCACCGGCCCCGCCAGCGCGTGCAACAGGTCGCTGCCACGGGAGCGCACGATCAACCGCGAGCGCTGCTCCAGGAGCTTGTGCACCTCACGCGCGCGGCCCACGCGGTCCAGGGAGTCGTCCTTGTTGAGGCTGGTGGTGGCCAGGTCGCGCCGGCCGAGCGGGGCGTGGTCCCAGGGATAGCCGGTGGTGGTCTGCTCGACCTGGTGCCGGTGGCCCAGGAACGCCTCCCAGGGCGTGGCACACGCCGCCGGATCCACGGCGAGCATGGGCCAGGGCAGATACAGCCGGGAGTCGAAGCTGATCCGCAGCGTCTCCTTGCCGGCGAGCGCGGTCAGCAGGAACTCGCGGAACCGGCCCAGGTCGTAGCCGCTGCCGTGGAGCAGCACGTCGAGCAGGTCGTACCCCTCCTCGGCCAGCCTCGCCGTCACCGACTCGGCCCGGTCGGCGAGTTCGCTGAGGTCGGCGGTCTCCGCGAAGGGCCGGCTGCCGACCCGCGCCCCGGACTCGTCGCCCTCGCTGCGGTAGTACACCACCAGGTCGTGCCACCGGTTGCGCAGACGGTCCGCCCGCTCCAGCAGGTCGTCGGGGGAGACCTCCAGCGGCGCCTCGTGCCAGCGCGGGAAGGCCGGGTCCGAGGACGCGTCCGGGGCGCAGGCGAAGATCGTCAGCACCTTCTCGCTGGTGCGGTACAGCTTCACCCGCAGCTCCGCCGGCGGTTCCCCCTCCGGCGGACGCGGTGTGCTCCCGGGCTGCGGCGGCACCCCCGTGAAGCCGTGGGAGGGGTCCCTCAGTACCTCCACGGCCAGATCCTGCGGCATCCGGGTCAGTCCTCCCTGGCACCCTGCACGTGGACAACGGTCTTCAGCTCCTGCAGCACCAGCCCCGAGGCGTGGTCGTACAGCGTGAACCGGACGTCGTGGGCGCCCGGCCCGGGGGCGGCCAGAGTGAAACGCGTGGGGGCGCCGCCGGGGTCGTACGCGGCCGTGGCCGGATCGACCATGGTCGCCGTGGGACAGCTGACGGCCACCAGCAGCCGGGGCGGCACGGCCGACGGCGTACCGTCCTCCCGCTCCAGCCCGACCTCGATCGTGACGGGCCGGCCGGCGGTCACGTCGTCCGTGAGCAGGGTCAGCCGGGCCCGCCAGGCCGGCCGTGCGGTGCGCAGCCGCCAGCGGAGCTCCTCCGTGTCGGGGTGCTCCGGGCCGAAGGTCCGCTCCCAGCGCGCCAGCAGCTCCTCGTGCGACGGTGCCGCGTCCGGGTCGGCGGCCTCCAGACAGGCGAAGGCCAGCTCGGACAGGCTCTCCAGGGTGTCCGGATGGTCCGGGCCGAACATCCGGGCGCGTCCGGCGTGCACGGCCTTCAGCAGGGCCACCGCGGCAGCGGGATCGCCCGCGTCGGCCAGGGCGTGGGCGAGTTGCGTGGCGAGGGTGGGCAGGAAGCCGCCGAAGCGGACGGCGAACAACTCCACGAGCGCGCCCAGGCGGTGGAATTCGCCGTCGAGCTCCTCCTCTTCCTCCGCCGGACCGCCGGTCGAGGCCGGCTCGCCATCCCACGCGGCTGCCTGGTGATGGACACGGACGACGTCGTCGACCGTCTCCGGATAATCCAGCCGAGCCCGCAACAGCGCGGCCCGGCGCAGCAGGTCCCGCAGCACCTCCAGCGCCTGCTCCGGCTCGTCCGCCTGGGCCAGGGCGTGCGCCAGCACGGGCAGCACTTCCAGGGTGCGCCGGTGGCCCGGGCCGAACAGCTCGGTGGCGTCGTCGACGAGGTTGCGCGCCCACCGCACCGCGTCGTCCGCCGGACCGGTGTCAGCCGTCAGCCAGGCCAGGTTGCCGCGCACCCAGAACGTCGTCTCGTGTTCCTCGGGGAGGACGTCCTCGCACTGCTTCAGCAGCTCCTCGAAGACCGCGGCAGCGCGATGCGGGTCGCCCGCCTCCCAGCAGGCGTGCCCCAGGAGATTGCGGCATCCGAGGGTGTCGGGGTGCTGCGGGCCCCGTGTGCGGTCGCTGTCGTCGACCAGCGCCATGGCGTCCCGTACGCTCAGCACGCGCTGACCGGCCTGGAGCCGCGCCCAGATCAGGCTCCGGCGCGCGGCATGGACCGAGCTGTGGTCGGGGCCGTGTACCCGGGCGCGGTCGTCCACGAGCGATGCCCGCAGCCGCAGCTCGTGCGCGACCTGACCCGCCATGCTGTACGCGGCGGCGAGGGTGGTGCGCGCGGTGAGCGTCCTGGGGTGGTCAGCGCCCAGGACCCGGGTGGCATCGTCGACCACGCTCGCGGCGGTCGCGACGGCCCGGCCGGCGGTGGACGACCCCAGCCAGACCCAGGCGATGGTGCGCCGGAGGGCGAAGGTGTCGGGATGATCGGGACCGAGCAACCGCTCGTGGTCCCGCAGCAGCACGTCCAGGTCCCGGAGCGCTCCCGCACGGTCCCTGGTGTGCTCCCGCCAGCGGGCCAGCATGGTGCGGTCGTCGAAGTCCCGCGGGCTGTCGGCCCCGTGGAACCGGGCGAGATCGTTCACCAGGTCCTGGCCGAGCACGACCGCCCGGTCGTAATCGCCCTGCTCGGCGATGGCCATCGCCAGCAGGTACCTGGTCGCCAGCGTCTCGCCGTGATCCGCCCCGTGGAAGCGGGTCCGGTCCTCCACCAGCCCTTCGAACGCGACGATCGCCCGCCGGTACGCGCCGGACCACATCCAGGCGTACGCCTGCCACGAGCGCGCGTTCAGGGTGCTGACGTGGTCCCGGCCCCGCACCCGCGAGCAGTCGTCGCCCAACCGGCCGGCGAGTTGGGCGGCACGGCCGTAGTCGCCCGACGCGCAGTGCGCGCTGACCAGGTCGAAGCGGACGTCGAGCACCTGCGGGTGGTCGGGCCCGAACAGACGCCTGCGCCCGTCGAGCACGGACTCCAGTGTCGTGAGCGACAACTGGTGCCGGCCGGCCGCCTTCTGCACCAGGCCCAGATCCCGCCGGGCGCGCAGCGTGCGCGGGTGATCGGCCCCCCAGATGCGGTTCCACGCCTCGACGGCTTCCTCGTACAGGGCGACGGCCCGGTCGTGCCGCTCGGCGGCCGAGCAGGCGTCCGCCAGGTTCTCCAGCATGAGCAGCGTGTCCGGGGCGTCGTCGCCCAGTAGCCGGCGGCGGTCGGCGAGCAGCTCCGTGAACCCCGCGATCGCGCCCTCGTGGTCGCCGGCGCCCAGCCGGGCCAGCGCCAGGCCGTTGCGGGAGTTCAGCGTCGCCTGCGCATCCGCGCCCAGGACCCGGGTCCGGGCCTCGACCAGTTCCTCGTAGACCGAGATGGCGCGCTGATGCTGCCCCGCCGAGCGGAAGACCAAGGCACACCAGCTGCTGGTCTCCAGCGTGTCCGGATGGTCCGAGCCCTGCACACGGGTCCGGTCGGTGAGGAGCGCGTCGAACACCTCGCCCGCCCGGCCGTACTCACCGGCCGAGCGGTAGGCCGCGCCCAGCCACGACCGCATGCCCAACGTCAAGGGGTGATCGGGGCCGTAGACCCGCTCGTAGACCTCCACGAGCCCGCCGTACAGCTCCAGCCCCCGCGCGTAGCGCTCCTCCTCGACGAACACCTGGGCCAGGGAGTGGCGGATCGACAGGACGCGCGGATGGTCCGGGCCCAGGAGCGGTTCCATGTCCCGGAGCAGGTGCTCCAGTTCCTCGACCGCACGCGGGTGGTCGCCCGCCCGCTGGCGCGTGCGGGCCAGGGACTCGCGTGTGGCGAACACATCGGGGTGCTCGGGGCCGAGTACCCGGGTGCGGTCCCGCAGCAGCTCCTCGAACACCTCGATGGCGGCCGGGAGGTCAGAGGCCTCGCGCAGGGCGTAGGCCAGATGGGCGCGCGCGGTGAGGGCCGCCGGGTGATCGCCGCCCTGTTCGCGGGCGCGGTCCGCGACGAGAGCCCGGCGCTCTCGGACCGAGCGGGCGTGGTCCCCCATGAGCTGCCGGGTGAAGGCCAGCGCTTCCCGCGCGCGCAGCGTGTCCGGGTGGTCCGGGCCCCGCACCCGCGTGTAGTCGGCGATCACCGCTTCGTAGCCCGCGACCGCCCGGACGTAGTCGGCCCGCTCCCGGTGAGCCTCCGCGATGTCGTCGCGGTAGTCGAGGGTCGAGGGATGGTCGGGGCCCTGGATACGGGCGCTGTCCGCCGCCAGCGACTCGAACTCCGGCAGCGCCGCGTCCGGTCCGTGCGCCTCGGCCAGCTCGTAGGCCAGGTCCTTGCGGCTGCGCAGGGTGTCCGGATGGTCCGCGCCCTGCACCCGCTCCCGGGCGGCGACCACCTCCCGGTACAGGGCCACCGCCCGGCGAGGATCGCCCGCGGCGGAGTGCGCGGCGGCCAGCCAGCCACGGCTGGTGAGCGTGTCGGGATGGTCGGGTCCGTGCTCGCGCTGCCGGTCCTCGACCGCCTGCTCGTACAGGGCCAGCGCGGTGCGGTGGTCACCGGCCTCACGGTGGGCGTAGGCGAGGTTGGTACGGCTGGCGAGAGTGTCCCGGTGCCCCGCCCCCAGGAGACGCTCCCGGTCGGCGACGACCGCCGCGAACTCCTCCACGGCGGCCTGGTACCGGCCCGCGGTCTGGAGCGCGTAGGCCAGGTTGTTGCGGCTGCCGAGCGTGTCCGGGTGCTCCTCGCCCTGGGTCCGGCGGCGGTCGGCGACGACGGCCGTCAGCTCCTCGACCGCGCGCATCACATCGCCCGCCTTGCGGTACGCGTACGCCAGCCGCTCCCGGGCGGCCAGGGTCTCCCGGGCGTCCGGGTCGCACCGCTGGCGCCGGTCGAGATAGACGTTCTGGCACAGCCGGACCGCCCGCGCCGGATCACCGGCCTTCGCGTGCCACTCCGCCAGGCGGTCCCGATGGTCGAGCGTGGCGTCGTCGTCGACGCCGAACAGCGCCTCGCTGCCCTCGACGGCCCGCGTCATCAGCGGGATCGCCAGGACGTGCTGCTCGCGCGCCACCAGCTCGTCGGCGCCCCGCCGGTACATCTCGACCGCCTCGGCGGCGGGTTCCGCCGCCGGTCCCGTCTCCGCGAGCGCCTGGACGTGGATCAGCAGCCGCCGGACGCGCTCGGCCGGGGCGCCGGACAGCTCCGCGGCCAGCGCCCGCTCGGCCAGGTCCCGCGCCTCGGGCACCTCGGTCGGCTCGGCGAGCCGCAGCGTCTGCTGGACGAGGCGGTGCAGGGTGAGGCCCTCGGGCCCGGATGTGATCAGGTGGTAGTCCCGGAGGGCGTCGAGCGCCTCCTCGACCTCGCGCTCGGGCCGGCCCAGATGCCGCAGCACCTCGCGCGGCGTCGCCTCCGGGGCGAACCAGGCCAGCGTGTACACCAACCGCACGGCCAGCGGGTGACGGGACCGGATGGACTCCAGGCTGGTGCGCCAGATCTGGGCGATGGTACGGCCCGAGCGGCCCGCCCCGTCGTTGAGCACGGCGTCCGGGACGCGGGCCAGCTTCGCCTGGTACGCCGCGAAACCGATGCCGGTCTCCCGCAGGTAGGCGCCCGCCTGCGTGAGCGCCAGGGGCAGATGCCCGAGGTTCTCGGCGAGCCGCGCGGCCTGCTCCCGTTCGGCGGCGGAGCGCTCTCCCCGGCCGGCCGTCGCGCACAGCAGGGCGACGGCCTCCCCGTGGTCCAGCACGTCCAGGCTGACCAGGCGGGCCCCCTCGGGCCAGCCGGTGCGGCACCGGCTCGTGACCAACTGGTGGCCACGGTCGAGGAGCCGGCCAAGGAACGGGGTGAGGTGCTCGGGCCGCTCCACGTTGTCGTACACCAGCAGCCAGCCGGAGTGCGCCTCCAGCCAGGCCAGCGCCCACTCCGTGCGCTCCTTGGCCGTGGCCCCGCGGGCCCAGTCCGGGTACAGGCGCAGGGCCAGCTCCCCGAACCCGGAGGCGATCTGCTCCTCGCTCTCGGCGGTGATCCACCACACCAGCCGGTAGTCGTCGCATCGGTGGGCGTAGCGCAGCGCCAGGGCGGTCTTGCCGATCCCCCCGAGACCGCTCACCGCGGTCGCGGCCGTCTGCGTGACGACTCCGCCGCCGGACAGCAGGGACGCGCGTAACCGGCCCAGGTCGTCGATACGGCCGACGAACGGCGCCGACGGCAGCACGGGCAGGTTGTCCAGCCGGGCGGGCGGCTCGATCGTCAGGGCGGCGGCCTTGGCCGCTTCCGGCAGCACCGTGGTGTGCTCTTCGGTGTGCGGATTGCCGCCCGGACGGAAACGGCCGGTGCCCTGCCCCGGTACCGCCAGGTCACGCTCCAGAACGGTAGCCCCGGCGGCCCGCGACTCCTCGGAGATGATCATGAATCCCCCGTGCCCCCGATCACCCGCACCGTCTCCGGTACGTCCCCCGCCCGCGACGCTGGAGGAATATACAACTGTACTGGGGTGAAAGGGAGTTGTCACCGGTATGGGGTGGCGACACGGACGTCGGCCACCCCAGGGGTGTCAGAACTGCCCGGGCGTCACAGCTGCCCGGGCATCAGAGCCGCCCGGGCGTCCGGATGCCCAGCAGGGCCATGCCCTGGTGCAGTGTGCGGGCCGTGATGTCGCACAGGAACAGGCGGTTCTCGATCTGCTCGGGCGACTCGGCCTTCAGGACCGGGCACTTGTCGTAGAACGTCGTGAACAGCGAGGCCAGCTGGTACAGGTACGCCGTCAGCTTGTGCGGGGCGTACTCCGCCGCCGCATCCGCCACCGTCGCCGCGAACGCGTCCGCGTGCAGGCCCAGCGCGCGCTCCGCCTCGTGCAGGTCCAGCTCCGGGTGCGCGACCGGGCGGGTCTCGCCGGCCTTGCGCAGGATCGACTGGATTCGGGCGTAGGCGTACTGGAGGTAGACGGATGTGTCGCCGTTCAGCGAGACCATCTGGTCCAGGTCGAACTTGTAGTCGCGGTTCGCCGACGTCGACAGGTCCGCGTACTTCACCGCGCCGATGCCGACCTGCGTGCCCCGCTCGGCGATCTCCTCCTCGGAGAGGTCCTGCGCCTTCTCCCGCACCACCGCCGAGGCACGGTCGATCGCCTCGTCCAGCAGGTCGACCAGGCGGACCGTCTCGCCCTCACGGGTCTTGAACGGCTTGCCGTCCTTGCCGAGGACCGTACCGAAGGCCAGCTGCACCGCCTTGACGTCCTCGTTCAGCCAGCCCGCCCGGCGGGCCGTCTCGAAGACCATCTTGAAGTGCAGCGACTGGCGGGCGTCCACCACGTACAGCAGTGTGTCCGCCTTGAGGGTGAAGACGCGGTCGCGGATCGCGGAGAGGTCGGTCGCCGCGTAGCCGTAGCCGCCGTCCGACTTCTGCACGATCAGCGGGACCGGCTTGCCGTCCGGGCCCAAGACGTCGTCGAAGAAGACACACAGCGCGCCCTCGGAGCGGACCGCGACGCCCGACTCCTCCAGCAGGCGGCAGGTCTCCGCGAGCATGTCGTTGTAACCGGACTCGCCGACGATGTCCGCGTCCCGGATCTCCATGTCCAGCTTCTCGAAGACGGAGAAGAAGTAGATCTTCGACTCGTCCACGAACTTCTGCCACATGGCCAGCGTCTGCGGGTCGCCCGCCTGGAGGTCCACCACCCGGCGCCGGGCCCGCGTCTTGAACTCCTCGTCGGCGTCGAAGACCTTGCGCGCCGCCTTGTAGAGGCGGTCCAGGTTCGACATCGCCTCCTCGCCGGAGACCTCGTCGGCCTTGTGGTCCAGCTCGTGCGGGTGCTCCTCCAGGTACTGGATGAGCATGCCGAACTGGGTGCCCCAGTCGCCGATGTGGTGACGCCGGACCACCGTCTCCCCGGTGAACTCCAGCAGTTGCGTGACCGAGTCGCCGATCACCGCGGAGCGCAGGTGACCGACGTGCATCTCCTTCGCCACGTTCGGCTGGGCGTAGTCGATGACCGTGGTGCCCGGGTGCTCGGCGAGCGGCACGCCGAGGCGGCCGGTGTCGTCCGCGTAGCGCGCGGCGAGGTTCTGTGTGATCGCCCGGTCGGTGATCGTGATGTTCAGGAAGCCGGGGCCGGAGACCTCGATGTCCTTGATCACGTCACCCGACTCGACCCGGGAGACGACCTGTGTCGCCAGCTCCCGCGGGTTGGCCTTCGCCTTCTTGGCGAGCGCGAGGATCCCGTTCGCCTGGAAGTCGGCCCGGTCACTGCGTCGCAGCAGGGGGTCCGCGGAGGTCTCCGGCAGGGCGGCGGAGATCGCGGAGGTGAGCTGCTGTTCGACGGAGTCGCTGAGGGACGTGACCGGAGCCATAGGAAAGGGTGCCGTTCTCCTCGTGGGAATGGATAGACCCCGCCAGTATCCCACGGGGGGTAAAGCCGTTTTCCGGCCGCACGAGGGTTCTGTGACAATGGAGCCTCACCCGTTCAGAAAGAAGGACGTGCCGATCGTGGCTCAGAGCACCGAGACCACCGACTGGGTCTCCCGTTTCGCGGATGAGGTCATCGAGGAGTCGGAGCGTCGGGCCCCGGGCAAACCCGTCGTCGTCGCGTCCGGCCTCTCGCCGTCGGGCCCCATCCACCTCGGGAACCTCCGCGAGGTCATGACCCCGCATCTCGTCGCCGACGAGATCCGCCGCCGGGGATACCGGGTGCGGCACCTGATCTCCTGGGACGACTACGACCGGTACCGCAAGGTGCCGGCGGGGATCGCGGGCGTCGACGAGTCGTGGGCCGAGCACATCGGCAAGCCGCTGACCTCCGTCCCCGCACCGAAGGGCTCCTCCCACCCCAACTGGGCCGAGCACTTCAAGGCCGCGATGATCGACTCGCTGGCCGAGCTGGGCGTGGAGTTCGACGGGATCAGCCAGACCGCCCAGTACACCTCCGGCGTGTACCGCGAGCAGATCCTGCACGCCATGAGGCACCGCGGCGACATCGACGCGATCCTCGACCAGTACCGCACGAAGAAGGCCCCGGCCAAGAAGCAGCAGGGCCAGAAGCCGGCGGACGAGGCCGAGCTGGAGGCCGCCGAGGGCTCCGGCGCCGCCGCCGAGGACGACGGCAGCTCCGGCTCCGCCGGCTACTTCCCGTACAAGCCGTACTGCGGCAACTGCGAGAAGGACCTCACGACCGTCACGTCCTACGACGACGACTCCACCGAGCTGACGTACGCCTGCACCGCGTGCGGCTTCTCCGAGACGGTCCGACTCAGCGAGTTCAACCGCGGCAAGCTGGTCTGGAAGGTCGACTGGCCGATGCGGTGGGCGTACGAGGGCGTCGTGTTCGAGCCCTCCGGCGTCGACCACTCCTCCCCGGGATCCTCCTTCCAGGTCGGCGGGCAGATCGTCGGGATCTTCGGCGGCAAGCAGCCCATCGGGCCGATGTACGCGTTCGTCGGCATCAGCGGCATGGCCAAGATGTCCTCCTCGCGGGGCGGCGTGCCCACCCCCGCGGACGCCCTGAAGATCATGGAGCCGCAGCTCCTGCGCTGGCTGTACGCCCGCCGCAGGCCCAACCAGTCCTTCAAGGTCGCCTTCGATCAGGAGATCCAGCGGCTCTACGACGAATGGGACCGGCTCGACGCCAAGGTCGCCGACGGCGGCGCACTGCCGGCCGACGTCGCCGCGCACTCGCGTGCGGTGCGTACGGCAGCCGGTGAGCTGCCGCGCACGCCCCGGCCGCTGCCGTACCGGACGCTGGCGTCCGTCGCCGACATCACCGCCGGGCACGCGGACCAGGCCCTGCGGATCCTGAGCGAGCTCGACCCGGAGCAGCCGCTGACCTCTCTCGACGAGGCGCGCCCGCGGTACGACAAGGCCGAGGCCTGGATCAACACGCACGTGCCGGCCGAACAGCGCACGATCGTGCGCGACGAGCCGGACGCCGAGCTGCTGAAGTCGCTCGACGAGGCGTCCCAGCAGAGCGTGCGGCTGCTGCTCGACGGACTGGAGTCGCACTGGTCGCTCGACGGCCTGACGCACCTCGTGTACGGCGTGCCGAAGGTCCAGGCCGGATTCCCGGCCGACGCGACGCCGAAGGAACTGCCGCCGGAGATCAAGACCGCGCAGCGGTCCTTCTTCGCGCTGCTGTACCACCTGCTGGTGGGCCGGGACACCGGTCCCCGGCTGCCTACGCTGCTGCTGGCCGTGGGGCAGGAGCGGGTGCGCAAGCTGCTCGGCGAGTAACGCCGCGTATGTGAGGGACGGGGGCGCCCGGTGCGAACACCGGGCGCCGGACGGGATCGGATCAGGCGTCGGCCGGGCGGGCCCACTCGACGAACTGGACCACGACGCCGTTGGGGTCGGTCACCTGGAAGAGCCGCTCCCCCCACGGCTCCTCGCGCAGCGGCATGGTGATGGCGACGCCCCGCTCCCGCAGTCGCCGCTCCTCGGCCTCCAGCCCGGTGACGGTGAAGGCCAGGATGAGACCCGAGGCGCGCTGGTCACGCTGGTCGGCGGGCAGGACGTCGGTGCCGCGACGCAGCAGCACGACGTCGACCGCCGATCCGCCGCGCGTCAGTGAGGCGAACCCGTCGGCGGACGCCTGCTCCCGGTAACCGAGGTGGGTGGTGAAGAACTCCCGGGACGCGGTCACGTCCTCGACGGTGAGCGACACGGTGGAGGCGGTTATCTGCACAGGGCTCCTCGATGCGGTGCGGTGCGGTGTGGAAGAAAACTACGACGCGCGTAAAATTACGTCCGGGCACTGAAGTGCGTCAATCTATTTTTACCACCGGTGTAATATTTCCTCATGGCCGGCGAAACGACAGGGCTCCGTGAGTCCAAGAAGCAGGAGACGCGGCAGCTGATCTCCGACGAGGCGACACGGCTCTTCCTGGAGCAGGGCTTCGAGCAGACGACGATCGCGGACATCGCAGCCGCGGCACGGGTCGCCAAGAAGACGGTCACGAACTACTTCGCGCGCAAGGAGGACCTGGCGCTCGACCATCACGAGGAGTTCGTCGCCGGCCTCGCCGGAGCCGTCGCGGCGCGCGAGCCGGGGGAGTCCGCGCTGGGGGCGCTGCGGCGCGCCTTCCTCGCCGCCCTCGGGGAGCGCGACCCCGTGGCGGGCTTCAGCGGCGCCGCGTTCTCCCGGATGATCGCCGAGAGTCCCACCCTCACCGCTCGGCTGCGTGACCTCCACGACCAGCGGGAGCGGGCACTCGCCGAGACGCTCGCGGCGGTCACCGGTGCCGACGCCGGCACCATCACCCCGCGCGCCGTCGCCGCCCAACTGGGGGCCGCCCACCGGGTGCTGTTCCAGCGCATCCAGGAACTGACCCTCGCCGGGCACGACAACGCCCATATCGCCGACCTGGTCGGGCCTGAGGCCGCGGAGGTGTTCGACCTACTGGAACCCGCGCTGGGCGACTACGCGGTCGCCCCTACGCGATGTGATCCTCCTCCAGCTCCGCGTTGTAGCGGTTCGTGAAGCGGTTCACCATGCGCTTGGCCTCGTCGGGCGGCAGCGCGAGGCTGAACTCCGCCTCGACGTTCTCGCTGAACTCACGCGGGGTCGGGTAGCCGGTGCCGCCTATCGACTTCTTGAAGACCTGGTAGTACGACTCCTCGTCCGGCTCGGGAGCCGGTGGGGTGCCGCCGCCGTCGCCCAGTTCCCGGGTGCGGTTGGGACCCACCGGGATGGGGAAGCTGCCGGTGTCCTCCGGGGTGGGCTCCCGCTCGTACTGGGTCTGGTACTGCTCGGCCTCTTGCTGTTCCGCGATCCACTGGGCGTACTGCTCCGCGGGATCGTAGTTCGGGTCGTAGCCGCCCTGGTATTCGACCTCGCGGGGCGTGTTGAACCAGGGGCTCTGGTCCGGCTCCGGGGTGTTGTCCGGTTGCCCGGCGTCCTGGTTGCTCTCGAGTTGCGGGCGATGCTCGCCGGGAGGCGCCGCTCTCCGTGGGACGGGTGCCCCGGCGGCACGACTGTCCGCGGCCGGGTCCGTTTGCGGCGGCGGGGGGATCAAGGCGGGCTCTATGCCGGCCGCCGCCAGCCCCGCCGGGGCCGTTTCCGCCAGAGGGACGCCGTAGCGGGCCAGCCGCAGCGGCATCAGCGACTCCACCGGGGCCTTTCTGCGCCATGCCCGGCCGAAGCGGGAACGCAGCCGGGCCTGGTAGACGAGACGTTCCTGCTCCAGCTTGATGACCTGGTCGTAGGAGCGGAGCTCCCACAGCTTCATACGGCGCCACAGAAGGAACGTCGGGACGGGGGAGAGCAGCCAGCGGGTGAGGCGGACGCCCTCCATGTGCTTGTCGGCGGTGATGTCCGCGATCCGGCCGATCGCGTGACGGGCCGCCTCCACCGCGACCACGAACAGGATCGGGATCACCGCGTGCATGCCGACACCGAGCGGATCCGGCCAGGCGGCCGCGCCGTTGAAGGCGATCGTCGCCGCTGTCAGGAGCCATGCCGTCTGGCGCAGCAGCGGGAAGGGGATCCTGATCCACGTGAGGAGCAGGTCCAGGGCCAGCAGGACGCAGATGCCCGCGTCGATACCGATCGGGAAGACGTAGGAGAAGTTCCCGAAGCCCTTTTTCAGGGCCAACTCGCGGACCGCCGCGTACGAACCGGCGAAGCCGATGCCGGCGATGATCACGGCGCCGGCCACGACCACACCGATGAGAACGCGGTGCATCCGGGTCAGCTGTAGTGGCGCGGCCACCCGTACTCCCCTCCCCTTGCGTGTTGTTGCGCGCAACAGGGTGGCACATGTGTGCGGAGGACGGGTGGCCGGTTCCGGTCGGGGCTGTTCAGCTCTTCGACGCTGGCTTCTTCGACGGCGACGCCGAGGCGTCCTTCGCGGGCTCCTCGGAGGCGTCCGGGGAGGCCGGCTTCGACGGCGACTTGGACGCCGACCTCGACGGGGCCTTGGAGGGGGCGCCGCTCGCCTTGCCGCCGCCCGCGCCGTTCGCCTCGGACACCGCCGCCACCGCCTCCTTGGCGGCCTTCTTCGCGTCCTTCATCAGGTCGTCGGCGCTCGGGCTCTTGTCGCCGGCCAGACCCGCGCCGTTGTAGTCGAGGGTGACGACGACGTTCTCGACGCGTGCCACGACCGTCTGCTGCTTGAAGGTGCCTTCCTTCTTCTTCAGCTCGTAACGCACCGCCGTCGCCGCGTCGCCGGTCCCGGGCACCGGCTCCGACTTGGTGCTCTTGGCACCCGCCACGGCCTGGGCGTCCTGGACCTGCTTCTCGAAGTACTCCTGGGCCAGCTTGTCGGCCGGGCCACGGGTGACGTCCGACTCGAAGCGCAGCATCGACACGTTCAGCCAGCGGAACTGCGAGCCCTTGACGCCGTTGTTGTCGAGGCTGTTCCAGGAGCAGTTGCCGCGGGTCGAGATGTCGTCCGACTTGCCCTCCTTGCCGGACTTGCCCTTCGGGACGAGGTCTTCCAGCGTCTTCTTCGACAGCGTCTTGCACGGCTCCGGGAGCTTGCCGTACGCCGCCGCCTCCACGGTCGGCGACGGGCTCGCGGACGCCGAGGCGGCGGCCTTCGCGGCCTTGTCCGTGCTGTCGCCGGAGCCGGAGTCCGAGGAGCAGCCGGCGGCGACCAGCATCACGGGGACGGCGGCCGCGCAGACAAGGACGCGGTTGACTCGCTTCGCTCGCTGATCTCGCTGCTCTCGCTGTGCTCGTCGCTGCATGGTTCCTTCACTCATGACGCTCGTGGTTCCTGCGGTCGGAACGGGTCCGAGTGGTCACGGTACGCGGTGAGGCAGCGGTGTGTTCTTCCTTCGGGTGCTTTACGGGCGGGCGTGAAGGGGGCGTGAAGAGGCCTCAGTCGCTCAGCGAATCGGCCAGCTGCGAGGCCAGTTTCAGGGCCCTGTCCTGCATTTCCTTGCTGTCCGGGACGACGCCGACGGTGGCCGGCTGCTCGGCGTACTCGATGGTCACGATGACGTTCGACGTGCGGAATGCCACAGTCACCGTCCGCTGCTTGGCCGTCGAACCGGAGCTGCTCAGCTCGTCGTCGAGGAAGGCCTCGTCGCCGACCTCCTCCAGGACGCGCGGCTGCAGGTCGGTCGGGGTGGCGGAGGCGGTGGCGGACGCCGAGGGCGAGGGTGAGGAGGTGCCGGACGGGGACGGGGAGCCGCTCGGCGTGCTGCCCGGGGGTGCCGACTCGGTGGCGGTCGGCTCGGGCAGGTGGGCCGCCGCCTCCTTCTCCGCGAAGAGCTGCTCGGCCTGGCTGTCGTCACTGACGGCGTTGTCGTAGGAGACGACCCGTTCGAAGTCGACGAGCAGATGGTCGGTGGCCTGCTGTGCGTCGACCTTCCACTGGCAGCCGACCTTGCGGTCGGTGTCGTACGTGACCGTCGCCTCGCCCTCGTACGCCTTCTCGCGCTGTTCCGCGTCGGTGATCTGCCGGATGCCGGGCAGGAGTTCGTCGAGGGAGCCTTGGCTCACGGCGCCGCAGGGTTCGGGCAGCGTGCGGTACTTGCCCGGCTCGGCGGCGGCCGAGGCCGTGCCCGTGTCGCCCGGGTTGGAGTCGTCCGCCGGGCCGCCGTCGGCGGAGCCGCCGGTGCAGCCGGCCAGCAGGGCCGCGAGGAGCGCGGCGATACCGGGTGCGTACGCCTTCCGTTGCACGTGGTGGCTCCTCTCGACGCGGATATCGGCTTGCCGCCCCGGGGCAGCCGATGAACACAATGTGTATCGCACGCACTGCCGTGGACGCCGGTCCGGATTCCCTTTCGTGGACCTTGGCTCCGGTATTTGCTGTTGAGGACTTCTGTTCGTCTACGGGGGATTGAGGACGCTATGTCGTATGTAGAGATACCTGGTGCGAAAGTACCGATCCGGATGTGGACCGACCCGGCCACGGTCGAGGGCTCCGCACTCCAGCAGCTTCAGAACGTCGCCACGCTGCCCTGGATCAAGGGCCTCGCCGTCATGCCCGACGTGCACTACGGCAAGGGTGCGACGGTCGGCTCGGTCATCGCCATGAAGGGCGCGGTGTGCCCGGCGGCGGTGGGCGTCGACATCGGCTGCGGAATGTCGGCGGTGAAGACGTCCCTGACGGCGAACGACCTGCCGGGGGATCTGTCCCGGCTGCGGTCGCGGATCGAGCAGGTGATCCCGGTGGGGCGGGGGATGCACGACGATCCCGTCGATCCGGGGCGGTTGCACGGGCTGGCCACCGCCGGGTGGGAGGACTTCTGGGGGCGGTTCGAGGGGGTGGCGGAGGCGGTCAAGTTCCGTCAGGAACGTGCCTCGAAGCAGATGGGAACGCTCGGTGGAGGTAACCACTTCGTCGAAATTTGCACGGATACGAACGATTCTGTCTGGCTCATGCTGCACTCGGGTTCCCGCAACATCGGCAAGGAACTGGCCGAGCACCACATCGGCGTGGCCCGGAAGCTCCCGCACAACCAGGGCCTGGTCGACAGCGACCTCGCCGTCTTCGTCGCGGACACCCCGCAGATGGCGGCATACCGCAACGACCTGTTCTGGGCGCAGGAGTACGCGAAGTACAACCGCTCGATCATGATGGCGCTCCTGAAGGACGTGATCCGCAAGGAGTTCAAGAAGGCCAAGCCGGTCTTCGAGCCGGAGATCAGCGCGCACCACAACTACGTGGCCGAGGAGCGCTACGACGGGATGGACCTGCTCGTGACCCGCAAGGGCGCGATCCGGGCCGGCTCCGGCGACTACGGGATCATCCCGGGCTCCATGGGCACGGGTTCGTACATCGTGAAGGGCCTCGGCAACGCCAAGTCCTTCAACTCGGCCTCGCACGGCGCGGGCCGGCGCATGAGCCGCAACGCGGCCAAGCGCCGGTTCTCGACGAAGGATCTTCAGGAGCAGACGCGGGGCGTGGAGTGCCGCAAGGACTCCGGCGTCGTGGACGAGATCCCGGGCGCCTACAAGCCGATCGAGCAGGTCATCGACCAGCAGCGGGACCTGGTGGAGGTCGTGGCCAAGCTGAAGCAGGTCGTCTGCGTGAAGGGCTGACCGGTCCTATTTCGGCGCGTGCATCACCGCGTAGATCATGACGAACGCCACGATGTGGATGCCGAAGAGGAAGTAGGCGAGCCACCACCACATGTGGCGTTCGTTCTTCGTCTCCTGGGCGAGGCGCTGTTGTTCCCGCTCCCGGTCGGCGTCGGGCATCACAGGTCCCGGTGGACCTTCGTGTTGGAGGCCTGGGCGCGGGGGCGCAGGACGAGGAGGTCGACGTTGACGTGGCTGGGGCGGGTGACCGCCCAGGTGATGGTGTCGGCGACGTCGTCGGCCGTGAGGGGCTCGGCGACGCCCTCGTAGACCTTGGCCGCCTTGTCCTCGTCGCCGTTGAAGCGGGTGAGGGCGAACTCGTCCGTCTTGACCATGCCGGGGGCTATCTCGATCACGCGGACCGGCCGGCCGACGATCTCCAGGCGCAGCGTCTCGGCGAGGACGTGCGCGCCGTGCTTGGCGGCGACGTAGCCCGCGCCGCCCTCGTAGGTGCCGTGGCCGGCGGTGGAGGAGACGACCACGACCGTGCCGTCGCCGCTCGCGATGAGCTTGGGCAGCAGGGCCTGGGTGAGGTTGAGCGTGCCGATGACGTTCGTCTCGTACATCTGGCGCCAGTCGGCCGGGTCGCCGGTCGCGACCGGGTCGGCGCCGAGAGCGCCGCCCGCGTTGTTGACCAGTACGCCGATCGTCTTGAAGGCCGTGGCGAACTCGTCGACCGCCGCGCGGTCGGTGACGTCGAGGGCGTACGCCGTGGCCTGGTGGCCCGCCGCGGTGATCTCCTCGGCCAGCGCCTCGATGCGGTCCTTGCGGCGGGCGGTGAGCACGACGCGGTAGCCCGCGGCGGCGAGCCGCCGGGCCGTGGCGGCGCCGATTCCGCTGCTCGCACCGGTGACGACGGCGATGCGGGAGGCTGCGGGCGGGGCGTCGGTGGCCATGGGAGCTC
The DNA here is from genome assembly GCF_042958445.1 of Streptomyces sp. NPDC007991. NCBI lineage: Bacteria > Bacillati > Actinomycetota > Actinomycetes > Kitasatosporales > Streptomycetaceae > Streptomyces > Streptomyces sp. NPDC007991. The sequence goes on from NZ_JBIBJD010000026.1 coordinate 43,135, forward strand.
CTCGGACGTGGTGTGCGGTGTCGGGCCGGCGTCGGCCTGTGCGCTTGCGGCCAGGATATGCGGGCCCCGCGGTGGGAGAATGAGGGCGGGTGATCCCCCGCACATCTCCGGAGGTGGATCATGGGCGAGGCACGTGAGGTGATGGACCGGCTCACCGACGCGGTCACCACGCACGCCGACCTGAAGGTCGTCGGCGAGCTGTACGCCGAGGACGCGGTCGCCTTCACCCCCGACGAGGGTGAGCTGCGCGGGCGCGACAGCATCGTGGAGTACTGGCGGGCGATGACGGAGGCGGTCCCCGAGGCGACGTTCCAGTCGCTGCACTCCTACGAGGTCGGTGACACGGCCATCGACGAGGGGATCTTCAGCGGGCGCAACACCGGGCCGCTGGAGCTGCCCAACGGTGAGACGCTGCCCCCGACGCAGAAGGAGATCCGGATCCGCGGGGTGGACATCGCCACCGTGCGGGACGGCCGGATCGTGGACTACCGCCTGTATTTCGACGAGATGGACTTCCTGGGGCAGCTGGGGCTGCTGTCCGACGAGCCGTTGTGAGCCCCCGGCCCGGGGTGCCGGTCAGTTTCCCCGCGGGGCGTACATGATCACTGCCATGCCCGCGAGGCAGACGAGTGCGCCCGTGATGTCCCAGCGGTCGGGGCGGTAGCCGTCCGCGACCACGCCCCACAGGATCGAACCGGCGACGAAGATCCCGCCGTACGCGGCGAGGACGCGGCCGAAGTGGGCGTCGGGCTGGAACGTCGCGACGAAGCCGTACGCGCCGAGCGCGAGGACGCCGCCGGCCGCCCACAGCCAGCCTCTGCTCTCGCGCACGCCCTGCCAGACCAGCCACGCGCCGCCGATCTCCAGCAGGGCGGCGACGACGAAGAGGGCGACGGAACGCACGATCTGCATGGGGGCAGCTTCGCACGCCGGGACCCGCAGGTATGGTTGAAGGGTAAACAACCTGGAGGGTGAGCGACCATGCAGTTCGGGATCTTCAGCGTCGGCGACGTCACGCCCGACCCGACCACCGGCCGGACGCCGACCGAACGCGAGCGCATCAAGGCCATGGTCGCCATCGCGCTGAAGGCCGAGGAAGCCGGGCTCGACGTCTTCGCCACCGGCGAGCACCACAACCCGCCGTTCGTGCCGTCGTCCCCGACCACCATGCTCGGCCACATCGCCGCCCGCACCGAGCGGCTGATCCTCTCCACCGCCACCACCCTCATCACCACCAACGACCCGGTGAAGATCGCCGAGGACTTCGCGATGCTCCAGCACCTGGCCGACGGCCGGGTGGACCTGATGCTGGGCCGCGGCAACACCGCCCCCGTCTACCCCTGGTTCGGCCAGGACATCCGGCAGGGCATCCCGCTGGCGATCGAGCACTACGCCCTCCTGCACCGGCTGTGGCGCGAGGAGGCCGTCGACTGGGAGGGGACGTTCCGTACACCGCTGCAGGGCTTCACCGCCACGCCCCGCCCGCTGGACGGTGTACCGCCGTTCGTCTGGCACGGGTCGATCCGCTCGCCGGAGATCGCCGAGCAGGCCGCGTACTACGGCGACGGCTTCTTCCACAACAACATCTTCTGGCCGGCCGAGCACACCAAGCGCATGGTCGAGCTGTACCGGACGCGGTACGCGCACCACGGGCACGGCACGCCCGAGCAGGCGATCGTCGGGCTCGGCGGGCATGTGTTCATGCGGCGGAACTCGCAGGACGCCGTGCGTGAGTTCCGGCCGTACTTCGATGTCGCGCCGGTGTACGGGCACGGGCCGTCGCTGGAGGACTTCATGGCGCAGACGCCGCTGACCGTGGGCTCCCCGCAGCAGGTGATCGACAAGACACTGGCCTTCCGCGAGTACGCCGGCGACTACCAGCGGCAGCTGTTCCTGGTCGACCACGCCGGGCTGCCGCTGAAGACCGTGCTGGAGCAGATCGACCTGCTGGGCGAGGAGGTCGTACCGGTGCTGCGCAAGGAGTTCGCCGTGGGCCGCCCGGCCCACGTGCCGGACGCGCCGACCCACGCGGCCCGGCTCGCCGCCGGGGCCTGAGAAGGCCGCCCGTGGTTGCGCGACCCCCGGTGAGAGGGCAGTAAGAAGGACGCCCCGGCGCAGCTCATCTCCTCCCGGAGTCCCGGCGGCGGGGCACACTGGACGCGTGTCCCAAACAGTGCTGCTCGCCGAAGACGACCGCGCCATCCGCAACGCCCTGGAACGCGCCCTGACCCTGGAGGGTTACCAGGTCATGGCGGTCGCCGACGGTGTCGAGGCGCTGGCGCAGGCCCACCGCAACCGTCCGGACGTCCTCGTCCTGGACGTGATGATGCCGGGCATCGACGGGCTCCAGGTGTGCCGCGTGCTGCGCGCCGAGGGCGACCGGACGCCGATCCTGATGCTGACCGCCCTCGTGGAGACCGCCGACCGGATCGCCGGCCTGGACGCGGGTGCCGACGACTACGTGGTGAAGCCCTTCGACGTGGAGGAGGTCTTCGCCCGGCTGCGCGCCCTGCTGCGCCGCACCAGCCCGGTGGGCGCCGCGAGCGTCCCGGCGGCCGAGGCGCCCCGGTCGCTCCCGGAGCGGTTCATCGAGGCGGCCGGCATCCGCATGGATCCGCAGGCGCGCCGGGTCTGGCGGGGCGAGCGCGAGCTGGAGCTGACCCGCACCGAGTTCGAACTGCTGGAGCTGCTGGTCCGCAACGCGGGCATCGTCCTCGACCACTCGACGATCTACGACCGCATCTGGGGCTACGACTTCGGCCCCGGCTCGAAGAACCTCGCCGTCTACGTCGGCTATCTGCGGCGCAAGCTCGACGAGCCGGCCGCGCCGCAGCTGATCCACACGGTGCGCGGCGTGGGTTACGTGCTGCGGGAGGACTGAGTGGGCCGCCCCCGCGGGCGCTTCAGCGGGAGGCGGCTGAAGCTGGTCTCGCTGCGCACCACGTTCGCGGTGTCGTTCGCGGCGGTGACGGCGGCCGTGACGATCCTGGTCGGCATCCTGTCGTACAGCGCGGCGGCCCGGCTGGTGCGGGTGGACCAGCAGACCGTGTTCGACGAGGTCGTGCAGGACCTGCGTGACGAGGTGCGGCAGAACCACATGACGCCCGGCGACTTCTCGTCCGCCGCGCCGGGCCACGACCTCGTCCGGCCCGCCCGTACGGATGTGCAGGTACTCGGCCCGGACGGCCATGTCGCCGACCCGGGCCGTCCCGGACTGCCGGTCACCGGCGCCGACGTGCGGATCGCGGGGGCCGCGACGTCCGGGCGGGTGGCCGAGCACAAGGACGTCGACGTGGGCAACGACGTCTACCGCGTCGCGACCGTCTCCCTCGGCGGCGGCCGGGGCGCGGTGCAGGTCGCGCAGGAGTTCAGCGACGTCGAGGACCTGCTGCGGGCGCTGCAGCGGCGGACGCTGCTGCTGATGGCCGCCGTGGTGATCGCCGCCGGCCTGTTCGGCTGGTGGCTGGCCCGGCGGATCACGCGCCGCCTGGTCGTCCTGACCGATGCCGCCGAGGACGTCGCCCGCACGCGCCGGCTCGGCATCGAGGTGCCGGTCGCCGGGCACGACGAGGTGGGCCGGCTGGGCCGGGCCTTCGACCGCATGCTGGGGCGGCTCGCGCAGTCCGAGGAGGACCAGCGCCGTCTGGTCCAGGACGCGGGCCATGAGCTCCGTACGCCCCTGACCTCCCTGCGGACGAACATCTCCCTGCTCCGCCGGATCGACGAACTCCCGCCCGGGACCCGTGAGGAACTGGTCGCCGATCTGGGCCAGGAGGCCCGCGAGCTGACCGACCTGGTCAACGAGCTCGTCGACCTCGCGGCCGGGCAGTCGGACACCGAGCCGCCGCAGCGGGTGGACGTCGCCGACATCGCGGAGGAGGTGGTGGGCCTCGCCCGGCGCCGCAGCGGCCGGCGGATCCTGCTCCGCGCGAGCGGCGACACCACCACCGACGGGCGGCCCGGGATGCTGACCCGGGCGCTGTCCAACCTCGTCGAGAACGCGGTGAAGTTCGACCAGGGCGGCACGGCCCCCATCGAGATCGTCGTCGCCGGGCCCGCCCGGCCGGGCCCGATCCGCGTCGAGGTCCTCGACCGCGGCCCCGGCATCGCCGACCAGGACCTCGACCGCGTCTTCGACCGCTTCTACCGCGCAGCCGACGCCCGCTCCCTGCCGGGCTCGGGCCTCGGCCTGTCCATCGTCCGCGAGGTGGCGCTCGCACACGGGGGAGCACCGTTCGCGTTCAGGCGGGAGGGGGGCGGGACGGTGATCGGGTTCACGGTGGGCGGGGGGCTGGACTGACACGGGCGGCTCCGGTCGCCCATGGGGCGGCGAGCAGGTGCGCGCGTGACATCCGCATCCTTGGAGAACCGGCTGATCAGTCCTTGAGGGCGAAGAACCGCATCGGGGAGTTCGCCGCGAAGCCGATGCGCGGATACACGGGCGCTCCGGCGGCGGTGGCGTGCAAGGTCGCCCGGGTCAGTCCGGTGGCCCGGCCACCCTCGTACAGGGCCTTGCGCGTCACCGCTTCTCCGTATCCCCGGCGCTCCCACGCCGGGTCGGTCGCGACGAGCAGCACGAAGAGGCGGCCGTCGGCCTCGACGGTTGCGGCGCAGGTCACCGGGGTGCCGTCGGCGCGCACACCCAGGTAGGCGTACACCTGGCTCTTCCACAGCGAGGAGCGGCCGAGACCGTCACGGCCGTCCTCCAACGGGAAGCCGTAGGCGCGTGAGTTGATGTCGGCGAAGGCGCGCAGCCGATCGTCCGTCGTCACGCGTACGAACGTCAGCTCGGGGTGGCCGGGTTCGGGCAGGGGCAGCAGATCCCCCGCCATGCCCGTCCCGGCGAAGGCGTGCACGAGCCCGGCCCGCTCGGCGGCGCGCCCGAGCCCCGCGCGTGCCTCCTCGTCCAGCAGATCCTCGAAGACCCACAGGAAACCGGGGTGCTTCTTCGCGCGCATGACCTGCGCGACCTCGTCCAGCCGCTGCTTCAGCAGACCGGCGGTGGTGCCGGGTTCGGTGAGCGTGACGCAGTTCCAGAAGGCGAACCGGCAGTCGGCCCAGCGAATGGCGATCCCCGGCAGATCGCGGACGTCGGCCCGCGGATCCCGGTCGAGCACCATGACCCGCCATACCGTGGCGAGCTGTTCCACCGATTCGATCGACTCCGCGAGATCGCGCATGACATTCCCCCCAGGTCGGCAGCGGGACACGGGAGTTGCCCGGCCCCGTACACGTACTGCCCTTACCGGGGCGGCCTCATCCCGGGCTGTCCTGCCGGGCCCGGCGTGTCGCGGCGGCGACATCGCGCATGGTCACCAGAAAGCGTCGCACCGTGGCCAGCTCCTGCTCGTCGAAGGACCGCATCCGGGCGACCATCTCGTGGATCAGCGGCCCGAAGAACGACCAGCCCAGGGCGACGGCCTCGTCCCGGACGACCAGCAGCACCCGCCGGCGGTCGCGGGTGTCCCGTTCCCGGCGCACGAGCCCCAGCCGCTCCAGCCGGTCGACCACGGCCGTGGTCGATGCCGAGTTCACCCCCAACTGCGCTCCGAGCCACCCCGGGGTGGCCCGCACGCCCTCCCGGCCGGCGTCCAGCAGGTGGATCAGTGCGCGCACATCCGTGGGGTGAAGCCCCTCGCGGCCGGCGAAGTCGGCAGCGAGAAGGTCCAGTTCCACCGTGACGGCTCGCAGGAGATGGACCAGTTGAAGGCCGGGATCCTGGTCGTCCACGCGTTCACTCCCGTAATATCTCGATGGTCGAGATTATCGATGCCCGAGTAATCATAAGGCGGGGGTAGCGGCCATGGCTGACGAGTCGGTCTTCTTCGCGGCGTACGACGCCGTCCTGCGCCAGTGGCCCGTCGAGGTCCGCGGCGTTGACGTGCGGTCGCCCTACGGCAGCACCCGGGTCCAGATCTGCGGCCCGGAGGACGGCGTTCCGGTCGTGCTCCTGCCCGGCGGCGGATCGACCTCGGTGGTCTGGTTCGCCACCATCCAAGCTCTGGCCCGCGACCACCGGGTGTACGCGGTCGACCTGATGGGAGACATCGGCCGCAGCGTGCACGACGGGGCGCCCCTGCGTGGCGCCGGCGACCTGGTGGCATGGCTCGACACGCTCTTCGACAGGCTGGGCCTGGACGGGGCGCACCTGTGCGGCCACTCCTACGGCGCCTGGATCGCCCTGAACTACGCGCTGCACGCGCCCCACCGGCTCGGCAGACTCGCCCTGCTCGACCCGGTCAACTGCTTCGCCGGCATGAGTCCACGCTACCTCGTGCACGGGCTGCCGATGCTGCTGAAGCCCACCGTGGAGCGGGTGCGGGCCTTCCACCGCTGGGAGACCGGCCGCACTCCCGAGGACCCGGTGTGGCGGGCGTTCCTGGACAGCACCGCCACCGCCCGGCGGACGAAGGTCGTCGCCATGCGACGCCCCGGCGCCCGGCGGTTGAGGGCCTGCAGCGTCCCGGCCCTGGTGCTCCTGGCCGAACACAGCCGGGCTCATGACGTGCCACGCGCAGCGGCCGCCGCACGCCGGCTCCTGCCCGGAGCGAGCGTCGTCACCCTGCCCGGCGCCTCCCACCACTCCATCCCCACCGAGCGGCCCGCCGAACTCAACCGCCTGCTCGCCGAGTTCCTTGCCTGAGTGCCGCGGACGCCCGCGCGGTTCGCCGGGGGCGGTCAGGCATCTGCCCGGACGAACACCGGCTTGAGGTGTTTCTCCGGCAGTGCGGCAGGCAGGTCCTCCCAGTCGATGACGTGGGAGACGACCCGTTCGGGGGCGACCTTGCCGGAGGCGGCGAGTGCGAGGGCGTCGGGGATGTGGGCGCGTACGTTGTCGCGGGCGACGCGCAGGGTGACGCCGGTGAGGTACATGTCGAGCAGGGGCAGCTCGCCGGGCCGGAAGTGGTTGCCCGCGCTCTCGCAGATCCCCTCCGGGGTGAGGCACTTGACGGCCCCGCCGAGCTGGTCGACACGGCCGGTGGCCTCCACGGCGATGTCGAAGCCCTGCGGGACCGCATCCAGCGTCTCGGCGGTGGCGGCCCCGAACGCGCGGGCCAGCTCGCGGTGTTCTGGGGCGGGGTCGACGTAGAGCACCTCGCAGGCGCCGAGCGCGCGGGCGATGTCGCACACGTAGAGGCCGATGCTGCCGCGGGCGACGACCAGCACGCGTGCTCCGGGGCGGGCCTTGAGGTGGGGCGCGACCAGGCGCCAGGCCAGGGACCAGTTGTCGCTCGCCGAGGCCATCGCGACCGGGGCGAGGCCGCTGGGCAGGGGGACGAGCATGGCATCGGCGTAGGGCACGCGGACCAGGTCGGAGAAGAGCCCGCCCCAGGTGCCGCCGATCGGCGCGCCGTACATCGCCATGTAGGGCACGGCGGTGCAGTGCGCGGTCAGCCCGGCCCGGCAGCGGTCGCAGTCGCCGCAGTTGACGGACCACGGGACGACCACCAGATCGCCGGGCGCGACGGCGGTGACGGCGTCGCCGGTCTCCACGACCCGGGCGACGCACTCGTGGCCGAGGGCGAAGGGCGGCTCGATGAAGCCGTGCCCGGCGAGGATGGCGGAGTCGACGTCACACGGCGTGGCGGCCACCGGCGCGACGATCGCCTCGCCGGCCGACTGGATCCTGGGGTCGGGTGCCTCTCGCCATTCGACGGTGCGCTTGGCGACGTAGGTGAGTTCACGCATCGGTGCGCTGCCCCTTCGCCAGCGCCACCAGATCGGCGTACCGGACGACGGAGCCGCCCGCGCCCCAGGTGCCGTCGGGCTGCTCGTGCACCAGCACCCACACCCGCAGCGTGTCGTCCGGGCCGAGGCCGGCGGCGTCCAGGACGGTCTTCGTCGCCTCCTCGACCAGCCCCGCCTTGCGGCGCTCGGACAGGGCGCCCTGCGGGACGACGACCTCCACCAGGAAGCGCGGTGCGTCGTCCCCGGCGGTGGTCTGGGCGCCCTCGGGCAGTTCGACGAGGTAGCTCCACGCCTGGGCGCGGAAGAAGGCGGTGTCCGGCGCGCCCTCCCAGCGCAGCAGCACGGCGGCCAGGTCGCGCTGGACGGTCGTGCGCCCCTGGTCGGTGAGGGCACCGGTCGGCACGGTCAGCCTGATCATCGGCATGGCAGCTCCTCGGTCGGTTTATGACAGTCGTTATAACGCGAGGTCACGGTAGACTATGACGGCCGTTATAGCCAGAGGGGATGTGCACAGGTGGCCGAGCGCAGAACGCCGTCGCGCGAGCGGATCGTGGCCGGGGCCGCCGACATGATCAGCCGGCGTGGTCTGAGCGCCACGAGCATCCGGGAGATGGCCAGGCACGCCAGGGCGCCGCTCGGCTCGACCTATCACTACTTCCCCGACGGCAAGCAGCAACTGGCCACCGAAGCCGTCCGGTACACGGGCGAGTGGGTCGCCCGCAGCCTGCGCAAGGAGCTGGAGTCGGGGCCGGTCGAGGGGCTGCGGGCGTTCCTCGCCCTGTGGCGCGGGATCGTCGTCGAGAGCGACTTCCGTGCCGGTTGCCCCGTGCTGGCCGTGGCCATCGAGGAGCCCCCGGCGGATGAGACCCCGCCCGCCGTGGCGGCCGCGGCAGAGGTGTTCGCTCAGTGGGAGGCCCTGCTGGCCGCCTCGCTGCGGGAGCACGGAGCCGAGGCGGAGCAGGCCGCCCAGCTCGCGACGCTCGTCGTGGCGGCCGTCGAGGGCACGGTCGCCATGTGCCGCGCCAAACGCAGCGCGCGGCCGCTCGACGACACCGCCGAGCAGTTGCAGGCGCTCATCGCCGGCGCGATCAAGCGCTGACCCCGCCAAGGCGTACGGGCCCTGGTCATACGCCCAGTGCGGCGCGGACGGCCTGGGCCTTCTCCTCCGTGAACACGCCGGTGTCGAGGAGGGGGAGGACGGACAGCACGCCGCCACGCGTTCCCCAGCTGCCCTCGTCGATCACCCGGAAGGTGACCCACCAGGCCGGCGACGGCTCGGGGAGGCCGCAGGCGTCGGCCATCGCGGCCAGGACGCGTTCGATGACCTCGGCCCGGACAGCCTCCCGCCAGTCCCCGTCCATCACCGTCACGTCGATCACCATGACGTCGGCGTCCGGGCCGGTGTCCGCGAGGAGCCGTCCGCCGATGGCCATCATGTCGGCCGCACGCTCGACGAAGTGCACCTGGAACCCGGCCCGCGCGGCCGGCGCGAACTGCCCGACCTCCGGCACGAGCACCGCGTCCGTCAGCGTCTCGGCCAGCTTTCGGCGCTGCTCCTGGCTCAGGCGGCCCTCCGGGGCGTTCACGGTGATGATCGTCATGACGTCTCCTATGACAGTCGTTATAGACGGCAGTCAGGGTAACACCCGTCTATAACGATCGTCATAAACGGTCGGCCGTCGGAGTCGAGCTCAGTCAGGCACCGGATCTTCGGAGGCGGACAGCGGTGCGTGTCTCCCGCCTGGCTGATCGAGCCCGCCCGCGCCAGATGGCACGGCGCCGCGCCCGGAGGTTCCGCGGCGCGCTGTCGGGGGTGCGGGAGCGAGTGATGGGCAGTGCCTCCCGGATCACGCGCCACGCGCCGGCCGAGCGCGCCGCGACGACCTCACGGGCGCAAGCCGTCGAGGCACTGGCCCTGCTCACGGGCCTCTGCCTCGCGGCCTCCCCGTGGATCGCGGGGTTCCCCGGCGGAACCTTCTCCCGGCTCGCCATCAACAACCTGATCGTGGGAATCGGCTATGCGCTGCTGATCAGACACCGGTTCCGCAACCGGGGGCATGTAGTGCCGTGACCCACACCCGAACGGAGGCAGGTCGGGTGTGGGTCACGGGCCGTGATCTCTGAGTCGCGGATGGCGTGATGCCGCTCGACGGTTGGGCGGTGATGCTCCTTCCCGTCAAGGGCGGGGCAGGCCGAAGAGGACGGGGAGGTCGGCGATGTCCGTGATGCGCTCGTAGCCGAGCCAGTGCTCGTCGTGCTCGAAGCCGCGGTCGACGTACACCTTGTTCTCGATGCCCAGGACGGCCGCGGACCGATGGTCGTACATCGGGCTCGCGGAGACGTGCACGAGCTCGTCGGGGGTCACGCCGAGCTTGTCGAACGCGTACTCGAACGCGCCGAGCCGCGGCTTGTAGACGCCCATCTCCTCGGCGCTGATGACGTGTTCGAACGGGGCCTTGAGGTTCTCCGCGAGGCGCACGGCATGCTCGGTGTCGCTGTTCGTGATGATGACCAGCGGGAATTCCTCGGCCAGGCGGTTCAGCGCCTCGGTGACGCCGGGGTACGGGCCCCAGGTGGGGACGCGCTCGTACACCGCCCGCGCTTCGTCCTCGCGGTACTCGAGACCGACCCTGCGCGAGGCGCGCTCCATGGAGCGCGCGACGACCTGGTGGAAGGGCTGGTAGGCGCCCGTGCACTCGTCGATCCGGTACGCCTTGCAGATCCGCAGGTACTCATCGGCGACCTCGGCGGGCAGCCGGTCGCCCAGGACCTCACGCATCGCGTCGTTGATGCTGAACTTGATCAGTGTCCCGTTCATGTCGAACGTTACGAACTTCGGCTTGTTCTCGAATGTCATGGTTCCTCCACTCGGAAATCGCGGGGCAGCCGCCCGGTTGTCGAGGGACCATACTCTTGGCCATGCAAACAGACAACTGTTGACAGTTTGCAATCGACATCCTACCGTCACCTCATCAAACCGCCTCATACAGGCGCCCTGGACGCACGGAGGAGCCAGTGACAACCAGCACGTCATCCGCAACCGCCACCGAGCGCCTGGAAGCTCTCGGCTTCACGCTTCCCCCCGTCGGGGACGGGGCGAAGTACGTGGAGCACCGATCGCTGGGCTCCAGCGTGTACGTGTCCGGGCAACTGCCGTTCAAGGACGGTGTGCTGCAGGGGCAGGGCACCGTCGGCCGGGACGTCGAGTTGGAGGCGGCGCGGGATCTGGCGCGTCATGCGGTGGTGAACTGCCTCGCCGTCGCCGCGGAGGCGGTGGGCGGCCTGGACCGGGTCCGGATCGTGCAGATGCTGGTCTTCGTCGCCAGTACGCCGGATTTCGGGAAGCAGTCGCGGGTCGCCGACGCGGCGAGTGATCTGCTCATCGAGGTGCTCGGCGAGAACGGGCGGCATGCCCGCACCGCGATCGGTGTCGCAGGACTTCCGCTCAACAGTCCTGTCGAGATCCAGATGGTCTGCACGGCGGTGTAGAGACGCGCCCCATCGAACGGCGGGGGCGACTCGTTCGGTACCGGAGGAGTCGGGACGCGCGCCACCCATTCATCTTCAGACCGTCAATCCGAGGAGTGCAGCGTGCACCGGCTTCAACGAGCACTCGACGCGCTGGTCGAGCGGGTGGACACACCCGCGCCCATCGTGTTGATCGACGTCATGCGGCAGAACATCGACCGCATGCAGGACTTCGCCGTCCAGCACAACCTTCAGCTCAGGCCGCACGTCAAGACGCACAAGTGCGTGGAGGTCGGCAGGCTCCAGATCGAGGCCGGGGCCGTCGGGATCACCGCCGGCAACGTCGGTGAAGCTGAGGTCTTCGCCGAGGCGGGCTTCGACGACATCTTCCTCGCCTATCCCATCTGGCCTGCGGGAACCAAGGGTGAGCGGATCCGCTCGCTCGCCCGGACCACCCGGCTGCGGGTGGGGGCCGACAACGTCGCCGCCATCGAGGCCCTCGCCGACGCCATGGGCGACGAGCCGGAACGGCTCGAGGTCGTGGTGGAGGTCGACTGTGGAGCCGGCCGTTCGGGTGCGCCGCCCGAGACCGCGGGCGATCTCGCCCTGGCAGCCCGCAAGCGTGGGCTGGTGCCCGTGGGCGTCTACACCTACCCGGGGCACGGCAGCTCCGGCCCCGACGTGCGCGAACTCGCCGCGCGGGACCAGGAGACGGCGCTGGCCACAGCGGTGCGCAGCTTCACCGGCGTCGGCGTGAACGCCGAGGTGGTCAGTGCCGGCTCCACGCCCACGGTGGCGTTCTCCACCAACAGCCTGATCACCGAGATCCGACCCGGTGAATACGTCTTCTGCGACATGAACAACACCCGCCTCGGCGCCTGTGACGAGGATCAGATCGCGCTGTTCGTCGCGGCCACGGTGGTCAGCGACCGGGTTCCCGGCCAGGTCATCCTCGACATCGGCACCAAGGCCCTCGGCCGGGAAGGCAACGCGCAGAAGGGCTACGGCCAGATCGCCGGCATGAAGGCCGTGTTGTCCAAGCTCAACGAGTACCACGGCTTCCTCGCCGTGGGTCCCGAGGAGCCGCGGCCCGGCGTCGGAACGGTTCTCCCGATGGTGCCCAACCACGTCTGCCCGATCGTGAACAACTTCGAGGAACTGATCGTGACCGACTCGCAGGGCGCGACGCTGCGACGGTGGCCGGTCGCGGCCCGGGGGCTCCTCAGCTGAGCGGCCTCGCCACACTGCCTCCCACTCCCTTGCCCGACCCAGGAAAGAGTGACTGAACATGAGACTCGACAAGCTCACGGCGCTGGTGACCGGCGCCAGTAGCGGAATCGGGGAGGCGGTGAGTGCCCGTTTCCGCCGGGAGGGCGCACAACTGCTCCTCACCGGCCGCAGGCAGGAGCTGGACACCGCCCGGCCCGACGACGTGTACCTCCCCGGTGACCTCAACGACGAGGCGTTCGTGGCACGTCTGGCCGAGCGGGCCGCCGAGTCGGTGGGGACCGTCGACATCGTCGTCCTCAACCACGGCCTGCAGGTCAGCGGCCCGCTCACCGAGACGGCGTACGAGGACGCGAAGAACGTGCTGCACAGCAACCTGCTCAGTGCGTTCCTGGTGATGAAGCACTTCGCGCCGCTGATGCCCGAGGGGGGCGGCTCGTTCGTCTGCGTCGGCTCACGGCTCGGCATGGTGGGCAAGCCCGACGAGGTGCTGTACTCGGCCGCCAAGGGCGGCCTCATCATGCTGGCCAAGGGCGCGGCCATCGAATGGGCTGCGCGGGGCATCCGCGTCAACGTCGTCGCTCCGGGCCTGACCGTCACACCCGTCATCGAGGCGTCGTTCCAGCGCCGGCCCGATCCCGAGGCCTACCGACGTGAGCGAGAGGCCCAGATACCGCTCCAACGCCTGGCCTCGCCCGAGGAGATAGCGGACGCGGTCCTCTTTCTCGCCTCACCGGAGTCGTCCTACATCACCGGGGCGGTTCTCCCTGTGGACGGCGGTTACACCGCCTTCTGAGCCGAGTCCATGACGCGGTCCCCGCATGGGCGGAAGAGATGGCATCGGCGGATGAGAACAGCACACGCACTCACTCCCCGGGCGGCGTCTGCTGTCCCCTGCAGGCCAGGCTGGTCAGGGTCGCCACCGCGTCGTCGAAGTGCTTCCTCAGCGCTGCCAGGGCGCCCGCGGTGTCGCCGTCCCGGATCAGCTCGCTGATCCGGCGGTGATTGACCTCGTCGGGGCTCTGGTTCAGCTGGTGCTGGGCCTCTTCGGTGGTGAGGGCCTCCATGCACAGGCGGGTTTCGGAGATCACCGTGCTGAACATGCGCTGGAGTCGCTGGCTGCCGGAGGCGGCGACCAGGATGGTGTGGAACTCCAGGTCGTACTTCTTCGCCGTTTGCCAGTCGCCGGAGGCTTCCGCGGCGGCCTCCGCCATGACGTTGTTGTCGAGGTCCTTGTAGGCCGCCTCCGACTTGCCGGAGGCGATGATGGACTGGACCGCCGCGGACTCCAGCGCCGTACGGGCGAGGTAGATGTCGGCGATGTCCTCCTTGGTGAGCACCGGGACCGAAACCCTCCGGTGGGGCTCGCCGCGGAGCAGCCCTTCCTGGACCAGCCGCTGGATCGCCTCACGGATCGGCCCACGGCTCACCCCGAAGCTCTTGGCCAGCTCCACCTCGCTGAGCTGTGTGCCCGCGGCGACGGTGCCGTCGATGATGTCCTCCCGGAGGCGGTCGAGCACCATCGAGGCGAACGTCTCGCGAGGCAGGCGGATGGGCCTGGCAGGCTCTTGACTCACAGGGCTTCCCTCTCGTCGGTCACGGTCCGCGGCGCAGCGCCCTGAACGCTCGCCCCCGTCCCCTCGGTCTCAGTCGGCCGAGGGGACGGGGGGTGGACTGTGTCTGCGCGCTTGCGCCGGCTCTTCTGCACGTCCAGGCCCGGTCGGATCATCGTAATGCCGGTCGTCGCGAGGAACCCCGGGCCGCGGGATACGCTCCGACCGTCCGGGCTGTCGTGACCCATCACCGTTCCCCGCCTGTTCCGCCTACTTAACACGGTCCTTGAACTTGTAGTACGCACCTGCGAAGGGCAGGAACCACGGGGGGCCGAAGTGGCCGGGAATCCGCTGGAAGGACAGGTCCCCCCAGGGGTTGGCAGCCGTCCTCCCGTCCATGTAGTCCGCCATCCGCCGGCCCATGTACGTGGCCATCTGGACGCCGTGGCCCGAGTAGCCGACCGAGTAGAACAGCCCGTCCTGCTCGCCGGCGTGCACCATCCGGTCCATGCTCATGTCGACCAGGCCGCCCCAGCAGTAGTCGATGCGGGCGTTCGTGAGCTGGGGGAAGACCTCGGTCATCGCCTTGTGCAGGATGCGTCCGCTCTTCGCGTCCGACTGCTGGTTGGACATGGCGAACCGGGCGCGGCCACCGAACAGCAACCGGTGGTCCGGGGTGACGCGGAAGTAGTTCAGCAGGTTCAGGGACGTCGACGCCATCCGCCGGGTCGGCATGATCTGGTCGCAGAGGTCCTTGCCCAGGGGTTCGGTCACGATGATGAAGCTGCCGACGGGCGCGATCCTGACCTGAAGCCAGCGGAACGGCCGGCCGGTGTAGCCACTGGTCGCGACGAGAACCTGGTCGGCCCGGAGGGTCCCGCGCGCGGTGACCACCTCGTGCTTGGTGCCGCCCAGCCGCCCGACCCGCTCGACCGGTGCCTTCTCGTGGATCTGGGCGCCCGCCCGCGCCGCCGCCTCGCCCAGACCACGGGTGTACTTGCCGACGTGCAGTCCGGCGCTCTTGGTGTCGGTCATCGCGCCGTGGAAGAGGTCGGAGCCGATCTCCGAGTGGATGTCGCTCCTGGACACCAGGAGCGTCTTGTCGAGCCCCATGCGGTCGTACGCTTCCTGGGTCTTGCGCAGGCCGTCGACGTGCGCCGGCTTGGAGGCCAGGACCAGCTTGCCCGAGCGGGCGAAGTCGCAGTCGATCCCCTCTTCGGTCACCAGCTTCTCGATGCCGTCGACCGCGTCGTGGTAGGTCTCGAGATACCGTCTCGCGGTCTCGAAGCCATAGCGGGCGATCGCGTCACGGATACCGATCGACAGTCCCGTGGTGGCCATGCCGCCGTTGCGGCCCGACGCGCCGAAGGCCACGGTGTCCTTCTCCAGGACCGCGACCTTCGCTCCCTTCCGGGCGAGATGGAGGGCCGCGGACAGCCCGGTCAGACCTGCCCCGACCACCGCAACGTCCACCTCACCGCTCACCTCGGTCCGGGAACGGTCAGGCCCCTGCGGGGCGGTGTCGAGCCAGTAAGGGGTGAACTTCATCGGAGTCGCTCCTGTGGGACGAATCGGGGCAGCTGCCCGGATGCCGGGGGTTGGCCAGGGGAGGGGGCAGCCCCGGCAACAGCGTGACGAGGTGCGGGCCGTGTGCGGGCATCGGGCCGTGGAGCACGCGTGACCTCGCCGAGGTCCTTGACCGCCGCGACGCCGGACGCACGCCGACGAGTGAAGGCCCCATCTCGCCCGCTCATCGAAGGGTCCCTTCTCAGGGGTTGTTCAGCACGACCGTAGATGGCACTCTGTCGGCTGTCAACAGTTAGCAGAAGGGAGGTAAGGGTGCCCTTTCTTGATGGGTCGACGGTCGGTGTCCAGGTGGACCCAGACCCGCACACGCACCATCCGGAGCCCGGCCATGTCACTGACATTCGACCCTTGACTCCCTCACGGAGCAGTGTCATTCTCTTGCCACTTTTAGCGCGAAGTTTCCTGAAATAGCGCTAGACGCGATCCCAGGTCCCTCCCGGACAGTGATCGCCACCTTCAGGTTCGAGGTCACGCCAACGCCACCGGACGCATCCTCCGGGCAACCGCCACCTCCGGTGCGCGGCCCGCCGCCCGTGCGCAGCCACAGGGCGGACCGGTCCCCTCACATGGCCGTTGGCATCCCCCTCAGTCCCCTCACAGCTGGTCCCACGCGTCCCTTGATGAGGAGTTTTGTCATGAGTGATTCCAAGATCGGTCGTAGAGCGCTCCTGCGCGGAGCCGGCGGCCTCGCCGCCCTCGCCGCTCTTCCCTCCCTCTCCGCCTGTGGCACCGGCACCAGCCGTGCGTCTGCGGCAGGGGGTAAGGGTGGCGGCAAGACGGTGGTCGTCCGTGACAGCGGCGGTTCCTACGGCGCGGCCCTGCAGAAGGCGATCTACACGCCGTTCACGCAGGAGACCGGCATCCAGGTCAGGGTGCTCAACCTGGACGACGCCCCGCTGCTGGCGCAGATCAAGCAGGGCCGGCCGCAGTGCGACCTCATCAACAACTCGATGATGGCCCACACCA
>NZ_JBIBJD010000027.1:0-14661 GCF_042958445.1 Streptomyces sp. NPDC007991
TGAAGGAGGCCGCCGCCCTGGCGAACGAGGAAGGCGGCCGGCTGGATCCGAGGAAGGCGGCCGCCATCGTGGAGGCATGCCGTGAGATCCGTGAGGGCAAGCTGCACGACCAGTTCGTCGTCGACGTCATCCAGGGCGGCGCCGGCACCTCCACCAACATGAACGCCAACGAGGTCGTGGCGAACCGGGCGCTGGAGCTGCTGGGGCACGCCAGGGGCCAGTACGAGCACCTGCACCCCAACGAGGACGTCAACCTCGGCCAGTCGACGAACGACGTCTATCCGACCGCGGTCAAGATCGCGACGGTGTTCGCGGTGCACGGCCTGCTCAGGTCCATGCTCGTACTCCAGGACGCCTTCGCCGACAAGGCGGTCGAGTTCCGGGGCATCCTCAAGATGGGCCGCACCCAGCTCCAGGACGCGGTCCCGATGACGCTCGGTCAGGAGTTCTCGGCGTACGCGGTCATGATCGAGGAGGACCGCAGCCGGCTCTCCGAGGCCGTGGAGCTGATCCATGAGATCAACCCGGGTGCCACGGCGATCGGCACCGGCCTCAACGCACCGGCCGGATACGCGGAAGCCGCCCGCCGTCATCTCGCGGCGATCACTGGGCTGCCGCTGGTCACCGCCGCCAACCTGGTGGAGGCCACCCAGGACTGCGGCGCGTTCGTGCAGATGTCGGGCGTCCTCAAGCGGATCGCGGTGAAGCTGTCGAAGAGCTGCAACGATCTGCGGCTGCTGTCGTCGGGTCCGCAGGCGGGGCTGGGGGAGATCAACCTGCCGCCGGTGCAGGCCGGTTCGTCGATCATGCCGGGCAAGGTCAACCCGGTCATCCCGGAGGTCGTCAACCAGGTCGCCTTCGAGGTCATCGGCAACGACGTCACCATCACCATGGCCGCCGAGGCCGGACAGCTCCAGCTCAACGCCTTCGAGCCGATCATCTGGCACTCCCTGTCCAAGAGCATCACGCACCTTCAGCGCGCGTGCCGGGCGCTGGCCGGGCGGTGCGTCGCGGGGATCACGGCCAACACCCAGGCGCTGCGGGCGGCGGTGGAGAACTCCGTCGGTCTGGTCACCGGAACCTCAACCCGTACATCGGCTACGAGGCGGCGACCAGCATCGCCCGGGAGGCCCTCGCCACCGGACGCGGGGTCGCCGAACTCGTCCTGGACAAGGGCCTGCTGCCCGCCGGCACCCTCGCCGAGCTCCTCCGCCCCGAGGCCGTCGCGGGACCCGGTCAAGCCCTGGTGTGACGTGATCAGGCGCGACCCCGACCGAGTTCGCCCCCCAACTACCCGTAAGGGAGCAGGAATCCGCCATGTCCCTACCCCTCCATGCCCAGACACGGCCCGTCCCCGAGGCAGCGGTGCTTCAAGGGCTGCCCCCGGTCCGTGAGGTGAGCGCCGCGGAAGTGGCCGCCCGGATTGCCGGCGGTCCCCGTCTCGTCGTCCTCGACGACGATCCCACCGGCACCCAGACGGTCGCCGACGTGCCCGTCCTGACGTCCTGGACGGTGGACGACCTGCGCTGGGCGCTGCGCCAGGACAGTGCCGTCTTCTTCGTCCTCACCAACACCCGCAGCCTGCCTGCCGAGGACGCCGCCGCCCGTAACCGCGAGGTGGTCCGCGCCCTGCACGCGGCCGCCGCGGCCGAGGGCACCGGCTACGTCCTGGCCAGCCGCGGCGACTCCACGCTGCGCGGCCACTTCCCGCTGGAGACCGACGTCCTCGCCCAGGAGCTGACCGAGCTGGGCGCCGGCGCTCCGGACGGGGTCGTCCTGGTCCCCGCCTACATCGAGGCGGGCCGGCTGACCGTCGGCTCGAACCACTGGATGCGGACCGCCGGCGGGCTGCTGCCGGTCGGGATGAGCGAGTTCGCCCGCGACGCCACCTTCGGCTACCGCAGCTCCTCGCTGCCCGAGTGGGTCGAGGAGAAGACGGGCGGACGCCTCCCCGCGGACGAGGTCCTGCGCGTCACCCTCGACGACCTGCGCGGCGGCGGCCCGGCGCACACGGCGCGGCTGCTGACCTCGTTGCGCGGCGGACGGGTGGCCGTGGTCGACGCGGTGTGCGACGACGACCTGCGGGTGCTGGCCCTGGCCCTCGCCCAGGCGGAGAAAAACGGCACACGGCCGGTGTACCGGGTCGGGCCGTCCTTCGTCAGGGCCCGCGCCGGGCAGGCCGGGCGGGCACCGCTCACCCCGGCCGAACTGCGCCCGCTGCGCGGCGACGCACCGCACGGTCTCATCGTCGTGGGGTCTCATGTCGCGCTGACCACACGGCAGTCGGACCGGCTGCGGGAGCGGGGCGGGATCGCCGAGTACGAGCTGGACGTGGCCCTGCTGCTCGACGAGGAGCGGCGTGACGCCCACATCGCCGAGGTCGCGGCCGCGGCCGCCGCCGCGCTGGACTCGGCCGACGCGGTGATCCGCACCTCTCGGGTGCTGGTGACGGGCGTGGACGCGGACGGCAGTCTGGCGATCTCCCGCCGGGTCTCCGCCGCGCTCGTTCAGGCCGTGCGCCAGGTCAACGCCATCCGGCGGCCCGCTTTCGTCGTCGCCAAGGGCGGCATCACCTCCAGCGACACCGCCACCCACGGCCTGGGGATCCGCCGTGCCTGGGCCCGGGGCACGCTGCTGCCGGGCATCGTCTCGCTCTGGGAGCCCGTGGACGGCCCCGCTGCCGGCATCCCCTACATCGTCTTCGCCGGGAACGTCGGGGGCGCCGACGCCCTCGCCGACGCCCTCGACCTGCTCAGGAGTGCCTGATGCTGCTGCACGGAACCGATGCCCTGAAGGAGGCGGCGGCCGCCGGTCACGCCCTGCCCGGGTTCGTCGCCTACAACCTGGAGACGGTCCAGGGCGTCACGGCCGCCGCCGAGGCCGCCGGACGGCCGGTCGTCATCCAGGCGGGCTCCAGTCCCTTCAAGCACGCCGACCGCGAGGCCCTGATGCGGCTGGCGCTGGACGCCGCCGCACGCTCCACGGCCCCTCTCGGTGTGCACCTCGACCACAGCCGGGACCTGGACGAGATCACGGCCTGCCTCCAGGCGGGCTACACCTCCATCATGGTCGACGGCTCCCACCTGCCGTTCGCCGAGAACATCGCCTTGACGAAGGAAGCGGTCCGCCGGGCCCGCGACCACGGCGCCTGGGTGGAGGCCGAACTCGGTGCCCTCCCCGGCGACGAGGACGTCTCCACCGACGCCGTCGCGCACACCGCGGCGATGACCGACCCACAGCAGGCGGCCGAATTCGTGGCCGCGACGGGCGTGGACGCACTCGCCGTCGCCGTCGGCAACGTCCACGGCTTCACCCAGCACCCCATCCGCCTGGACCTGGAGCGGCTCGCCGCGATCCACGAGGCCGTAACCGTCCCGCTCGTCCTGCACGGCGCCAGCGGTCTGCCCGTCGAGGAACTGCACGGCGCCCTCGCCCGAGGCGTCGCCAAGGTCAACGTCAACGCCGAACTGCGCCGCGCCTACCTGCAGGCCACCCGCGCCACCCTCCCGTCCGCGTTGCCCGGCGCCGACGTCGTCTCCCTGTGGGCGGCAGGCCGCGACGCGGTCCGGGACGCCGCCGTGGACGTCATCGGCCGCCTGAGCCCCCGCACCGAGGGGGCAGGCGCATGACCTGAACGCGGCCTGGCCGCCTTAAGTCCACCGCACCGGCGGCAGCCGTCGTCCACCTCCCGGCCGTGCGCGCTGCGCGCGTCTCGCACCGCTTCGCCCCGCACTCTCGTGCCCTCCTGGGCACGCGGGCCGATACCCCACCCTGTTGGAGACATCATGTCCACCACTGCCTCGATCGCCGTACTGCACACCAGCCTGCTGTTCGTCGACGCCGATTCGGTCATCAACGAGTACCTCTCGGAACTCGCGCCGGACGCCAGGGTCCTGCACTTCATCGACAGCGACGTGCTCGCAGCCGTGGTGCGCGACGGCGAGGTCTCGCCTGCCAGCACGCAGCGCATGGTGCACCTGGCCCAAGCCGCGCAGGCCGCGGGCGCCGACGTCATCTTCTCCGCCTGCTCCTCGGTCGGCCCGGCCATCGACGTGGCCCGACGCCTCGTCTGCGTCCCGATCGTCAAGATCGACGACGCGATGACCGCGTCAGCGGTCGAGACCGCGGGCGCCATCGGCGTCCTGGCGACGGTCCCCACGACGCTGCCGCCGACCCGTGCCCTCGTCGAGGAGAAGGCCCGGGCGGCCGGCCGCGACATCACCGTCCAGGAGCGGCTGTGCGAGGGCGCTTTCTCGGTGCTGATGTCCGGTGACCGCGACCGCCACGACGCGATGGTGCTCAACGGGGCACGGGCACTGGCCAAGGAGGCCGACGTGATCGTGCTGGCCCAGGCATCCATGGCACGGCTGGCTCCCGCGATCACCGAAGCCGTCGGCAAGCCCGTGCTCTCCAGCCCGCGCAGCGGAACGGAGAACGCGGTGCGTGTGCTGCACGAGCAGACGGCTGAACCTGCCCATGCCACAGCCAGGGCCCTGGAGACCATGGAATGGCAGGGAGGCTGCGGAGCGAGGTGATTGAAAACCACTGACCGTGGCCGTCCCCGGCCGGAACACAGGAGCCAGCATGCCGAGGTTCGCAGCGAACCTGTCCATGATGTACAACGAGCACGACTTCCTCGACCGCTTCGCCGCGGCCTCGGCTGACGGCTTTAAGGGGGTCGAGTACCTCTTCCCCTATACGTACGACGCCGCCGAGCTGCGCCGCCGGCTCGACGACCACGGCCTGGTGCAGGTGCTCTTCAACGCACCCGCAGGAGCGTGGGAGTTGGGAGAGCGCGGGATGGCGGCACTGCCCGGACGTGAGGCGCAGGTGCGCTCCGGGGTGGAGCGGGCTCTGGAGTACGCGGCGGCGCTGGGCTGCCCTCGGGTGCACCTGATGGCCGGGCTGGTCCGGCCGGACGCGACACCGGCCGAGCTGGCCGAGCACCGCGACACCTACCTGACCAACCTGGCCTGGGCCGCGGAACGGGCCGCCGCCGCGGGCGTCGACATCCTGATCGAGCCGATCAACGGCCGCGACATGCCCGGATACTTCCTGTCCCGGCAGGCGGAGGCGCACGCGGTGGTGCAGGAGGTGGGAGCCTCCCATCTCAAGGTGCAGCTCGACCTCTACCACTGCCAGATCGTCGAGGGCGACCTCACCACGACACTGCGCCGCGACCTGCCGACCGGCCGGATCGGTCATCTGCAGATCGCGGGCGTGCCCGACCGGGGTGAGCCCGACCAGGGTGAGTTCAACGTCCGCCACCTGCTCGACGTGGTCGACGAGCTGGGCTTCGACGGGTGGACCGGCTGCGAGTACCGTCCCCGCGCCGGTACGAGCGAAGGTCTTGGCTGGCTCGACGACTACCGCAGCCACCGGGCACAAAGCGCACGAGGATGAGCGGTACGGCCTCGACCCCGACCTGGTCACCTTGGCCAGGGGCGTCACCTCCGGCTACGCCCCGCGGGGCGGCGTCCTGCTCTCGCCGCGCATCTGGCAGCCGTTCCACCGCGACGGCGAGCAGACGCCGGTCTTCCAGCACGGTGCCACCTACGCCGGACACGCCACCGCCGGCGCCCTGGCCCTACGCAACATCGGCATCCTCCAAGAGGAGAAACTCGTGCCCCGCGTCGCGGAGCTCGACGTACTGCTCACCGAGGAGCTGACCCGACTGTGCTTGCGCGAGGCGGTCACCGACACGCGGGGCACCGGGCTGCCCGGCGGCGTCACCCCGCCAGCCGCCTCGGCGCCGAAGCGGGCACCGACGAGTTCATCGAGCACGGGTTCGTCACCCGCCCGCGCGCGGCAACACCGTCCGGATCAGGACGCCCTTCATCACCACCGACGACGAACTCCGCCGGCTCGTCGCCGCCCTCATCACCGTCATCACCGCGCAGGAAAGCAAGTGATCGGCATGACCTCCACCACACAACTCCTCACCTCCGACCCGGCCGCACGGGCCGCCGCCCACGAGGCCGCCGCCCGCATCGGCGGCGGCCGAGCGGGCGCCCGAGGCACCATCGACGTCCACGACCCGAGCCTCCTCGGCACCGTCACGGTGTCCGCACCGGGCGCCGGCCGCATCGAGACCGCCTACGCCCTGCTGTCGGACATCATCACCCTCCACCACCGCCACGCCGACGACTACGCCGCGCCCACGCGCCCCGTCCTTGAGGAGACGCACCGTGTCTGACACCGTCGTACCCCCCGGCATCGAACTGGGCACCGACACGGCGCCCGTGCACAACCCCTACACCGGCGAGGTCATCGCCTCGGTACCCACCGTCGACGCAGGCGCCGTCGGCAGCATCCTGCAGCAGGCCAGGTGCGGGCGCCGCACCGCGGCCGCGCTGTCCCGCGCCTGCAGGGCCGCGGTCCTGGAACGCGCCGCCCACCTGATCGAGCGCCGCGCCGAGTCCTTCGCCCAACTGATCGTCAACGAGGCCGGCAAGACCATCACCCAGGCCCGCAAGGAAGTCGCCCGCGCGGTCAACACCCTGTCCCTGTCCGGAGCCGAGGCACGGCGCAACGCCGGCGAGGTCATCCCCTTCGACTCCTATGAGGGCTCGGAGAAACGGCGGGGCTGGTTCACCCGCGAACCGCTGGGCATCATCGCCGCCATCACTCCGTTCAACGACCCCCTCAACCTGGTCGCCCACAAGCTCGGCCCGGCCATCGCCGGCGGCAACGCGGTCATCCTCAAACCGTCCGCCCTGACCCCACTGTCCGCGCTGCGCCTGGTCGACACCCTCATCGAGGCCGGCCTGCCCGAGGAGACCGTCACCGTCGTCAACGGCAATGCCGACATCGCCGCCGCGATCGTCGCCGCCCCCGACGTGCGCATGGTGTCCTTCACCGGCGGATTCGCCACCGGCGAGGCCATCTCCCGCACGGCCGGCCTGAAAAAGCTCGCCATGGACCTGGGCGGCAACGCCCCCGTCATCGTCATGGACGACGCCGACCTCGACGAGGCCGTCGCCTCCTGCGTCTGCGGCGCGTTCTGGGCCGCCGGCCAGAACTGCATCGGCACCCAGCGGATCCTCATCGCCCGCGAAATCTACGAGCGCTTCCGCGACGCCTTCGTCGCCCGCACCAGGCTGCTGCGCGTCGGCGACCCGCTCGACGAGCGCACCGACGTCGGCCCCATGATCACCCAGGAGGCCGCGGCCGCCACCCGGGCCAAGGTCGACACGGCCCTGGCCGAAGGCGCGAGGCTGCTGTGCGGCAACGACGTGAGCGGCTCCCTGTACACGCCGACCGTCCTGGAAGACGTCCCCGCGACCTGCTCGATCTGGCAGGAGGAGGTCTTCGCCCCGGTCGTCGTGCTGCAGCCGTTCACATCCTTCAAGGACGCCATCGAACAGGCCAACGCCATCGACTACAGCCTCCACGCCGGCATCTTCACCTCACGCCTGGACCGCGCCCTGAACGCTGCCCGGCTGCTCGAAGCAGGCGGAGTCATGATCAACGACTCGTCCGACTACCGCTTCGACGCCATGCCGTTCGGCGGATTCAAATACGGCAGCATGGGCCGCGAGGGCGTGCGCTTCGCATTCGAGGAGATGACCCAACCCAAAGTCGTCTGCATCAACCACACCAGTGACGTGGTGCATTGACCGCCTTCCGCGCCGAGCGCGACTCTCTGGGCAGTGCCGCCACCGGAGGAACTGTCAGATCTGCGGACAGGGTGCGCCTGACTGTCTGCAGCATCGGCCTCATGAATGCGGCTGGAACGATCGCCTGACACCCTGACACCCTGACACCCTGACACCCTGACAGCAGAAGGGTGCCTCCCACCTGCGATGATCCGGACTGGCTAGATCAAGAAGACCGCGAGGAAAAGGCACCCGACGGTGCAGAGCACCGGCTGGGAGCATCGGCCTTGCCGTGCGGGCCGACGGCAAGAACCTGATCGGCCACGCGGGCCTGCTGCTGCTCGGGGAAGGTTACCGACCGCGCCGCCTGACCACTGCGCTGAATGCGGCGTTGCCGAGGGGCCCCCGGGCCCGCCTGGCGGGACCGGGGCACGGCACTGGTCCCGCCGGCCTGCGCAATCGTGCCCGGTGCGAGGAACATCTCGGAGGCCGAGCAACTCCGGTACCACTGGCGGGCCTGTTCGGCCGAACCTCTCTCGGACAGCACTTCGCGCCGTGCTCGCGGCGAACGACGCCCGGCGTCGCGGGCCCGATCGAGCGCGCCCGCGCCGCGATCCGCCGCGTGGTGTGGACGCTGCTCACCCCGCGACCCGGCGTCGGTGTGCGGCCGCGAGCCGGCCGACTGGTACGTCCTCGACCTGGACACGACCATCGTCACCTGCACCAGCCGCAAGGAAGACGCGGCGGGCACCTTCAAGGGCGGCTTCGGTCACATGCCGCTGAGTGCGTGAGTGGCCGACACCCGTGAGTGCGTCGCCATGCTGCTGCGGCCGGACACCGCCCCGCCCAGCGCCACCGACCACAAGGCGGTCCTGGCCTCGGCGTTTCGGCAGCTCCCGCTGCCGCTGTGGTCGAAGCTGCTGGTACGGACCGGACGGCGCGGCCTTCAGCCACGCCCCGCTCGATCATCTCCAACAGCTGTCCACGCGCCGGCGCCGGGTGCGCTGGGTGACCGGCTGGGCCGTCAATGCCACGGACGAGCAGGCCATCGCACTGCTGCCAGAGAAGGTGCGGACGGCCGCGCTGCGGCAGGACGGCAAGGTCCACGAGATCAAGGGACCCGCAGCGACATGGTTTCTTACCAGGTCGCCGAATTTGACCGGCTGGCCGACCGGGATGCGGCCGATCGAGCGCCGGCTCAAGCCCTCACGGCGGGCTGCGAAGAAGCTGACCGCCTTCGAGAAGCACACCGGCCGACGCCACCAGATCCTGGCCACGAACATCCCCGCTCACCACGGGCTTTTTGGAGCTCCCGGCTCCGGGCAGGTGTGGTTCGTGGACGCCCTCTACCGTGATCACGCCGAGGTCGAGGACCACGTGAAAAGGATCAAACGGGTCGGCCTCGGGCTGCTGCCCTCGAAGTCCTGGCAGAGGAACACCGCCTGGGTGCCGGCCGCCACGATCGCCGCCGACCTCGACGCCTGGACCCGGCTCCTTCCCCGCACGACGAGCCCGAGCTCGTCGCCCCCGAGCCGCAAACGATCCGCATGAAGCTGCACCACCTGCCTCACCGCCCAATCGGACGCAGTTCTCCACGCTTGTCAGTCGCAGATCGATCCCGTGCAGTGAGATCACCAGGATCGAAGCTGCCGGTGGCTTTCTGCTTGTGGTGCGCACCGTTGCCCTGACGGTGCTTCGCACGCTCGGCCGGACCATGCCGTCGAGCCGGCCGCCACGTTCCGCTGCCGCCTGCGCGAGACGCTGGAGATCCGGCGGTGCGCTTCGCCACCCACCGCCTGCGAGCCGCGGGCGCACGGAGGGCCTTTCGATCTGGGCCTCTGCGTGCGCCCGCCTGCTTTCCACGCGGCGACGCCGAGCAGTACGGATGGGACCGGGCGGCAGCCGACGGTCCCATCGCCACACACCCCGTCGCTGAGCCGCATTTCTGCCACAGCGTGGTCCTCAGGACATCGAGGGCATGTGTCTACTGGGCAGGTAGCCCTCGCGAGAGGTCCCGACGCCGATCGTGCCCTGCGGCGTCGGCGTTACGACACGGTCAGGTAGATCTTGCGCACGGTTTCGATGGTCTTCCAGACACCGACGTAGCCCGGCTTCATGACAAAGCTGTCGCCTGCCTTGTAGATCACCGGCTCACCACCTTCCGGCGTGAGTTCGACGACGCCTGAGAGGATGTGGCAGAACTCGAAGGTCTCGCCCTTGATCGAGCGCGTCTCGCCGGGCGTGGCTTCCCAGACGCCCGTGTTGATCGTTCCCTCACGGGCGGTGTCCTGGGCCCAGGTCTTGTACGTCGGGTCGCCGGAGATCAGGCGTTCCGGCAGCGGGCCGGACTCGCTGGGAGCGAAGGAGGGATCGGTGTCGATGGTCTTCAGGAGCGACATGCTTTTTCCTCTATTGGTTTCGGGAGCGATGCGAATCGAGAACGGACATACCAAGCGTCACCGGGTCGAGTTCGACCAGGCTCAACGTGCATCTGGGACCAGGGCCTGACGGCTGCGCTCCACGGTCACGGCGCGCAGCAGGTCGGTGAGTCTCTCGGCGGGCAACAGGCCCCCGTGCTGAGCAGTTGGGCCACGCACGGTCGGCGGCGAGGATCTCCTTGGCTTCCGGCGCTGCCCAGGCCGGCTGTCGACCGGTCAGCGGATGCGGTCCAGCGTCTTGTAGTAGGCGCCCGCGAAGGGCAGGAACCAGGCGGTGCCGTTGTAGAGGGGGATGCGAGGTGGGGCGAGGTCGCGCACCGGGCTGACCTCGGGGTGGCCGTCCATCACCTCGGCCATGACCTGCCCCATGTGCGTGGCCATCTGCACGCCGTGGCCCGCGTATCCCATGGAGTAGTACACGCCGTCGTCGGTCTGCCCGGCGTGCACGATGCGGTCCATGGCGAAGCCGACGGAGCCGCCCCATACGTACTCGATCTTCGTGCGGGAGAGCTGGGGGAAGATCTCGCACATCTCACGGAACAGCACGGCCCCGCTCTTCTTGTCCGAGGTGGGGTCCGACGGAGCGAAGCGGGCACGGCCGCCGAACAGCAGCCGGTTGTCCGGGGTGAGCCGGAAGTAGTGGCAGACCTGGTTGGAGTCCACGATGAGGCGGCCCTTGGGAATGATGTCCCGGGCCAGCTCCTCGCCCAGCGGCTCGGTCACGATGATGAAGCTGCCCAGACAGACCTGCTGGCGGCGCAGCCACGGGAAGTTCTTGTCGGTGTAGGCGTCGGTGGCCATCATGACCTGCCCGGCGCGGATCACACCGCGCTCGGTGCTGACCTCGAAACGGCCGGCGGCGGTACGCCGCACTCCGATGGCCGCGTTGCGCTCGTGGATCTCGACACCGGTGCGCTCGCACGCCTCGGCCATGCCGCGCACGAAGCGGCCGACGTGCAGTGCGGCGCTGAACGGGTCGAGCAGGCCGCCGTGGTAGGCGTCGGAGCCGATCTCGGAACGCAGTTCGGACTTGCCGATCAGAGTGGTCTCGTGTCCGAAGTACTTGGCCAGGTCGCGCTGCTGGGCCTTCTTGCTCTCGAAGTGCGCGGGGCGGGACGCGACGCCCAGGCGTCCGACGCGGTTGAACTGGCAGTCGATGGACTCCTCGTTCACGAGCCGCTCGACGGTGTCCACGGCCTCGCCGTAGGAGTTGTAGATCTCGCGGGCCCGTTCGAGGCCGTACCGGCGGATGGCCTGGCGTACGCCGATCGTGAAGCCCAGATTGGCCATGCCGCCGTTGCGGGCAGAGGCACCGGAGCCGATCTGGCCCTTCTCGACGAGGGTGACACGGGCGCCCTTGCGGGCGGAGTGCAGAGCGGTGGACAGACCCGTCAGGCCGGCACCGATAACCACCAGGTCGGTGTCCTCGGTCAGCGGCTTGCCGGACCGGTCGGCAAACGCCCCAGCGGTATCTATCCAGTAGGGAATCGTCTTCATGTCGGGTCCTTAGCGGGGAGTTTTCGAAGAGGGGCGCGGCCGGGCACCACCAGGAGCCCGGCGACGGGGCTGCGGTCGCTGATCAGCGGGGGCTCGATCCGATCAGCGGCACAAAGCGGTTGCAGACGCGGGCGAGGAGGCCGGCCTCGCGCAGTCGGCGCGGGATCAGGCCGACGACCAGACCGAGGCGGGCCGGCCCCCCACAGGCCGTCGATGAAGCGCCTGCCGTCGGCGTCCTCGGCGTGGGTACCCTCCCCCGCCGGACGGCGAGGAGGCCCTCGCCGTCCGGGCCGAGCGAGCCGTTGGCGGTCATGTGCAGCAGCTGCCGCTGAGCGGTGGCGGCGGCGGCGGTCATACGGCCTCGCCTCCCGGGTTGGCGACGCCGACCGTGTTTTCGACCGAGAGCAGGGAGCCCTGGCGTCCGGATCCGATCCAGCGCACCAGGGCCACCAGGGCGAGGGCGAGGATGGCGAAGGCGGTGAGGAGCGCGCTGACGGCGGTCACGCTGGGGTCGATCTCGAAGGTGAGGGAGTTGTAGACCTGCACGGGCAGGGTGACGGTGTCGACGGAGGAGAGGAACTGGGAGATGTAGAACTCGTCGAAGCTGGTGATGAAGGAGAAGATCGCTGCCGCGATCATTCCCGGCGCGGCCAGGGGGAAGGTGATCTTCCGGGCGATGGTCAGCCGGCCGGCGCCCATGCTGGCCGCGGCGTCCTCCAGTCGTTCGTCGATGCCGCGCAGGGTCGCGATCAGGATGAGCACCGCGATGGGTGAGGCGAGCACGGTGTGGCCGAGGGCGATGGCGATGGGGCTGCCCAGCATCGCGGCGGGCTCGAAGAGCAGGAACAGGCCGAGTGCGGTGACGATCTGCGGGATGAGCAGCGGGCCGAGGACCAGGGCGAAGACCGCCGAGCGCAGCGGGAGTTCGCTGCGGGTCAGGGCGGTCGCCGCGGTCACCGCGATGATGAGGGAGAACACGGTGCTCAGGGCGGCGACCAGGGCGCTCAGGGAGAGCGCGGCGGGCCATTTGCTGCCGTCGGCGAACAGTGCCTTGTACCAGTTCAGCGTCCACGCCTCGGGCGGGAAGGCGGCAAAGGCGTTGTTGCTGAAGGAGGTGACGAGGATGACGACGATCGGCAGCGCCAGGAACAGCAGGGTCAGGGTGGCGATGGCGGTCAGGACGATCCGCCCGGCGAGGCTGCTGCGCAGTTCCATCATGACGCGTTCCTCTTCTTACGGCTGGCGCCCAGCGAGCTGACGGCCTTGACCAGCAACAGTCCGGCCAGGGTGAGGACCAGCAGGATGACGCCCTGTGCGGCGGCCCCGTTCCACTGGTTCTCCTTGGTGACCTGCTGGTTGATGAGGGTGGCGATCATCGTCTGGTTGGGTCCGCCCATCAGGGCGGGGGTGATGTAGTAGCCCAGCGAGAGGATGAAGCTGAGCAGTCCGGCACTGGCCAGACCCGGGGCGACCAGCGGCAGATACACCCGGCGGAAGATCGTCACCCGTCCCGCGCCCATGCTGGACGCGGCCGCCAGCAGCCGCCGGTCCACACCCCGCATCACCCCGTACAGCAGCAGCACCGTGTACGGCAGCATCATCGACGTGGTGCCGATGACGACGCCGAGCTCGTTGTAGAGCAGCTGGAACGGGGCGCCGGGGACCGACAGGCTGGTGAGGGTCTCGTTCACCAGGCCCTTGTCGCCGAGCATGATGATCC
Organism: Streptomyces sp. NPDC007991; assembly: GCF_042958445.1. Lineage (NCBI taxonomy): Bacteria > Bacillati > Actinomycetota > Actinomycetes > Kitasatosporales > Streptomycetaceae > Streptomyces > Streptomyces sp. NPDC007991. The sequence continues at coordinate 13,254 of NZ_JBIBJD010000027.1, forward strand.
AGCCGTAGGTGCGCACCAGGGCGCTGACGAAGTGCGGGACGACGACGACCAGCATGGCCAGGCCGGCCAGGATGGGCTTGAGCCGGGTGATCGCCTGGGCCAGCACGAAGCCGAAGACCAGGCTGAGTACGGCTGTTTCGGCGGAGATCCGCAGGGTGGTGATCAGGACGGAGAGGTTGACGCCGGTCAGGGCGTCGGCGTACCAGTGCAGGGTGAAGGAGCCGTCGGCGTCCTTCAGGCTGAGGAGCAGGGTGCTGAAGATCGGGTAGACGAACAGCACCAGCAGGTAGACGACGACCGGCAGCGCGTAGAAGATCCCGACCCGGGTCTTACGCGAAGCCAGCAGCTTGCGCGGACGGGCAGGGGCGGTGGCGGTGCGGGCTGCCATGACTCACCCCGCCTGTTCGCTGGCGAAGAGGTTGACGTCCTCCGCATCGACGGTGATCCCGACCCGCTCGCCTGCGACGGGGCCTCGGCCTGCCGGCACTTCCAGGCGCAGCAGCGGCGCCTGACCGCCGTCGATGCGCACCCCGGCGCGAACCAGGGTGCCGACGTAGGTGGCGGTCTCGACCGTGCCGGTACAGAATCCGTCGTCACTGGCGCTGGCACGCAGCCGGCCCGGCTGCACCGCGACCTTCACAGCGGTGCCGGGGGCCAGCTGGTGACGGCGCGCCTTGAGCAGGCCGCCACTGTCATCGAGGCGGACCAGAGTGTGCTCGCCGTCGTGCTGCTCTACCCGGCCGGGCAGGAAGTTGGCCGCGCCGAGGAAGTCCGCCACGAACGGCGTCTTCGGCCGCTCGAACAGTTCCCTGGGGGTGTCGAACTGCTCGATCAGGCCGTTGCGCATCACCGCGATCCGGTCCGACATCACCAACGCCTCTTCCTGATCGTGCGTCACGTAGATGACGGTCAGGCCGAGTTCCTGCTGGATGGTCTTGATCTCGACCTGGAGCTGGTCACGCAGCTTCTTGTCCAGGGCGCCGAGCGGTTCGTCCATGAGGATCACCGGCGGGCGGTAGACCAGCGCCCGGCACAAGGCGACACGCTGCTGCTGGCCGCCGGACAGCTCACGCGGCTTACGCCCGGCCAACCGCGACAGACCCGCGATCTCCAGCGTCTCCCCCACCCGGCGACGGACCTCGTCCTTGCCCACCCCACGCAGCGTGAGCGGGAAAGCGACGTTCTCCCGCACGCTCATGTGCGGGAAGAGCAGGTACTGCTGGAAGACGAAGCCGAGGTTGCGTTTTTGCGGCGCCAGCCGCGTGACGTCACGGCCGCCGACGGTGATGGTGCCGGAGTCGGGTTCGCAGAACCCGGCGATCATCATCAGCGTCGTGGTCTTGCCCGACCCCGAGGCGCCGAGGAAAGTGACGAACTCCCCCGCCGCGATCTCCATCGACGCCTCGTC
>NZ_JBIBJD010000028.1:0-12890 GCF_042958445.1 Streptomyces sp. NPDC007991
GTGGCGTACGGCTTGGTGGGCGGGTTCGAGGGCGCCTTGGCGGTCTCCGGTCTCGGCCAGGTGGGCGGCGAGGTTGTTGAGTGCCATGGCGAGGTCGGGGAGGTAGGCGCTGGGGTTGGTGTGGGCGAGTTGGGTGTAGTGGCGTACGGCTTGGTGGGCGGGTTCGAGGGCGCCTTGGCGGTCTCCGGTCTCGGCCAGGTGGGCGGCGAGGTTGTTGAGTGCCATGGCGAGGTTGGGGAGGTAGGCGGCGGGGTTGGCGTCGGCGAGTTGGCGTCGGATGCGTACGGCTTGGTGGGCGGGTTCGAGGGCGCCTTGGCGGTCTCCGGTCTCGGCGAGGCGGTTGGCGAGGTTGTTGAGTGATCCGGCGAGGTCGGGGAGGTAGGCGCTGGGGTTGGTGTGGGCGAGTTGGGTGTAGTGGCGTACGGCTTGGTGGGCGGGTTCGAGGGCGCCTTGGCGGTCTCCGGTCTCGGCCAGGTGGGCGGCGAGGTTGTTGAGTGATCCGGCGAGGTCGGGGAGGTAGGCGCTGGGGTTGGTGTGGGCGAGTTGGGTGGAGTGGCGTACGGCCTGGTGGGCGGGTTCGAGGGCGCCTTGGCGGTCTCCGGTCTCGGCGAGGCGGACGGCGAGGTTGTTGAGTGCCATGGCGAGGTCGGGGAGGTAGGCGGCGGGGTTGGTGTGGGCGAGTTGGGTGGAGTGGCGTACGGCCTGGTGGGCGGGTTCGAGGGCGCCTTGGCGGTCCCCGGTCCCGGCCAGGTGGTTGGCCAGGTTGTTCAGTGATCCGGCGAGCTCGGGGAGATAGACCGTGTCTCTGTCAGCCAGGTCCCGGTACATGTCGGCCGCCTCGCGGGCGAATTCCACGGCAGCCGTGTGATGCGCGTTCCCCGACAAGGCGACGGAGACCTCGACCAGCGCATCCGCCAGATGCGGCAGGGCGTTCTCCCGGTCCCAGACCACGAGGTCACGCAGCATGTCGATGCCCGGCCCCGGGACACTGGCCCACGCCGCGTGGCGGGCCAGCCAGGTCCGTACGTACCGATCGGCCCCCTCCCAGCCGCCGGCCTCGGCCTGCCGCTTGAGGAGGTCCACCACCGCCCGCAGGACGACCACCTCGGCGGCCGCCCCCTCGGGCCCCTCGCGTCTCCTGAGATGTGAGACGAACTCCCGGTGGTACAGCCGGTACACGGCCTGTGTGCCCGCGCCGTCCTCGACGATGTAGCGGCCGTAGGCGGACAGGACCCAGTCCACGTCGCCCTCGTCGTAGACGGCGCCCTGCCCGCCCAGCGCCGAGGCCACGGCCTCCCAGACTCCGCCCGCGGGCATGCCCCGGCCGGCGGCCCACGCGAGCGCCGTGAGGAGGTCCCGCGCCGCCGAGGGGAGTTCGGTGCCGTCGTCGCGTACCCGCCGTGGGCCGCAGCGCAGGTCCTCCTCGAACGCGGCCTCCACGGAGTCGGGCAGCCCGGCGAGCAGGTCCTCGGTGGGCGCGTCGAACTTTTCGCCCGGGTGGTCCCGGAGGTCCCCGCGCTCTTGAAGCCGTGTGACGAGGAAGCCGGTGACCAGCCGGGCGAAGAGGAACCCCCCGTCCCGTGCCGTCGCGCGGTCCGCCAGGGCCTCGGCGACCCCGGTCCCGTCGACCTTGGCGGCCTCGCAGCGCCGCCGTACGTACTCGGCGATGTCCTGCCGGGTGTCCGGCTCGGCCTCCAGGTCCACCGTCGTGACGCTGTCGCCGATGTGGCGGACCAGGGCGTCCGGCAGTGTCTCGCCCTCCTTCAGCCTGCCCCGGAAGGGCCGTTCCCGGGAGCCGACCAGCACCGGGAGCATCCGGCTCAGCGGAAAGACCAGCTCCTCGATCACGCTCTGGGTGTGCTCGGCCGGCACCTCGTCGAGACCGTCGAGGACCAGGACGGGAGGCGTCGGAAGCTCGCGCAGCTCGGCTCTCAGGGCGTCCGCGTTCCTCGGCTCGCGCAATCCCAGCCGGGCGGCGAGTTCCGCGGCGGCCTGTGTCGCGTCCAGGCCCCGCAGATGTACGGCCGCGAAGGTCCGGGCGTCCCGTACACCCGGGTCCGGGTCACCTTCCCTGAGGGCTCCCTGCTCCTCGGCCTCCCGGCGCTGTTCGGGGTCGGCGAGCGTCGCGATACGCCCGAGCACCGCCGACTTGCCGCAGCCGGCGGGCCCGGTGACCAGGAAGAGACCGGGAGCCGCGGCCTCCATCCACCCGATGATCTTCCCTAGCACCTGCCGCCGTCCGCTGAAGAACCAGCCTTCCTCCCGGTGCCCCACGCCGCGCGCGGCGAGCACCAGGTGCTCCACGAGGGTCGGTGCGGCACCCGGCCGGGCGAGGGGGTTGGGAAACGCCGGGCGTTCGTCGCCCACGGCGGCGCGCGCGGGCCGCTGGCCCTCCGCGTCCCATCTGGTCGGCAGTGCCGCCAGCAGCTCGACGCCACTGACCAGCTCGTTGTGCGCGCTCCACGCACTCAGGTACTCGTCTGTCCGCGGGCCCTCCCGCAGCACCGCCGCCAGTGCCCGCAGCAGCGGGCCGTCGCCGTCCGAGACTTCGTTGCGCTGGCAGCTCGCCATGCTGCCGAGCCACTTGGTCCGGCCGGGCGGAAGGGAGATCTCGGACCAGTGTTTCAGGGCGGTGCGGACGCCGTCCCCGACACCGTCTCCCGCATAGCAGGTGTCGACGACCACCAGAATCTGGTCGGCCTCCGAGGAGACCGCGTACCCGATCAGCTCTTCCGTGGACACGCCGTGCCTGCGTATCCGGACCTTCCGCGTCCCCACATGGTCGCCGGGCTCCAGATCGCTGAGGACGAGCCGCAGTTCGTCGTCGGCGAGGACACCGTGCCCCGACCAGAGGATCAACGCGGGCTTGCGGCCCCCCGAGCGCCGCCAGCCCTCGCTCCACTCCTCGACCTCCCGGTCGAAGGCAGCCCGGTCCGGGTTTCCCCCGCCCACCAGCCGCACGTCGAAGCCCAGCCTCGCGAGGAGGCCGGCGATCTCCTCCATCTGGGCCTTGGCGCCCACGAGCTGGGGGAAGGTCCGAGAATCGTCGTACGACTCGCACACCACGCACAGTGCGGTGGCCCTGAACTCCGGAGCCTCATTCACCCTCGGTGCCCTCTTCCCCCTCGTGCTCCATCACCAGCACCAACGCCGTCACCGAGGCCTCCGCAGCGTGCCGTGCGCGGACCCTCAGCCGGTGCGCTCCGGGTGCGAGACCGGTGAGCGGAGCGGTGTAGCGCCCGTCGCCCCGGTTGCGCAGCGAGCGTCCGGGGCCGTCGTCCACGCTCAGGGCGATCGCCAGCTCGTCGTGCCCGGGGGCGTCCCTGGGGACCGACACCTCGACCTCCGCCGCCTCGCCCGCCGCCAGCACCTCCGGCGCGCGCACCCCGAGCGGCCGTGCCGCCTCCTCCTCCGGCCCCCGGTGCACCGGCAGTTCAGGTGTGAGCCACGACCACAGCGCCCAGCGGACGGCGGAGTTGTTCTGGAGCGAACCGTGCTGTTCCCACGGGGTGTACGCGGGTCGCCGTACGCCCGTGACATGGGCGCTGGACAGACGGGGCACCCGCCCGTCGCCGCCCTCCTCCGCGCCACCGATGGTGAGCAGCGGCGAGAGCCGTCCGTCGTCCCCCGGCCGGGCCGTGGTCTCAGTGGGCTGCAGAGCCCCGCTCACCGGCAGGTACTCCAGCCCGTAGGCGGCTCCCGTCCGGGACTCGCGCAACGCCGAGTGGAACAGCGCCGCGTCCTTGAGCAGGGCTTCGTCGACCCCCGGCAGCCCGGTGACCTCACGGGCGTAGCGGAGCTCCTCCGCGTCTGTGCCGCCCCCCTCCAGACACGCGTAGTCCGGGGTGAGCTGGTGCAGGGACGGCAGGCTGCGTGCGAACCGCGCCAGATTCAGCCGAAGCGGGCCGAACCCCGGCCGCAGCCCGTTCACCAGGTACAGCAGGGCGTCCAGTGAGCCCCGGTACGGCGTCCCGAGGGTGATCACCCGACGGGTGACCTCCGCGCCGCCGCCCAGCTCGACGTACTGCCGGGTCACCAGCCCGCCCATCGAGTGGCACACGAACACCACCCTGGCCTCAGCCCGCCCGGCGGCAGAGGCCCGCCAGCGGCCGAGTTCCTCCTCCACCCGCTCGCGGAGCCGTTCGGCGTTGTACCGGCAGGAGAGCCGCCAGTCGTAGGAGAAGTCCACCAGGTTGACCGGTGTGCGAGGGTCGTCGCCCGGCAGCCGCCGTCGCAGGGTGAAATGCCGCTCCAGCCAGTCCAGCAGCCCGTTGTAGCCGTCGACGAGCGGCCCGACCCCGGGCAGGGCGTGCAGATCGGGCATCGGCCCGGCGGGCCGCACGCCGTCACCGGGGTGGTCGTCTCCCAGGTCGGAGGGGAGGACCAGCCGGGTCACGGACCTCCCGAAGGTCCTGATCCCCCGTAACAGGGCCTTTCCCGAGAGCCCCCACAACTCGTTCCCGTCCGCGTCCGTCAGCCTGCTGCCCATGATCCCCGGCACTACGACCACGAGATCGTCGACCCGGCCGCGCTGTGTCGTCATGCCGCCCCCGTATGTGCGCGTCGTGCTGTGAGGGGTCAGCGTAATGACGCCGGAGTCGGCCGGACACGAGGAATGCGAAACTTGTCCGCACGAAACACGAACCGCGAAATGCGCTCTGGCCTGCGTGGAGAAGGGGTGACGCCGGCCACGGCCGGCGTCACCCCCTTCGTGCCCCGCTACGGGTTACGGCAGCGCCAGCATCCGCTCCAGCGCCAGCTTCGCGAACGCCTCGGTCTCCTGGTCGACCTCGATGCGGTTGACCAGGTTGCCCTCGGCCAGCGACTCCAGGGTCCAGACCAGGTGGGGGAGGTCGATGCGGTTCATGGTCGAGCAGAAGCAGACCGTCTTGTCGAGGAAGACGATCTCCTTGCCCTCCGGAGCGAAACGGTTCGCCAGGCGGCGGACCAGGTTCAGCTCCGTGCCGATGGCCCACTTGGAACCGGCCGGAGCGGCCTCCAGGGCCTTGATGATGTACTCCGTCGAGCCGACGTAGTCCGCCGCGGCCACGACCTCGTGCTTGCACTCGGGGTGCACCAGGACGTTCACGCCCGGGATGCGCTCGCGCACGTCGTTCACCGAGTCCAGGCTGAAGCGGCCGTGCACCGAGCAGTGGCCGCGCCACAGGATCATCTTCGCGGCGCGCAGCTCGTCGGCCGTCAGCCCGCCGTTCGGCTTGTGCGGGTTGTAGACCACGCAGTCGTCCAGGGACATGCCCATGTCCCGCACGGCCGTGTTCCGGCCGAGGTGCTGGTCGGGGAGGAAGAGCACCTTCTCACCCTGCTCGAAGGCCCAGTCCAGGGCGCGCTTGGCGTTGGAGGAGGTGCAGATGGTGCCGCCGTGCTTGCCGGTGAACGCCTTGATGTCGGCGGACGAGTTCATGTACGAGACGGGCACGACCTGCTCGGCTATCCCGGCCTCGGTCAGCACGTCCCAGCACTCGGCGACCTGCTCGGCCGTCGCCATGTCGGCCATCGAGCAGCCGGCGGCGAGGTCGGGCAGGACGACCTTCTGGTCGTCGGACGTCAGGATGTCAGCGGACTCCGCCATGAAGTGCACACCGCAGAACACGATGTACTCGGCCTCCGGACGCGCCGCCGCGTCCCGGGCCAGCTTGAAGGAGTCCCCCGTGACGTCGGCGAACTGGATGACCTCGTCGCGCTGGTAGTGGTGGCCGAGCACGAAGACCTTGTCCCCGAGCTTCTCCTTCGCCGTGCGGGCGCGCTCCACCAGATCCGGGTCGGACGGCGAGGGCAGGTCGCCGGGACACTCCACACCGCGCTCGCTCCTCGGGTCGGCCTCACGGCCGAGGAGCAGCAGGGCGAGGGGCGTCGGCTGTACGTCGAGCTCCTGGGTTTGGGCGGTGGTCACGACACGCACCCTTTCTGTTCCGCGACTTTTCGTCGATTTGACGCTATCTATCATAACCGCTTCACGTCACTTTGACGATGGCCATAGCGTCTGTGTGACGTGAATCCCGGCGAGCCGTCGTTCATTCCCGGGAACGCCGGGAAAGAGCCGTTTTCCGGTTCCGGGCGCGTGTGCGAGCATGAAGAGGAGCCGAGATCGAGCGCCCGGCCCGGAATGAATCCGCGGCCTCGCCGGTTGCACCCGTCGGCAAGCAGTCTCCGTACAACCCGGGAGAGATGTAGATGTCCGTATCGGACGAGACCAGCACCGTCACCGACGGCATCATCCTGACCGACGCCGCCGCGTCCAAGGTCAAGGCGCTGCTCGACCAGGAAGGCCGCGACGACCTCGCGCTGCGCGTCGCCGTCCAGCCCGGCGGCTGCTCCGGCCTGCGCTACCAGCTCTTCTTCGACGAGCGTTCCCTCGACGGTGACGTGGAGAAGGACTTCGGCGGTGTGAAGGTCGTCACCGACCGCATGAGCGCCCCCTACCTCGGCGGTGCCACGATCGACTTCGTGGACACGATCGAGAAGCAGGGGTTCACGATCGACAACCCGAACGCTACGGGCTCCTGCGCCTGCGGCGACTCCTTCAGCTGAGCCCGCCAAGCCGCTTCCCGCGGCCGCGGACATGACGAAGGCGGCGGCCCCCTCCGAGGGGCCGCCGCCTTCGCGCTGTGCCGGAGCCTTCGCGCTGTGCCGTATTACATGCCGTACTACCGGGCCCGCGTCGGGGGAGCCGGCAGTCGCGCGCCCTCCTTGGCCAGCGGGACACCCTTGCCGTCCGAGCCCACGACCGCGCGGTCGCCGAGCGGCTGGTCCAGCCGCACGGTCTTCTCGAACTGCTTCGCGATCATGATGCAGATCTTGCCCGGCCACGGGGTCGAGGTCACCGTGACCTTCACCTCGTCGCCGTTCTCGCTCGCCTTCACGTCGTAGTCGGAGCACACCCCGCCCGTGAAGGTCACGGTCAGCTCCGAGCCCTCGGCCCGGTAGCCGTCCACCTTGACGTCACGCGGCTCGGGAGCCGCCGTCGGCTTGTCACTCGGCCCGCTCGGCGTCGAGGAGGCCAGGTACTTCGGGTCGACCGCCGGATACGTCACCGTGAACGGGTCCTTCGCGCCCGGTGCCGTCACCTCGAACAGCCAGGACGGCACCAGCGCCTGCCGCCCGTCCACGAAGTGCGAGGCCAGCCCGAACACCGCGTTCTCCACCGTCACCGCGTCCTGCTCGGGAGCGCCGCTCGACGACGACCCGCAGGGCTGCTCCAGCCGGTCCTTCAGCGGCACGGGGCTCGCGCAGCCGCCGATGCCCATGCGGTGGTCTCCCGTCGGCCGCTTCTCCATCAGCTGCAGCGCCTTCTCGGCGCCGATCACGGGGTACGCGTCCCCCTTCACCGGCGTCTTCAGCTGACCGCTGCCGCCGACGACCTGACCGTCCGACCCGACCGTGACGCCGGTCGTCCAGCCGTACGTCGGCAGTCCGCCGATCTCGGGAGCGGCGTTCACCACCCGCTGAGCGCCCATGACCTGGCTCGCGTCGCGCTTCGCGTCGTCCTGACCCAACGCCTTCAGCACCGGCGCCGCGGCCTTCTCGGCCTCCGCCTCGCTCACCGGGCCGCCGCCGGAGCGCGGAGCGGTGCAGGTGTCGGTGCCCTTGCAGTCGTCGGTGCCCGGGGCGTACCGGCTGAAGGTCCAGGCACCCGGTGCCTGCTTGTTCACCTGGAGGCTGGGCCCCGAACCGTCCTGACCGGACCCGACCTTCCATGCCTCGCCCTGCGCCACCGGCGCCCCCTCGACCCCGAGGGCCTTCGCCAGCCGGGCCACGTCCGCCTTGGTGACCTGGCCCCGTGCCCGGTACACCGGGGCCTGGCCGGGACCGTCCGGCAGCGGGCCGTCGACCCGGTAGGTGGCGCCGTAGGGGTTCGGCTCACCGGGTGCGATGCCGTTGCCGCCGCCCGGCGTCGATTCCCCGTACCCGTCGAGCGCGAGCGGCGGGGGAGTGCCGTCCCCACTGGGCGCGCCGGGCGTCGCACCGCCGCCGGAGCCGCCTGAGGCGTTGGCCGCGAGCCAGGCCCCGCCACCGCCGATCAGCAGCACGGCGGCGGCGACGGAGGCGATGATCGCGGGCGTCCGCGACCGCCCGCTGCCCGGCCGGACCAGGTGCTCTTCGTCGCGGGGCAGCTCGCTGCCGGGGACGGGGGGTGTTTCCGTGTCTGCTTCCAGGGCCGGGCCGGCTTCCTCGGCGCCGGTGTCCCGGCCCTGGGGCGCGTCGGTCTCCTCGGCCGCGGTTCCCGAGGGGCCGGCCTCTTCCGCCGCAGCCGGCGCGTCGTCCGTCGTCTCCGCCTCAGAGGCCGGCGCGTCATCATCCGACGTCCCGGAAGCCTCAGTTGCCTCGGTGGCCTCGGCGGCCTCACTGGAGGCATCCTCTGTGGCCTCAGCGCCCTCGATAGCCTCGGCGGCCTCGGCGGTGCCCTCCGAACCCCGCTCCTCGACCTCCGGGGTGTCGGAGGATCCGGCGCCGCCCACTTCCCTGGCGTCGTCGTCGTTGTCGGGTCGCTCGGTGTTCACCGCATCGCTCCTTCGGCTGCACAGCTGTCCCATGGGACCCGGTCCGGTCCCTCATGGGCCGCTGTCGGGTCGTATCCCGCCTCCCCTTTACGGGGGACAGCGATGGGACGCAGCGGGGGAGCGCACGGTTCCCGTCAGTGCGCCGCTCAGTCCCCGTAGTCCGACATCGCGTCGAGCAGCCGCGCCGACGCCGGGGGTACGGTCACACCGTGGATCAGGGCCGGGGAGACCGGCCGGGAGGCGACACGGTCGGGAGCCGCCCAGTGGGGAGCCATCCGGGCGCCGTCGCCAGGCAGCGAGGCCAGGTCGCCTTCGAGATCGACCGGAAGATGCGCCTGGACCTTGAGATTCGTCATATCCGCACCGTAGGCACGCCGGACCTCACGGAGAAAGATCTACTATCGGGTAGTTTCGATGCCTTCAGAGCGGCCCCGTCCACCCGATAGCGTGAACCGTCAAGGTCCGCCTCCCTCAGGAGAGTCCACGCCGTGCGCATCGCAGTCACCGGCTCCATCGCCACCGACCACCTCATGACCTTCCCCGGCCGCTTCGCCGACCAGCTCGTAGCGGACCAACTGCACACGGTCTCGCTGTCGTTCCTGGTCGACAAGCTCGACGTCCGCCGCGGCGGCGTCGCCGCGAACATCGCGTTCGGCATGGGACAGCTCGGCACCCGCCCGATCCTGGTCGGCGCCGCGGGCGCGGACTTCGACGAGTACCGGGCGTGGCTCGACCGGCACGGCGTCGACACCGACTCCGTCCGCATCTCCGACACGCTGCACACCGCCCGCTTCGTGTGCACCACCGACGCCGACCACAACCAGATCGGCTCCTTCTACACCGGCGCCATGAGCGAGGCCCGCCTGATCGAGCTGAAGACCGTCGCCGACCGCGTCGGCGGTCTCGACCTGGTCTCCATCGGCGCGGACGACCCGGAGGCGATGCTCCGCCACACCGAGGAGTGCCGCTCCCGGGGCATCCCGTTCGCCGCCGACTTCTCCCAGCAGATCGCCCGGATGGACGGTGAGGAGATCCGCATCCTGCTGGACGGGGCGACGTACCTCTTCTCCAACGAGTACGAGAAGGGCCTCATCGAGTCCAAGACCGGCTGGACCGACGCGGAGATCCTGTCCCGGGTGGGCCACCGGGTGACCACCCTCGGCGCGAAGGGCGTGCGGATCGAGCGGGCCGGCGGCGACCCGATCGAGGTCGGCACCCCGGACGAGGAGCGCAAGGCCGACCCGACCGGTGTCGGCGACGCCTTCCGCGCCGGGTTCCTCTCGGGTCTGGCCTGGGGCGTCTCCCTGGAGCGTGCCGCCCAGGTCGGCTGCATGCTGGCGACTCTCGTCATCGAGACGGTGGGGACGCAGGAGTACCAGTTGCGGCGCGGGCACTTCATGGAGCGGTTCACCAAGGCGTACGGGGACGAGGCTGCGGCGGAGGTGCAGGCGCACCTGGTCTGAGCCGGGCTGTTCGTCTGCGGGTGCGTGGGGGCTGGTCGCGCAGTTCCCCGCGCCCCTCAGGTTTCTCAGCTCACCCGGCGGATCAAGTACGCCGTTCCCTGGTCCGCCGGCTCCTCCCCGACGTACTCCTGATTCCTCATCGCGCACCACGCCGGAATGTCCAGCCGGGCCGCCTCGTCGTCCGACAGGACCCGGACCAGGCCGCCCACCGGCACGTCGCCGATGACCTTCGCCAGCTCGATCACCGGAATCGGGCAGCGCTTGCCGAGGGAGTCGACGACCAGTTCGTCCGCCTCGCGGGCCACCTCGGAGGCGACCGGAGCCCCCAGCTTCTCCCGCACCGCCGCCACGGCCCCGGGGAGGACCGTCAGGAACCGCTCGACATCCTCCTGTGCCGTCCCCGGCGGCAGCGACACCCGCACGTTCCCCTCGCTCAGCACGCCCATCGCCCTGAGCACATGGCTCGGCGTCAGCGTGCTGCTCGTACAGGACGATCCGGACGAAACGGAGAAACCCTCCCGGTCCAGCTCATGCAGCAGGGCCTCTCCGTCGACATAGAGACAGGAGAAGGTGACGACGCCGGGCAGCCTGCGCACCGGGTCGCCGACCACCTCGACGTCCGGCACCGTCTGCGGCACCCGTACCCGGATCCGCTCCGTCAGCTCCCGCAGCCGCGGGGCCTCCTCGGCGGCCTCGGCCCGTACGGCCCGCAGCGACGCGGCCGCCGCCACGATCGCCGGAATGTTCTCAAAACCGGGCGCCCGCCCCGATTCCCGCTCGTCCACCGGCCCTTGCGGCGCGAATCGCACACCCTTGCGGACGGCGAGCAGTCCGACCCCCGACGGCCCACCCCACTTGTGGGCGCTGGCCGTCAGCAGCGACCAGCCGCCCTCCACCGGCCCCCATCCCAGCGACTGCGCGGCGTCCACCAGCAGCGGCACGCCCGCGGCCCGGCACGCCTCGGCCACCTCGGGCACCGGCTGCTCCGTCCCCACCTCGTGATTGGCCGACTGCAGACAGGCCAGCGCCGTGTCCGCGCGCAGGGCGGCCGCGTACGCCGACGGGTCCACCAGCCCGGCGCGGTCCACCGCGATCCGTGTGACGGTCCCCCCGGCGGACTCGTGAAGCTCCGCCGCATGCAGGACCGAAGAGTGTTCGACCGCCGACACGATCAGGTGACGCCCGATCCGCCCCCGCCCGGACAGCGCCCCCGCAATCCCCGTGTGCACGGCACGCGTTCCGGACGAGGTGAAGACCAGTTCGTCCGGCCGGCACCCCACGGCCTCGGCGGCGGCCTCCCGGGCCGCGTCCAACAGCATCCGGGCCCGCCGTCCTTCCCTGTACAGACGCGCGGGATCCGCCCACCCCTCGTCGAGGGAGGCCAGCAGAGCCTGCCGGGCGACGGGATGAAGCGGAGCAGCGGAAGCAGCATCGAAGTAGGCCACACAGCAACGCTAGAACGTCCGGCAGGAGACGTCCCCACGGGTGCGGGACTGTGGCATCTGCGGCTCCGCCGCGGGGCGCGACAAGCCGCGACGAAGGCCGCACCCGCCAAACCAGCGAACCAACCCACCGAGTAGGCACCCCTCCCCGAGAACCCCCGGAGGGCGTCGGCTAGGGTTTGGTCCGCATAAACATCCAAACCCCTGCCCGACGCAGGGCGGCGACCGACCAGCGAGAAGGCCAGGCCGCAGCCGATCCGCGCGGGCGAGACTCTCGGGAAGGCGCTACGTGAGTCCCAACGGCTCCGACCGCTCGCCGCGGCGCCCGATGCGGCGGAAGCTGCTGCAGGCACTGACCGCGGGCCTGGTCTTGGCGACAGCCACCGGTTGCTCGTACAACTGGGAAGACTTCCCCCGCCTTGGTATGCCCACCCCGACCACGGAAGAGGCTCCGCGGATCCTCTCCCTGTGGCAGGGGTCCTGGGCGGCTGCGCTCGCCGTTGGCGTGCTGGTGTGGGGTCTGATCCTGTGGAGTGCTTTCTTCCACCGGCGCAGCCGCACCAAGGTCGAGGTACCTCCGCAGACCCGGTACAACATGCCCATCGAGGCGCTGTACACCGTGGTCCCGCTCATCATCGTCTCGGTGCTGTTCTACTTCACCGCCCGCGACGAGACCGAGCTGCTCAGCCTCAAGAAGAAGCCCGACGTCACGGTCAACGTGGTCGGCTTCCAGTGGAGCTGGTGCTTCAACTACATCGAGCCGGTCGCCGGTTCCACCGGTGACGCCAAGAAGGCCCCGGAGCTGAACGCGATCCCGGACCGGTTCAAGAAGGACTTCCCGGCAGGTGCCGGCGGCGTCTACGACTGCGGTACCCCCGGCACCCGGAACCCGCAGACCAACAACCCGGGCCCGACGCTGTGGCTGCCCAAGGGCAAGACGGTCCGCTTCGTGCTGACCTCGCGTGACGTCATCCACTCCTTCTGGGTGGTGCCGTTCCTGATGAAGCAGGACGTCATCCCGGGCCACACCAACGCCTTCGAGGTGACCCCCAACAAGGAGGGCACCTTCCTGGGCAAGTGCGCCGAGCTCTGCGGCGTCGACCACTCTCGGATGCTGTTCAACGTGAAGGTCGTCTCCCCCGAGCGCTACGAGCAGCACCTCAAGGACCTCGTGGACAAGCAGCAGAACGGTTACGTTCCTGCCGGCATCGCGCAGACGAGCCACGAGAAGAACCGGGAGACGAACAACCTGTGAGCATCCTCAACGAACCCCAGGGTGCCGCGGCAGCAGGGTCCCACTACGAGGACGAGCTGCCGGTCAGGCGCCAGAACCGCGGCAGCGTCGTGGTCAAGTGGCTGACGACGACGGACCACAAGACGATCGGCACGCTGTACCTGGCCACGTCGTTCGCGTTCTTCGTCATCGGCGGCGTGATGGCGCTGCTCATGCGCGCCGAGCTCGCCCG
>NZ_JBIBJD010000029.1:0-11535 GCF_042958445.1 Streptomyces sp. NPDC007991
CAGCGGCTCGGAGGTGGTGACCATCTCCCGCAGCGGATGGCGGGCCAGGACCTCGTCCACCTCGGGCGTCAGCGCCGCCGCCAGCCGCGCCGCCGGGGGCAGCGCGTCGTCGCGCAGCGCCTGCGCGGCGTCGAGCAGCACATCGCGGCCGGCTTCCCTGGGGACGCCGGCCGCCGCTCGCTCGTGGAGTTCGGCGCCCTCTTCGAGGACGAGACCGGGGTCGATGCCGGCCGGCACTTTTATGCCCGCCGTGTGGCGCCAGGTGGCCACCGGGTCGCTCCAGGCCTCCACCCGGTACGTCCAGCGGCCGACGGCATCCGCGGTGACCTCGGCGCCCCAGCGGTCGCTGCCCGGGGCCAGTTCGCGCATCGGCGTCCACGGGCCGGGGCGGCCCTCAGGATCCTTCAGGACGACATTGGCGGCGACCGCGTCATGCCCCTCCCGGAACACGGTGGCGGTGACCTCGAACGTCTCTCCCACGACAGCCTTGGCCGGCCGGTTGCCGCTCTCCACGGCCGGCCGGACGTCCCGTACCGGGATGCGGCCGATGGCCCGGGTCCTCCTCATGGTCCTCACCTCCACCGTGCTCGAAAGCCGGGCCACGGGCCCGGTTCAGGGGACGAGATGTGCGGGAAGGCGGCTACCGTCCCGCGGGGGAGCGCCGCTCCGCCGCCGGCGGTCTTCGCCGGACCGCGGTGGCCGGACGGGGCCGGTCGTTCTGTTCCCGCACACAGGTGACCTGGGGTTCCTGCGCGAAGGCGGCCTGCGGTTCGAGGTGGTTCGTGCGCAGATACCGCTCGGCCGCGTCCGCCGCCTCCCGCGCGCAGCGTTTGCCCATCAGCACACAGAGCGTGTAGCCGGAGTCCTCGAACGTGGTCCGCACCGTGCGGTCGTTCGGTGCCGCGAGCATCACGCGTTCCCAGGCCCGGTAACGCCGCAACTGCCGGGCGACTTCGGCTTTGGCGGGTAGCAGCATGGCGCCGATCACCTTTCGGGCTTCGAGGGGCACGGTCTCCCGACGGTCGGACGGCGGCCGTGCACACAGCGGCACGGATCCGTAACGGCGATCGAGTTCTTCACACATGGTGCACGGGTGACGACGCAGCGTCTTGTTGGATCCTCAACCAATAGCGGCCGAGCTGAGCCGCACACGCCCACGAAGTGCTCACATGGGCGCTCAGCCACCTCAACTGTGCGCTCGTGTTGCACGAACGGGCTAGCACCCTCACGCTGAGGGTGACTCAGAAGCGATACGTGCTCACGTTCCGTGTTCGGGGCTCGTCCCGCAGGACCGCGGGAGCGAGAAGGAGCTGAGCTTCGCGGTGAGGAGCCGACCGATGAAGACCGCAGTGCCCTGCTACTACCACCTCGACGTGGAAGTCAGCCCGGAACGGGTGGGACAGGTCAGCCGCATTCTGGCCGCTCACCTGAAATTCTGGGACCTGGACAACCTGATCCAGCCCGTCTGCGGCGGTGCCGAGATGCTGCTGAAGGCCATCGACGAGCACGCCACGGACAAGAACACGTCGATCGAGATGTGGTGGAACGGCCAGCATCTGATCACCGCCATCGGGGACAACGACCGCGCTCTGCGCCCGGACCAGGAACTGCGTGGCTGCCTGGAGCACCTCGCGGCGATGAGCGACGGCTGGGGCTGCTGCGCCACCGAGACCGGCAGCAAGGTCATCTGGTTCTCGCAGCGCGCCCGGGCCGGCGAACGCGTCCCGCTGGTGCCGACCGCGCCCGCCCCGCACCTCAGCGAGGGCCTCGACGTGCCCCGCGAGGTGCGCGTCGCCCAGCTGGCCGGCCCGGCCGGCACCCCGGACGAGGTCCTGGAGGACGCCCGGTGACCCGGCGGCAGACCCGGAAAGGGGCGTCCGCGTGGAGCGGACGCCCTTACCCGCTGGGCGCCGAGTACGACGGGGAGGGCACCAACTTCGCGCTCTTCAGCGAGGTCGCCGAACGCGTCGAGCTGGTCCTCGTCGACGACGACGGCACCCACACCCGGGTACCACTGACCGAGGTCGACGGCTTCGTCTGGCACGGCTACCTCCCCGGCGTCGGCCCCGGCCAGCGCTACGGCTACCGCGTGCACGGCCCCTGGGCCCCGGCCGCCGGCCACCGCTGCAACCCGGCGAAGCTGCTCCTCGACCCCTACGCGCGCGCGGTCGACGGGCAGATCGACAACCACCCCTCCCTCTACGAACGCAACCCGGACGGCCCCGACCCGGCCGACAGCGCCGGACACACCATGCTCGGTGTGGTGACCGACCCGGCCTTCGACTGGGGCGACGACACCCGGCCCTGCCGGCCCTACGCCGACACGGTGATCTACGAGGCGCACGTCAAGGGCCTGACCCGCACCCACCCCGAGGTGCCCGCGGAACTGCGCGGCACCTACGCCGGGCTCGCCCACCCCGCGGCCGTCGAGCACCTCACTTCGCTCGGCGTCACGGCGGTGGAGCTGATGCCGGTGCACCAGTTCGTCCACGACGGTGTGCTGCACGACCGCGGCCTGGCCAACTACTGGGGCTACAACACGATCGGCTTCTTCGCGCCGCACAACGGCTACGCCGCCCACGGCACCCGCGGCCAGCAGGTCGCCGAGTTCAAGTCGATGGTGAAGACCCTGCACGCGGCCGGGCTCGAGGTGATCCTCGACGTGGTCTACAACCACACCGCCGAGGGCAACGAGAAGGGCCCCACCCTGTCCTTCCGCGGCATCGACAACTCCTCGTACTACCGCCTGGTCGACGGCGACTGGGAGCACTACTACGACACCACCGGCACCGGCAACAGCCTGCTGATGCGCCACCCCTACGTGCTCCAGCTGATCATGGACTCGCTGCGGTACTGGGTCACCGAGATGCATGTCGACGGCTTCCGCTTCGACCTCGCGGCCACCCTGGCCCGGCAGTTCCACGAGGTGGACCGGCTGTCGGCGTTCTTCGACCTGATCCAGCAGGATCCGGTGATCAGTCGCGTCAAGCTGATCGCGGAGCCGTGGGACGTCGGCGAGGGCGGCTACCAGGTGGGCAACTTCCCGCCGCTGTGGTCGGAGTGGAACGGCATGTACCGCGACGCTGTGCGCGACTTCTGGCGCGGCGAGGACCACACGCTCGGCGAGTTCGCCTCCCGGCTGACCGGCTCCTCCGACCTGTACCAGCACAGCCGGCGCCGGCCCCGCGCCAGCGTCAACTTCGTGACCGCGCACGACGGGTTCACCCTGCGCGACCTCGTCTCCTACAACGACAAGCACAACGAGGACAACGGCGAGGACAACCAGGACGGCGAGAGCACCAACCGGTCCTGGAACTGCGGCGCCGAAGGCACCACCCGCCATCCGGCCGTCCTGCAGCTGCGCGCCCGCCAGCAGCGCAACTTCCTCACCACGCTCCTGCTCTCCCAGGGCATCCCGATGCTCTGCCACGGCGACGAGCTCGGGCGCACCCAGCGCGGCAACAACAACGCCTACTGCCAGGACAACGAGATCTCCTGGATCGACTGGCGGCTCACCGAGGAGCAGCGCGGCCTGCTGGAGTTCACCCGGTACGTCATCCGGCTGCGCACCGGGCACCCGGTGCTGCGCCGGCGCCGCTTCTTCCTCGGCGAGACCATGACCCGCGCGGACCAGCCGCTGCCCGACCTGGTGTGGCTGGCGCCGGACGCCCAGGAGATGACCGACGACGACTGGCAGCGCGGCGACGCCCACTGCGTCGGGGTCTTCCTCAACGGCGACGCCATCGCCGAACCCGACCCGCGGGGCCGCCCCGTCGTCGACGACTCGTTCCTCCTGCTGTTCAACAGCCACTGGGAGCCGGTCGGCTTCCGCCTCCCGGACGCCGCCTACGGCGAACGCTGGACGGCCCTGATCGACACCGCCGCCCCGGAGGGCTCGCCCGACGAGGCGGAGCACAAGGCGGGCACGATGCTGACGGTCGACGCACGCAGCCTGGTGCTGCTGTCGCGGCCGGCCCGCACCAAGGCCGGCTGACCTACGAGCGGCCCCGGCGCGCCGTCACCGTGAACTGCGCGCCGTCGTGGTCGCGCAGGACGGCCTCGTCGCTGCCCTTGGACAGCACGCTGCCACCGTGCAGTTCCGCGGCCCGGGTGCAGGCCTCGACATCGTCGACACTGAAGTGGACCTGCCAGTGCGGCCGGATCGTCGGGTCGGGGGCCGCCTCCAGCGCCCCCGACTCGATCCGCGCCACCACGTCACCGCGGCTGCGCAGCACGACCTCCCCGCCCTCGTAGTGGACCTCGCAGCAGCCGGGGCTCTCCGACGCCCAGTCGAGGATCTCGCCGTAGAAGATGGCGGCGTCGAAGGCGTCCCGCGTGTGCAGCGTGATGAAGGCCGGCTGTGCGTTGCGCCAGGTCTCCCAGTCGGTGAACAGGTCGCCCTCCCAGATCCCGAAGGACGCCCCGTCCCGGTCGGCCAGCAGCGCCGCCCGCCCCGGCGGCAGCGAGATCGGCCCGACCGCGACCGTGCCCATGCGCTCCTGCACCCGCGCCACCGCGTCGTCCGCGCTGCGCACGGCGAAGTACGGCGTCCACGCGACCGCCATCTGCCACATGCTGGCCACCCCCGCGATCCCGGCCACCGGCGAGCCGTCCGCCAGCGCGATCCGGAAGCGGTCGCCGAGTTTCGCCGGCCGCCATTGCCAGCCCAGCACGGCCCCGTAGAACTCCTCGGTCGCCTCGACGTCCCTGCTGGTCAGGCTCACCCAGCACGGTGCGCCGAACACGGAGTGTGAAGAGACGACGTCCTTCGTGCCGGACGGGGTGGGGATGTCGTGGTTCATGGCAGTCGCGTCCTGATCTCGTCGGCCTGGCACCACCGGAGGAATGACACCAGTGTCCAACCGGAACCCCCGTGGGCGCCTGCCGAGTACCCCGGCGACGGTGGCAAAACGGTGAGGTGGACCGGCCCGGACCGCCCCGGTGGCACCGGGCGGGCCGAGTGACGACGATGGAGGCGTCGGACACTGCGTCAAGGCACTCAAGCACCCCACGAGGCCGTGGGGACGGCGGCGCACCGGACCCGGAGGTGACCATGCCCACGGACGGGGGCTCGGAGCGGATCTTCGAGTTGCAGGAGGAAGTCCGGCAGCTGAAGGAGGCGGTCGCCTCCCACGCGGTCGTGGACCAGGCGATCGGGATGATCGTCGTGCTCGGCCGGATCTCGCCCGACCAGGGCTGGGCCGTCCTCAAGGAGGTCTCCCAGCACACCAACATCAAGCTCCGCAACGTCGCGGAACTGATCCTCGTCTGGGGACGCACGGGGGTGATGCCCCCGGAGATACGGGCCGAGCTGGAGGAAGCCCTCGACCGCGCCGGACCGGCCCAGATCCCCGAGGCGCCGCCGGAGCAGTGATCCCCCGGCGGCGGCGCCGGCGAAGGGCGGTCACCTGGCCTCGGTCAGCAGTTCCTCGCGCAGATGGGCGAAGCAACTGCTCAGCAGCCGGGAGACGTGCATCTGCGAGATACCGAGCTGCTCCGCGATGCGGCTCTGCGTCATGCCCTTGAAGAACCGCAGATAGAGGATGATCCGCTCGCGCTCCGGCAGCGCCTCCAGGCAGGGCTTGACGGCCACCCGGTTGACGACCGTGTCGAAGGCCGGGTCCGGCCCGCCGATCGCGTCCCCGAGGGCGTAGCCGTCCGTGCCGGGCATCTCCGCCTCCAGCGACAGGGCGGAGAAGCACTCCAGCGCCTCCATGCCGGTGCGCACCTCGCCCTCGGTGAGGTGGGCGTACTCGGCGATCTCGGCGACCGTGGGGGAGCGGCCGGGGGTGGTCTGCGACAGCTCCTTGGCGGTGTGCCGCACCCGGTTGCGCAGGTCCTGGACCCGGCGGGGGACGTGCAGCGTCCACATGTGGTCGCGGAAGTGGCGCTTGATCTCGCCGGTGACCGTCGGCACGGCGTAGGCCTCGAAGGCGTGGCCGCGCGCCGGATCGTAGTGGTCGACGGCCTTGACGAGACCGAGGGCCGCCACCTGGTAGAGATCCTCCAGGGCCTCGCCCCGGCCCCGGAAGCGGACGGCGATCCGCTCGGCCATGGGCAGCCAGGCCTCGACCAGCTCGTCGCGCAGGGCCTTGCGCTCGGGCCCCTCGGGCAGCCGCGCGAGACGTTCGAACGCCGCGGCGGTGTCGGGAGCGTCGTCGTGGGGGTGCGTTCTGGTGCTGCCGGCGATACGCATGGTGCGCACCTCCCTGAGCATGTGCCGAAAGGACAGACACCGTGGGGGCGCACGGGCTCGGACCTCTCGGAGGGCACCGGGGCCCGGGCGTCTCCCACGGACGTGCCTCCGGTCCGAAGCACTTCATCGCCCGTTCCCGGGCGGGGAGACCACGAAACAATTCCGACAATACGCCCATTCATGTGCATGGGCCTTTCCGGGAGGCGCTGCCGTTTCACGTCCGTCTCTTGACCCCGCCTTGGGCCGATTACCTCTGTCACAGAGCTAATCTGGCCGCATGGAGCCGGAGACCTTCCCCGAAGAGCTGGCCGACGCGCTCGTCGGGGTCCAGCGGCCGATGCGGCGCCGCCTGCGCCGCGAGATGCCCGACCCTCGGCTGCGCGGCGCCGAGGTGGAGCTGCTGCGCCTGGCCGTGACGCGGCCCGGCATCGGCATCTCCGACGCGGCCAAGGACCTGGGGCTGGCGGCCAACTCGGTGTCGACCCTGGTCAACCAGCTGGTGCGGGCGGGCTATCTGGTCCGCGAGACCGACCCGGCCGACCGGCGGGCCGCCCGGCTGCTGCCCACGCCCGCCGCCGGGACCCGGCTGCGCGAGTGGCGCCGCCGCCGCGCCGACCTTCTGCGACGCCATGTGGCGCGGCTCGACGAGGCGGACCGCCAGGCCCTGCACGCCGCGATCCCGGCCCTGCGCAAGCTGGCCGGCACCCTGCACGAGGAGGCCGCGGAGTCATGACGCGGGACACCGGACGACCACCGGCCGACGCCGTCGTCTGCACCGGGCTCGTCCACGCCTTCGGCGCGACCCGGGCCGTGGACGGACTCGATCTCACGGTCCGGCAGGGCGAGGTCTTCGGACTGCTCGGCCCCAACGGCGCCGGCAAGACCACGGCCATCCGCTGCCTCACCACCCTGCTGCCGGTGCCGGCCGGCACGGTCCGTGTCTTCGGGCACGACGCCGCCGGCGAGCGCATGGCCGTCCGCCGTCTGCTCGGATACGTGCCCCAGCAGCTCTCGGCGGACGCCGGACTCACCGGGCGGGAGAACGTCGCCCTGTTCGCCCGGGTCTTCGACGTGCCCCGCCGGGAACGGGCCGAACGCGTCGCCCAGGCCCTGGCAGCTGTCGACCTCACCGACGCCGCCGACCGGCTCGCCGCCACCTACTCCGGCGGCATGGTCCGCCGGCTCGAACTCGCCCAGGCCCTGGTCAGTGCCCCGCGGCTGCTGATCCTCGACGAGCCCACGATCGGCCTCGACCCGATCGCCCGCACCGGCGTCTGGGACCACATCGAAGCGGTCCGCGCGGCCACCGGCATGACCGTGCTCGTCACCACTCACTACATGGACGAGGCCGACCAGTACTGCGACCGGGTCGCCCTGATGCACCGCGGCCGGATCCGAGCCCTCGGCACCCCGGCCGAGCTCAGGGAAGGACTCGGCGCCCGCCGCCGCGCCGCGGGCGCGGCCACGGACACGCTGCCCACGCTGGAGGACGTCTTCCGCGAGGTGGCCGGCAGCGGTCTCGACGACGAGGCAGGAGATTTCCGCGATGTCCGAAGCACCCGCCGCACCGCTCGCCGGGTCGGCTGACCCCGCCCCCGGCCACCGCATAGACCTGCTGCTCAAGCCCCCCCGGCCGCGCGCCGGCTGGCGGCTGCTGCCCGCCCGCGTCGGCGCGATGTGCGCGGTCGAACTGCAGAAGCTGCGCCACGACCGCACCGAGCTCTACACCCGGGCGGTCCAGCCGGCCCTCTGGCTGCTGATCTTCGGTCAGACCTTCACCCACATCAGGGCCATCCCCACCGGCGGCATCCCCTACGTCGACTACCTGGCACCCGGCATCATCGCCCAGTCCGCGATGTTCATCGCCATCTTCTACGGCATCCAGATCATCTGGGAGCGCGACGCCGGCATCCTCAACAAGCTCCTCGTCACGCCGACCCCGCGCTCCGCGCTGATCACCGGCAAGGCCTTCGCGGCGGGCGTCAAGTCGCTCGTCCAGGCGGTCGTGGTGCTCCTCATCGCCGCCCTGCTCGGCGTGGCGCTGACCTGGAACCCGCTCGAACTGCTCGCCGTCGCCGCGATCGTCGTCCTCGGCTCGGCCTTCTTCTCCTGCCTGTCGATGACCATCGCCGGCATCGTCCTCAGCCGCGACCGCCTCATGGGTTTCGGGCAGGCCATCACCATGCCGTTGTTCTTCGGCTCCAACGCCCTGTACCCGGTGTCCGTGATGCCGGGCTGGCTCCAGGCGGTCAGCAAGGCCAACCCGCTCAGCTACGAGGTCGACGCCCTGCGCGGTCTCCTCCTGGGCACACCGCACCACCTGGCCTCCGACTTCGCCGTGCTGTGCGTGACCGCCGCGCTCGGCGTCGGTGCCGCTTCGGCCCTGCTGGGCCGTCTGGCCCGTTGATCTTCACTCTGGGAAGTGATGTGCGGCACGCCGCCGCAAGCGCTTTCTCCATATGTCTCCGGATAACCGCTGGGCACGGCTTGATCACCGATCAAAAGGGATGAACTGCCAGGCCACAGCGCATTCTGCTCATTTGACAGTGCGCTCGGACCACAGATAGGAAGCAGCTTCCAGAGGTCGAGAGGGTGCAGCGTGTACGAGCCGAACGTGGTCGGGGACTGGCAGGAGTACGACGAGCATGCCGGTCTGCGCGTCCGCGTCCACCGTCTGGAACTGGCCGAGCCGCCGCGTGGCCGGGACGACGCCGCCGAGGGGCTGACGTACTTCAGTCTCCGTGTGACCGTCGAGAACCGCGGCAGCCGGCATCTCGGCATCCATCTCGAGGACGGACAGATCGACGTGCGTCTCGGCCCGGACGGCGAGAGCGCCTTCCTCGACTGGCGCAACTCGCAGTTCATCGAGGGCTTCGACGTCTACCCGCTGCGCCGGGCCACCGCCGTGCTGTACGCGGCCGGCGCCGAGGCGTCCCTCAGCCTCGTGGACGTCCAGGTCCAGCTGCGCGTCGAGGAGGAGTGGGCCGACCGCCGGCTGTGGTCGGGCGGCATCGGCGCGCACGAGGGTCCCGCCGGGGCCCAGCAGGGCGCCCTGCGCGACAGCCTGGCGCACCAGGTGAGCGTCTTCCTCCAGAACCAGGCGGGGGAAGGCACCGCCTGATCCGGCGTCAAGGCGTCCCGCGGGTCAGTGCGGGATGCCGTCGATGATCTCGCGGGCACCCTGGCGCAGCAGGGCCACGGCGACCGAGGTGCCGAGCGTGGCCGGGTCGAGCCGGCCCGCCCACTCGTGGGCGTTCAGCCGGGTCTTGCCGTCCGGGGTGAACACACAGGCCCGCAGGGAGAGTTCGCCGCTGCGGTCGACCTGCGCGAACCCGGCGATGGGGCTGTTGCAGTGGCCCTGCAGCACATGCAGGAACATGCGCTCGGCGCTGGTCTCCCGGTGGGTGTCCGGGTCGCCCAGACCGCTCACCGCGTCGATCAGGTCGGCGTCGTCCTCCCGGCACTGGAGCGCCAGCACGCCCGCGCCGATGGGCGGCATCATCGTCTCGGTGGAGAGGATCTCGCTGATGACGTCCTGCCGGCCGATGCGCTCCAGGCCGGAGACCGCGAGCAGCAGGGCGTCGGCCTCTCCGGCGGCCAGCTTCGCCAGGCGCCGGTTGGCGTTGCCCCGGAACGGCACGCACTGAAGATGCGGGTGCGTGGCGGCCAGTTGGGCGACCCGGCGCACCGAGGAGGTGCCGATCCGCGTCCCGGCCGGCAGCTCGTCCAGGGTGAGCCCGCCGGGGTGGATCAGGGCGTCCCGGATGTCGTCCCGCTTGAGGAACGCGGCGAACACCGTCCCCGCCGGGAGCGGCCGGTCGGCGGGCACGTCCTTCACGCAGTGCACGGCGAGATCGGCCTCACCGGCCAGCAGCGCAGCGTCGACCTCCTTGGTGAACGCGCCCTTGCCCTCGACCTGGGCCAGATCACCCATCCACTTGTCGCCGGTGGTCTTCACCGGTACGACCTCGGTGCGCACTCCGGGGTGGGCGGCGGCCAGCTCGTCCCGGACTCGCTCCACCTGGGCGAGTGCCATGGGGGAGTCGCGGGAGACGATACGGATCAGTTCGGGGACGGACATGCCGACACGATAGACCCTCCCGGGGACTCGATCGTGCCGTACCTCCCCCCGAACGCCCTTCGGCGTACGTCAGTTCAGGACGAGCGGCTCGCTCAGTTCGACCGCCCGCAGGGCGGCGGCCAGCGCCCGCTCGTCGCCCACGTCGAGGGCGGTGTCGGTGAGCTTGATGACGTGTTCGTCGCCGTGCGCGAGGGCCCGTTCCAGCACCTCCTCGGCGGTGCGGCCGGGAGCGGGGACGTGGGTGAGGGGTTCGGCGTGGGCGTACATGGCGGTGACCGCCGCGGACGCGGTCCACGCCGCGTGCAGGCTCGGTGCCCACAGCTCGCGCGGCAGGGAGCCGAGGGTGCGCAGCACGGCGTTGGGCGCCGTCGCAGCGTGCACCAGCATCGTCTCCTCGCCGTGGCCGTGGGTGGCGTATCGATGGGTCGCGGCCCGGACCAGTTCGGTCAGGCGTTCCCGTGCCGTGTCCGGGTCGGTCACGTCGCCGGCCCACCGCGGCAGCCGTCGTACGGCGGCCAAGCGGTCGGGGAAACCGCCCCGGGGGTCGGCGATCGGCGGCACGGCGTCCAGGGACCGCGCCGCGCCCGACGCGGCGGGCAGCACGGCGATGCCGGACACGGGACGGTGCCGGGCCGCCCAGTAGCCCAGCCCGTGGGCGAGCTCGGCGAGGCGCGGGGCGTTCTCGCCGGCTTCCAGCGCCCGTACGGCGTGGCCGACGCGGATGACGGGGTGCGTGGAGCCGCCGTACACCCCGGGCAGCAGCCGTGGCCACCAGAGCGCGAGGACGTCCCGCCAGGGCCGCTCGGCGAGGGCGTGTCCGAAGTACCCGATCCAGTCGGCGGCCCGGCGCGGATCCCCCAGCGCCGCACGCCAGTTGACGTCGGTCACCGGTGCCACGGGCGCGGGGAAGTCCTCCAGCCTGGGCCGGTACAGATCCAGCCAGCGGTGCACGGCGCCCGCCTGCCCGTGCGCGGCCAGCGCCTCCACCACCATGGGGGCGTGGTTGGTGAGCCGGCCGAGCCGCTCCGGCCCCGAGGCGTGGAGCCGTTCGAGGGCTTCGTCCAGTGTCCCGGTCGTGTCGTGTGCGTCCATGGACGGGACGCTATGCGGCCGCCCCGCGCCGGCGGATCGGACGCGGGGCGGAAGCCGGACCCGGCCGGTGACCTAGGTGTTCTGTCCACGGAGGTTGGTGACAGCGATCACTGGAGAGTGATCTTGAACGAGTGAGGGCCTTCCGGGTTCGGTGTGGATTGCGACA
>NZ_JBIBJD010000030.1:0-5461 GCF_042958445.1 Streptomyces sp. NPDC007991
CGGGCCGCTGTCCCAGAACTTCTTGATGTCACCCCGCAGCCGCGTCAGCACCTTGAACGCGCGGTCCACATCCAGCGGATACAGCTTGTCCATCGCAACACCGTCGGCCAGCAGCGCGAACTCCAGCTCCGGCAGGTCACCGTCCGGGCTGCACATCGCACGGCCGCCCTTGAACGCCTTGGCGTCGAAGAAGTCCGCCCACGACTCGGGCTTCTTTCCGCCGAAGGCGTCCGTGCGGTAGGCGATGCACTGGCCGTAGAAGCTGTGGCCGATGGCATGCTGGGTGATCTGGTTCTCGGGGATCTTCGCGCTCTTCACGCTCTTGATCCGGTCGAGGTCCAGCGCCTCCAGCGCGTCGTGCTTGACGTACTTGGTGTGCGACACCATCGCGTCGTTGATGAGGTCACACTGCGGCCGGCCCTGCTTGATCTGGGCCAGCAGCGGGGCGTTGTCCAGGTTGAGCACCTTGACGCTGATGCCGGTCTCCTGCGTGAACGGCGTGTAGATCGCCTTCTGCAGCGCCGCGCCGTAGGAACCGCCGCTGTCACGGACGACCACCGTCTTGCCGCCGCCCTTGCCGGACGAGGAACGGCTGCTGCCGGAGCCGCAGGCGGCGAGGGCGGGAAGAGCGGCGAGCGCGGCCAGGCCGCCGGCTCCGCGCAGGAGCGCTCTACGACCAATCTGGGGATCACTCATGGCAATACTCCTCATCTGGGGACGGGTGGGACCAGCTGTGCGGAGGCTTTGGCTCGCAGGTGCCGGGGGATCGTGCAGGGCGGCGAGCGCGGACAGAAGCACGTGCGTTGCCGGTCGCCGCATTGGGCGTGTGTTCGCCGTGGATCGAAGTCCCCGACGACCTTGTTGTCGGGGCGAATCCAGTCAGGAAATCGGGTGAGTGGCGGTGGGAAAGCTTGAGCCGTCGCAGGCGGTGACCGGCAGGGTGTCGGCGCTCCTCATCAGAGCCTCAGCATGAATGCACTCATGAGGGATCTGGCACGGGCACTCTGGGTGGTGCAGTTCGAGTGCGGCGATCGGGGCATGCGCTCGATTCGTGGTCGAGCCGTCATGCTGCGATCGGCGGTCGCCTGAGGCAGAAGACAGAACGGAGAACAGGTCGTTCGACCCCATGCTGGTGTTTGATGCCCGGCAGGGGTGTTCAGAAGGCGGTGTACCCGCCGTCGACGGTCAGGACCGATCCGGTCACGTACGACGACTCCGACGATGCGAAGAAGAGCACTGCGTCGGCGACCTCTTCGGGGGTGGCGAGGCGTTGGAGCGGGATCGTGCTCTCGCGCTGGCGGCGGTAGGCCTCGGGGTCGGGCCTGCGCTGGAACGCCGCTTCGATGATCGGGGTGGCGGTCAGGCCAGGCGCGACGACGTTGACGCGGATGTTGCGCGGGGCCCACTCGATCGCCGCACCCTTGGCGAGCATGATGAGGCCCCCCTTGGCGGCGGAGTACAGGACCTGCCCGGCCATGCCGACCATGCCCAGCCGTGAGCTGACGCAGACGAACGAGCCGCCGGTCTCGGGCATCAGCGGCGCGAAGTGCTTCATCACCAGGAACGCGCTGAGCAGGTTGCTCTCCAGCACGTTCCTCGCGTCGTCGCAGGCCATCCCGGTGAGCGGACCGTCGGCCTGCAGACCGTGGTTGAGGACGACGACGTCGACGGTGCCGAAGGACTGCGCCGCCTGCTTGGCCAAGTGCTCGACGAACGACTCGTCGTTGAGATCTCCGGGAACGTAAAGGTCGTCGGGCTCAGCGCTGTCGAGCCGCTCCCTGCGACCCGTGAGCAGCAGCCGCGCGCCCTCGCGGCGGAAGTGGGAACTCACCGCCTGCCCTATGCCGCTGCTGGCGCCTGTCACCAAGGCGGTGACGTTGTTGAGTCTCATGTCAGGCACTCCTGTTACGGGGGAGGTCGGTCGGGGGTGGGGGCTCGGGGAGGACGGGGGTGTCGTCCCATGCCGGTCAGTTGAGGAATCCGCGGGCGTCGACCGGCCACCGCTGCAGCGACGTGCCCGTGCTGTCGGTGACGATCAGTTCCTCGAAACCGAGGACGACCGGGCACACGTGGTTCGGCACCACCGGTACGACGGTGCCGACGCCGGGGCGGAACTCGCCGTCCGGCAGCGCGAGGAAGCCGTGGTACTCGTTGACCTTGGACAGGACCGCCTTCGTGCCGGCGATGCCGCCGTAGCCGATCTCGGGACTGCCTTCCTTGCTGAGGGCCTTGTTGCCCACATCGACGATGACCTGGCCGGGGACCCAGTCGCTGACCACGGTGCCGGCGACGAACAACGCGATCTGGTCCTCCGTGCAGGCGCCCAGCCGGGCGTTGCCCAGATCACCGAAGACGTACTCGCCGGGACGGATCTCGGTGATCACGCCGCTGGTGGAGAACTCAAGGGTGGGAGTGGAGCCCGCGCTGACCACCTCCGCGGTGACCCCGACGCCTTCGAGGCCGCGTACCGCGGTGGTGAGCGCGGCTTCCTGGTCCTGCGCGGCGCGCCGGCGGGCGTCCCGGTCGGTGCCGCCGTGACCGGGATAGGTGAAGACTCCCACCGGCACCAGACCGCGCTTGCGGGCGGCGAGCGCGAGATCGCCCGCGGCCTCGGGCGGCGCCCCGGAACGACGGGCGCCGCAGTCGACCTCGATGACGACCTGCAGCCGCTCGGGTTCGTCTCCCATCGCATCGGCGAGAGCCTCGATCGCCGCGACGTTGTCGGCGCCGACCCTCAGCCGGGCGGACTCGGCGAGCCGGCGGATCCGGGCCCGCTTCGTTCCCGCGGGCCAGATCGGGTAGGCGAGGAAGATGTCGTCGAACCCGGCCGCGGCGAAGACCTCGGCCTCACCGACGTTCCCCGCGGTGATCCCGACCGCGCCGGCCTCGATCTGGCGCCGCCCGATCTCCACGCACTTGTGCGTCTTGACGTGCGGCCTGACCTTGAGGTTGCGCTGGTCGGCGAAGCCCTGAACGCGGTCGATGTTGCCCTGCATGACGTCGACCAGGACGATCGGCGCGGGGGTGTCGATCCGCTCGACCAGAGCGTCGAGTGCTCGTTGCAGCTGGTTCACGCTGCCCTCCTTGTTGCTGTGCCTGGGACTGATCGGGGCCGCGGATGCCGACCCCCGGATGCGGAGCGAGCGGCCCGCGACATCGCGAGCGCTCGCGCCACACCACCGTCGTGCCTGCTCTACACCGCGGTGCAGACCATCTGGATCTCGACCGGACTGTTGACCGGTAGCCCGGCGACACCGATCGCGGTGCGGGCGTGCCGTCCGTTCTCACCCAGCACCTCGATGAGCAGGTCACTGGCCGCGCTGGCGACGGTCGACTGCAGACCGAAGTCGGGCGTACTGGCCACGAAGACCAGCATCTGCACGATCCGGACCCGGTCCAGATCGCCCACCGCCTGCACAGCAGCCGCAAGGCAGTTGAGCGCGGCATGGCGCGCGAGCTCCTTCGCGGTGTCCAGCTCCACGTCCCGGCCGACAATGCCCCGACCCAGCAGCTCGCCGTCCTTGTAAGGCAGCTGGCCCGAAATGTAGATGCTGGAATCCACACTCCGGTGGTGCACGTAGTACGGGTTGTCGCGGAGCTCGGGGAGGGCCAGACCCAGGGCCTGGAGCCGATCGGAAGCCGAGCCGGTGTCTGCTGCCGAAGCCACGGGCCCGCTCACCGCGCCACCACCGCGGACGACACAGGGCACAGACCCTCGCGGCTGACCAGGAGAACCCGCTTCGTGTAAATCTTGATCATCTGTGCTCGTTCTCCTCTCGAGTAACAATGGCGGACGAAACGCCGCATGACGGCTTAAAATCGCCTCGCATTGTCGTTTTTCGACGATAGGGGTGCGCGTCGCGCGTCAGATGCCGAGCATGGTGTTGAGCTCGTCCAGGGACTTCACGGTCACGTAGTCGTATCCGTGGGTGACCGGGTCGCAGCCGCGGTCCAGGAGGACGAGGTTACGGAAGCCCATGTCGTGCATCGGCATCAGGTCGTAGCGGGTGTGCGAGGAGACGTGCACGAAGTCCTCGGGGGACGCGTCGAGCTGGTCGAGCATGTACTCGAACGCGGCGTAGCGGGGCTTGTAGTAGCCGGCCTGCTCCGCGGTGAAGACCGCGTGGAAGTCCGCTCCGAGCCGGGGCACGCTCTCCTTGAGGAAGGAATCGTCGGCGTTGGAGAGGATCACCAGCTTGTAGTTCTCGCCCATCTTCTTCAGCGGTTCCGGCACATCCGCGTGCGGGCCCCAGCTGCGCACGCCGTCGGCGAGCCGCTTGCCGGCGTCCGGGGCCGCCTTGATGCCCCACTTGCGGCAGACCCGCTCGAAGGAGTCCTGCAGCACCTGCTCGTAGGGGTAGTACTCGCCGCGGACCTGGTCGTAGCGGTAGCCGCGGAACTCGCGGACGAACTGGTCCCAGTGCTCGGCCGGAATCTGGTCGCCGACGAGCTCACGGGTGATGGGGGTCATCGGCCACTCGACCAACGTGCCGTAGCAGTCGAACGAGACGTATTTCGGGCGGAACTGGAACGAGGGAATGGGCATGGAAGTGCTCCACTTTCTTGGTTCGGAGAACTGGTCACGGTCGGCGCGGCCCTTTCGGACACGCTCATGACCGAGATCGGAGTGGGTGGTGATGCCATCGGTGACCGCCGGGGATCAGGAGACGCCGGCTCCTGCCGGGACGAGGAAGTCGATGGGGTGTTCCGTGGCGCCGTCGAGCGCCAGGTCGGCGGCGATCTCGCCCATCGTGGGCGAGAACTTGAAGCCGCTGCCGGAGAACCCGGCCATGACGATGATGTCGTCCTCGCCCGGGAGATGACCGACGAGCGGGTTTCCGGACTCCGTGTAGCCCTCCATGTAGGCCGACATCCTGATGGGGTCGGGGTTCAGGTCGGGCATGAGTTCACCGATGAGCTCGCGGAAGACGCCGAGTTCCTCGGGGCGGACCGTACACTCCAGCCGTTCGGGCTCGGGCACCGGCGCATGGTATTTGAAGGAAAGACCGAGCTTGACGGAGATACCGTCGGGCGACGGGATCCCGAAGCAGTCGTGGGGTGCGGCGCGCACGAAGGAAGGGGCACCGCCCGCGAACCAGTCGTGGCGGGTGGGCAGGTGCCAGGAGCAGACCACCTGGCGGACGTCGACGGCCTGGGGCAGGTCCGGGAGCAGCGTGTTGATCCAGGGGCCCACGGTCACCACGGCGGTGTCCACGTGGTCCGTGCCCTGGTCGGTGACGATGTGCACGCCGCCGCCCGCCGCGGGGACGACCTCGCGCACCGTGGTGTAGCGGTGCAGCCGGGCGCCCAGCTGTTCGGCGCGGGCGGCGGCCGCCTGGACCGCTGCCTCGGGCCTGATGACGGCGCCAACCGGTCGAGGACGGCGGTGTGTCCGTCCGGGAGCCGGTGCTGGGGGTAGCGGCGGGCGAGTTCCTCCCGGTCCAGCACCTCGTGATCCAGC
>NZ_JBIBJD010000031.1:0-1704 GCF_042958445.1 Streptomyces sp. NPDC007991
AGTGTCGCGGCGGTGCATGAGCTGCGTGAGGGGCGCCTGGATGTGGCGTCGATGCCGTCGCAGGCGGTGGAGCCGCTGACGACGTTGGTGAGTGCCTTCAGCCACCGGTATCCCGGCGTCCTGGTGGCCATCAGCGCGGCGTTCACGCCGCGCGATGTGATCGACATGGTGCGCACGGGTGCCGTGGAGCTGGGGCTGCTGGCGTCCGCCGGTCCGGTCTCCGACAAGGAGGTCGTCTCCCATGCGCTGGGGCGGCAGCGTTTTGTGCTGGCGGTGCCGGCCGACGGCCCGTTCGCCGGCCGGACGGCGGTGCAGGCCGGGGAGCTTGCGGGACAGCGGCTGATCGTCGGGCAGCCGGGTACCGGGATGCGCGCCTACGTCGACGCGCTGCGGGATGAGGGCATCGAGTTCACCGTCGCCGCCGAGACCGAGCACCGCGTGTCGCTGATGCCCCTGGTCCTGGCCGGGGTGGGGCTCGCGGTGGTCACGGATTCCTGGCGGGATCTCGCCGGGCGGCTGGGCGCCCGTGTCCTGGACATCGAGCCGGAGAACACCTTGGACATCGCCCTCGTCGCCCGCCGCGGCATCCTGTCGCCGGCGGCCGCAGCGTTCGTCACGGCCGCGACCTCGGCCACCGACAGGTGATAGGCCCCGCTTATAAGGCAGATCCGCTTTGCGTCTTGGACGCCCCACGGACCGCCCTGCTGCAATCGACGCCATGACGACGAACCACCGCATTGCCCTGATCCCGGGCGACGGCATCGGCGCCGAGGTCCTGCCGCCGGCCCAGCAGGTGCTCGATGTGCTCGGCCGCCGCCACGGCTTCAGCCTGGCCTACACGTCCTACGACTGGTCGTGCGAGCGGTACCTGCGGGAGGGCGCCATGATGCCCGCCGACGGGATCGACCAGCTGCGTGAGGCGGACGCGATCCTGCTGGGCGCGGTGGGATACCCGGGCGTGCCCGACCATGAGTCGCTGTGGGGGCTGCTGATCCCCATCCGGCGCAGCTTCCGCCAGTACGTCAACCTCCGGCCCATCCGCGTCTTCGAGGGCATCGACAGTCCGGTGCGCGGCGCCCGGCCGGGCGAGGTCGATGTCGTCGTCGTGCGCGAGAACATGGAAGGCGAGTACAGCGAGGTCGGCGGCCGGCTCAACCGCGGCTTCCCGGACGAGATCGCCGTGCAGGAGGCCGTGTTCACCCGGGCGGGCGTCACCCGCGTGCTGGACTACGCCTTCACGCTCGCCTCCCGGCGCGGCGGCCGCCTGACCTCCGCGACCAAGTCCAACGGCATCGTGCACACCATGCCGTTCTGGGACCAGCTCGTCACCGAGCGGGCCGCCTCGTTCCCGCAGGTCGCCTGGGACCAGGAGCACATCGACGCGCTCGCGGCCAAGTTCGTCCTGGAGCCGGCCCGCTTCGACGTCGTCGTCGCCTCCAACCTCTTCGGCGACATCCTCAGCGACCTCGCGGCCGCGGTCGCCGGGTCCATCGGCATCGCCCCGGCGGCCAACCTCAACCCCGAGCGGGAGTTCCCCTCGATGTTCGAGCCGGTGCACGGCTCCGCGCCCGACATCGCGGGCCAGGGCATCGCCAACCCGCTGGGCGCGATCTGGTCCGCGGCCATGATGCTCGACCACCTCGGCCATCGCGCCGCGGCCAGGGACATCACGGACGCGATCGCCGCGGTCCTGGCCAAGACCGA
>NZ_JBIBJD010000032.1:0-1571 GCF_042958445.1 Streptomyces sp. NPDC007991
GACCGGGTGATCATCAGGTTCGCGGGGGACTCGGGTGACGGTATGCAGCTCACCGGTGACCGTTTCACCTCGGAGACCGCGTCGTTCGGCAACGACCTGTCGACGCTGCCGAACTTCCCGGCCGAGATCAGGGCGCCCGCCGGGACTTTGCCGGGTGTGTCGTCCTTCCAGCTGCACTTCGCCGATCACGACATCCTCACGCCCGGTGACGCGCCGAATGTGCTGGTGGCGATGAACCCGGCCGCGTTGAAGGCGAACATCGGTGACCTGCCGCGCGGCGCGGAGGTGATCGTCAACACGGACGAGTTCACCAGGCGGGCGATGCAGAAGGTCGGCTACGAGGCCTCTCCGCTGGAGGACGGGTCGCTGGACGGCTACCACGTCCACCCGGTGCCGCTGACCACGCTGACGGTGGAGGCGCTGAAGGAGTTCGACCTCACCCGCAAGGAGGCCGAGCGCAGCAAGAACATGTTCGCGCTGGGCCTGTTGTCGTGGATGTATCACCGGCCCACCGAGGGCACGGAGAGATTCCTGAAGTCGAAGTTCGCGAAGAAGCCCGGCATCGCCGCGGCCAACATCGCCGCGTTCCGGGCGGGCTGGAACTTCGGGGAGACCACGGAGGACTTCGCCGTCTCCTACGAGGTCGCTCCGGCGGCCACGGCGTTCCCGCCGGGCCTCTACCGCAACATCTCCGGCAACCTCGCCCTGTCCTACGGCCTGGTCGCCGCGAGCCGGCAGGCGGATCTGCCGCTGTATCTGGGGTCGTATCCGATCACGCCGGCCTCGGACATCCTGCACGAGCTGTCCAGGCACAAGAACTTCGGGGTGCGGACGTTTCAGGCGGAGGACGAGATCGCCGGTATCGGGGCGGCGCTGGGTGCGGCCTTCGGTGGTTCGCTGGCGGTGACGACGACGAGCGGCCCGGGTGTGGCGCTGAAGTCGGAGACGATCGGGCTGGCGGTCTCGCTGGAGCTGCCGCTGCTGGTCGTGGACATCCAGCGTGGTGGGCCGTCGACGGGTCTGCCCACCAAGACCGAGCAGGCGGACCTGCTGCAGGCGATGTACGGGCGCAACGGCGAGGCCCCGGTCCCGGTGGTCGCGCCCCGTACGCCGGCGGACTGCTTCGACGCCGCGCTGGAGGCCGCCCGGATCGCGCTGACCTACCGCACGCCGGTGTTCCTGCTGTCCGACGGTTATCTGGCCAACGGCTCCGAGCCGTGGCGCATCCCGGACCTGGAGGAGCTGCCCGACCTGCGGGTGCAGTTCGCGCGGGGCCCCAACCACACGCTGGATGACGGCACCGAGGTGTTCTGGCCCTACAAGCGCGACCCGCAGACCCTGGCCCGCCCGTGGGCGATCCCGGGCACCCCGGGTCTTGAGCACCGGATCGGCGGCATCGAGAAGGAGGACGGCACGGGCAACATCTCCTACGCCCCGGCCAACCACGACTTCATGGTGCGCACCCGGCAGGCCAAGGTGGACGGCATCGAGGTCGCGGACCTCGACGTGGACGACCCGGACAGCGCCCGGACCCTCGTCCTCGGCTGGGGCTCGACGTACGGGCCGATCAC
>NZ_JBIBJD010000033.1:0-1413 GCF_042958445.1 Streptomyces sp. NPDC007991
TGAGACCTGATGCCGAGCCGATTGTGGTGAAGTGGATGATCCTATGCTGTCGAGAAAAGCCTCTAGCGAGTTTCATGGCGGCCCGTACCCTAAACCGACTCAGGTGGTCAGGTAGAGAATACCGAGGCGTTCGGGTGAACTATGGTTAAGGAACTCGGCAAAATGCCCCCGTAACTTCGGGAGAAGGGGGGCCACATCCGGTGAGAGGACTTGCTCCTTGAGCTGGGGGTGGCCGCAGAGACCAGCGAGAAGCGACTGTTTACTAAAAACACAGGTCCGTGCGAAGCCGTAAGGCGATGTATACGGACTGACGCCTGCCCGGTGCTGGAACGTTAAGGGGACCGGTTAGTCACTCTTCGGGGTGGCGAAGCTGAGAACTTAAGCGCCAGTAAACGGCGGTGGTAACTATAACCATCCTAAGGTAGCGAAATTCCTTGTCGGGTAAGTTCCGACCTGCACGAATGGCGTAACGACTTCTCGACTGTCTCAACCATAGGCCCGGTGAAATTGCACTACGAGTAAAGATGCTCGTTTCGCGCAGCAGGACGGAAAGACCCCGGGACCTTTACTACAGTTTGATATTGGTGTTCGGTTCGGCTTGTGTAGGATAGCTGGGAGACTGTGAAGCGCTAACGCCAGTTAGTGTGGAGTCGTCGTTGAAATACCAGTCTGGTCGTGCTGGATGTCTAACCTGGGTCCGTGATCCGGATCAGGGACAGTGTCTGATGGGTAGTTTAACTGGGGCGGTTGCCTCCTAAAGAGTAACGGAGGCGCCCAAAGGTTCCCTCAGCCTGGTTGGCAATCAGGTGTTGAGTGTAAGTGCACAAGGGAGCTTGACTGTGAGACCGACGGGTCGAGCAGGGACGAAAGTCGGGACTAGTGATCCGGCGGTGGCTTGTGGAAGCGCCGTCGCTCAACGGATAAAAGGTACCCCGGGGATAACAGGCTGATCTTCCCCAAGAGTCCATATCGACGGGATGGTTTGGCACCTCGATGTCGGCTCGTCGCATCCTGGGGCTGGAGTCGGTCCCAAGGGTTGGGCTGTTCGCCCATTAAAGCGGTACGCGAGCTGGGTTTAGAACGTCGTGAGACAGTTCGGTCCCTATCCGCTGTGCGCGTAGGAGTCTTGAGAAGGGCTGTCCCTAGTACGAGAGGACCGGGACGGACGAACCTCTGGTGTGCCAGTTGTTCTGCCAAGGGCATGGCTGGTTGGCTACGTTCGGGAGGGATAACCGCTGAAAGCATCTAAGCGGGAAGCCTGCTTCGAGATGAGGACTCCCACCTCCTAGAGAGGGTAAGGCTCCCAGTAGACGACTGGGTTGATAGGCCGGATATGGAAGCACGGTAACGTGTGGAGTTGACCGGTACTAATAGGCCGAGGGCTTGTCCTCAGTTGCTCGCGTCCACTGTGTT
>NZ_JBIBJD010000034.1:0-1108 GCF_042958445.1 Streptomyces sp. NPDC007991
CGGCGGCGCGGCTGGCGGCGGCGCTGACGCCCGAGGTGGACGAGGTCCTGGCCCGCCATCCGCTGCGGGAGATGGTCACCACCTCCGAGCCGCTGCCCCTGCTCGTGGAGCGCGAGCGGGCCCTGTACGGCTCCTGGTACGAGTTCTTCCCCCGCTCCGAGGGCACCCGGCAGCAGCCCCACGGCACCTTCCGCACCGCCGCCCGCCGGCTGCCGGCGATCGCCGCGATGGGCTTCGACGTGGTCTACCTGCCCCCCATCCACCCCATCGGCACCACCTTCCGCAAGGGCAGGAACAACACCCTCTCCCCCGGCCCCGACGACGTCGGCGTGCCCTGGGCGATCGGCTCGCCCGAGGGCGGCCACGACGCCGTCCACCCCCGGCTGGGCACCCTGGAGGACTTCACCTGGTTCGTCGGCCGGGCCCGGGAACTGGGCCTGGAGATCGCGCTGGACTTCGCCCTGCAGTGCTCCCCGGACCACCCCTGGGTACACAAGCACCCCGAGTGGTTCCACCACCGCCCCGACGGCACCATCGCCTACGCGGAGAACCCGCCCAAGAAGTACCAGGACATCTACCCCATCGCCTTCGACGCCGACATGGACGGCCTGATCGCCGAGACCTGCCGGGTGCTGCGGCACTGGATGGACTGCGGGGTGCGGATCTTCCGGGTGGACAACCCGCACACCAAACCGGTCGTCTTCTGGGAGCGGGTCATCGCGGACATCAACCGCACCGACCCCGACGTGATCTTCCTGGCCGAGGCGTTCACCCGCCCGGCGATGATGCACACCCTGGCCCAGATCGGCTTCCAGCAGTCCTACACCTACTTCACCTGGCGCAACACCAAGCAGGAGCTGACGGAGTACCTCACGGAACTGTCCGGGGAGGCCGCCTCCTACATGCGGCCCAACTTCTTCGCCAACACCCCCGACATCCTGCACGCCTACCTCCAGCACGGCGGCCGCCCCGCCTTCGAGGTCCGCGCCGTCCTCGCCGCCACCCTCTCCCCCACCTGGGGCATCTACTCCGGCTACGAACTGTGCGAGAACACCCCGCTCAAAGAGGGCAGCGAGGAGTACCTGGACTCGGAGAAGTACCAGCTCAG
>NZ_JBIBJD010000035.1:0-1075 GCF_042958445.1 Streptomyces sp. NPDC007991
CCTAGGTGTTCTGTCCACGGAGGTTGGTGACAGCGATCACTGGAGAGTGATCTTGAACGAGTGAGGGCCTTCCGGGTTCGGTGTGGATTGCGACATCTCCACCGAACGACGAAAGGCCCTCGTGCCCCACCGTAATGCACCCCTGACCGAGACCGGGCGTCTGCGTCTGGCCCGCTGTGTGATCGAGGACGGCTGGCCCCTTCGCCGGGCCGCCGAACGTTTCCAGGTCTCGCCGACAACGGCCCAGCGGTGGGCGAACCGCTACCGCCTGCTCGGCGAGGCGGGCATGACCGACCGCTCCAGCCGCCCGCACACGAGCGCGCGTCGTACCCCGACCCGCGTCGAGCGACGGATCATCAAGGTCCGGCTCCTGCACCGGTGGGGCCCGGCCCGCATCGCGCACCTGCTGCGACTGAACCCCTCCACGGTCCACCGTGTGCTGACCCGGTTCGGTCTGGCCCGCCTGGCCCACCTCGACCGGGCCACCGGCCGTGTCATACGCCGCTACGAACGCGACCGGCCCGGGGAACTGGTCCACGTCGACATCAAGAAGCTCGGCAACATCCCAGATGGCGGCGGCCACAAGGTCCTGGGCCGCCAAACCGGCCGCAAGAACCGCAAGAACGCCGGCTACAGCTACCTGCACACCGCCGTCGACGACCACTCCCGCCTCGCCTACAGCGAGATCCTCACCGACGAGAAGAAGGAAACCGCCACCGGCTTCTGGGACCGCGCCCACGCGTTCTTCACCCAGGCCGGGATCACCGTCGAACGCGTACTGACCGACAACGGCTCCTGCTACCGCTCACGCCACTGGCGCGATGCTCTCGCGGCGGCCGGGATCACCCACAAGCGCACCCGGCCCTACCGGCCACAGACGAACGGCAAGGTCGAACGCTTCAACCGCACCCTGCTCGACGAGTGGGCCTACGCAAAGCCTTATCGGTCAGAGCAGGAACGACGCCAAGCGTTCCCCCACTGGCTGCACACCTACAATCACCACCGCGGACACACAGCGCTCGCAGGCAAACCACCCGCCAGCCGCGTCCCCAACCTCACGGGTCAATACACCTAG